>CAJXLJ010000004.1 GCA_913055785.1 uncultured Parvularculaceae bacterium | reverse complement strand
AAGCCTTGCGCCTGTCGATATAACGCGCCTCGCGGAGATGTTCGGCAAGCGCCGTCGACGGTTCAGGAGCGTTTTGCAGCGCGCTCGCAAGGATGGTTGTTACCCTGCCGCCGGGTTCATTTTCGCCGGAAAAAAGCCCCGTATGCAGTTCAAGAAATGTTCGGGCTTCCGGTTCGCGCCAGAAGTATTTTTTCTCCGCCAATATGTCTTGAAGATTCTCGCGGCTTTTTGAGATCAGATAGGCGTTATCAGGCTCTGCGAACTTGTCGATATTCTCCCCATGGGGGTTGAAGTAGATAACAGGTACGCCGGTCGCCAGCGACTCGAGAATGCCCGACCCAAAGCGTTGTATGCTGACGTCGCAATTGCGTATCGCATCAAAGAAGCTTTCATTCGTCTGGTGCTCGCCATATTCTTCGCCGAGATCAAACGGATGTCGTGACAAGACGGGCTCAATGCCCGCTTTGAGGCAGGCTTCAACTGCATCGCGAACCCATTTGTCGCGGCTGTCTGTGAGGACGCCGTAGGAGAAGTTGCTGTTTATCAACGCTTTTGGGCGCGCCTGTGCGGCGCGTTCCGCTTTGCGGTTGTCCCAGAGCGGCCTGATTCGGACAACCTCGCCGGCGTGAACGGTTTGGCCTGTGTTCTGGAAATAGCGCGCGTCAAACGGTCCCGGAACAATGACGTGCCCGGAACGCAGATAGGCGAATCGGGAACGACCCGTGTCAACGTCATGGTAATCGTTGACGCCCTCGACCCACCCGACGGTAACGATGCCGGCGGCGTGGCACGCGCGCGAAATCACACGCATAAGAGGATCCCAATCGTTCAGGAACACTACGCAGCGGACAGCGGTTCGCCGGTTGATAAACTCGCTCAACGGCGTCAGGGGCAGGCCGGTTTCAGCGGCCGCCTTGCGAACTTCTTCATTACCTTTCCGGTAATCGTCAGTGTCGACGATTATCGTTTTGAGGCCCTGCTTGCCTAATTCTTCTGCGATCGGCGCGCACTCGCGCAAGTGATAGGCGCGAAGCGGGAAAAAGGCGATGTCGACCGTTTCTGCGCTGACCTGCGCCGGGGAAACCGGCTTTGCGGCAGGCTGCGATTTCGGTGCAACGGACTGGCCTGAACTCCCGCCGGTTTTGTCGATATGCCTGAGCAACGCGTTAATACGGGCCGAGATTGTATCGCCCGGAAAGTTCAGTTTTTCGTAAAGGCGCATGTCCTCGAGAATGGCTGGGCGAGACTTTTCAACCATCTCAAAATATGCGTTGCGCGTTTCTTCATCCGTATTTCTTGCTTTCGCCCTGAACCAGGCCATCAGGCTGAGATTGCGGCGCGCGGCAAATATGAATTCTCGCTCTGATGCGCCAGCTTGAGTCAGGAACTTCTGCGTGTCATTGCGCAGCGTGGACAAAACATCGATATGGGCTTTGCTGAGGCTGCGCCCGAGAGAGCCCTGCCTCTGGCGCCAGGAGTAGATATAGTCGTCAATCGCGCCGACAGATTTGCTCATGCGCAAGATTTTATAGGTAAAGAACAGATCTTCGTGCGGGACCTTTTCAGGGAACCGAACGCCTGATTTTGTGAGCAGATCCTTTCGGTAAAGCCGGGCGCAGGATACGGACCGCGACAAGGCGCCGAGGACGCGTTCATGGGCCGTCGCTGGGGGTGTGATTTTCGGTCCGGCGGGTTCGTGCGTAAGCCGGAGAAAGTCAAGCGTTTCCGAAACAAGCTGGAAGCGGCCCGTGACAACATCGTGATCGCCTTCCTGCTGTCTTGCACGCAGCAAGGAAATCATATTGGGCGTCACTACGTCATCGCTGTCGACAAAGACGACAAAGTCGCCGGATGCTTTTTTTATGCCGGCATTTCGCGCGCCGCCAAGGCCACGGTTTTTCTGCCGGTGAATTTGAAGGTTGTCGAAACGGTCTGCATAGCGTTCGATCTGGCTGATGCTCGCATCAGGGCTTTCGTCGTCAATGACGATGATTTCGAAATTCCGATCGTCCTGGCGGGCCAGCGACTCCATGCATTCATGAATGTATTTTTCTACATTATAGACCGGTACGATGACGGAAATCAGATTGGCGCGGCCAGACGGCTTTTGCTTTCTTGCGCGTGCAAGGGCTGAGCTGTCTTCTTTTAACAGCCGCTGGGCGGCGCCGGAGTGGCGGAACGCCGGCGGCGCTTCATGGTTGCGTTCGGCGGCTTTTTTGGCGCGGTCATAGAGCTCCACATCGGGGCCGAAAATATCGAGGAACCGCGGTTCAATATCCGGCTGAATAAAAGCCCTCCATGAGGGGGCGAGGCCAGTACTTCTAAATGCCTCGCGCAACGCTTTTACGGAAACCAGATGAGCGGGGGCTTCATGATCATCATATTGAAGAGAGTGGCCGCGCACGTTTTGCGACAAGTCGCCGTAATGTTCCCTGAGCCTGGCGTGGGTAGGGAACGCCTCCATGGGGATCAGATCATAGGCGAGGCCTTCGATAGGATGTGCATATTGCGGCATCCAGTGCTCGTTGAATGTGTCGATATCCGACTCTGCAAGCGCGTGGATAAAGTCAACGAAAGTCCAGTCTTCAACCTTTTTGCCGTCGCCGTGTTTGTCGACAAGTCTCTGCACGTAACCTGGGAGTTTTTCGCTCTGTACGAACTTGTCGATAAAGGCGCTTGGAATGCGTGAATATGGATTGCGAACAATAGCGAATGCATAAAAATCGTTGAGCGCGCTATCATCCATACCCGCGATGGAATGCTGTTTGGCGAGCACATGGAGGCGGGCGTTCAGCTGGTCTTCGGCAGGCGTCTCCCCGAGGCCCAGATATTTTTGTTTGAGGAAATGGAATTTTAGCGTCGAGCAGGCGTTCTTGGCGATATAGCAGTAAAGGATCTTATTGCCCGGATCGATCAGGTGGTGTGATTTCCTGAATTGAGTAAGCGACACTGTAATATCCTTATTGCCTGAACGCCGATTCCAGCGGCTCCTTCGCGGGTACCGCACCTAGCCTTTCGCCCCGCTTATTCCAAGCCCGAACCAGCCGGAGCGGGCGTCGGTCCTGAAGAATCTGCCTGCCCCAGTCTCGTAATGGGGCGGGCATGCAGCGGGGGTTTTGGTGATTCTTTTTGAAAAAACAGTACGTTAGGATGGCATAACGGTTGCGGCCTTGCGCCGGCGGTCAATCACGAGAACATAAAATCGTCCTCATGGAGATCAGCGACGAGGACATTGAGGAGCATGATCGTGTCGCCAGCGCCGAAGTCGATGGTCGTATGCGTTCCATTATCGCTTGCGGCCGCGATTACTTCCGCGAAAGTGTCAAACGCCGTTCCGAACGCGATCAACATAATCGCATCATCGGTCCCGGCGCCGGCGACGAAATCGTCATATGTATCGGCGCCGTGACCCAAACGGAATTCGAACAGATCGTCCCCTGCGCCTCCGGTGACGGTATCCGCTCCAAAGCGCCCGTTCAGCGTGTCGTCGCCGTCGTCGCCCTTGAGGCGATCGGCATCGCCGCCGCCGGTCAGTGAGTCGTTTCCTTCATTGCCGAGAAGCGTATCCGCTCCGCCGCCTCCAAACAGGCGGTCGTCGCCATCAAAACCGCGCAAGATATCATCGCCGCCGGATCCATTCAGCAGATCCTTTCCGTGGCCGCCGCGCAGATCGTCATTGTTGTTGCCGCCATAGAGCGAGTCGTGGCTGCCATAGCCGTGCAGAATATCGTCGCCGTCGCCGCCATAGATCTCATCGCGCCCCGCCCAGCCTTCGATCGAATCATTATCGCCGCCGCCGTCAAGCGCATCGTCTCCAAAGCCGCCGTCAAGCGCGTCCGCGCCCGCACCGCCATTTAGCGCGTCGTTTCCATCGCCACCATCCAACGTGTCGTCTCCGTCATCTCCGGAAAGCGTATCGTCGCCGTTGCCGCCGTCCAGGAGATCGTTGGAAAGGCCGCCGGAAACCGTATCGTCGAACGGCGTGCCGATAACAGATTCTATACTGCTGTAAAAAGCGCCGTCGGCGGGGCCTGAATGCCCGGTCCCAGTTCCTGACCCGCTATCGTATAATTCTATGTAAACCCCGGATGCGCCGTCCGCATAGCTGACCGTATCAAAATCATCGCCGCCGTAAAAAGCATTGTCGCCAAAGTCATAAAAGAAATCGTCGCCCGCGCCGCCATAAAGATTGTCGCGTTGCTCGCCGCCCATCAGGGTGTCGTTACCCGCGTCGCCATTAAGATCATCCCAATCATCGCCGCCCATCAGAACATCGTTTCCGGCGTCGCCGTGCAACTCATCTCGGTCGTCTCCGGCGTCTATTGTGTCATTGCCGCCGCCGCCATAGACCGTGTCGTCTCCGCTTAACCCTTGATAATAGTCGTGCCCGTCGAGCAGTTCGATGTAGTCATAGCCGTAGTTGGGAATGCCTGCCCCTAAGCTGTCCCTGAAACCGTACAAAACATCGTCGCCTGCTGTCGGCCTGAGTATAGGCAGGCCGATATCCGCCAGGATCTCGATATCCGCCTCGCTGACATAGCCGCGGAAACCTTCGCTCAGAAAGGGTTCCATCAGATCGGAGTTGATATGACTCCAATCGTCACTGACAAGCTTAATGCCGGTAGGTGATAGAGCTGACGTATTCGGGCCGATGAAATAGGCGTACCCGCTGCCTG
This sequence comes from uncultured Parvularculaceae bacterium, assembly GCA_913055785.1. Lineage (GTDB taxonomy): Bacteria > Pseudomonadota > Alphaproteobacteria > Caulobacterales > Parvularculaceae > Hyphococcus. The sequence goes on along the minus strand of CAJXLJ010000004.1, from coordinate 128,632 downwards.
TATCCAGAAACTGATCGTATACGGACAGGTCTCCGGTCGGGTCCCCCTGGAATGATAGAATGCCGAGACCATGTCCGATCTCGTGCAAAATAACGGTGAAGAGGTCGAATTGCCCAGAGGAAACGATCGGGTCGTCTAGATCAAGATAGAATTCGCCGCCCGTCAGCGAGGTTGAGTTGATATCGATCGATATGTCGTACTGTGCGCCATTCGGGTCCGAGCCGCTTTGCAGCTCGAGGACGGGGCCGGCCTGATAGATGTCATGTCCGCCGTCTGTATGTTGATAAAAATAAAACGGACCGGCTTGCGCCAGCGTTGTGCCGCCGAGCGGTAAGAAATTGATCTCGATGTCAAGCGTTGAGCCGTCAAAATCAATATAACGGCCCCAGTAGGCTGCGGCGGCTTCCACGATGGTGACCGCGGAGTTGATCAGATTTGTGCTAACGCCGCTGGTGGCGGCAGTGGTGAATGTCCAGTCCATTCCGCAGCTTTCTCCGCTATCTGGCGCGCCGCAAAGAATACAATAAGGCGTTGAGAAAGAAAACCAGCCTTCGACCGCAGACTCAGGCCGGCCGTCTGGCAACGGATTTTGACGGTCTTATGAGAACACGAAATCATCCTCGTGGAGGTCCGCGACCACGACATTGAGGAGAGTGATCGTATCGCCGCCGCCGAAGTCGATTGTTGTGTGAGTTCCGTTATCTGAGGCTGCTGCGATCACCTCCGCAAACGTGTCGAAGGCCGCGCCGAAGGCGATCAGCTCAATCACGTCATCCGTGCCGGCCCCGGCGGTAAAATCGTCATAGATATCAGCGTCGTGTCCGCTACGGAATTCGAACAGATCATCGCCTGCGCCGCCAGTAACGCTGTCGTCGCCGAAACGGCCATTCAATGTGTCGTCGCCGTCGTCTCCCTTGAGGCGGTCGACGCCTCCGCCGCCGGTCAGCGAGTCATTGTCGTCATTGCCCAGAAGCGTATCACTGCCGCCGCCGCCGAACAGACGGTCATCGCCTTCAAAGCCGCGCAGGATGTCATTGCCGCCGGACCCATTTAACAGATCCTTGCCATAGCCGCCGCGCAGATCGTCATTGTCGACGCCGCCGCCCAGCGTGTCATGGCTGCCATAGCCGAACAGCGTGTCGTCGCCTTTTCCGCCGTTTAGAGAATCGCGGCCGGCCCAGCCTTCAAGGCTGTCATTGTCCGCCTCTCCCAGGAGCGTGTCGTTTCCCCCGCCGCCGCTAACGGTGTCGGCGCCGGAAAGGCCGTAGAACAAATCTGCGCCGCCCAGCAGGTCGATTGAATCATCATACATGTCATAGCCGTAAAGCACGTCGGCGCTCTCGCTTGGCGCGCGCACTGGCATCCCCATGTCCTCGAACATCGCGACGAGAAGCGGGTCTATGTAAGCTCTCGTCCCGTCCGTAAGGCTTGGATTCATCAAACTTTCAAAACCGCCGTCGCCCGTGTCGGCGATGTGGCTGAGCGAGCCGGGGTCGAGCAGAAAGATGCTGCCGGCAATCGCGACCGCGCTTGGTCCGCTCCAATAACGGTCGCCGGTGATGTAATCGACATTGTCATCGAAAGGCGTGATATCCGGGCCATCTTCTTCGACGTCGCCTGGTTCTTCGCCGCCGATACTGCCGAGAAAGCCGAAACCATGGGCGAGTTCATGCAGCAAAACCGAAATGAAATCCGATTCATCGCCGGGGATGCTTGCGGTACGTGCAAACGGGTCCGGGTCAAAGAAGAAATCGCCCCCGAGCAGCGTCGGCGTATCGATTGTGACAGAAATATCGAAGTCTTCCCCGCCGCCGGCGAATTCCGCGCCGAGGATATATTCCTCCATGGATTGAAGTTTCCAGATTTCCTGTCCCGGACCGTCAAAACCTGAATAGTAAAGTCCGGTTCCGCCTTTCGCTAACGCCGACCCGGTAATGTCGTCGAATATCAGTTCGATCTTGATGTCGAACGAGCCGCCGCTGAAATACCTGTCCCACCATTCGGCGGCGGCGAGTATGCCATCCTTGACCATGTCGATTACGCCGGCGGAGACGCCGCTCGATCCGACGGAAGCGTCTTCAACAATGGAAAAAGTTGTCATGGTACTCTCCCTTTATTCGGCTAAAGCCGGCGATAGATGTAACCTACGAATACTGGGACAAGATGCACGCAACAGCAGCATGCATGCGCCGCTGATTAAACAGGAACCAGCCGGCGAAGGCAATTCCAGACGGCGCAGCGATATGCCTGACGCACTGCGAAAAGCCGGGAATTATGACGGTTATGAGAAGGTAAAATCGCTTTCGTGGAGGTCGGCGACGACGACATTGAGCAGTGTGAGCGTATCGCCGCCGCCGAAATCGATAGTCGTATGGGCGCCATCGTCACTCGCTGCTGCGATGACTTCCGCGAAGGTGTCAAATGCAGCGCCGAAACCGGACAGCTCGATAATATCATTGGTTACGGCGCCGGCGACAAAATCGCTAAAGACGTCATTCCCATCGTCCAGTTGGAATATGAACAAATCGTCGCCGTCGCCGCCCGTAATCGTGTCGTCATGCTTGCCGCCGTTGAGCGTATCGCCGCCATCCTGGCCGTGCAGGCGGTCGTTACCGTCGCCGCCTTCGAGGCTGTCCGCGCCGTTTCCGCCCCACAGCGTGTCGTGGCCGAGCCCGCCGATCAGCGTGTCATCGCCATCTCCGCCGAAAAGCACGTCCCGGAGCGTGCCGCCATCGAGAATGTCGCCGCCGTCGCCGCCGATCAGCGTGTCGCGATCGCCATTGCCGTTGATCGTGTCCGCGCCTATTCCGCCGATCAGCGAGTCAGGCCCGGACGTTCCTTCAATCGTTTCTCCTGGGGGCGGCGATCCGTCCGGCGGGTAGCCCGGGGTGAAGTTATCGAGTGTGAAGTCCGCCGCCGTCGTGTTCTCGAAGCGGATCTTCTCGAGAAACTCATCGCCGCCGCCGTCACGATCCCAGTCGAGAACGGTGTCGGTACCGTCCTGTCGTAGTTGCAGAAATCCCTGCACTCCTGAAAACGGATTGGAAGTCCCGTCCCAGCCTGAAAGTCGGGAGAGCACAGACGACAGAGCGATGGTGTCGCCGCTGGCGCCAGGATCGAAATCGGTGACTGTGATGACGGCGCTGTTGGGAATGAAGTCCCCGAGGCGTATATAATCTTCACCGTCGCCAAGCGTCACCATGACAGAAGAAATCATCGTCGGCAGATAGAGGTCATCGTTTCCTTCACCGGCGTCGATCAGGCTGGTGTCGTTGTCGGCATGGAGCGTATCGTCGCCATCGCCGCCGTTGAGCGCATCGCCGCCGCCCTGGCCGTGCAGGATGTCGTTGCCGCCGCCGCCTTCGAGGCTGTCCGCGCCGTTTCCGCCCCACAGCGTGTCGTGGCCGAGTCCGCCGATCAGCGTGTCATCGCCATCTCCGCCGAAAAGCACGTCCCGGAGCGTGCCGCCATCAAGAATGTCGCCGCTGTCGCCGCCCTTAAGCGTGTCGCGATCGCCATGGCCGTTGATCGTGTCTGCGCCTAGTCCGCCGATCAGCGAGTCAGGTCCGGACGTTCCTTCAATGGTTTCTCCTGGGGGCGGCGACCCGTCCGGCGGGTAGCCCGGGGTGAAGTTATCGAACGTGAAGTCCGTCGCGGTCGTGTTCTCGAAGCGGATCTTCTCGAGAAACTCATCGCCGCCGCCGTCACGGTCCCAGTCGAGAACGGTGTCGGTTCCGTCCTGCCGCAAGCGCAGAAAATCCACCGCAAACGGGTTGGATGATTCGTCCCAGCCTGAAAGGCGGGACAATACAGACGACAGAGCGATGGTGTCGCCGCCGGCGCCGGGTTCAAAATCGGTGATTGTGATGACGGCGCTGTTGGGAATGAAGTCCCCGAGGCGTATGTAATCTTCACCGTCGCCAAGCGTCACCGTCACAGAAGAAATCATCGTCGGCAGATAGAGGTCATCGTTTCCTTCACCGGCGTCGATCAGGCTGGTATCGTTATAGGCATGGAGCGTATCGTCGCCATCGCCGCCGTTGATCGTATCGCCGCCGCCCTGGCCGTGCAGAATGTCATTGCCGCCGCCGCCTTCGAGGCTGTCCGCGCCGTTTCCGCCCCACAGCGTGTCGTGACTGGTCCCGCCGATCAGCGTGTCGTCGCCATTCTCACCGAAAAGGACGTCGCGCGCCGCGCCGCCGTTCATGACGTCATCGCCTTTGCCGCCTGTAAGCGTGTCGCGATCGCCGCCGCCGGTGATCGTGTCCGCGCCTATTCCGCCGGTCAGCGAGTCCGGGTCTCGTGTCCCTTCAATCGTTACGCCCGGCGGCGGCGACCCGTCCGGCGGATAAGCGGAAAGGAAATTATCAGCCGAAAAGTCCGTCGCGGTCGTGTTCTCGAAGCGGATCTTCTCGAGAAACTCATCCCCGCCGCCGTCCCGGTCCCAGTCGAGAACGGTGTCGGTTCCATCCTGCCGCAAGCGCAGAAAACCCTGTTCCGCCGTAAACGGGTTGGATGATGCATCCCAGCCTGAAAGGCGGGACAACACAGACGACAGAGCGATGGTGTCGCCGCCGGCGCCGGTTTCAAAATCGGTGAATATGATGAGGGCGCCGTTCGCGGCGAAATTTTCGTAAAACCGGATATGGTCTTCGCCGGCGCCCAGCGTGGCGATAAGCGTAGACCCTGCGGCCAACGTCGGCACATACAGCGTATCGTCGCCTTCGCCGGCGTCGATCAGTACCGTTTCAGCATCGACATTAAGCGTGTCGTCGCCGTCGCCGCCTTCAAGCGTATCGCCGCCACCCTGGCCGTAAAGAATGTCATTGCCGCCGCCGCCTTCGAGGCTGTCTGCGCCGTCGCCGCCCCACAGCGTGTCGTGGCCGAGCCCGCCGATCAGCGTGTCATCGCCATCTCCGCCGAAAAGCACGTCCCGGTGCGTGCCGCCATCGAGAAAGTCGGCGCCGTCTCCGTTGCCGCCGCGCAACGTATCTCTGCCGCCGCCGCCGAAGAGCCAGTCAGCCTGACCGCCGCCGTTCAGAGAATCGTCCCCGCCAAGCCCTTCAATGGTATCGCTGCCGCCCGCGCCGTTGATAGAGTCCGGGCCGCTCGTTCCAACCAGCGAATCCGGCCCGGAGGTCCCAAAAATATCCATGTACGCCTCCGACCGGCCTGTAGCGATCTTATTAGAACAGTTGTTTAGCTGAAGATGAAATCATCTTCATGGAGAGCGGCGACGGTCGTGTCCTCTATCGTGATCGAGTCTCCGCCCCCGCAGTCGATCACGACATCGGATCCCGATTGAGACGCCGCTGCGAGCACTTCAGCGAATGTGTCGAACGCCGCTCCGAAAGCGATGAGTTCGATGACGTCTTCCGTGCCCATGCCGACCGTGAAATCGTCATAAGTATCATTGCCGTGCCCTTGGCGGAACTCAAACAGATCGTCGCCTGTTCCGCCGGTGACGAGATCGTCCCCGAAGCGGCCATTCAATGTGTCGTCGCCGGCGTCGCCCTTGAGCCGGTCCGCGCCGCCGCCGCCGGTCAGCGAGTCATTGTCGTCATTGCCAAGGAGAGTATCGTTTCCGCCGCCGCCGAATAGCCGGTCGTCGCCTTCAAAACCGCGCAGGATGTCATTGCCACCAGAGCCGTTCAGGAGATCCCTGCCGTATCCGCCGCGCAGATCGTCATTGCCGATGCCGCCGCCCAATGTGTCGTGGCTGCCGTAACCAAAAAGTATGTCGTCATCGGCGCCGCCATTAAGGGAATCGCGTCCGCCCCAGCCTTCGAGGCTATCGTCCCCAGCCTCGCCAAGAAGCGTGTCGTTCCCGGTGTCGCCGTCAAGGGTGTCTGCCCCTTCGCCGCCGAGAAGCAAGTCAGCGCCGCCTTCGCCGGCAATAGAGTCTGCGCCGTCAAGGCCGAGAAGCGTGTCGCCTGAGAATGTGCCGGCGATCGTGTCGTTTCCGCCTAAAATCAGCGAAAGTAAAGCTGCGGTGTCTTCGGCGTCAAAGATGGGATTGAGAAGCGTTGCGGTGATGCTAAGGCCGGTGAGGGTGAAAACAGTTGTTCCGAATTCACTACCCTCTAGTCCATTTACTGTGCCGCTGATGACTTCCTCGGTGATCGGATCAAAATCGAAACCCGTCCCTGTAAAAGTCAGAAGGGCGTCAGGGTTCACGCCCACGACAACTTCTGTGGACGTAAAGGTGAAATAATCGCCTTCGAAGATTTCACTAAAATCTACGTCGGTCATATCGACGGAGTCGGTGTTAGGAAATGTTAGTAGTGCCATTTTTCAGCCTCTCCCTGATAAAATTGCCGCCGCCAGTACGGGAACGAATGCTAACAAAACTGCTGTAATATTTCTGTAATAAAGGGCGTCCCGCCACCCCGACTGCGGATTGCAGTGTAATGTAACCGAAGGGGACGGATTTACAAACCACTAGAAAAACGCCGCTCTTACTGGAGGTAATAAAAAAACCGGCTCCCTTCATCTGAAGGAAGCCGGTTCAATGTTTAAGCGCTTAATTTCGTTGGGATTACGAGAAAATAAAGTCGCTCATATCGAGGTCGGCGACAACGACATTGAGGAGGGTGATCGAATCGCCCCCGCCGAAGTCGATTGTCGTATCGGTGCCGTTGTCAGACGCCGCTGCGATCACTTCCGCAAATGTGTCGAAAGCGGCTCCGAAACCGATCAGTTCGATTTCATCCAGCGATGACCCCGACCCCGCGACGAAATCGTCGTAAGTGTCGTTGCCATGGCCCTGGCGGAACTCAAACAGATCGTCGCCGCCGCCGCCAGTGACGAGATCGTCGCCGAAGCGGCCGTTCAGCGTATCCGCGCCCGCGTCGCCCTTGAGGCGGTCCGCGCCGCCGCCGCCGGTCAGCGAGTCGTTTCCGTCGTTGCCGAACAGCGTGTCGGATCCGCCGCCGCCGAACAGCCGGTCATCGCCGTCAAAGCCGCGAAGGACGTCATTGTTGCCTGAGCCGTTGAGCAGATCCTTGCCATAGCCGCCGCGCAGATCGTCATCGCCGTTCCCGCCGTAAAGCGAGTCATGGCTGCCATATCCATGCATGAAATCGGCGCCGTCGCCGCCATACATTTCATCGCGGCCAGCCCAGCCTTCGACAGTGTCATTGTCGTCACCGCCGTCCAGTGAGTCGTCTCCGTCTCCGCCGTCGATCGTGTCGTCGCCGCCGCCGCCGTAAACGGAGTCCGCCCCGCCGCCGCCGGAAAGCATGTCGGCGCCGCTGCTGAAGCCGAGAAGGTCATCGCCGATGATGTTGTCGGCCCCGGCGCCGCCGTCGATCGTGTCATTGCCGGCATTGCCAGCGAGGTCATTGTCGCCATCGGAGCCGATGATGTTGTCAGCTTGGCCGGTTCCCTTCAGGTTTTCGAAGTTTACCATCGTTTCGGTGAAGCTCGCGCCGTTATTTGCGGCTGTGCCAGCGGCGAGGTTGAAAGTGGCGCCAACTTCGGCGGAGCCGCCCCAATCGATGGTGTCCTCATCGTCGCCGCCGTCAAATGAATCCGACCCGATTAATGAGCCCGTCGTGATCCAGTCATTGCCGTCGCCGCCTTTGTAGGTGTCGGAGCCATCCGCATCTTCGTCTACGAGCGTGTCGTTCCCTGTGCCGCCGACGAGGCTATCGACGCCGGTGCCTCCAACGAGATAGTCATCGCCGGAGTCGCCGTCGATTGTATCGTTGCCGGCGCCGCCGCTGATTTCGTCAGCGCCGCCAAGCCCTTTCAGGTTGTCGTCAAAGTCACTGCCGGTCACGGTATCGTCGCCGCCCAGCATTTCATCGTAGAAGCCGATAGAGTTGCCGGTGGCGCCGCCATTGGTCATGGCGACAAGGTCGCCGTTCGGAATGTCAGTGATGTGTATGTCATCGCCGCCCACGTCGCCGATGTCGATATATCCTTCCGTCACTGTTCCACCCGTGACGGTGTCGCCGCTATAGGTGAAGCCTGTGCCTATCAGGTAAATGTCATGGCCATCGTCTGAAAGCCAAGAATAACCTGTCGAGCCCATCGCGCCGTCTTGCGTACTGAAATTGACGGCGAAAGTGCTTTGCATATTGAAGCCAGCGCTGGAGCTGGATGCGTCAAAAGTAGCCATAATTTTCTCCCCTTTCCGGAGCAAGTGTTCAGCAACGGGAGCATCCCGGAGCCAATTCAACTTTCTTGACCGTTCGCGGTAAAACGACCTTCCAGAACGTTCAGGCCGTCTCGCTGAACCGCTACGCTACACCCCGAGATTGGACCGGTAAATACGGCGCGATTGGGGCGCGCGCCGGAAAATGCCGGAATTTCGCGGATCTGTTGTGACGCGCATCACAGTCCTGGGCGGATTGAAGCAAAAGCGGCGCCGTATGTGACGTTTTCCTGTGAATGCTCCGCCCCAAAAGCGTGTTGCAGTTGTGCTTATGACGCGTTTTCAACGTGGCTGCCGAGGGCGTCGGTCAGTGTGAGTTGCAAGGGGCGAACGCGGCCTTGGCTGTAGAACCGCTTGGCGTAAGCCGCCTTCTTGCCCACTGCGTATTTCCGGAGTTCCCGCAATACGAAGCGATTGATGCGAGGCGTGTCCGCAGCCCAGGCGTTGACCACCATGCAGTCGCCGCTGACGCAGTCGGCTGAACCGAGATCCGCATTATGTTCCAGCCAGGCCCTGGCCTTGTCTTCATCAAGAAACGCCCAACCTGCGAAACCGACGACGGAGCGTCCGTTTGTAACGAAAAAGTAATGCTTGCGATTAATCTGGCCCGTCAGCGTTCGCGACCAGAATCCGAATTTCAGTTCGGCGAAACTCGGTTTGGTCATCAGATAGCTGACCGCGCGGCCAAGTGCGGCGAATGCGTTCTTGTCGCGCAGGGCGTGCAACTCTTCCAAAGCAGGGGAGGGAGCGGAAGCGCTTGCTTTATCAGGCATTGTTTTCTCCGGCGTATGGCTAAGCATGGCAGCCCTAGGCGCTGCTCTGCGGCGAAGGCGCGCGATAGATACCTATTTCAGCATGGCTGTCAGCCATTTTTCCTTTTCGGCGTACAGTTTTTCGGCCGAGTACTTTTCGACAATCAGCGCGCGTGCGGCTCTCCCTTGTGCGGCGGCGGCGTCTCTATCTTCCAGCAAGCGGATGATCGCGTCGGCCAGCGCCCGGCGGTCGCGCATGTCGACAAGCGACAGGGCGTCCGGCGCCTGTTCAGCGATTTCCTGCATGGGGGCGACATCGGCCCCGACGATTGCGCAGCCTGTACTCATGGCTTCAAGCATCGACCAGGATAGCACGAACGGTACTGTCACATAGACATGTACCGAAGAGGCCTGCAGCACCTGACGGTAATGCGCGCGTGACAGCAAACCGGTGAAATGCAACCGGTCGAGGTCGAAATCGTGCTCTTCGAGCGCGCGTTTCTTATAGCTTTCTCCCTCGGGCAGCTTTTTGCCATAAGCGACCCGGTCCTGACCGACGATGACGGCATGGGCCTGCGGGCGCTCTTTCATGACAAGTTCGAGAGCGGCCATAAATTCAGGAAAACCGCGATAAGGCTCCATGCCGCGGCCCACATAGGTGATCAGCTCATCGGCATGCGCAAGGTCGAGATCGGGCAGCTGGAGCTGGGCTCCCTCCTTCGGCGCATAGGTGGCGGCGTCAATGCCGTCATGCATGACTTTCAGTTTGTCCTGGAAGCAGTCCGGAAATTGCTCTTTCTGAAAACGCGTCGGGCAAATCCCTGCATCGCAATTCGCCAGGTCCATTAAAAGCACGGCGTTGCGCGCCTGGCCACGAAGCGTGTTATCCATATCGCGCTCGCCTTCCGCCATGAAGCTGACATCGGGCGCATCGATTTGGTAATACCATTCGAAGTAGCCGATAAACTTCGCATCCGGCCATAATTCCTTGGCGAAAATGCCGGGCCCCCAACCTGAATGCGCCATGACGATATCGGGTTCGTAGCCGCGTTTTTTGAGCTCAATCGCCGATCGCGCTACGGCTTGTCCCGCAAGCACGGCTTTTTCAAAATTCGCCGCATAGGGATGGATTTTTTCGGTGACTTGACGGTGTGGTTTGTAATTGAAGACCTTGATGCCCTCAAGCTTGGAATCCGCACGTTGCGTGCCGAAAGCGACGTCCCAGCCCCGCTTTGAAAGATATTGTCCGATGAAACCGAATTGAGCTGGAAAGTTGTCGTGAAGGAAAAGTATTCGCATCGCGGCGTTTATTCCTCGCGCATGGATCTTGAAAGCGCATCCGTCAGCGGCTTCAGGAAATAGCTGATCGCCGAACGGCGGCCGGTGCGGATATATGTTTCTGCGGGCATGCCCGGCGACAGCGCCTGCCCGTTCAGAACGGTTAGGAGCTCTTCATCCTCTGGCAGCGCGATCAGGGCGAGAAAATAGGGAATGCCGGTCGTCTGATCGACAATACTGTCTGCAGAGATGTTGCTAACCACGCCATAGGCGATCGGCGTCCTTTGCATGCTGAATGCCGTGAACCGGATCATCGCTTCCTGGCCGGCGGCGACCTTGTCAATGTCTTGCGGCGAGACCCGAGCGGCTATCTGGAGTTTGTCGCCTTCCGGGACGATTTCCATGATCGGGTTGCCGGGAGCGATGACGCCGCCAATCGTATGCGCGGCGAGACCGAGAACATGTCCGGCCTGCGGCGCCCGGATCACTGTGCGCTCCAATTGGTCCGCAGCGGCGATACGTCTTTCTTCCAGCTGGGAAACAGAAACCTCCACATCGCGTAACTCCTTGATCGCCTCCTCGCGCGTGGTTTCTTCGAGTCGGGATATTTCAAGGCGCGCCTCGGAAATGATGCTTTCGGCTTCGGCGATGCTGGCGGCGAGGGAGCCCGCCTGGCCATCCAGCCGTTCGCGTTCGCGCTCAAGCGCACGTACGCGCGTCAGCGGGGCAAAGCCCTGTTCGTTGAGTTCGCGAACGCCCTTGAGTTCGGCCCGGATCAGTTTGCTCTGCGCTGCGTGAGAATTGATTTGCGCTTTAAGTCCGTTGATCCGCTCATTTTGTTGAACGACTTTTTCCTCGAGTAACGATATCTGCGTCTTGCGGGTAACGCGGCGCGCTTCGAAAAGCTGACGCTGGCCGTCAACTTTGCTGGCGAACGCGGCCTGTTCGAGCACCGCGTCAATGCCTTCAACCGGCGCGAGTTCGTCAAGCCCGTCGCGTTCTGCGATGAGGCGGGCGCGGCGCGCGTAAAATTCGCGCAGTTGCGCATCGAGCAAGGCGACATTGGCGCGCGACACCGTATCATCGAGGCGCAAGAGAACGTCGCCTGCTGCAACGTTCTGGCCTTCCCTCACGAGGATTTCCTTGACGACGCCGCCTTCGAGATGTTGCACCATCTTGCGGTTTGATTCGACGGTGACCTGGCCGGCGGCGATCACCGCTCCTTCGATCGGCGCGAGAATAGACCAGAGGATGAGGCCGCCGAATATGGCGGCGATGACGCCATAGCCGAAGCGGCGATAGTAGCGTGCGGTTTTCGCCTGGGTCTGGGAGCGCTCCGTCTCAGCCATTGGCTGCGCCTTCCTCCCCGCCCACGCGCCTCAAGACGGAAACCTGTTTCGGCGCGATCTGTCTCAATACTTCGTCGCGCGGGCCGAAAGCGCGAACTTCGCCGTTGACCACAAACAACAGCTTGTCGACAAAGGCGATGGCGCTCGGACGGTGCGCGATGATGATGATGGTCGCGCCGCGCGCTTTCACTTTTTGCATCGCTTCGCCAAGCGCCGCCTCGCCTTCGGAATCGAGATTGGCGTTCGGTTCGTCGAGAACCACGAGCGCAGGGTCGCCGAAAAGCGCGCGCGCAAGTCCGAGGCGCTGGCGCTGCCCGGCGGAGAGCCGCGCGCCGCGGTCGCCGATGTCTGTGTCATACCCTTCCGGCAGGGACAGGATCATCTGGTGCGCGCCGGCCTCTTCCGCCGCGGCGATGATGTCCGCCGCCGCCGCCTTGTCATCAAAGCGCGCAATGTTCTGTGCGGCTGTTCCTGCAAAAAGTTCGACCTCCTGCGGCAAGTAACCGATATGGCGGCCAAGCGCGTCGCGGTCCCAGTGGGCCAGGTTCGCGCCGTCAAGCCGAACCACGCCCGATATGCAATGTTCGACGCCGACAATGGCCCGCGCCAAGGTCGATTTTCCGGCTGCGCTCGGGCCGACAAGGCCGAGCGCTTCGCCCTTTGCAATCCCGAAGGAGATATTCTTCAGGATCGGCTGCTTGATGCCGGGCGGCTGGCAATAGACTTTTTCAAGAGCGAGTTCGCCTTGCGGCGCCGGCAGCTCCGTTCGTTCCGTCAGCGGAGGAAAGGCTTCGACGAATGTCTTCAACCGCTGATAGGCGGCGGCGCTGAGCGCGAAATTTTTCCATTGGCTGGTGACGATCTCGATAGGCGCCAGGGCGCGTCCGGCGATGATCGAAGCCGCGATCATCACGCCGGGCGTCACCTCGCTGCGAATGGCGAGATAGGCGCCGGTGCCGAGGATCGCCGACTGCAGGAAGAGCCGCAGCGCTTTTGAAGCCGCCGACAGCCCGCCGATCGTGTCGGTCGCGCTTAAAAGATTGGTGTTGGCCTCGTTGCTGAGATCGATCCATCGCTGGCGAAGGCGCGCGCGCATGCCCATGGCGTCCGCGGCCGACGCATTGCGCAGCGCCGCGGCGGCCTGGCGGTCAGCTTCGCTGGAAAGGGTCATTGCCGAACTGTTGGCCTTGCGCGACATGCCCTCATTGACGAAGACGAGAACGGCGAGCGTGACCAGCCCGGCCAACGCGACAAGCCCGAGCAGCCAGTGCATCATAAAGACGACGGCGAGAAAGATCGGCGCCCATGGCGCGTCAAACACGGCGACAAGCGCCGGGCTTGCGAGAAACTGGCGGATCTGCCGGAGATCGCGCAATGGCTGTTCAACCGTGCTGAGGCCGATGCGCGAGGCTTCCATTGTCATGTCGAAGGTCGCCTGCTTCATCGTTTCTTCGAAAGCGCCGGCCGCGCGCGCCAGCAGCGCGTTGCGCGCGTAATCAAGCGCCGCCATCGCCGCGAAGAGGATGATCACAAGCAGTGTGAGCACCGCCAGCGTCTCGTAGCTGTGGCTGGTGATGACCCGGCCGTATATCTGCAGCATGTAGAGCGGGCCGGTCAGCATCAGGAGGTTGACGAACAGGGAAAAGACCGCCGCTTCGACGGCCACGCGCCTGGCGGCGCGCAGAGCGTCGTTGAGGATCGGCGATGTCGTCTTCATCGCCGCGGTCATTTCCATTCCCCGCTTCAGCATGAGAGCCACCTTAGCAGCGGGACGGGATAACCTAAAGCCGCTCTCGGCAAGGCGGCGGCCCCTTGCGCCGGCTGGCCCGCAGGGTGCGGGCGTCGCGCGTTTCGAGGCGTGTTAACCATGATGGACGTCCCCCGGCTCTTGAAGGGCCGATCCGGCCCGGAGCATCTCCCGAACGGGACGATATCCTGCAAGAGGCTTACCAGATCAAGGGGGGAGTGGAAGAACGCTTTGGGCGTGCGGGTAAAGCAGGGCCAGTTGAGTGGTTCGGCGATGTGTTCGGCGCCTTTGCTGAGGTCGTCGCTGCTGCGGGTGAGAATGGAAATCACGCTGCCATCGATTTCGGCGGCCGGGATTCTATCTTCTTCCTGACCGTCGTTGTGGCCGACCTGCACGCGGATGACTTTGTCTTCAGCTGATGCGGGGCTCGGCCTCTGGCCCAACCGATTGGGGCTATATTCTCCCGGCATATCCGCTAGACTCATGCGCGAGTTGCAAGCGGAGGGGCCTGTTATGAAAAAGACATCGGGTCAGGGAATACACCTCTTCGATGCGGGTGAGCTAATCACAACAGGCGGCCTGTTGATCCAGGCGCCGGCGCTGACCGGCGCTCATCTTCAAGGGACCAGCGGTCATGAATCCTTGGGCGGCGGCGATGGGAATGACTGGATTGAAGGGTTGGGCGGGCGCGATACCCTTCTAGGCTATGGCGGCGACGACACGCTCGACGGCGGCGTCGGCAATGATTTCCTGTTCGGTCACAGCGGCGATGATCTGCTGGAAGGCTGGGCTGGGCGCGACGTGCTCTATGGCCAGGGCGATAACGATTACATGCACGGTTACGGAAGCCATGACACGTTGCATGGCGGCGCGGGTAATGACGATTTGCGCGGCGGTCACGGCAAGGATTTCCTTAACGGCAATGAGAATGACGATATACTTCGCGGCTTCGATGGCGATGATCGCCTCTATGGCGGCGATGGCGCCGACACGCTGCTGGGAAATACTGACAATGACATTCTGATAGGCGATGAAGGGAACGACCGCCTCAAGGGCGATCCTGGCGACGATACGATCGAAGGATCGGCTGGCGACGACAGTATTTCGGGCGGCGCCGGCGATGATTTTTTCAAATACGCTGTCGGAGACGGCAACGATATAATTGACGACTTCACAGCCGGCGCTGGAACCGACGATGTTATAAAACTAAACTCTTTTGGTGCGGCGTTTGACACCTTTGCGGAAGTGATCGCCGCGGCGTTTGATGACGGCTCAGACACGACGATCGACTTCGGCGGCGGCGATACGATCACGCTGCTTAATATCCTCGTCGCCGATCTTCACGAAGATGATTTTATTTTTTGAAGCGCAAACAATCTTTGACGTTAAAGCGTATTGCTTGAGGCCTTGATTGGCCTGACGCTTTAATGTGGCGCAATTGAACTGCTGAGAGCGATCAGAGGGCTGCGAACCTTACGGCATCGCTAGCGTAATATTCGGTCATCGCCGAGCGGATTGGCGATAAGCAAAACTGAAATACACTATTTGGGGTAAGCGCTGTATATTTTAAGTTCTCAATAGTAATTTAGGACAATTCACAAAATCAATTAAGTTGTATATTGGAGTATATGTGCGCTCGGGAAATTTACACCATTTAGCTTGGGGGCGTTCAGACGATACGGAATAGCGCCCAACCTGTTATCGATGATTAGTTTGGATAGCATGTTTCATGCCCGCCATATGCATTGGTTCCAAGCGTTTGCAGCGGCGTAGGTTGGGGCAAAATGCAAAAGGCGCCGACATTTGACAGAGTAGTAAGCGCGTTAAACGATGCTCCGCTTGAAGGCGACTGGTCGCGTGCGCTGGAGCTTATGGCGAACATGGTTGGGGGGTGGTCTGGGAGTATAGTCAGCTGTTCTCCCCACAAAGGGATTCTCGCCCATGTAAGTAGCGGCATCTCTGACGATCAGGTGCGGGAAGGCGTTGAAAGGGGAGGGGTGGATCCATACAAAAATCCTCGCTTCCAGGCGTTTTCCGCCTCAATTCCGATGCAGACAGTATCTGAAGCGAATTTTACCAATGCTGGCGAATGGCACGCGAGCGAGTTCTATCGTAACTTCGCAGCGCGCATTGATGCGAATTACTCATTATTTGCAAAACTCGATTCATATTATGATGAAATTACCGGCCTGTTCATCTGGCGTTCGGCGGCGCAAGGATCGGCAAGCGCACAGGAAGCGGCAATATTTTCTCAGTTGCTTCCGAATATTCGCCATGCCTTGGGCGTTCAGCGCGAGTTTGACCGCCGCTCGCTGAAAGTGGCGACCCAGGCTTGGGATCGTTCTCATGTCGCGGCCTTCTATTGTGATGCGCATCTGAAGGTTTTTTCTATGTCGGCGGCTGCCGAAGATGCGGCGCGCGCCGGTCGGATTTTGCAGTTAAAACGCGGAAGATTGAATCTTGTCGACCCGCGGGCGCATCGCCGTCTTGGTTCCGCGGTTGCGGCAGCATGTAATCGCGTTATCGATGGTCAGAGCGAATACAAGCTGGAAGCAACCGGCGTTCAACCCGGCGACAGCGCTCAATTCGTTGTTGCGCCGGTTAATAGAGAGGCCTCAGGCGCGCTTTACTCGGCGGCCGCGCTGGTATTGCTTTTTACGGAGTGTGAGGATGCGCAGAGCAGCCGAATGGAACACTCTATCCACCTTACAAAAGCGGAAAAAGATATCGGTCGCTTATTGTTGAAGGGTTATACGACACGTCAAATCGCTGATGAGCGTCGTTCAAGTCTTTCTACTGTTCAAACGCAAATAAAATCAATGAATCAGAAATTAAATGTCAGCCATCGCGCCCAGCTATTAGTCAAGCTGCGCGTGATTGTTGCAGAAGACTAGTCTGCTACCCCAATTGGCGTATTCCACACGGCCCGGTTTAACGACATTATCCGTTAACCAAGGTTAACGGGGTAAGGTGGGGATCAGGGGAGCATACATCGTCGTAAACAGGTGAAGAGATTCCGGCTTCGGTAGAATATCGAAGCGGGTTGTTACTCATCGAAAACGCCTAGTCGCCGACCTTAATGGTTCGGCGGAGGCTTTTACGTGTTTGCCTTTTCGAGATCGTATCCCCCGCGTTCCCATCCCTCATTGAAAGCGTACGAAATTCAACCCGCTGCCTGGATTCGTCAGTTTTGACATCAGGCATCGATCATAAAGGGGAACTCGGAAATGTTTGAACGGTTCAATGAAGGTTTTGAGGCTGGCGCAGACGGATTTTTTTATGGCGGCGACTATGGCGCGGTTACGGTCGTGCCCTCAGGTACGGGCGGCGTCACTGCAGCTGACGGTGCGTCTTTTGCGATCTTCGAACAGACCGACTCTGGTCCGTTCACGCGGTTTGACGGCTATCGCTCGGTTGATAGCGATCAGGGGTTCACGACGCAGGTTTCAATTTACCTGGATCCAGGCGCCTGGTCTGCCGGTGAAGGTTTTGATTATTCCGTAGCGGCCAATAATCAGAGCGGCGCGCATTTGCGCGATTTCATCTTTCACGTGACGCAGGATACGTCGACGGGACAACTGCTTGTCGGGGCGAGCAACAATTCGAATTTCGATCCGGTTGAAAATCTCGAAAGCGGCAATCACGCGGTCATCACGACCGCCGGCTGGTACACGTTCGAGCATACATTCTACAACGCCGGCGACGATACGCTTGCCGTATCCATGACCGTCAAGAATGCGAGCGACATTACGCTGTTTGCAGAAGTGTTAAATAACCCTTCCGACACGTTTTCTACGATGTTCGGCGGCAACCGGTATGGATGGTTCACCAATATCGACGTCGCTGGCGGCATCGCTGTTGATGAAGTGGTCATGTCCACTTCAGACGCCAATCCCGTTGTTGTGAAAGAGGGCGGCATCATTGTCGCGACTTACGCGAGCATTCAGGACGCGAAGGATGCGCTGGACAATGGCGATATTACTGTAACCTCGGCGGAGATTTCGACGACCGGCGCTGATGACGCGTTTTATTATGTAGCCGAAGGCATGTCTATCCAGGCTGCGATCGATGCGTCCAGTGACGGCGACTTGATCGAAGTCGCTGCGGGCACGTTTGAAGAAAGCTTCACGATTGACAAGGAAGTGACCATGACGGGGGCTGGCGCCGGTCAGACCATTGTCACCGGTACGCTTCTTGACGATCTGAGCGTGCCGGATGGCATGCCGCTCAATGATTATTTTGAGGCGAATAACCCCGCCTATTCCGCGTCGCTTGGCGTGCAGATTTCCGCTGACAATGTCTCTTTCTCCGGCTTCACCATCACCTCCTTCTCGGAGGCCATGGCGATCAACACATCGGACGGCGTTTCGATCACGGACAACGAGTTCATCGACAACGTCACCGGCATGCGCAAGGGAACCGCGCAGAACGTCACCAATGTGACGATCTCCAACAACTCTTTCTCGCAGGGCGTGCACGGGATCACGATTTACGCCGCCTCTGACGGCAGCGGCGCCTTTGACGGCGTGACGATGGACGAAAACATGTTTTCGTCGCTTTCCGAAAAGGGCATGTATTTCGAGCAGCTCGCCAATGCCGAGCTTAATGACAACGTGTTTGACGATGTCGGCAATTTCGGCCGCATCTCGCCGCCTTTCGGCGGAACGCAGGGCGAGTTCGGTCAGGCGATCGATATCAATCTGAAATACGAGAATTACGAGAATGTGGTGTTCAATGACACGATCATCACCAATTCCGGTAACTCTGATCAGGACGGCGCTGCAAGTCCGGGTGACTTTGGCGCGGCGGTTGGAGTCAAGATTCGCGATGACGGCTCTTATAGCGCGCAGCCCGCGACTTTCACGGGCAGCATTGTCTTCAATGGCGGTTCCATTGACGGTACGTCAACAGGTTTCCGCGTCGGCGAGCCCGGCAAGAACAATCTCGGCCCGAATGTCGATATCGACGGTGTCGAAATCTCCAATGCAACGGTTTCGGACGTTGAAAACGCGACTGACCCGTCCAACGGCGGCGTAACGGAAGTAACCATGGCGCCAAGCCAGGGAACGCTTGATGCGTCATCTTCGCAAGCGAGCCTGGACATTACGGGCACTGTGGTCAGTGATGGCGTTCTCGCCGGATCGGGTGACGATACGATTTTCGGCGGCGGCGGCGACGATTCATTAGACGGCGGCGCTGGCTTTGATACGGTCGTTTACAATGGCTTTGTCGACGACTACTCGGCAGTGCTCGGTTCGCTCACGGTCACGGATGAGAACGCCGGAGACGGAGATGATGGCACTGACGCGCTATTTAATATTGAGGCTATAGCATTCGCCGACACAACGGTTCGTATTGTTGGCGGCGACAGCGAGTATACGACGATTCAATCGGCGATTGATGCAGCCGACGCCGGGGATATTATCGTCGTGCGGGCGGGCACATATAATGAAAGCCTGTCGATCTCCAAGGAGATCACGCTTCTGGGCGAGGATGTCGGCGATGACGGCGTTCCCGACGTAATCCTCAATCCTGCCGGCTCGAACGGTATCGACATTTCCGGCGACATCGACGATGGCGGCTCGGCCACCGTGTCGATTAGCGGCTTCGCCATCGACGGCGCCAGCGGAGTGGGCGTGCGCATTTCCAGCTCGACCATGCTGTCGGCTCTTGAGATTACCGACAGCGCATTCTCCAATAACGGTACGCACGGTGTTGGTTCGGGCTCCGGCGCGCCGGGACTCGGTTCGATCTCGATATCGAACTCAACGTTTGAGAATAACGGACAAGGCGGCAGCAATGGCGCCGGCGATATCGTCCTCTTCGGCTTTACGGGCGATGCAACTA
Organism: uncultured Parvularculaceae bacterium; assembly: GCA_913055785.1. GTDB lineage: Bacteria > Pseudomonadota > Alphaproteobacteria > Caulobacterales > Parvularculaceae > Hyphococcus. Next base: position 109,498 of record CAJXLJ010000004.1, on the reverse strand, counting down.
TCGAAGACGTCAGCATTACGTCTTCGGCGACAGAGGGAACGGCCGTTTCTGCGCGCGGTGACAATGCGATCCAGATCTCGGGCTATGATCCGTCTACCTATGACGTCCAGGGTGCGATCGGCAATGTCACGCTCAATAACGTCACCGTCGACGGCTGGTATCACAAGCCGCAATTGGCGATCCAGGGCTATACAGACTTCAACGGCCTGACGCTCACTGGGGTTGACCTTACAGGCGGCACGTCCTGGGGGGATCTGCTTTTCATTGATCCGATCGGCAGCTCCGGACAGGATGCGCCGGGCAATTCCGGTTATCCCGGTAATTTCCCGTTGACTGGCGGCTCCAGCGATCTCGATCTGTCGGGCGTCACTGTTAATTCCGGGTCGACGAGCGTTCTCGGTGTCGACAGCCGTGTTCGCGGGACGGATGCGGACGACTCGATTGCCGGCACGAACGGCGCCGACCTTCTTAATGATTTCGCTGAGGGCGGCTACGACTACGGCGGGGATGACACCGTGCGGGGCCTCGGCGGCGACGACATCTTGATTGGCGGCGCGGGCGCTGATTTGCTTGAAGGCGGCGACGGTAACGACTCGCTCGATGGCGGCAGCGGCGCCGACGTTCTGCTTGGCTTCGGTGGTAACGATTACATGTCCGGGGGCGACGATGCGGACTCGCTTGTTGGCTTCGGCGGTCATGACATGCTTGAGGGCGGTGACGGCGATGACTACCTTTCCGGTCAGGGCGGCTATGATACGCTTCTTGGCGGCGCGGGCGACGACGAAATAGACGGCGGCGCCGGCATCGATATGGTCGACTATTCCGCTTATTCGGATGCAATCACCGTTGATCTCGCAAGCAATCCCTTCGCTGCGCTGGCTGCTGGAACAGGCTTCGCTTCAGGCGCGGCTACCGGCACGGACGGCCTCACTTCGATTGAAATTGTGAAGGGCACGCAAGATGACGATGTCATCTCGGGTTCCGTCATGGACGAGACGCTGTCCGGCGAGGGCGGTAATGATACGCTTCTCGGGCAGGTCGGCAAGGATGTGCTGCTTGGCGGCGGCGGTGCGGATCAGCTGATCGGCGGCGTCGGCGATGACTGGATCGAGGGCGGCGACGGTGCGGACAGTCTCGAGGGTAATGCCGGTCGCGACATGCTGATCGGCGACGCCGACGACGACACGTTGTTCGGCTATGGCAGCCATGACACCCTTCTTGGCGGCGATGGCAATGACGACCTTAGAGGCGGTTTTGGCCGGGACCTCTTGAATGGTTCGGCCGGTAATGACCTTCTGCGGGGCTATGAGGGACATGACCGTCTGTTCGGCGGCGGCGGCGACGATACGCTGATCGGCAATGACGGCAATGACTCGTTGACCGGCGGCGGCGGTTCGGACCGCCTTAAGGGTGATGACGGAAACGACACGTTGAACGGCCGCTTCGGCGATGACTTTGTCACCGGCGGCGCTGGCGACGATCTCTTCGAGTTCCGTCAGAGCCACGGCAATGATATCTATGACGACTTTACCGCCGGGGCGGGTACTGACGACGTGATCGCGCTGATGGAATTCGGCGCTGCGTTTGACACCTTCGCGGAAGTGATCGCAGCCGCGTCGGATGACGGAGCGGACACGACAATCGACTTTGGCGGCGGGGATTCGATCACCCTCCTCAATGTCGTCGTTGCCGATCTTCACGAGGATGATTTTATCTTCTCGTAGGATCCGCCTTAAAATCGCGCCGCGTCAAGGAAAGCGTTGATTTCATCGTTGGTTTCAGCTTTAGTGCCGCCTTTCGATGAACTGAAGCGCCCTTGGCACGGCGAACGATGTCGCAACAGGAACAACAACATAAAGGGTTCGTTCCCGAGGTCTGGTTTCATACGCCGGTCTGGTCGCGCAAAGTTGTCGACCACCAGCGTGTAAATACGCATATTCTGCAAGCGCTCGGTAAGCTTGAGGCGGAGACTGAGTCCATCACCCGCTCGAATGTCGGAGGCTGGCACAGTCACGATCAGATACATCGTAGCGAAGACTTCGCCGAGATCAGGCGCATCATCGGGACAAGCTGCGTCGGTTGCGCGACTTTCATGGAATTCGACTTCGACAATTTTGATCTTGTGATCAAGGAAATGTGGATCAACAAGAACGGGCCCGGCGATTACAACAAGGCGCATATTCATCCGAACGCGATCCTGTCCGGCGCCTATTATGTAAAAACCCCGCCAGGCAGCGGCAATATTGAGCTTTATGATCCTGTGCCGGCGCGGCTGATGAACATCTACCCGGTAAAGAAACGCAAGCCCATCAATCTGCAGGCGGTCGAGTATCGCGCTGAGGAGGGGCTGCTTCTGGTCTTTCCCTCATGGCTTCAGCATGCGGTGCAACCGAATGCGGCTGATGATTTTCGGATTTCCATCAGTTTCAATATCGGTTTCAAGCCGAACGATAAAAAGCTTCAACAAACCACCGGGTCTGCTCCGGACGAGGCGCCGCTCGATATCGTGCGAAATTAGGCGTTGGGCGCTTTGGTTTCGGTCTTGGTCGGAACGATCCGGAAAGCTTTCGATCCCTTGAGCCCGTTCCAGAAAGACAATTTGGCGTAGCGTTCGAACAGTTCCGGCGGCAGCACCGTTTTGCGCGGGCGCGCCTCGACCTTCTGATGCACTTTATGCAGTCCCTTTACGCCGAGCTGGGAGTCGAATTCCGGCGCGTCGTAATCGACATTGTCAAAGTCGTGGTCGTATTCTTCCTCGCCCAGAAACTTGTAAAGCAAGGTGAGCACCTCTCCCGGGCGCTGGCTGAAAATGTCGTAATCGACAATCACCAGCCGTTCCGCGAACTCGCTCCAGACCGCTTCCTGCAAGGCATGCCAGGCGTAGCCGACAAGCCGGTTCGGTCCCGCCAGCGCCTCAAGGCGCGTATAGACTGTTGAGCGTTCGACGGGCGTGTTGAAAAGCCGTGTGTGCTCGAAAATATTCTTCCTGTACTGGCGTTCGAGAGAATCCATCACCCAGGCGACGTTGCGCACCGTGCAAATCAGCTTTGAGTCTGGAAACAGGCGCATCAGCGCCGGCAGTTGCGCCGTCCATGCGCGATTGGTGTCAAAGATGACGGGTTCCGTGCGGTCGACATAATAACCGTCGAACAGGCCGCGAATAAGACGCGAGCGCTGTTCATCATTAACCATGGTTGAAAGTTCTGTGCCGGCTGAGACCTGGCTGATCAGTCCTTCCATCAGACTGGCGATCGGACTCGACATGCCGGCATGGAAACGCGGGTTTTGTTTGAGCAGCGCGCCCATCAGGGTTGAGCCTGAGCGCGGCAGCCCGGAAATGAAATAGAATGTCTTCTCGCCTTGTGCTTGCGTCGCCTTCGTCTTTTTCGCCACGGTTCATTCCCCATGCTTACCTGATGGTTTGTAAGCGTTTGTTTCCGTTATTTTCTTGGATTGCAAGCGATAGACAGTCGATCCGGCGTTTCATTTGCAGATGACCGCAAATGTTTGCGGAATTGAGGGCTTGGGGGTAGGCTTTTTGGGTGGTGGGTGCGCTCCGATGAGCTGGGGCGCAACAAGTGCGTCAAGAATAATGGCGCAGTCGGGAGAGGGGCATGCCGGTCGGTTCGATTTATACGGTCACGACGCTTAATGACGGCGGTGGCGACGATTTCAATGGCGGCGATCTTATAGCTGAAACGGCGGACGGCGGCGGCCTGTCTTTGCGTGAGGCGCTGGCCCTCGCCAATGATGGCGACGCAATCGAATTCGATGGCGCGCTTATCGGCGGAACTGTGACGCTGGCAAGCGGCGAACTCTCCATCATACAGGACGATTTCATTATTGACGGCGATATCGATGATGATGGCGCCGCCGACATTACGATTGACGCCGCCGGCGCCAGCCGCGTCTTCTCAATTGCGGCGGGCATAGGCGAAGCCGATACCAACGACGTTGAACTCGATGGTCTCGCTATTGTGAACGGCGCCGTTTCCGGCAATGGCGGCGGCGTTTACGCGGGCATCAATACGAACACCATTTTGCGCAACACGCTGATATCGGCAAACACAACTACAAATGGCGGTGATGGCGGCGGCGTTTTTGCCGGCAGCGGTTCTTTAAAAGTTTATGGCGGTGCGATCTACGGCAACAGCGCCGCCGGAGACGGCGGCGGGATTTCGACCGGCGCGACAGGTTACTTTTTTCTCGGGCTTTACGAGACGAACCTCTACCTCAACCAGGCGGCCGTCAGCGGCGGGGGCGTGGGGCTGATGTCGACAGTCAGCGAGGCGACGATCTTCGGTTCCTCCATCGACGACAACAGCGCCAATAACGGCGGCGGCGTCTACTCAAAAGGCGACCGCACGACGATTGTTGAAAGCCGGCTTTCGGAGAATACGGCGTTTACCAACGCCGGGGGCGCGATGTTTACCAGCGGCGATGTCGATATCGCCAACAGCCTCATATCCGGCAATTCCGCGGTTCCTGTAGGGGGCGGGCTTTATTTCGCCTCCGGCGTTACCGAAGCGGATGTCGTCAATACGACCATCGCCGGAAACTACGCCCTGTTTCTCGGCGGCGGCGTTTTTTCAGATACGGCGATAAGCATCGCGAATTCGACCATTACCGGCAACAGGATCCTTGTTACCGATGGCGGCGGGGTCGCCACGACAACAGCGTTGACGCTGACCAATTCCATCGTGGCCGGCAATGAGGGTTTTGGCGTTGATGATCTCAACACCTCATCGCTCTACCAGCAGGGCGGCAATATCATCGGGACGAATATTTATTCCGGCGGCGTCGATGTCGGCGATACGACGCTTGCGGATGTTTTCGGCAGCGTCGGCGCCAATCCCGATACCGGCGTTTATTCCGGTCTGCTTGCGGACAATGGCGGGCGATGGTTCTCGATCGCGCTGAAATATGACGGCGACGCGGTAGACGCCGGCGACGGCGCCTATCTGCCGGCGGACCCCTACGACCTCGATAGTGATGCGAATACTGCAGAAGACCTGCCCGTCGATACGCGCGGCGAACCGCGCGTAGCTGGCGCGGAGGTCGATCTCGGGGCCGTGGAGATGCAGCTTGTCGTGACGACGCTTGACGACGAAGCCTATGACGGCGGCGACTTGGTTGCGGAAGCCGCCGACGGCGGCGGACTCTCCTTGCGCGAAGCGATTGCGCTCGCCCAGGACGGGAATGAGATTACGTTCGATGCGAGCCTCGCCGGCGGGACGCTTAATCTGGCTCTCGGCACGCTGACAATTACAAACAGCCTTACTGTTAACGGCGACGTTGACGGTGATGACGTGGCCGATATTACGATCAGTGGTGACGCCAACGGTGACGACCTTACGACCAGTGATTTTTGGGGAAACATCATCACGGATGTTTCGAGCAACACGAATACAAGCGACAATATTCGTGTTTTTTACACCGCCGCAGGTTCGAGCGGGGTCTTGAATGGACTGGTTGTTACTGGAGGGGTGACGACTGGGGGCAATGGCGGCGGTATTTATGGGCTTTTGTCAACGCTAACAGTTAGCAACTCATCTATCTCGGGCAATAAAGCAAGCGGTTACGGGGGCGGCATATCTGCAAATAGTTTGTCTCTATATGTTTCAGATTCATTGATTTCACAAAACGAAGCAGGCGTTCATGGCGGCGGTCTTGCGCACAATAATCTGACGGTATTGGAGAATGTAACTGTCACTTATAACGGTGCGTCCGGTAATGGCGGCGGAATATGGAACTCCGGGTCGATATCAGTAGAAAACGGACGCATTTCCAATAACGAAGCTGGTATTTATGGCGGTGGCATTCACAACGCGACGGGTACTGTCGCGGGCGTCAGTCTGGAGGTCGTGAATAATTATGCGGTGCTTTCGAGCGGGGGCATCAGCAACTCAATAGGGACGGTAACGCTTGCCAACAGCACCGTGTCAGGAAATTCTACAACGGGACTTGGCGGCGGCGTGGGCTCTGACGGCACGCTCAACCTTGCCAACGTATCGCTTGTCGGAAATACCGCGGGAACATATGGGGGCGGCCTCGCACGTGTGGGCGGCGATGCATACATAGACAGTTCTACATTTACCGGCAATTACGCGGGGCAACAGGGCGGCGGACTATACAGCGTTGCATCGGGCGATCTTCAGCTCGCAAACAGCATTGTAACTGGAAATGACGCCGGCGTTTTTGCTGATGATACAAATGGACTTGTAAATCAGTACGGCGCTAACATTATTGGAACTGATATTTTCTCCGGAAACTCGGATGTCGGCGATACGGCGCTGGCGGATGTCTTCCTCAATGTCGGAAACAATCCTGACACGGGCGTTTATTCCGGCCTGCTCGCAGACAATGGCGGACCCGTTCAGACGGTCATGATTAAATATGCTGGTGACGCGCATGACGCCGGCGATGGCGCCTATCTGCCGGCAGACCCCCTTGATCTGGATAATGATGCGAATACAGCTGAAGACTTGCCGACGGATGCGCGCGGCGCGCCGCGGGTTTCCGGCGGGTATGTTGACCTTGGGGCGGTCGAATTCGCTGAGGCCGCCAGCCCGCTGATCGTCACGACGCTCGCCGACGGTGGTGACGATGATTACGATGGCGGGGATATCCTGTCGGAAACCGCCGATGGCGGCGGGCTGTCCCTTCGCGAAGCGCTGGCGCTCGCAGGCGACGGGGACGTGATTGAGTTCGATGCAAGTCTGTCGGGCGGCGCAATTCATTTGCAAAGCGGCGAACTGGTTATCTCAAACGACATTACGGTCGATGGCGATATCGACAATGACAATACTCCTGACATCACTATAAGCGGCGATGCTAACGCCGACGACTCAACCATCACCGATGGTTGGGGTGATGCGATTACAGATGTCGAAACAAACACAAATACCGGAGACAACACAAACGTATTGTCGGTTACAAGCGGTTCGGCAGTATTAAACGGGCTGGTGATCACTGGGGGCGTTGCGGGCAGTTATCTTTACGCCGCAGGCGTTACCGTTGATAACGGCGCCAGCGCGACCATTCAAAACTCCTCCTTGTCAGGACATTTTCAAAGCCAGAGCGGGGGCGGTCTCACGAATTTCGGTGAGGTATGGCTCTACAATGTGCTTGTGTCGCACAATCACAGCGTTGGCTCCGGCGGGGGCGTATACAATCCGGGGGTGCTGTATGTCTATGACTCTGAAATATCGCACAATACGTCGGATTTTCGCGCCGGCGCCATTCTGAACAGCGGAGCGCTGTATCTCCATGATTCTCAAGTAAATGAAAATTTCAGCGGGGGCGACGCTGGCGCTATCTCAAATGGCGGCGCTGAAGGCGACGCAACTATCATAAATTCCACCATTGCAAATAACACTGCAATCGGTTGGGGCGGCGGGCTGATAAGTTCAGGTTATTTCACCCTTATCAATACGACGGTCTCGGGTAATTACGCTTACGATGGCGGCGGCGGCGTCGCCCTGTTTGGCGGCGTTGGATCTTTCGCGAACTCTACGGTCTCCGATAACGGAGCGGCCAATGACGGCGGCGGTATTCACAATGAAGGGTACATTTATCTTACCAATACTACCCTGGCTGAAAATACCAGCGGTGGCCTTGGCGGCGGTTTGTATACCGGCGGTAATGTTGCGCAGATCGCCAACAGTACGATCAGCGGCAATTCCGCCGCCGGAAATGGCGGTGGTATAGCCGTCAGTAATTTGGACGCCGTCTTTCTGACAAACTCAATCGTCGCCGGCAATGAAGGCGCTGAGGGTGTGGATGATGTGCTTGGCTCCGGTTATGCGCCGCGGCTCGAGCTGTACGGACAGAATGTATTAGGGTCGACGCCAGTGGGCTTCTCTGTGTTGGGTTACGACGCAGGAAAAGCGGTCATTCTTGGAACCGGCAATTCCTTTTCTTTGTCGGATGTCTTTTCCCATCTCGACCCGGCGAACGGCGGCGGGCTGCTTGCAGATAATGGCGGGCCTGTGAGTACAATAGCCATTAAGAATGGCGGCGTTGCGCATAATACAGGGGATGGCGCCTATCTGGCGGCGGATGATAACGACCTTGATGGTGATCTTGATACGCTTGAGGCGTTGCCTGTCGATGCGCGCGGCTTCGATCGCCTTGTCGACAGCGATCTGGATATCGGCGCCGCGGAACTGCAAGTACTGGTTGTTACGACGACTCTCGACGGCGGTGATGACGATTACGATGGCGGAAGTTTGGAAGACGAGACGGCGGATGGCGGCGGCTTGTCGTTGCGCGAAGCGCTGGCGCTCGTTCAGGACGGCGATACCATCACTTTCGACATGGCGCTGTCTGGCGAAACCATTACGCTTGCCGGAACGCAATTGACAGTCGAGAAAAGCGTTACGATTGACGGCGACCTTGACGATGACAACGGCTACGACATCACGGTCGACGCCGATGGTGCGAGCCGGGTTCTCCAGATCGCTGCGGGCGCGGATGAGAGCAATCCCAATGTTGTGGTGATTGACGGCCTGATGATAACGGGCGGCTATCTCGACAGCGGGGTCGATTCCGGCGCCGGCGTTCAGGTTGCTCAGGATGTTGAGCTTACAATTGTAGACAGCCGGATATCTGCAAACAATTCTATCTACTATGGTAGCGCCGGCGGCGTGTATGTCATCGGCAACTCAACGCTCAACGTATTTGATTCCGAAATTGTCGGGAACAACGCCACCTATTACGGCGGCGGTATTGCGGCGATGTCCAGCGATGCAACAATTTTCATTTCGAATTCCGAGATTTCACACAACGATGCGCTTCAGGGCGGCGGCATATACAGTCGCGGAACAATGACTATTACAGGCGACAGCGTCGTTTATATGAACTCCGCCAGTTACGGCGCAGGCGTAATGAGCGCCGGAGATCTCACTATAAATGAAGGGTCGATAGTCTCGTCAAACATTGCGCCCGTTGGCGGCGGCGGTGTTTTTGTATCAGGGACAGCTACATTCAGTAATGCATCATTCGTTTCAAACTTTAGCGGATATGGCGGGGCCATTTTTCTTGCGAGCGGCTCTGCCAGTGTTGATGCGTCTTACATAGCCAACAATACGGCTACGCAGCGCGGCGGCGGTGTTTATGCTGATACAGGCGTTTCGCTTTACATTTCTGATAGCTATATCGCCGGAAACAGCGCCAATGCAAACGGCGGCGGTTTGATGCTCGACGGCAATTCTGCGGGAACCGTTGTCAACACGACATTCGCCAACAATTCGAGTGGTTATGGCGGTGCGGCGGCGATTCGAGAAGGCGGTGTGCTTGATGCCGCGAATGCGACATTCTATGGCAACAGCGCGACTTACGACGGTGGTGCGATTAACAATCTCGGCGGTTCGGTTGATCTTCGTAATAGTACGTTCACAGGCAACAAGGGCTTTACAGCGGGCGCCATCGATGGGGATGCGACGGCGGCGAACAGCATCTTCGCCGGCAACAGCGGGAATGAAGGCACCACCGATCATGGATATAACGGCGCGCTGACCAGCAATGGCGGGAATGTCTTCGGTCAGATCGGGCTTGCCGGCGGCTATGACGTTCATGAAACCGACCTTTCGGAGATCTTCTCCGATGTCGTGACGAACAGCTTCACCGGTGTTCAAAGCGGTGCCCTGGGCAGTAATGGCGGCGCATGGAAGACTGTTCAGACAAACCCCATGGGTGTTGCAATTGACATTGGCGACAGTGGAGGGCTGCCTGCCGATGAGCTGGATATCGACGGCGATCTGGATACGCTTGAAGACTTGCCGCTTGATGCACGCGGCGCGCCGCGCAATTCCGGTGCAAACGTTGACGCTGGCGCGGTCGAGGTGACGCAATATGTCGTGACGACCAATCTCGATGGCGGGACGGATGAATTCAACGGCGGCGACCTTGCAACGGAAACTGCAGACGGCGGCGGGCTTTCCCTGCGCGAGGCGCTGGCGCTGGCGCAGGACGGATCGATTATTACTTTCGATGCCGGCCTTTCAGGGATGACGGTCAGCGCGCAGGAAAGCGGCGCATTCCATATTGAGCATGATAACCTGCTGATCGACGGCGACCTTAATAACGACGGCGTCGCTGACGTCACTATTCAGGGAAACGGTGCCACGCGCGCGCTGTATGTCGTCGGCAACACCGAAGCTCATCCCAATGACGTCACGCTTGACGGGCTTAACATCTCTGGTGGTGTTCTCAGCGGTGGTTACGGGGCGGGCATTCTCGTCAATCCGAATACGGCGCTGACTCTGAACAATGTGAACGTAACAGATAACGAAGGGGGATATGGCGCTGGCGTTGCGGTATTAGGCTCTTCAACTTTGGCCATATATGGCGGATCTGTTTCGGGCAATAATAGCGGCGGATATAGCGGCGGCGGCCTTTTCGTTGGCAATAACGCTCAAGCGACAATCGATGGTGCGACATTCTATAGTAATTCGGGAACCATTGGCGGCGGGGTGCTGAGCTTTGGGGCGCTGGCTATTTACAATTCCACATTCGATCAGAACGGCGCTACATCCCGTGGCGGCGCTGTCGCGGCTTATGGCGATACGGACATTGCTGATTCTGCGTTTACGGACAATACCGTTAACAATGTCGGCGGGGCCGTTTACAGCGCATATAACTCAATTGAAATTACCAATTCGACTTTTGAAAACAATTCCACATCCATTGGCAGCGGCGGCGCGCTTTATCTCTATGAGTCGGCTTCAAACATCGCCAATTCGCTATTTGCCGGCAACGAAGCAAATGGTCTTGGCGGAGCGGTTTACTCCGGCGGCGGCGGCGAGACGAAGGTTGTAAACTCGACGTTCTACGGCAATTTTTCAAACTTCGGCGGCGGCGGAATCGGCCAACGGACTGGCGAACTCTTTCTCTACAGCAGTACGTTTACAGGCAATTATGCTGAAGGCGGCGGGGCGGTCCAGGTCGATGGCGCGAGCGCGCACGCCTATTCGGCCAATACCTTGTTCGCGGGAAATGGCGATGTCGGCAGCACCGAAGACGTTTATACCAATGAGGGCGGTACGTTCGCTTCACTGGGCGGCAACCTGTTCAAGCAATCCGGCATGGCGGGTGAAAGCGATGTCGAATTCGCAGATCTCGATCTGATCTTTGAAGGGACGGTGACCAATGCTTTCACCGGAATGACGTCTGGCGCGCTGGCTGACAATGGCGGCCCCACGGAAACGGTGGCGATCCTGGCGGGCGGCGGCGCGGATGACGGCGGCCAGTCCGGCGCTCTCCCCCCCGATTTTCTTGATCTTGATGGCGACGCAAATACGTTTGAAGACCTGCCTCTCGACGCCACTGGCGGGCCGCGCGTGCTCGGCGGTCAGCTTGATATAGGCGCTGTCGCTGTTGAGCTCATGACCGTCTATGGCACGCCGGGAGACGATACGCTCGCTGGCGTCGCTGCGCGTGACATCATTGACGGTCTTGCCGGCAATGACGTTATCGACGGAATGGGCGGTGATGACACGCTTATCGGCGGTGTCGGCGAAGACACGCTTGACGGTGGCGATGGCGACGACTCCCTTACCGGCGATGCGAGCGCGGATGTGCTTAACGGCGGAATTGGTGAAGACACGCTTCACGGGGGTATTGGCGACGACACGCTTAACGGCGGCGATGACGACGACCTGGTCGAAGGTTGGGCCGGCCGCGATTCCATGCTTGGCGGGAATGGCGATGACTTCATGCACGGCTATAACAGTCATGACTCACTTTACGGCGGCAACGGAAACGACGATCTGCGCGGGGGGTACGGCAAGGACCTGTTGAACGGGTCGGGCAATAACGATGTCTTGCGCGGGTTCGAAGGCGACGACCGTCTGTTCGGCGGCGGCGGGAACGACACGCTGCTGGGTAATGACGACAACGACTCGCTCACTGGCGGCGGCGGCGTAGACCGCCTTAAAGGCGATGCAGGCGACGACACGCTGAACGGCCGCTTCGGCGACGACAGCGTCACCGGCGGCGCCGGCGACGACCTGTTCGAGTTTCGTCTTGGCCACGGCAATGACATTTATGATGACTTTGTCGCGGGCGCCGGCACGGATGACGTGATCGAGCTGATCGCCTTCGGGGCGGCGTTCGACAGTTTCGCGGAAGTTATCGCCGCTGCTTCGGACAATGGAACCCATACGACGATCGACTTCGGCGGCGGGGACTCCATCAAGCTCCTCAATGTCGTCGTCGCCGCTCTCCACGAGGACGACTTCGTGTTCTCCTAAGCCTCGCGTGGAGCGTTTCCACTGGCGGGACTAGCCTGACGTGTCTCCAGTCGAGGGGTGCGCTCCTCAAATATCCATCACTTCGCCGCAATCCCGACGCATTGGATCGCCATATTCGCCAAGTGGCGAAAGGCGGCGATGTTGTGAAAAGTAGAACAATAACAACCAGTTCTGGAGCGCTGGCGGCTTTGCTGCTGCTTGCGGCGTGCGGACAGGGCGCCGCCGAAAAGGATAGCCCCCGGGAAAGCGCCGAGCCGGATACGCTGCGCGTTTCGGAAGCGCCGAATGCGGAACACGTTGCGAAAGCAGCGCAAACCTCGCCGACGGACTCTGCGCCCGAAGGCCGCTACCATCTTGCATGGGCCGGCGACGACCGGCTTTGCGGGGAAAGTCTCGCGGTTCTCAATAGAGCGAATAAAGAGACTGACGCGCGCAAAAGCGACAGCGTCGGCTATGCGGAACGGCAGGCGCAAACGGCGCTGCATACGCCGCAAAATATCAAATGGACTGCGGGCGAAGGCGGCGATGAACACGCCATGCTCGAGTATTTCAATGATGGCGTTTCAAGAACTATAGAGCGCCGTCGCGGCAAGCTGTCCGGCAACCAGGTCATCACGCTGTGGGTCGGGTCGGGCGAAGGCGAATACACGCATCTTTCTTTTGGTCATGCGGGCGCCAATACGCCCGGACTGCCGGCGCTTGAAAACCTCAACACAAAGCTGACTTACTCGGTCGTTGACGTAGCGGAAATTAACAACCGCTTCGTCACTCTTGTCGCGCCGCTCAGCGATTTTGATGCGACGGGCAGCGTTTTTGTCGCCACATGGACGGCGAAAACCGGCCGGGAAAAGCCGTTTGCGGCCGAAGATTACTATCCGCTGATCAGTTGCGTTTTCACGTCCGTCGGCGGGTAAGGGAAACCGGCGATGGCGTTGTCAAACCTCAATCTGCTGTCCGCAGGCCAGTATTTTTCGCTGCTCTACGATATGATCAAGCAGCGCGAAAACCCCTGGCTCTATAACGGCACGGGGTATGAAGGCATTCACAATGGCGGCGGCGACGGTAATCCGACTTTCGGTTACGGGTTCAATCTCGCTGCTTTCAGCGCCAACATCGTCGAAGCCGTCATTCTGCACGCCTACAATAATTCGCTGACGTCTCAGCAAAACGACGGCCTCGATCTCATTCTCAGCTGGAAAACCGGTCAGCAGGTTTATGTCAACGGCTCTTGGGTGACGCTTTCCAATGCAAACATCATCAACATGGCGGACGAAAGCCTCAACGGCGCGCCTGGCGCTTTCGGCGACAGCGTCCAGCGTGCGGCGGTTCAAAGTCTGACGCTTACTGATGCGGAAGCGACCCGCATGCTCGACGTGATGATCAAGGGGGATCTCAACCTCGTTCATGTCGAGGGCGGGAGCGGCAGCTGGGGCTATGAAGACGGCCTTGACTATCGCCTCGCGGAAGAAGGCGTCCTTCCCTATTCGGCGGAACGGGCGGCTCTGCTTTCGGTTTATTACAACGCGCCAAGCCTGATCGGGCCGGGCGTTCAAAACGCGGTCGCCAGCGACGACCGCCCGCAGCTCTGGTATGAAATCCGCTATAATCACAACCATTTTGATCATAACGGTTTGCAAAACCGGCGCGCCGAAGAGTCGGATCTGCTGGGGCTTGTTTCAGCAGCGGCGAAGAATAACCCCGACGCGCATGTCGATGAATACGCGCTTGCCCTCGACACTCTGTTCAACGGCTATGACCGTCTCGGCAACCGCATCCTGACCCGCATTGAAGCGCGCGACAGCCTTGATAATTTTGAAGACGCCATTGCGTCCGAACTTCAGGCGCTGCTCGACTATTATGTCCTTGAGCCGCTTGGCGCATCTTCGGCCCCCTTGATCGATTACGTACAGGCGGACAGCGATAACATCAGTGAGCAGATGATTGCGCAGAGCGTCGCCGGCGCCGGGGTTTCAGGCGGTAAAGGCGCAAGCGACACCATCAACCTGATTCTCGGCATGGGCGGGAACGATCTGATCTACGGCCTCGGCGCGGCTGACTATCTTTATGGCGGGGGTGGAAACGACACGATATACGGCGACGGCGGCGGTACATCATTGGGCGACAGCGGGCACGACCTGATCGACGGCGGCGACGGCGATGACGTTCTATATGGCGGCTCGGGCGATGAGTATATTCTCGGCGGCGACGGTGAGGACAGCATCGACGGTGAAGCGGGAAATGATGTGCTGGTCGGCGGCGGCGGCAATGACACGCTCTTCGGCGGGCAAAACAATGATATGATGGACGGCGATGCCGGGCGAGACTCGCTGGTTGGCGGTTCGGGAGCGGATACTGTTTACGGTTCCGGCAGTCATGACTCGCTCGGTGGCGGAAATGATGATGACGATTTGCGCGGCGGCGATGGCCGGGACCTTCTCAATGGCGGCGCCGGCAATGATGTTTTGCGCGGCGAGGAAAAGGACGACCGCCTGTTCGGCGGCGGCGGGAACGACACGCTTCTGGGCAATGACGACAACGACTCGCTGACCGGCGGCGGCGGCGTGGATCGCCTCAAGGGCGATGCGGGCGACGACACGCTGAACGGCCGCTTCGGCGACGACAGCGTCTCCGGCGGCGCCGGCGATGATCTCTTCGAGTTCCGCCAGGGACACGGCAATGACGTCTATGATGACTTCGTCGCGGGCGCCGGCACGGACGACGTGATTGAGCTGATCGCTTTCGGGGCGGCGTTCGATACGTTTGCGGAAGTCATCGCAGCGGCGTCGGGCAACGGGACCCATACGACGATCGACTTTGGCGGCGGGGATTCCATCAAGCTCCTCAATGTCGTCGTCGCAGACTTGCACGAAGACGATTTCATTTTCAGCTAGGCGATTTTTTGCAATGCGTGACGCGCTTGGGCGATATTGCTCCGAACAGTATGTTTCAGCGCCGCGATAATAATCGAAAACATTGTGACAGCTATACGACAATAGTTGTTTAATAGATTGATTTTGCTGAGAATATGCTGAACGCGCAAATGCGCGCCGCCCGCTTCTCTTGGCCTGAAAGACGCTGTATTGTGCACAGAGACGTTTCCAGCAAATGGAGCGTGTTTTTGTTTTGGGGCGGGGGCTCCCGCGCATTTTGGGTTTGGCCTGGCGGGCGGTGTTGAAACATACTGCCGCTGTTAATTGGGATATCGGGGAGGAATCAGATGCTTGTTGACGGCACTTCAGGAAACGACAGTCTCGACGGTTCGTCAGGTAATGACACGATCAATGGGTATGACGGCAACGATACGCTAAACGGTCTTGATGGTTACGACCGGATTTATGGCGGCGACGGAGACGATCTGATCGACGGCGGCGACGGCGGCGGCCAATATTACGGTGAGGGTGACAATGATACGATCTCCGGCGGCGCCGACAGCGATTATATAAGTGGTGACGCAGGTTCTGACAGTCTTTCGGGCGGCGGCGGCATAGACCGACTTTACGGCGGCGCGGGCGTCGACACGATGACCGGGGGCGCTGGCGATGATGCGTTTCTTGGATCGCTCTCCGAAATCGACGGCGACCTGGTCACGGACCTTTCTTCAGGCGACACCGTAGCGATCAGCGGTGTCGTTGTAGACCCGACGTCGCTTTTGACGTCATTCGGCGGCGGCGAAACGACCCTTACCTTTGACACCGGCGATGGCGGCGCGCCGGACGGTGATTTCCGGATGACCGGCGATCTCACGGGGGAGACTTTCGAAGCAAGCTATAATGGCGTTTTTTCATTCATCTACTACCGTAGCGGTGGGGATGATTACGCCGGTTCGACCGCGACGGCCGGGTCGATCATTCCAACAACTTCCGGCGCCCAGGCGACCGGCGATATCGAAGTCGGCGCCGAACAGGACTGGTTCCGGGTTTCGCTGATCGCTGGCCAAACCTACGTCTTTGAGCTTACGGGTTTTGATGAGAGTGACGGTACTCTTGAGGATCCTTACCTCATCTTGTTCGACGCAGCAGGCGATTATATTACGCACAATGACGATTTCGGCTTCGACGCCGATTTTAACTACCTTCTGGCTTCACGCATTGAATATATGCCGAGCGTGAGCGGAGATTACTATGTCGCCGCAGCTGGCGTCGCCCAGTACCCCTTGACAGGCACCTATACCCTGACCGCGACGGGTGTTGGATATGTCGGCGTTGGCGCAATTGTTGGGAGTCAGTTCGACGATTCCCTCGACGGCACAGTCGGATTCGATGAAATTTACGGTCTTGGCGGCGATGATGTCATCAACGGTTTTGCAGGATATAATTACCTTAACGGCGGTGAGGGAAATGACAGCATCACCGGCGGCGATGAAGAAAACTACATAGACGGCGGCGCTGATAACGACACGCTTATCGGCGGAGCGGATGCCGATTACCTTGAAGGCGGCGCAGGCGACGATACGCTCATTGGCGGCGACGGGGAGTATGATGAGCTTTACGGCGGCGAAGGAAACGATGCGATCGACGGCGGCGACGGTCTCGACTATATCGCAGGCGAAGGCGGTATTGATACCCTGACTGGCGGTGCGGGCGGCGACTTGTTTTATGGTCCGCTCGAAGATCTCGATGGCGATCTGATCACGGATCTTTCAACGGAAGATGCGATAGAGCTCGATACGCCGGTCGACCCGTCTTCGTTTATGATGTCCTTCGCGGGCGGAGAAACCACCGTCACCTTCGATATCGGAGACGGCGGCCCTGCGGACGGCTCTTTCCGGCTCACTGGCGACTTCACAGCGTCGACGTTCCTGACAAGTTTTGATGGATACGAGACGCTGATCTATCTTGCTGGCGCGCCCGACGACTACGCCGGTACGACAGCGACTGCGGGCGCTGTCACCCCTAACGGATCAGGCGCGCAAATGACTGGGGAAATCGAGGTCGGCGCCGATCAGGATTGGTTCAAGGTTTCCCTGACTGCCGGAGAAACCTACAATTTTGAATTGACCGGGGATCCCTCTGGCGGGGGCACGCTCGAAGATACCTACTTGCTCATCTTCGATGCGTCCGGCGATTTCGTTATGGAAAACGACGATTTCAACGGACTCGAGTATACGCTTGAGTCCTTTATTCAGTACACGCCCGGTACGAGCGGCGATTTCTATATTGCGGCGGGCAGCTATTCGCTGTTGACGGGCACTTACACGCTAACGGCGACCAGCTTTGGCGCTCTCGGCGCGAACGAGTTCGTCGGTAGCCGGTTTGGCGATGAGATATACGGTTCTGCTGACGCCGACACGATCAGCGGGCGCGCTGGTGACGATTTGCTTTATGGCGCAGGCGGCGTTGATTCAATTCATGGCGGCGATGGTGCGGATACCATAGACGGCGATACCGGGAACGACACGCTGTTGGGCGAAGGCGGTGATGATAGCCTGGAAGGCTGGGGAGGACGGGATTCTCTCAATGGCGGCGCGGACAATGACACGCTGTTCGGCTATGGCAGTCATGACACGCTCGGCGGCGGTGTTGGCGACGACGATCTCCGCGGCGGTTATGGCAAAGACTTGCTGAATGGCTCCGGCAATAATGATATCTTGCGCGGGTTCGAAGGTGACGACCGTCTGTTCGGCGGCGCTGGCAACGACACGCTTCTGGGCAATGACGACAACGACTCGCTGACCGGCGGCGGCGGCGTAGATCGCCTCAAGGGCGATGCGGGCGACGACACGCTGAACGGCCGCTTCGGCGACGACAGCGTCTCCGGCGGCGCCGGCGATGATCTCTTCGAGTTCCGCCAGGGACACGGCAATGACGTCTATGATGACTTCGTCGCGGGCGCCGGCACGGACGACGTGATTGAGCTGATCGCTTTCGGGGCGGCGTTCGATACGTTTGCGGAAGTCATCGCAGCGGCGTCGGACAACGGGACCCATACGACGATCGACTTTGGCGGCGGGGATTCCATCAAGCTCCTCAATGTCGTCGTCGCGGACCTTCACGAGGACGATTTCATTTTCTCCTGAGCAGGAGTGATCGGGCGCGTCCGGCGAGGGCGCGTACCCATCTCGCCAGAGGTCTCAGCCGCGCCGCGAGCGCCGGCGTGCGATTGTTCACCGCTTCTGCGATGCGGCGATAGGCTGATGGCGGGGGCGGCGCTCCTGCGACAGCTAACATCGCGGCGCCCGCGCCGAGGCTGTATGGCCCGCCGCTCAACGCCGCACCGCACGCCGCCTCCAGGTCGTCCTTCGACGGCCTTTCAAGGAGCGCGATCAGGTTGCCCCATGCATTCGGCGCGGTTTCGCAAGGGTATTCCGCCAGTCGGCGCCAGCTGTGTTTGACGCCATAGCGTTCGACCGGATGCCATTCGCTAACGAAGACGACGTAGCCGTGATTGAGAAATGTCCTGGCGAGATCGTCCATGACAAAACCGTGAGTGCGGGTCTTGCCATCCTCGAATTCGGCGACGATGGCGCGCGGTTTCAGCCGGCCGAAGTCGAGCCCGTTGAGCACGGACATTTCATGTCCCTCGACATCGATCTTGAGGAAGTCGACGGATGTGAGGGCTTCCCGCTGGATCAGGGCGTCGAGCGTCGTCATGTCGACGCGGCCCGCCGTCTTGTGGCTTTCGTGAAATGGCGTCAGGCCGCTGATGCCGGTGCTGACGTCGGAATCGTAAAAAGGAAGGTCCGCTGCTTCTTGCGCGCCCACGGCGCGCGCATCGATGTTAACATTGTCGAGCTCGCGAGCGGCGGCGTCGAGCGCTGCGCGATTTTTCCTGTCCGGTTCGAAGGCGAAGACGCGCCAGCCGGCGCGGGCGAAAGGCAGCAGCGAACCGCCAGTATGCGCGCCGACATCGATCATGACGCCAGGCTTGTCGCGAGCGTTCAGGAGCTCAAACACGCAGCGGCACTCTTCGAACTGGATCTTGTCCGTCCTTGCGGCTTCGATGGTGCTGACAGCGGCGCGCGCAGCAGCGCCCGCTAGCGCGCTCCTGAAATCCCGTTTCATGCGTGCAAGGTCGAAGTTCCGGAAAGCAAAGGCGCGCGCCGCCGCGCCGAGCGCCTCGCGTTTCGCCGCGTCCTGCGCCAGCGAAGCGATCGCCGCTTCGAGGGCCGCCGGGTCAGGATCGGCGACGACAAGCGCGGCGCCGCTCCGCTTGAGGCAGGAGAGCGATTCAAGATCCTCCGGTCCATAGGCCAGAATGGCGGCGCCGGCGGCCATGGTCTCGGGCACTTTGTTCGCGAAAGAGTATTTCAGATAAGCGCGGGTCGCGTCATCGAAGTTGTAGGCGACGAGAAGGATGTCGGCTTCTGAAAGCCATCGCCGATAGGCCGCCTCGTCAAACGCCGACGCTGCAAAAGAAACCCCTGCAAGCGTGTTGAGCGCTTTGCCGTAAGGCGCCATCCAGTGTGCTTGGGTGCGTCCTTCCATACGGACAGGAACGCCTTGCCGCGCCAGGACGGAAACGGCGCGGGCCGCATCGGCGACGCTCGACTGGGTGGTTTCCGGCGCCAGAGAACCAGCGTAACGGATGAGGACGTCTCGGCGTTCCGGGTGATTGCGCGTCGGCCAGTCCTTAGTGCGAACGCCATTATGGGCGACGTGAAAGCTGGCGCCGTAACGCTTGCCGAACGCTTCGGCCATGCCTTCCGAGATCGCAAAGTTCACGGCTGACTTTTTAAAGAGCTCCCGCAGATCCGCATCGATTTCCGCAAACCAGACCGGATCAGATGTGCGCAGGCGTTCCGGCCAGTCGTCCATGATCCAGAGGGCGAGTCCGGCGCGGCGCGCCGCGCTTTCTTTGATGGCCGTCATCGCAAAATGGTGGAACATTTTTGAGTCAAGGACGGGCCGGTAAAGCACGATCTCGGGCTTGAATGCGTCGACGATTTCATGCGCCGGAGTTTCGCCGGGGCGGAGCGGGCGGGGCTGTGCGTCTGCCGCCGCCGCGAGGCCCAGGCGCCCGTCGCCGGCCTCCATGACATGAAGGAGCGCGTCCTCCCGCCAGTCGATCAAATAAGCGGCTTTCAGCGTGCTTGTCGCGGCGGCGCCCGTAATCGCGGTGAAATCTAGAAGCAGAAGGCGAGGATCGGTCAAGGCGGGGGTCTCATGCTGGCGCTGCTCGGCGAGCCATACCCCATTGCGCCGGGGCTTCCAATGCCGCCCGCGCCACGTGAGGGGGATAACGCCTTGTTGCAAAAGTCTTATAGAGGACCTCGCGCCGGGCGATTTGACGGCGGCAGAGGGGTTCACGCCCTGACCCGCTTGCGGCATAAGTGACCTCAAAGCCGGGCCGTCAGGGAAGCTGTCAGGAATGAGCAAGGGTCGAGTTAGCATCGTCTTCCGCGCGCTGAACGAGGAGAAATGGTTCGGCGATGCGCTGGCCGCCTGTAAGCGGCAGCAAGCTGACGGATATGACGTCGAAATCGTTCTCGTCGATTCAGGCTCGACCGACCGGACACTGGAGATCGCCGAGGCTCATGGCTGCCGTGTCGTCCACATCAAGAAGGCCGATTTCACCTTCGGCCGGTCCCTGAACTATGGCTGCGAGGCGGCGACCGGCGATTATCTGATTTTCATTTCGGCCCATTGTATCCCGGCGCATGAACAATGGCTCGCCAATCTTGTTACGCCGCTCGCCGAGGGCGCCGCCGATTACGTCTATGGTCGTCAGATCGGCCATGAAGTGACGCGCTTTTCCGAACACCAGATTTTTGCGCAGTATTTTCCGGAACATGACAGGCTTCCGCAGGACGACTTCTTCATCAACAATGCAAACGCCGCCATCCGCAAGGATCTGTGGGCGAAGCATCAGTTCGATGAGGCGGTGACAGGCCTTGAGGACATGGTGCTCGGCAAGGCGGTCATGAAGGACGGCGGCAGGATCGGTTACGTCGCTGACGCGCCTGTCTATCATATTCATGAGGAGAGTTTCTCGCAGACGCGGCGGCGTTATTATCGAGAAGCGCTCACCTTGCGCGAGATCATGCCGGAGGTGCATTTTCAGTTCAGCGATTTCGTCCGCTATTTCTCCGCCGGCGTATTCCATGATTTTGCCGAAGCCCTGAGCGCGCGCCGGTTCTGGTCGGCGGCGCCTGAAATCGTGATGTTCCGCCTGATGCAATATTGGGGGGCCTATCGCGGCCATAACGAACACCGCGTTCTTTCCCGCGCGCAGAAGGAAAGCTACTACTATCCGAGACCGCAGCAGCGCGGCGCGAAATCTTCCCACAGTTCGGCGTCAGCGAAAAACGCGCCCGCCGAATAAATGCTTTTGAATTGAGGATGAAACGATGATTGGCGATGGCAAGCGCCTGACGGCTCTGTTGCCCATGAAAGCGCACAGCGCCCGGGTGACTTCAAAGAATTTTAGGGAAATAGCGGGCAAGCCGCTGTTCCGCTGGATACTGGATGAGATGGCGGCTTTGGATGCTATCGACCGTATCGTGATCAATACGGACGCGCGCGCCATCCTCGCCGACAACGGTCTTAAGGACGGCGACTGCGGCGGCAAGGTGATGATCCGCGATCGCAAGCCGGAGATCTGCGGCGATTTTGTTTCCATGAATCTGGTGCTCGGCGACGATATCGAGAATGTCCCCTCCGACTATTATCTGATGACGCACACGACGAACCCGCTGCTTCAGAGCGAAACCATCGACGCGATGATTGCGGCGTACCTTGAGGCGGAAGGAAAAAAGGCGGCGGACTCGCTTTTCACCGTGAACCGCCACCAGACGCGGTTCTACACGCCGGAAGGCGCGCCCATTAATCATGACCCGGCGAACCTCATCCGCACACAGGACTTGCCGCCTTATCTCGAGGAAAACTCCGTCTGTTACCTGTTTACCGGCGAGAGTTTTGCTAAAACCGGCGCGCGCATCGGCGAAAAGCCCTTGCTGTTTGAAACGCCGCGCCTTCAGTCGGTGGATATCGACGAACAGTCGGACTGGTATATGGCGGAGTCGCTGTTAATGCGCGTCGCCGCCGGCGAAGCGCTGCCGAGGGAATAGTGAAGATGGCTCGTCCGAATATTCTCGTCACCTGTCCGCCGATGCTTGGGCTGATCGATGAATTCGCGCCCGCCTTTGAGGAAAAGGGGCTCGACTTCACGCCCGCCAGGGTCACGCAGGTTCTGAGCGTCGAAGAACTGCTCAAGATCGTCCCGAACCATGATGGCTGGATAATTGGCGACGACCCGGCGACCCGCGAAGTCGTCGAAGCCGGCGCCGGTGGTAAATTGAAAGCCGCGGTCAAGTGGGGCGTCGGCGTCGACAATGTAGACTTTGCGGCGTTTAAAGATTGCGGACTGCCCGTTGAGAACACGCCCGGGGTCTTCGGCGGCGAAGTCGCCGATGTGGCGCTCACTTATACGCTCGGCCTTGCGCGCGAGACTTATCGCATCGACCGCGAGATCCGGCTTGGGAATGGCTGGCCGAAACCGAGCGGCATTTCTATTGCGGGCCGCACGGTTGCGGTGGTCGGGTTCGGCGATATCGGCTCGCAAACCGCGAAGCGTATCATCGCATGCGGCGGCAAGGTGATCGCCTATGACCCCATGTATAAGCCTGTTCCCGGCATCGATGTTGAAACTGCGGACTGGCCGGCGCGATTGGACGAGGCGGATTTCCTGATCTTCACCTGTCCCCTGAACGATGCGACGCGCGGCATGTTCAACCGCGAGCTTCTGTCACGGCTGAAGCCGGGCGTGCGGATCGTGAATGTGGCGCGCGGACCGGTGGTGGTCGAGGCGGCGCTTGTTGAAGGGCTTGAAAGCGGCGTCATTCATTCGGCCGCGCTCGACGTTTTCGAAGTCGAGCCGCTCGCGCCGGATAATCCCTTGCGCAGCTTCGAGGCGTGCATCTTTGGCTCTCATAACGGTTCGAATTCGGCGGACGCTGTGCGCCGCGTCAGTCACATCGCCATTGAGAAGATCGCCCGCTTTCTAGGAACCGCCACATGACCAAAGCTGTACTCATCACCGGTGCGAGCGGCGGTATCGGTTCGGCGATGGTGAAGGCATTTGCGGGCGCCGGCTGGCGCGTTATCGCAACTGACAAAAAAGGCCAGAACGGGGATGCGTTCATTGCCGAAGATATTGGTGTTTTTGCGACAGACGCAGCGCGGCTTGATGACTTTGCGAAGAAAGTTCGCGCTAATCTCGATGGCGCGCCGCTTGCCAGTCTCGTCAACAATGCGGCGGTTCAACGTCTCGGACGGCTGGATAAGCTGAACGCCGGTGCGATTGCGGAAACTTTCAACGTCAATGTCGTTGCGCCGATGTTGCTGACGAAGACTTTTTTGCCTGAGCTTGAAGCGGCGAGAGGCGCTATCGTCAATATCGGCTCGGTCCACGCCCAGTCGACCAAACAGGAATTCTCCGCCTATGCGACGTCGAAGGCGGCGATTCACGGGCTGACCCGCGCCCTCGCCGTCGATCTCGGGCCAAAAGTGCGCGTCAACACGCTGGCGCCGGCGGCGGTGGAAACGCCGATGATGCGCGCAGGCTTTGAAGGCAAAGAAGATGCGCTCAAGGAGCTTGAAAATGCGCATCCCGCCGGCCGTATCGCGACGCCGGAAGAAATCGCGAAGATCGCCGTCTTTCTTGCTTCCGATGACGCCGCGTTCATGACCGGCTCGACCGTCTACGCCGATGGCGGCGTTCTTTCGCGGCTTCACGACCCCGCATGAATGTGGCGCTTCAGATAAGCGAGCCGCGTTGCATCGCGCCGCTCGGCGCCGTGCTTGGCGAGGGGCCGGTATGCGATTCGCGAAATGGCGCGCTCTATTCCCTCGATATCAGGGACGGAAAGATTTTCCGGACGGGTTTGGAAACGGAAAAAACGGACGCAATCGCCGCGCCCGGCATGGTCAGCGCTCTGGCGCTGGCGAAATCCGGCGGCCTTGTCTGCGTCATGCGGGACGGTTTTGCAAAGCTATCCATAGAAAACGGCGCGGCGGCGATAAGGCCTCTAGCCGATCCTGAAAGGGATTTGCATGGCAACCGCTTTAATGACGGCAAGGCCGATGCCGCCGGCGGTTTCTGGGCCGGGACCATGGATGACGCTGAAAAAGAAACGACAGGGTCGTGGTGGCGTTTAGCGCCGGACGGCGCCGTCGCGAAAGTCGATTCCGGCTATCATGTTACCAACGGCCCCGCGTTCGATCCTGATCGCCGCCGCGTTTTCCTTACAGACTCCGCCAGGAAAACCGTCTTCGTTGCCGAGACGGACGGCGGTTCGATTTCGAACAGGCGCGTCTTCCTGCAATTCGGGGAAGCCGATGGTTACCCCGACGGCATGGAAGTCGATAACGAAGGGTGTTTATGGATCGCCTTCTGGGACGGCGCCTGCGTTCGGCGCTTTTCTCCCGAGGGCGCATTGCTTGTTGAGGCGAGACTGCCGGTTCCGCGGCCCACCAGCGTCGCTTTTGTCGGCGACCGGCTTTACGTTACATCCGCATCGGTCGGGCTGGATAGCGCGGCCTTAAAGAAGGCGCCGCTATCAGGCGGCCTTTTCCGTATCGATCTGTCGAGAAAGCTGGAATGCGAAGCGCGTTATTTTGATGACGCCGCTTTGACGTAATCCTCGAACACCGCCTTTACGCCTTCTTTGAGGTTGATCTTCGGCGCCCAGCCAAGCGCGCGAAGCTTGTCCGCCGACATCAGTTTGCGCGGCGTCCCGTCCGGCTTTGACTTGTTGAATCGCAAGGCGCAGTTCAGGCCCGCCAGCGAAGCGATCATTTCCGCAATTTCACGGATCGTCACATCAGCGCCCGATCCCACGTTGACCGGCGCATCGTCCGAATAATATTTCATCAGGAAAACCAGCGCGTCGGCGCAATCGTCTACATGAAGAAACTCGCGCCGCGGCGCGCCGGTGCCCCAGATTTCGATGGAGTTCTCGCCGCGCTTCCTTGCTTCATGCGCTTTTCGAATAAGCGCCGGGAGAACATGGCTTGATTGCAGGTCGTAATTGTCGCCGGGACCGTAAAGATTGGTCGGCATGGCGGAAATAAAATCCGCGCCATGCTGCCGGCGATGCGCCTGGCAAAGCTTGATCCCGGCGATCTTGGCGATGGCGTACCATTCATTGGTGGGCTCGAGCGGCCCCGTCAGCAGGCTTTCTTCCGTGATTGGCTGCGGGGCCATCCGCGGATAGATGCAGGACGAGCCGAGAAACAGGAGCTTTTCAACGCCAGCATGAAACGAAGCGCGGATGACATTCGCCTCAATCATGAGATTGTCGTAGAGAAAGTCGGCAGGACAGGCGTCATTCGCCAGAATGCCGCCGACTTTCGCGGCGGCGACGAAAACGGCATCCGGTTTCTTCGCGCGCGTCCACGCCTCCACATCGGCTTGACGCATGAGGTCGAGTTCGTCACGGCTCGCTGTTAAAATTTCTGCGCAGTTCTCGCTTTCGAGGCGGCGCAGGAGCGCCGCGCCGACCATGCCCCGATGACCGGCGACCCAGACCCTTTTGCCTTCAAGGCTGTAAGGCAAGGGCTGGATCATGCGCGCCCCTGTTCAATGGCGGCGATGTCTTCGGCGACCATCTCAGCGACGAGGGCGTCGAAACTCGTCTTGTGGACCCAGCCGAGTTTTTCTTTCGCCTTCGCCGGGTTGGCGACCAGAAGGTCGACTTCCGTCGGGCGGTAATATTTCGGATCGATGCGCACGCGTGTTTCGCCGCTCGCTTTATCAACGCCGGTCTCGTTCTTGCCCGACCCGCGCCATTCGATGTCGACGCCGGCTTTTTTAAAAGCGAGTTCGGCGAACTCCCGCACCGTGTGCTTCTCCCCGGTGCCGAGTACGTAATCGTCAGGCTTTTCCTGCTGCAATATGCGCCACATGCCTTCCACATAGTCGCGCGCATGGCCCCAGTCTCGTTCGGCGTCGAGATTGCCGAGATAAAGACAGGCCTGCGCGCCGGCTTTGATCGCTGCGACGGCGCGGGTGATCTTGCGGGTGACGAAAGTTTCGCCGCGCAATGGGCTTTCGTGATTGAAGAGGATGCCGTTGGAGGCGTGAATGCCGTAAGCCTCGCGGTAATTGACGGTGATCCAGTAGCCGTAGAGTTTTGCGACGCCATAAGGTGAGCGCGGATAGAATGGCGTTTTCTCCGTCTGCGGTACTTCCTGCGCGAGGCCGTAAAGTTCCGATGTGGAAGCCTGATAGAAACGCGTTTTGTCTTCCATCTTCAGGATGCGAACGCCCTCAAGCAGGCGAAGCACGCCCAGCGCATCGGAATTGGCGGTGTATTCCGGCGTTTCGAAACTGACCTGCACATGGCTCTGAGCGCCGAGATTGTAGATCTCGTCGGGTTTTGTTTCCTGAAGCAGGCGGATGAGATTGGTGGCGTCGGTAAGGTCGCCGTAATGCATGAAGAAGTCAGTCGAGGCTTCGTGGGGGTCCTGATAGATGCTGTCGACGCGTGCGGTGTTGAACGAGGACGAGCGCCGCTTCACCCCATGGACTTCATAGCCTTTCTCCAGAAGGAGCCGCGCAAGATAAGCGCCGTCCTGTCCGGTGACGCCGGTGATCAGCGCAGTTTTCTTCACGGTCAGCCTCCCGATCTTAAGCCGCGCCTATGATAACGCGATATGAGATAAAATCGCCGGTGCGGCGCTATTATTTTCGATGCGCAAATCCACGGTTTCCCCGCTCTTTGCTGGTTTGTCGAGCGCCAATATGACCATGCCGTCTGCAGATGTAGAATCACCACCATGACTTGGCGAAGATAGCGAGACCACGTCCGCTCCATTCGCAAAGCAGGCTTCCAGCCGGGACAGATCGCCGCCATAGCGGACCAGAGGAATGTCTGCGGTGTTGGAGATTTCGCCGTCGCGCCCAAGCCCATGGATGACTGCTGTCGTATTCGACATCGTTCCACGCAACCGCCGCGCGAGTTGGGGCGGTAGCAGGTATTCAAATCCATAATTGAGAGCAAAGCCGATCTTGCTCTTAAGCTGCCGCATGGGCGAAGCGTTCTGATTGATGATACGGTTTAGCTCCTTGCGGCGGGCGCGCCCCAGACCGCCAGTCTTGGCGTCCGGGGTCCAGAGGACGCGAGAGAGCGTCTCGTCGAGAAAGGCGAACTTGGCGCTGTTGCGCCATAGCCTCACCCACAGATCCCAGTCCATGGTGTAGTGAAGCGACGCGTCGAGACCTCCAGCGCGATCATAGGCGGCGCGGCGAAAAAAACAGGACGGCTGGGAGATGATGTCGCCTGCCAGGAGATAATCGCTCGGCGGCGCCACGGCCCAGTGATAGCCGGTGACCTCGCCGCTGTCATTGACGATGACGCTGTGACCGTAGACCACGTCCGGCGCGTCGTCTTCGCCGAGCCGTTCGCCGGCGGCTTTAAGCGCCCCCGGATAGAGCGCGTCGTCCGCGTTAAGCCATCCGAGGACGTCGCCGGGCGTTTCGCGCCAGCCTTCGAGAATGGCGTCCGACTGGCCTTTGTCGGGACCATGGCGGCGATAGGCGATCAATTCCCGATAGCGGTCCGCAGTTTCGGCGACTCTTGGATCGCCTGAGGCGTCAAGCAGGGATACGGCCGGGCGCGGCGTCTGGATCGCGAGGCTCTCAAGACAGTCGGCGAGAAGCGGATGGTATGCGCCGATCGGGACGGCGATTGAGAACTTCATGACTCCCCTTCAAATTCGGGCGTCAGGCGGGGTAGACCGCCCGAACCGGCGGCGCAAGGTTTAATCCCGGTCATGCCCCTCGATCAATCTCGATTGTATCCTGAAATATCGAACAAGCTGTAGCTTCTCGTTTTTCCTCCGCCAAGGTAGGCGCCCGCCGCTCCGAGGGGGCGAACATTATCGAAGCGATAATCCACATGAGCGGCGTTGCTCAGTATCGAGACGAAGAGAACGCGCTTTTGTGCTTTGGGATCGAAAGGGATGAACGCTTCATAATGATGATTGATGCGGTTGTTCGGGTCGAGCGCGACAACGGTCAGTCCGGCGTCTCGCTGGTAATACAGCATGGCGCCGATCATGTCGCGGTCGTCAATGGCGACGGCGTCATAGCCCTCGGCGAGCGGCGCGATTTCGCCGGCGAGTTCCTTCCAGCCGCGAACCTCCTTGAAGGCGAAGGCGAACCCGAAGAGGTTCGCCATGAAGGGTATGGTGACGCCGACGATGAAGGCGGCGGTGAAGATCGTATGGAGGCCGAGACTCGCCTTTACGAGCAAGGCGAGCCTGTTTCGAAAGAGCCATGCGGTCATCGCCATGACGGTCGAGGGATAGGCGGCGGCGGCCCAGTTGGCGTGGGCCCGGGAGATGAACGCCTGCACGCAGACAATGACGAGCGGTGTCAGCGCGAGCACGAGTAACAGCGCCATTTTCCATTCGCGCCGGTTATCTTCCGTAATTGTTACGCGCCAGCGGTAGGTCATGAACATCAATGCGAAGAAGGGAACGATCCCCGCGACGACCGGCTGGGCGGCGAAAAACTCGAAAAACTTTCCGATGTGAAAAAGGGATCCGCCCCAATTGGCGTTCGCCGCCGTATGCGCGACGGTTTGAAAATCGTGGTCGGCGTTCCAGAGAGTATTAGGTGTCGCGAGTGCGATTATGACGGCGATGGTTGCAAGGCCTTTCAGCCTCAGCAGGGCGAGCCTGACAGGCGGCAGAACAAGCAGAGCGGCAAGGCTCGCCGCGATGAAATAGAGCATGGCGTATTTGGCGAGAAAGCCTAGGCCGACCATCACGCCGAGCGCGGCGTACGTTGCAATATGCGCCCGCCCTTCGGCGGCGGCGATGCGAAACAGGAAATAGATCGCGCCGGACCAGAAAAACAACAGCGGCGCATCGGTGGTGACGACGAAAGAGGAGACGATGACGCCCGGCATGGTCGCCCAAGCGAGGCCGGTCCAGATGGCGGTCCGTTCATCGAACTGCGCCTTTGCTGTCAGATACAGGAACGCCGCCGCACCGAAATGAAACAGCGGCGCCGAGAGGCGCACCGCCCATTCGTCATTGCCGAAAAGTCCCGTGGTCAGCGCAATCGCCCAGGCGATGAGCGGCGGCTTTGAGAAATACCCGAAGGCGGGATCGCGCGACCAGTACCAGTATTGCGACTCATCGGGGCTTAGATTCGCGTCAGAAAGCGCCAGCGTTGCGATGCGAACGAGGGTCAGCGCGCCGGCCCAGAACCAGAAGGAACGGAGGAAAGGGTATTTCTTGTCGATCTCAACTGGCGGCATGGCGTTCGGCGTTTCCGGTCGGCGTGCGCCTCATCTAGCGATCAGAACGGCGATTGGAAATCCGCCCAAGAGGGCGCGGCGGCGTCCTTTTCGGACAGGGTCACTGCGCGGGCCTCGACGCCCCAGTCGATGGCCAGCGACGGGTCGTTCCAGATGACCGAACCGTCGCTGTCACGGTCGTAAAAATTGTCGACCTTGTAGACGACCTCCGTATCGGGTTCGAGCGTGAGAAAGCCATGGAGGAAACCGGCGGGCACGAAAAGCTGCGCGCCACTCTCTGCAGAGAGTTCCGCTTTCACCCATTTGCCGAAAGTCGGCGAGGATTTGCGGGCGTCGATCGCAACGTCGAGGACGGCCCCGCGGACAACCCGTACGAGTTTCGCCTGGGCGTGGGGCGGTGCCTGATAATGCAACCCGCGCACCGTCCATTTATGGGCGGAATAAGAGTGGTTGTCCTGAACGAAGTCGGCGTCGATCCCCGCCGCCCTGAAAGCCCGGGCGTTATAGGTTTCGGAGAAAAAGCCCCGGTCGTCGGAAAACCGCCGCGGCGTGACGAGCTTCACCTCCGGAATATCGAGGGCGGCGACGTCCATATCAGGGGTCCTTCCTTGAGGGGCTATCGAGCGCCATCAAACCCAGCCCGGAAGCGATTGCAAGCGCGGCGGAATCGCCGCGAAATCAGGCTGCGACATCATTTCCACCATATTTCCCCATGTCGTCCCCAAAACGATGACCGGCTTCCGGGGAAAACCTCTGGAAAACAAGAATCTACACCATCTTGCGGTTTTTTCTGAATTGCCCACAAGATATAGACAGCATAATTGACAACCCGCCCAATCCAGGATTTCGACCATGCCCGACGCATCCCAGCCGCTCCAAGCAACCTCCGCCGCGCAGGACCTGCCCGGCCTGTTGATGCCGTCCTTCGCCTACAAGCCGTTCCGCTATCCGTGGGCTCATGATTTCTGGAAGCGTCAGCAACAGGTCCACTGGATGCCGGAAGAAGTGCCGCTGGGCGAGGACTGCAAGGACTGGGCGAACAAGCTCGACGATGGCGAGCGCAATTTGCTGACCCAGATTTTCCGTTTCTTCACCCAGTCGGACATCGAGGTGAACGACAATTACATGGAGCGCTATTCCCGCGTCTTCAAACCGACTGAAGTGAAGATGATGCTGTCGGCCTTCTCCAACATGGAGACGATCCATGTGGCGGCTTATGCGCTGCTGCTTGAGACGATCGGCATGCCGGATTCAGAATTTTCCGCGTTCCTTGAATATGAGGCGATGCGCGACAAGCACGATTTCATGCAGAAGTTCGGCGTCGATTCGAATGAGGACATTGCGCGGACCCTCGCGATGTTCGGCGCCTTCACCGAAGGACTGCAGCTTTTCGCCTCCTTCGCCATGCTCATGAATTTTCCGCGCTTCAACAAGATGAAGGGCATGGGCCAGATCGTCACCTGGTCAATCCGCGATGAGTCGCTCCACTGCGAGGGCATGATCAAGCTCTATCATGCTTTCGCGCGCGAGACCGGCTGCGTGACCAAACAGGTCGCCGACGACATCGTCGAATGCTGCCGCACGGTGGTCGGTCTTGAAGACAAGTTCATCGATCTCGCTTTCGAGATGGGCCCGGTGCAGGGCATGACGGCTGAGGACATCAAGCAGTATATCCGGTACATCGCCGATTGGCGTCTGGGCCAGCTTGAGCTGCCGAAACTCTACGGCGTCGAGAAACACCCGTTGCCCTGGCTTACGGAGATACTCAACGGCGTCGAGCACGCCAATTTCTTTGAAGCGCGCGCGACGGAATATTCGAAAGCCGCGACCCGCGGCGAATGGCATGGCGACGAAGGCGTGTGGTCGAATTTCGACGCCATGATGGAAAAGCGGAAGGCCGCAGTTTCGGCCTAGGCGCACGGCGCGCCGGTGTGGACAAGGCGTGCGCCGCCCGCCATATTCCGGTTGAAATTCAGCGCTTCATGCGACCCGAGAAAAGAAAAGGCGACCCATGTCGAACGATCCCGAACGCATCACCATCCTCGCCCGTGAGTTCACGGCGGCGGCCCTCGAGTTTCACCGCGGGCGCATGGCCGAGAAGGGCTATCGCATGGAAGGATCGATCACGCCGCGGGCCTTCAAGATGATCGAGGGCATGGACGCGCCGAAAGACCTCTTCGACGGCGAGACGCTTTTCGCCGTGACCTTCGTCAAGAAAGACTAGCGGGTCTCTTCCGCAATACGCTGCAGATAGGCGCCGTAGCCGGTTTTGGCGAGCGGCGCGGCGAGCGCTTTCAGTTGATCGCGGTCGATATAGCCGCGCCGGAAGGCGATTTCTTCAAGGCAGGAAATCTTGAGGCCCTGGCGCTCTTCGATGGTTTTGACGAACAGAGCGGCGTCGAGCAGGGAATTATGCGTGCCGGTGTCGAGCCAGGCATAGCCGCGGCCCATCATGTGTGCGCGCAACGCGCCGTCGCGCATATACATCTCATTGAGCGTTGTGATCTCAAGCTCGCCTCGCGCTGAAGGTTTGACTTCGCGCGCTCGGGCGCAGACCGTCTCATCGTAAAAATAAAGGCCGGTGGCGGCGAAACTCGATTTCGGTCTTTCCGGTTTCTCTTCGATGCTGACGACGTTCCGCTTGTCGTCGAATTCGATCACGCCATAGCGTTTCGGGTCAGCCACCTGATAGGCGAAGATCTCGGCGCCGGACTGGAGCGCGGCGGCCTTGGCGAGAACCTCAGGCAGGCCGTGTCCGTAAAAAATATTATCGCCGAGAACGAGCGCGCATTTTTCGCCCGCGATGAAGTCTTCGCCGATGAGAAAGGCTTGTGCGAGCCCTTCCGGCCGAGGCTGTTCCGCATAGGAGAAGGAGACGCCGAAATCGGCGCCGTCGCCCATCAATCGTTCGAAAGAGGGGCGGTCCTCAGGCGTCGTGATGATCAAAATCTCCCGGATGCCCGCCAGCATGAGAACGCTCAACGGGTAATAGATCATCGGTTTGTCGTAGATCGGCAGGAGTTGTTTCGAAACGCCCCGGGTGATCGGGTGCAGCCTCGTCCCCGAACCGCCTGCCAGTACGATGCCCTTCATGCCCGCTCCCGCTTCCTGCCTTGTTATTGCGCCGCCAGCGACGCGAAATCGCACCCCTCTTTATAGAAAAACGCCGATTGATGCGAGGTTAAGGGAATAATGGACGTTTGCCGCGGGCTCGGCTTATATGGCGGCGCAAATCATAGGAGGAGGGGCAGATGAAACGCTCTGGGATATTGATCGGGTTGGCGTTGCTTGCAGCGGCTTGCGCGACCGTTTCGCCGCGCGCGCGAGTGGAGGACCGGTTTGTGGAGTTCGGCCTGTCCCGCGATCGGGCGAGTTGTCTGGCGGATGAACTCGACGAACGGCTCGACCGGGATGATCTCGCCGATGTCGCCGATTATGTGGGCGGTCTCAACGCCGTCACTTCCGCCGGCGAAGCCCTCGACGCGCTCCTTCGAATAGAAAACCCGCGTGCGGTTGCAGCGATCGGCGCGGCGGGGATCGCCTGCGCGTTCAGCGGTTAGCCTGCGGTACGTTCGAACAACAACGACTCTACGGGAATCGATATGGAAGACTGGACGAGCCCGCATGTTCCTCATGCGGGGGGCGTGCTTGCGCATAAGTTCTCCGCGGTCGGGGAAGCGTTTGCGGAGAACTTTGCTGGCGGGCATGAGCTTGGCGCATCATTCGCGGTCATGATCGACGGCGAGCTGGCCGTCGATATTCGCGGCGGGTATGCGGACAAGGCCAGAGAGCATCCGTGGACGGAGCAAAGCCTCGCCTGTATCTATTCCTCCGGCAAGGCGGTTCTGTCCCTGTTAATCGCCCGAGAGGTTAGCGAAGGCCGGCTCGACTACGCGGCGCCGGTCGCCGAATACTGGCCGGAATTTGCGCAGAACGGGAAAGATAAGATTACCGTTGCGCAAGCCATGTCGCATCAGGCGGGACTGTGCGGCATTGTGGAGGAAATGCCGCCGCAGGAGTGGCTCAACTGGGAAGCCGCGACCGCGCGGATCGCCGCCATGGCTCCCTTGTGGGCGCCCGGCGCAGCGAACGGCTACGGTCCCCAGACATTCGGCTTCATCGCCGGGGAGCTGTTGCGCCGGGTTTCCGGCCATGGCGTCGGGACGCTGGTCGGTGCGTTGCGCGACAAGACGGGCGCCGAGCTCTATTGCGGCATGAAAGGCGAAACGTTGCTCTCGCGCATCGTCTACATGCCGAAGCCGCCACGGGCGCCTGATCTTGGCGAGATCAATGAATATACGAAAGCGGCGTTCCTCAAACCCTGGTCGGCGCCGGCGCGCGTGGCCCGGGAAGAGTGGATCGCCGCCGAGATCCCGGCGTCCAACATGCATGCGAACGCGAGTGCGCTCGCCAGCGTAGTTTACCCATTCGCCGGCGGCGGGAACTGGCCGGATGGCGAACCTTATCTAACCGAGGGCGCGCTTGATGCAGCGCTGCAACCGCGTATTACCGGCGACGATCTTGTCCTGCCGTTTCATCTTTCCTGGGCGGCGGGGCTGATGCGCAATGTCAACAGACATTTCGGACCGAATGAAAACGCATATGGTCACGCAGGTTTCGGCGGTTCCTGTGTCGTCATCGATCCGGAGCACCGGTTTGCGGCGGCTTATGTGATGAACAAGATGTCGCCGCATCTCGTCGGCGATCCGCGTTCCTTGCGTCTGCTCGATGCGCTTTACGGCGCGCTCTGACCATCAGAATTTGACGCTCATATTAAACGTCACAATCGGGGGCTGCGGATAGCCCGGAATCACTTTTGAAAACGACCGGCATTGATGAAGATATGCGCGCTTCAGTTCGGTGTCGGCGCTGGCGCGGCGCGTGACGGCGAGAAGCTCGATTTCCTGACCGGCGAAGGCCAGCGAGGCGATCGGGCGCGGTTTGGCGCGTGGCGTATGGCCTTCTGCGAGCGCCGGCAGGGCGTAGAAGATGAAGACAGCGCTGAGCGCCGTTTGTCTTAGCAGCATTTGTCCCTCCACCCGTTGGTTCACGAGAGCGTGGCTGGAGGGTGTGACAAAAGTTTTGAGCGCCCCCGCGATATTTGCCTCAAATATCGCGGAGAAAGTCTTTCAATTTAGAGATAAAATTTCCGCTTCAGCCAGTCTGTAACAAGCGCGTTCACTTCCGCCGGCTTTTCCCACATGATCCAGTGGCCGCTGCCTTCAACGACGTGCTTTTCGAGGTCGGGAACAAAGCGCTCCATGCCGTCTGCTGTTTCGGGCGGCAGGAAAAGATCAAGCGCAGCCCCAATCCATAGTGATGGTGCGCGTACGATCTCGTCGCGGCCTTCCATCAACGCCCAGTTGCGATCGATATTGCGGTAAAGATTGATCCCGCCTTTAAAACCGCTTTGTTGGTATGCCTCGATGTAAACACCGATCATCTCTTCTGGGATGACAATGCCGGCGTCGGTCGTTAGCTGTTTGGCTTTAAATCGGCCCGGAATGTCATAAACGGCCGGTATCAGCGCCGGCCACTTCTCCCGCGGCGCCGGGCCGCGAAACGACATGCGAAAAAATTTCTCGATGTCGGATTCGAATAGAGCTTCCGGAACGTCCGGTTCCTGGAACTGAACGAAGTAATGTTTATCACTCAGGCGCTTTTTGACTATTGAAATCGGAGCCGTCGGCGGGCGGGGCGACAACGGCGTGCACAGGCTGATAACGCCGGCGACACGTTCGGGCCGCCACTGCGCCATGCCCCAGACGATCGCGCCGCCCCAGTCATGGCCGCAGAAAATGGCCTGTTCGGCGCCGATTGCCTCAAGGACGCCTTCCAGGTCGCCCGTCAGATGTTCCATGTCATAAAGGCCGACTTCCGCAGGCGCATCGGATTTTCCGAAGCCCTTGAGGTCGAGCGCGATGACGCGAAATCCAGCGTTCGACAAAGCGGCAATCTGGTTGGCCCATGAAAAAGCAATCTCCGGCCAGCCGTGTACAAGAATGAGGGGAGGGCGGTTCCGGTCAGGATCGCCATCCGCCTCGTAGAGTGCGAGACTGACGCCGTTCGCCTTGACGAGTTTCGGTTCCGGGAAATCGTTCATGGAAGCAGGATAGGAGGGCCGGATCGGTCTGGCGAGCTTCTTTGGCGCCAGGCGCGGCTTCCCCGCTTGATTCTGGTCGCTGGTTTGAGAAAATCACGCTAAATTCGACTTTCCAGACGCCCGCAACGGGGGCGGGCAGGCTCGAAGTGAAACTATGAACGCGCCAAAATTTCAGACCGGCGAAGCAGCGCCCTTTTTTCGGTTGCCAACCCTGACGGCGCCGCAATTCACGTTTTCTTCGCTCGGGGGAAGGTATGTTGTATTGAGCCTGTTAGGCTCCTCCCATGCCCATCCGGCGCGGCAGGCGCTCGCCGCAATTACCGGAACTCTCAGAAAATATTTTGACGATGAAAAGTGCCTGTTCTTTGGTCTTGTGACGGATAAGGAAGAAGTCGCGCGACAGCGCCTTCGACATGTGCTTCCGGGAATACGCTTTTTTATCGACAGCAGTGGCGAAGTTAGCCGCAGATATGGCGCGCTTCTTGATGGCGATTATCTTGACCCTGCACTGGCTTCCTACGCACCGGCGACCTATGTCCTTGACCCATCGCTGCGCGTTTATGCAGCGATAGGATTTGAAGATGCGGACCAGCATAATAAAAGCCTGGAACAGGTCCTAAAGAGTCTGCCGCCGGTGGCCGATCATGCAGGCGGAAGACTGTCTGCGCCGGTGCTGATCGCCCCGCGTATTCTGGATTTGGCGTTCTGTGAAGAACTTGTAGCGCTATACCGGCGACATGGCGGCGAGGATTCCGGCTCTATGCGGGAGGTCAACGGTATGACCGTTGGCGTCATTGATCACGGTTTCAAACGCCGCAGCGATTATATCATCGAGGATGAGGGCGTGCGCGCGCGCTTGCGCGAGAGCCTGACCCGCCGGCTAATCCCCGAAATTCTGCGCGCCTTCCAGTTTCGAGCAACCCGTATCGAGCGCTATATCGTGGCCCGGTATGACGGTGAGAGCGGTGGCTTTTTTAAACCGCACAGAGACAACACCACTCGCGGTACGGCGCACCGCAAATTCGCCTGCACGATAAACCTCAATGCGGAGGGTTATGACGGCGGCGATCTGCGATTTCCCGAATTCGGCATGAACGCCTACCGCGCGCCGACCGGCGGCGCAGTGGTTTTTTCCTGCTCGCTCCTCCATGAGGCGATGCCGGTGACCCGGGGCGAGCGTTTCGCCACGCTTCCTTTTCTATATGATGAGGACGGCGCGAAAATACGTGAGGCGAACATTTCCTTTCTCGCCAGGAATGACGCTTCCGCGCCGGCGAAGGATCCTGCCGCTCCGCCGTCCTGACGGCGGTCATCTGCAATGAGTGATTGAGCTGCGGCTGGAATTGCGCTTACTGGCGGCATGTCAAATCCACCCGTGAAACCCGCGCCGCAGGGATGGGTCTTCCAGCGTCACCCACAGACCTTCGCCGGTCATGCAGGCCCGTTCTATTTTCGTGAAGAAGGCGATCCGACGCCCGGCGTCGGGTTCTTTTCAGAGCCGCATCACGCCAATCTCGGCATGGTCGTTCACGGCGGCGCGCTGATGACCCTTGCCGACATGTCGCTGTTCGACATCTGCTTTCGCGGGACCGGAGGGAGTTTCCCGGCGGTGACCGTGACGCTGAATTCGGAATTCATTAACCCGGCGCCGATCGACGCGTTTATCGAGGCGACAGGCGAGCTCATCAAAGCGGGAAAAAGCCTTTTGTTTGCGCGCGGCTTCGTCCATTGCGGCGAGAAAAAGCTGCTCGCCTTTTCCGGTACGATCAAGCGGCTTTCCTGAGGCGTTCAGCGCGGTTGGCGCGCACGGCGTCAAGGCTGAAGATCGCCAGCGCCGTCCAGATCAATCCGAAGCAGACGGCGTGATAAGGCGTGAACGCCTCGCCGTAGAAAATGCCCAGCGCAAACTGCAGGGTCGGGCCGATATATTGCAGGAAACCGAGCGTTGAAAGCCGCAACCGCCTTGCGGCGAGAGCGAACATGACGAGCGGCACGACCGTCACCGGACCGGCGAGAACGAGCAGCACGTTCATGGCGGCGGAATCGCCTGTAAACACCGCCGTTCCAGCGCCGATCAGCCATATCAGGTAGGCCAGCGCAATCGGCGACAGCAGCGCCGTTTCGATAAAGAGGCCGGGCATCGCGCCGACCGGCGCTATTTTGCGCAGATATCCATACGCCGTAAACAGCACGGCCAGCGACACCGACACCCATGGAAAGACGCCGGCCCCGAAAGTCAGGACAAGCACGCCGAGCGCCGCCAGCGCAACAGCGATAATCTGCGTCCGGCGCAGCCGCTCGCCAAGGACGAACACGCCAGCCGCCACATACATCAGCGGATTGATATAGTAACCGAGGCTCGCTTCGAGCACGCGGTCGTGAATCACTGACCAGACATAAATCAGCCAGTTCGATGAAATCGCAATCGCGCTGATGGCGAGCAGCCCGACGACGCGAGGTGATTTGATCGCAGCAAACACTTCTCCCCATTGTTTGCGCAGCGCGATGATGACGGCGCCGAACGGCACCGACCACAAGATGCGATGGGCGAGAATCTCCAACGCGGAGACATCTGCGACGGCTTTGAGATAAACCGGAAACACGCCCCACAGCGAGTAGGCGATCACGCCGGCGATCAGCCCGGTGCGGATATGCATGTCGTATGCTGGCGCTTTGTGTGTCTCGGCGGCGGTCATTTCGTTGCCCGTTTTACCTGTCGTGAACGGGCCCAAACGGAATATCGACCCGAAAGTTGCGTCAGGCGGCCTTTTTCAAAAGGCCGCGATTAAGAAGGAGTTCGGCGATCTGTACGGCGTTGAGGGCCGCGCCCTTGCGCAAATTGTCGGAAACGCACCAGAAGGAAAGGCCGTTTTCCACCGTTGGGTCGACGCGCAAACGGCTTACGAAGGTGGCGAATTCCCCGACGCACTCAACCGGCGTCACATAGCCGCCGTCCTCGCGTTTATCGACCACCATCAGCCCCGGCGCCTCGCGCAGGATTTCGCGGGCCTCGTCGTCAGTGATCTCGCGCTCGAACTCGACATTCACGGCTTCCGCATGGCCGACAAAGGTCGGCACGCGCGCGCAGGTAGCGGTGAGCTTGATCTTCGGATCGAGAATCTTCTTGGTCTCGGCCGTCATCTTCCATTCTTCCTTGGTGAAGCCGTCTTCCATGAAGACATCGATATGGGGGATGACGTTGAAGGCGATCTGCTTGGTGAACTCCGTCGGCGAAGGCGCGTCATTGACGAAGATGCCTTTGGTCTGATTGAAAAGCTCGTCCATCGCCGCCTTGCCGGCGCCGGAAGTCGATTGATAGGTCGAAACGACAACACGCTTAATGGTCGCCGCGTCATGGAGCGGCTTCAGCGCGACGACCAGTTGTGCGGTCGAGCAGTTCGGATTGGCGATGATGTTCTTCTTCGAAAAACCTGCTACGGCGTCGGCGTTTACTTCGGGCACGATCAGCGGGACGTTCGGATCCATCCGGAAATGCGATGAATTGTCGATCACGACGCAGCCCGCCTTTGCGGCTTTCGGCGCCCATTCCCTGGCGACGGCGCCGCCTGCGGCGAAGAGCGCGATATCGGATTTGGAGAAATCGAACGTTTCAAGGTCGGCGCATTTGAGCGTCTTGTCGCCAAAGGAGACTTCGCGGCCGATCGACTGGCGCGAGGCGAGAGCGAAAACTTCCTTCGCTGGAAACAGGCGCTCATCGAGTATGGCGAGCATCTCCTGTCCGACATTTCCGGTGGCGCCGACTAACGCGACATTGACTTCCATTTAAAAGCTCCTTTTCGCCCGCGAAAGACGCTTATTGAGGCCGTCCTGTCAAGCGGGCGGCGGCGCATTCCCGCCGGTCGCACCCGCAAAAATAGTAAAGGCGGCGATAGGACGGCTATCAATTCGCTTCGGCGCATGCTTTTCTGTCGGGGCGCAACAAGCGCGCCTCTGACGGCTATGCTCGACTTTATAGAATTTCATTCTGCGGATTTTCTCATCAACCTGGCTGTCGCAGCGGCGGTCGGGTTTCTGATCGGCTTCGAGCGCGAATGGACCCATGAAAAAGAAGAGCGCAAGCACACGTTCGCCGGCGCCCGAACCTTTACGCTTGTCGGTTTCGCCGGCGGCCTCGCAGGAGTGATTGGCGACGGTCATGTTATTCCCGCGGTTGTGTTCCTCGCCGTCGCAGCGCTGACGGTCGCCGCATACTGGTTTCAGGCGAGCGTCAGCGAAAGCCGCGGCGGCACGACCGAGATCGCCGTCTTGGCGACCTTTCTGCTGGGGCTCGCCGCCGCCCAAGGCTATTTTCTGATTGCAGCGGTCGGCGGCGTTTTCGTGGCGATCATGCTCAGCATGAAGCAACCCATAAAAAGGCTGGCTGATGCGCTGACCGTTGCAGAGGTCCATGCAGCGCTCCGGTTTTTAGTTATATCGATCATTGTGCTGCCGGTTCTGCCGGATCAGGAATACGGGCCTTATGGGGCGCTTAATCCGCGCGCCATCTGGCTGATGGTTGTGTTCATCAGCGGCCTTTCCTTTCTCGGTTACTGGCTGATGAAAAACCTCGGCGCGGAACGCGGTCTGCTTATCACTGGCGTTGTCGGAGGGCTTGCCTCGTCAACGGCGACGACGATATCGCTCGCATCTTTCGTGCGCGACGGCGTGGCGAAGCCCTCGGCTGTCGCGGCCGGCATCATTGCCGCGAACACTGTGATGGTCATCCGCATCGGAATTTTACTGGCGGCGACATCGCGCGGGGCGCTGCTCGAATTATGGCCGGCGTTGGCGGCCGCTACTATTATCGGCGCTTGCGCCGCGCTGATTGTATGGCGCGATGTTGACAAGGGAGAAGCGCAAGCCGTGCAGATCGGGAACCCGATGGAAATTCGTCCTGCGCTGATCTTCGCCGGCCTGCTGGCGATTGTTTCCCTGGCGGCGACCTTCGCCGCCGACCGTTTCGGCGATCAGGGGCTTTATGTAGTGGGGCTCATTTCCGGTTTCGTCGACGTCGACGCCATGACGCTCGCCGCCGGCCATCAGGCGGCGCTCGGCGACATCACGCTTGGCGCGGCCGCCGCGACCGTGATGATCGCGGCGGCGGCGAACATCTTCACAAAGGGAGTTATCGCGTCAGCAATTGGCGGGCGCAGGACAGGCGCTGTTGTCGGCGTTTCGTTCGCTGCGATGGCGGGCGCCGCCGTCGCCGCCTTCGCTGCAAGGCTAATATGGTTTTGACGGGCTGCACGAGAATGACCGGCAAAGCGGTTAATGCTGATAGACTGGCTTGCGATGATGGTGTTTTCCGCGGTTTGAAGCTATCTTAGGCGGCGGAAAGAATCGGGGTGCTCTCATGGATATTCGCTGTTCCGTACTCATAGCGTTTTGGTTTGTTTTAATTGGCCAATCCGTCGCGAAAGCAGAAGACGTCTGCAGGCAAATGCAAGATCAGCTCCGCAGTAGTCAGGAGAAGCTCGAAACAGCAAAACAAAATAACGCACTCCATCAGAAGGAAGTCGATCAGATTAAATCAATGATGGCGCCAGTCGAGGCGGCGTATCATCAAAACAATTGCGCCAATAAGGATGAATTGACTTGGCAAAAGGCGCAAATTTGCGTGCGGTATTGGGACAGTCTGAACGATCATCGGCACAAGCTTGATTTAGCGATGGCGGATTTCTCCTACTGGAACCGCCAATGGAACAGCCTTGATCAAGATACGGATTGGATACGTTATCGGTTAAATCAACAATGTCCCGGTTGGTCGCAACAAGAACAGAGCGCCTCGGGTGGCTCGGCATGTACTGGCGGCTATCGGCGGTTTCCGAATATGGCCACGGATAAGGAAAATATTCCAGGAGGGACGCGAGTGAAGTCTCCCCAAGCCTGCATGGCGCTCTGCAATGCCAATGCGGACTGCCTTTCGGTCGATTACAATCCGAAATATGGAAGCTGTTTTCTGTCAGATAAAAACCGCATGACTGCAGCGAAGATGATCGCAGAGCCTGATTATCCATACGACTATTATGAGAAATGCCGCTAGCGGCGATTATCTGCGTAATTATCCGATGCCGCAGCCATAAGTTTAGCCGCCGAAGGGAACGACCCTGTTGGCGCTGTCATGGCCGATATCGGCGCGGCCGAGATAGGGAACGCCGGCGCACTGGCACCAATGTCGCACGATCTCTTCTTCGTTTTGTCCGAACGGCCGATCATTTTCGGTGATGTCGCTGACGCGGCCCAGCATGACGCCTTTGGCGTTCCGGACTTTCGGCGCGGTCATGATCGTGAACATCGCCCGGTCGATCCGGTAGAGATATTCCGCAACGTCCTCGAGCATCACCACATGGCCTGAAAGATCGGGCGCCCAATCGGTGTTGATGAACGAGCTCAGTACTGTGATATTAAAGGCGGCGGTTTTCACGCCTGCGCGCGCCGTCGGCTCCAGTGTTTCCGGCGCGCTGAGTAGGAGATAATCGAGCGCGCGCGCGGCGGCGGCTTCGCCGTCTTCGCGCAAAAGATCCGTCGGCATGGGGCCGTGAACCGGACGGCCCAACCCAAGCGCGTAGAGCCTTGAGAGAATGAGTCCCGCGTCTGAATAGCCGAGATATGTTTTAGCTCGCGCATGTTCGTTGAGCTCGCCATACACCGCGTCGTTGAGGCGGCAGGCGCCGTAACCGCCGCGGGCGAACCACACGGCGTCATATTGTGGATCGTTGGCGACATCGAAGAAGGCGGCCGAACGCTCGGCGTCCGTTCCGGCGAAATGGCCGGCTTCGAGGAAGCATTGCGGATGAAAATGCAATTTTACCATCGCGCCATGGCGCGCCGCCGCAAAATCGGCGGTTTTCTCTGCAAGGTCTTCGGTGATCCGCCCGCCCGGGCAGACAAGCGCTATATGTTTGGTGGTGTCGGTCATCGAACAGTGTTTATCACTTATTTCTTAATTTCGGTTACAGCGATCCGGCGATGAGTGAAACAAAAGACTATTTTTTCTGCGGGATCGGCGGCTCAGGCATGCTGCCGCTGGCGATGATCGTCGCTGCGAAGGGTGCCCGCGTGGAGGGCTCCGACCGGGCGCTCGACCAGGGGCGGACCGCCGCGAAATTCGAGTATCTGAAGTCCCTCGGCGTGAGGCTGCATCCCCAGGACGGGTCCGGGCTGACGCGGGCTTCTCAGACCCTCGTCGCTTCGGCGGCGGTTGAAGAGACGGTCGCGGACGTTGTCGCGGCGAACAGGGTCGGCGCCGCCCGCCTGACCCGGGCGGAACTGCTCGCGACGCTTTTCAACGAGGCGCCCTGTCCCATCGGCGTCGCCGGCACCAGCGGTAAATCGACGACGACGGCGATGATCGGCTGGATCCTGCATCACGCCGGGAAGAATCCGACGGTCATGAACGGCGCCGTCATGAAAAACTTCGTGACGGAAGATGCGCTGTTCGCGAGCGCGCTTGTCGGGGAAGGCGATACGTTCGTTTCGGAGATTGACGAGAGCGACGGTTCTATCGCCATGTTCAACCCAAAGATCGCCGTGCTAAACAACATCGCGCTCGACCATAAATCGATGGATGAGTTGCGTGCATTGTTTGGAGCTTTCGTTGGGAAAGCAGATACGGCTGTGCTTAATCTTGATAATGATGAAACGGCGCGTATGGCGTCGAAAATGCCGGCAAGCAGAGTCATAACTTATAGTCTCGTTGATAGGCGCGCTGACTTTTTTGCGCATGACATTTGTCCGGAAGTGTTTGGCGTCAATTTTGAAGTCATTGAGAAAAGCACAAGGAAACGACCTGGCATCGACATGGAAATGCCGGGCCGGCACAATGTCTCAAATGCGCTCGCCGCTATCGCTGTCGCCAGCGCCTCTGGCGTTCCGGTTGAAGCCGCGGTGGCGGCGCTGGCCGGATTTGAAGGCGTCAAACGCCGGCTCGAATATGTCGGCTCGGCTTCATTGAAGGGGGACGGCGTCACGGTCATCGATGATTTCGCCCATAACCCGGACAAGATCGCCGCAAGTCTCAAAACGCTTCATGAGTTTCCCGGCCGGCTGCTCGTCATGTTTCAGCCGCACGGTTTCGGTCCGCTCGCCAAGATGAAAGATGAGTTCATCGCCTGTTTTGCAGACAATCTCGCTGAAGGCGACATTCTCCTGATGCCGGAGCCGGTCTATTTCGGCGGCACCGTCGAGCGAAGCGTTTCGAGTGCTGATATTGCGGCGGGCGTCAGGGCGGCGGGACGGAACGCGGAAGCGCTGCCGGACCGGTCAACCTGCGGCGAACGGCTCCTCGAACTCGCCAGCCCCGGCGACCGGATCGTCGTCATGGGCGCGCGCGACGACACGCTAACCGTTTTCGCGAGCGACTTGCTTGCGCGTATCGGCTAGCAACGCGCTACAAGGTTTTCCCATGCGGCGATTTTGTCGCGGATATCTTCTGAAAATCTGATCCAGATCAAAAATCTTTCTGTGCTTGCGGGCAAGCAGCGAGTGAAGCAGCGCAGAAAGAAACAGCCATGCGAATGATTTCAGTTGCGGTCCTTGCCGCCATGCTCGCCACCAGTGCTCAAGCCGAGGAAGGCGACTGGCTCGTGCGCTTGCGCGGCATCGTTGTCGCTCCGACGGAGACCGCCGGCCCTGTTTTGCCGGCTTTTCCCGGTGGGAGCGTTTCGGTTTCGAACGCCGTCGTGCCGGAACTCGATTTCACTTATTTCATCACCAACAATGTCGGCGCCGAGCTCATTCTCGGCACCAGCCCTCATGACATATCCGGGGAGGGGTCGCTGGCCGCTCTCGGAGAAATCGCCGAGACCATGGCGCTTCCGCCGACCCTGACCCTTCAATATCATTTTGCGCCCAATGCGCATGTGCGCCCCTATGTCGGCGTCGGCGTCAACTGGACGATCTTTTACGATGAAGATGCGACCATGGCGCTCAACGATGCGATCGGCGCAACGACTGTCAGTCTTGACGACAGTGTCGGCGTTTCTTTTCAGGCCGGCATGGATTTCGATATCTCGGACCGCGTCTTTCTCAACATCGACGTGAAATATATCGACATCGACACCACGGCGACGCTCAACACGGGCGGCGCAATCAACACGGTTGACGTTGA
Source organism: uncultured Parvularculaceae bacterium (assembly GCA_913055785.1). GTDB lineage: Bacteria > Pseudomonadota > Alphaproteobacteria > Caulobacterales > Parvularculaceae > Hyphococcus. The sequence goes on along the minus strand of CAJXLJ010000004.1, from coordinate 64,823 downwards.
TCTCGATCCGATCGTCGCTGGCGTCGGGGTCGGCATGCGGTTTTAACTACGGGGAGGGGCCGCCGGGCGCATCCCCTCTCTCTTGCGTCCGGCGGTTTTTTCGCTTTTCCTGCGCGCTGCAGGCTTTCGGGATCAGCGACAATATGAATAACCTTCAAGACTGGCGATTGTGCGCCGAGCCGTCCTTGCCGGCGATAGGAGGCCGCTATGTTCGCGTCGAACCGGCGCGGTTGCCGGAGGATGGCGCGGTCCTCTTCCCGGCGATCTGCGGGGCCGCGAACGACGATCTCTGGAGTTATGTCCCGATCGGCCCCTTTGACGACGGCGACGCGCTCGGCGCGACGCTCGCTTTCATCGGCGGTCGTCAGAACTGGAAAACCCATCTCTTCAGGGCGCCCGACACGGGAGAGTCGCTCGGCATGGCGAGCTATATGCGCATTCGCCCGGAAGCAGGCTCGGCTGAAGTCGGCGCCGTGGTCTTTTCCAGGAAGCTGCAGAAAACGCCCGCCGCAACCGAGGCGATGTATCTGATGGCGAAGCATCTCTTCGACGATCTTGGTTACCGCCGGTATGAATGGAAATGCGACAACGCCAACGGGGCGTCGAAACGCGCCGCCGAAAGGCTCGGCTTCGTTTTTGAGGGCGTCTTCCGTCAGGACATGGTCATGAAGGGCCGCAATCGCGACACCGCCTGGTTCTCGATGATCGATTCAGAATGGCCGCAGCTCAAGGCCGCGTTTGAAGCCTGGCTCGCGCCGGAGAATTTCGACAGCGCCGGAAGACAGCGTCAGTCATTGTCGGACTTCCGTGCGGCGGCGTTCAACTGAGCGTCGGCAGAAAAGCCTCGCCGAAGACAATCGCCGCGATAGCGATTGAAATCGCAACATAGCTTGCCGCCCAGCTCCGCCATCCAAGGCGGAGCCTGTATGATGCGATAAGCGTCATCGCCAGAAGCGCCGTAACGACAATCGCCGGCAGGAGTTGCCATGGCCACCCGAGAGAGAGGCTGATCCGCGCCTCATCGTTTAGGTTGGCGAAGCTGACCCCAAAAGCGAGAAGCCGCATCGCGAGGGCGGTAAAGAGAAAGACGAAAGCGAGACGGGATTGTCTGGCGACCACGAACAGGTAGGCGATGACGGCCTGTGCGGCCGTAACCGCCGGCCCCGCGCCGCTGACGATATTCTCATGAAGCACTGAGGTGTATTCGCCGCTGATCAGCCGGACGTGATTGATGCCGGCCTCCATCTCGTACCCCAGCAGGGTGCCGGCGAGCCAGTGCGCGCCCTCATGCATGGCAAAGGAGAGCGGCGCGACGACCAGATAGAGGAGATGCCATTTCCAGTTCATGTGAGCCTTTCCAGCGGGGGCCAGCCTAGGCGTTTTTCTGGAGCGGCGCCAATTTCGGGGTTCCCAAGTCGGTTGATCGGTTGAGGGGCCGCGTTATAAACGCCACACCATTCAGCCGGAGCTCCCCCATGAATATCCATGAATATCAAGCCAAACGCCTCCTGAAAGAATTCGGGGCGCCGGTCTCCGAAGGCCGAGTCATTTTCAAGGCGAACGAGGCGAAGAAAGCGGCCAAGGAACTCCCCGGGCCGCTTTATGTAGTGAAGGCGCAGATCCACGCTGGCGGCCGCGGCAAGGGCAAGTTCAAGGAAAAGTCGGCCGGCGACGGCGGTGGGGTCCGTCTGGCGAAGTCGGTGAGAGACGTTGAGAAATACGCCAAGGAGATGCTCGGCGCGACGCTGGTCACCAAGCAGACCGGCCCAGAAGGCAAGGTCGTCAATCGCCTCTATATCGAGAACGGCTCGGACATCGAAACCGAACTCTACCTCTCGGCGCTGGTCGATCGCGGCGCCGGTCAGGTCGCCTTCATCGCCTCGACCGAGGGCGGCATGAACATCGAGGAAGTCGCCGAAGAAACGCCAGAGAAGATCGTGACGGTCAGGATCGACCCGGCGACCGGCTGCATGCCGCATCATGCGCGGCGCATCGCGCAGGCGCTCGGCCTTAAAGGCGCGGCGGCGAAACAGTGCGGCAAGCTGATCCCGACGCTCTATAAAGCGTTTACCGAAAAAGACATGAGCCTTCTTGAAATCAACCCGCTGATCGTCACCAAGGGCGGCGATTTGCTGGTGCTCGATGCGAAGGTGGGGTTCGATTCCAACGCGCTCTTCCGCCACCAGAACATTCTCGAAATGCGCGACGAAACGGAAGAAGACCCGATGGAGCTTAAGGCCTCGGAGTTCGACCTTTCCTACGTCAAGCTCGACGGGAATATCGGCTGCATGGTCAACGGCGCCGGGCTCGCCATGGCGACCATGGACATCATCAAGCATTACGGCGCGGAGCCGGCGAACTTTCTTGATGTCGGCGGCGGCGCCACCAAGGAAAAAGTCACCGAAGCCTTCAAGATCATCACCACCGACCCGAACGTCAAAGGCATCCTCGTCAACATTTTCGGCGGCATCATGAAATGCGACATCATCGCTGACGGCATTGTCGCGGCGGTGAAAGAAGTGGGCCTCGAAGACCCGCTGGTCGTGCGCCTTGAAGGCACCAATGTCGAAAAGGGCAAGGAGATCCTCAGCCAGTCCGGCCTCAAGATCACGCCGGCCGACGATCTCGAAGACGCTGCGCAGAAGGTTGTCGCTGCGGTGCAGGGGTGAGTTGACGAGAAATTTCAGATGAGTGTCAGCAGCATCCTCACGGGCGGTCCGGCGGTGAAAGTCGGAGAGCTGGATAAAGCCCGGTTGATTGCCGCCTATGCGCGCGAGCATGATGCTGATATCAGCCCGTTCCTTGCAGGCGTTGAGACGATAGAGCGCTGGCGATGCGAGGAAACCGGGCTTGAGTTTTTCCGGCCTGGCGGCCTTGCGGGGCCGCCTGCATTCTACGAGATGCTCTATTCCAGGGATGCGGAACAAAAAGACTATAATGAAAGGCGTTGGGAGTTTTCGCGGGCGCGCGACTGGGTCCGGGGCGCTGAGGCGGTTCTGGATGTGGGCTGCGGCTTCGGGTATTTTCTCGATCTGGCGCGCGACGACATCGGTCGATCTGTAGGGCTCGAAACCAACGCCTTCAGCAGGTCCAATGCGCAGTCGCGTAATCTGACAGTCGTCGACCAGACGATTGAACAGCATGCTGAAGAGCACCCTGAAGCTTATGACGCCGTCGCGTCCTTTCAGGTTCTCGAACATGTCGATGACCCCAGGAGCTTTATCAATTCGATGTTGAGAGCGCTGCGCCCGGGCGGGACGCTGGTGCTGAGCGTGCCGAACAACGATTCCTTTTTAAGCGATTGTCCGCTCTTGCCGCTGAATTCGCCGCCGCACCATGTTACGCTTTGGGGGTGGAAGACGCTGGAGACGCTTGAGCGTTTTTTCGACATCAAGCTTGTTTCAATCGAAAAAGAGCCATTATCGAAAGCGTGCATCGGCTGGTATCAATCAGTGATGGAAGAAAAGTATTTGCCGAAATCGAGGCTTTTGCGTTCGCTCTATTACCGTCTCGGCGGCGGCAACGCCTTCCGGCGGTATCTCGAAGACGTCCATGAGACCATAGACGGTCATACCATCATGGCGAAGTATCAAAAAACCTGACGGCCCGCAGTTTTATGAATGACGATAATTTCACCTTCTCCCATCCCCTTCGCGTGCGCTGGGGGGAGTGCGACGCGCAAGGGATCGTCTTCAACGTCAACTATTTCCTCTATTTCGACGTCGCCATGACCGAATGGATGCGCGCGCTCGGCTTCGATGCGGGCAATCAGGTCGACTTCTTCACTGTTCATGCTGAAGCGGACTATCGCGCTCCGGCGAAATTCGACGATATGCTTGAGGTGAAAGCGCGCTGCGTGAGGCTCGGGACCAAGTCCATGACCATCCGCACGGCGATCTATCGCAGCGATGAGCTGCTCGCCGAAGGCTTGCTCACTTATGTCTATTCGACCGGCGGCGCCGGTGAGACCGCGCCGCTGCCGCCCGCGTTTGTCGAGCGCGTACTCGCCTATGAGAAAACGCCGCCGGAAAGGAAGTCGATGTGACCGACGGGCCTGCGAAGAAAATCAACATTCTCTCCGCTTTTGAGCGCATCCCCGAGCCGTGGTCCCCGCATATCGCCGCGCGGGTCAACGATCAGGACGTACGTCTCGCCAAGATCGAGGGTGCGTTCGAGTGGCACCATCACGATGGCGTGGAGGAGGCGTTCTTCGTTGTCAAAGGCGCGTTCACTATGCGTTTTCGAGATCACGATGTGGCGATGGAAGAGGGCGATTTCATCGTCGTGCCCGCCGGCGTCGAGCATATGCCGGTCGCTGATAAAGAGTGCTGGATCATGCTCATCGAGAGCGCCGGCACGCTTAACACCGGCGAGCATGTCTCCGGCCGAACGAAATCCGATTTGCCCGTGCTCTAGGCCGCGCCTGTCAGCTGCTGCATGATGCTGAGCTGGTCGTAATAGATGCGCTCGCAGACGATTTTTTCGCCTTCGAAGAAAAAGATCGCGCAGATCTGCGTTTTAAAGGCGCGTCCGGTCGGCGGCAATTCCCCATTGGGGGTCTGCAAGGGGGCTTTATGGGTCCCCATAAGCCAGAATTCGACGAACACCGCATCGTCCGCATGGCGCATGCTGATGACCTCGTTGCGCTGGTCGGGAAACGCCTCGCGGGAACGGCGATAATACTCGCGCACTTCCGCCTCGCCGTCGAACACCTGCCCGGACGCCATGAGTTCGTATCTCGGATGGGAGAAGGTTCCAATCACCTCGTCAAAGTTATGGACGATTTCCTCCGCCATATGCGTGCGGACGGTTTCCATGCGTTTCGCGGCGAGATCGGCGGTCATGGCTTCTCCTTTTTCCGAACTATGGAGGAGGCGCAGAGCAACGCAAGAAAAAGCCGCATGAGGAAAAATCCTCATGCGGCGTCAAGTTCGGGAGGGCTTCGAACTCGGAGGATTTGTCCAAAGCGCGGGCTCTCTCGCAGAGAAGTGTTGCATGGCCAAGAAGGTTTCGTGACGTCTCGATGAAAGCGAAATCCGGGCGGGATGCGGCGCTGACGCCCGTTCGGAACGGTTGCTCCGGCGCGCCGGCGCCGCTAAGACCAGCAAAATTCCTCACCCGCTGCGGCCGGAGACCTCATGTCCATTCTCGTCGACAAGAACACGAAAGTCATTTGCCAGGGGCTCACCGGCAGCCAGGGCACCTTCCATACCGAACAGGCGATCGCTTACGGCACGAGGATGGTCGGCGGCGTGACGCCGGGCAAGGGCGGCGTGACCTGGGAGGCGGGCGAGCCCGCTTCTGGCGCGACGCTGCCGGTTTTCGATACGGTCGCCGAAGCGCGCGAGAAGACGGGTGCCGACGCGTCCGTCATCTATGTGCCGCCCCCCTTCGCCGCCGATTCGATCCTCGAGGCGATTTCCGCGGAGATTCCCCTGGTGATCTGCATCACCGAGGGCATCCCGGTTCTCGACATGGTCAAGGTCAAGCGCGCGCTCGACGGCTCAAAGACCCGGCTTGTCGGCCCCAATTGCCCGGGCGTCATCACGCCCGAAGAGTGCAAGATTGGCATCATGCCGGGTCACATCCACCGGAAAGGTCATGTGGGCATAATCTCGCGGTCCGGCACGCTCACCTATGAGGCGGTGCACCAGACCACGATGGCGGGGCTCGGCCAGTCAACCTGCGTCGGCATCGGCGGCGACCCGGTCAAGGGGACCGACTTCATCGAGGTCCTCGAGATGTTCCTCGCCGACGATGACACCCATTCGATTATCATGATCGGGGAGATCGGCGGTTCGGCGGAAGCCGACGCCGCCCGCTTCCTCGCGGAAAACAGGGTCAAGAAGCCGACGGTCGGCTTCATCGCCGGGGTCACCGCCCCGCCGGGGCGGCGCATGGGCCATGCGGGCGCTCTCGTGTCCGGGGCCGACGACACGGCGGCGGCGAAAATCGAGGCCCTGAACGCGGCCGGGGTCGCGGTCGCGCCGACGCCGGCGGCGATGGGCCGGACACTTCTCGAGCTTGTCAAAAAATAAACTGCTCAAAGCGCAGACTCTCGCCGATTTGACGTTGAAACGCGCAGCGGTTGGCGTATCTAGGTAGGCCAACCGGCGATGCGGAAGAGTTGGAACGCGTGATGGCAAAGGATGGCGAGGCGCCCCGGCCAGGCGGTAGCGCCCTCGAACGGACGATTTTTTCAGGCGCTAACGCGCAGTATCTTGAAAAACTCTATGCGGAGTATGTTCAGGACCCCGCTGCGGTAGGCGAGGACTGGCGCCGGTTTTTCGAGGAAGAAGCGGGCCGGCCCAACGGCGCGGCGGGCGCGACCGGGCCGAGCTGGGCGCGCAAGGACTGGCCGCCAGCGCGCAACGGCGAGCTTACAGCCGCCCTCGACGGAAACTGGGGCGAAGCCGAGCAGGTTCTCAGGAAGAAGATCGAAAACCGGGTCCCGGCCGCCTCGCCTGAAGATATCCATCAGGCGACGAAGGATTCGCTGCGCGCCCTGATGCTGATCCGCGCCTATCGCATTCGCGGCCATCTGATCGCCGATCTCGATCCGTTGAACATCCGCCCGGAGAATGTCGAAGTCCATCCGGAGCTCGATCCCGCCTCGCTCGGGTTCACTGAGGCGGACATGGACCGGCCGATTTTCATCGATAATGTTCTCGGTCTTGAAACTGCGAGCCTTCGGGAAATTCTGGCGATCCTGCGACGGACTTATTGCGGAACTTTCGCCGTCGAGTTCATGCATATCACCGACCCGGAACAGAAGGCCTGGCTGCAGCAGCGTATCGAGGGGCCGGACAAGGACATATCCTTCACGCCGGAAGGCAAGAAGGCGATCCTCAACAAGCTGATCGAGGCGGAAGGTTTCGAGAACTTTCTCAACACCAAATACACGGGCACCAAGCGGTTTGGGCTCGATGGCGGCGAAGCGATGGTGCCGGCGCTGGAGCAGATCATCAAACGCGGCGGCGCCCTCGGCGTTAAGGAAATCGTCATCGGCATGCCGCATCGCGGCCGCCTCAATGTGCTCGCCGCCGTTATGGGCAAGCCCTACCATCACATCTTTCACGAGTTTCACGGCGGCTCGGTCACGCCCGACGATGTCGGCGGATCGGGCGACGTTAAATATCACCTCGGCGCCTCATCGGACCGGGAATTTGACGGCAACAAGGTTCACCTTTCGCTGACGGCCAACCCGTCTCACCTTGAGGCGGTCAATCCGGTGGTGCTCGGCAAGGCGCGTTCGAAGCAGGACCGTATCGAAGCGCCCGACCTCGATACGCCGCGCACCCATGTTTTGCCGCTTCTGCTGCATGGCGACGCCGCCTTCGCCGGTCAGGGAATCGTTGCTGAGTGTTTCGGTCTGTCGGGTCTTCGCGGTTATCGGACCGGCGGGACCATTCATTTTATCGTCAACAACCAGATCGGGTTTACGACGAGCCCGAAATTCGCGCGTTCCTCGCCCTATCCGTCGGATGTTGCGAAGGCGGTCGAAGCGCCGATCTTTCACGCCAATGGCGATGATCCTGAAGCGGTCGTGTACGCCGCGAAAATCGCCGCCGAGTTTCGTCAGAAATTTGGCGCGGACGTCGTCATCGACATGTTCTGTTATCGCCGGTTCGGGCACAATGAAGGCGACGAGCCGAGCTTCACGCAGCCGCTCATGTACAAGAAGATCCGCTCGCTTCCGACGACGCGGAAAATTTATGCGCAACGACTGGAAGACGAGGGCGTCATAGCCTCAGGTGAAGCCGAAGCCGAGCGCGAGCGTTTCAAGGCCTATCTGAGCGATGAATTCGATGCGGCCGATTCCTTCCGCCCCAACAAGGCCGACTGGCTCGACGGGCAATGGTCGGGGTTCGTGCCGCCGGTCGACGACGATCGCCGCGGCGATACCGCGGTGGAGCTGGATGATCTCAATGAAATCGGTGCGGCGCTGACGCACTATCCGCAGAATTTCAATATCCACAAAACGCTGGCGCGTATCCTCGAGCAGAAGAAGAAGACGCTTGAAGCCGGCGAGGGGATCGACTGGGCGACAGCCGAAGCGCTGGCGTTCGGGTCGCTGCTAAAAGACGGTTTCGGCGTCCGGCTTTCCGGACAGGACTCCCGCCGCGGGACCTTCTCCCAGCGTCATGCGGTTTTCATCGATCAGGAAACCGAAAGAACCTATACGCCGCTGCGCCATATAAACGGCGCCAACGCGACCTTTGAAGTGCACGATTCCAACCTCTCCGAATTTGCGGTGATGGGCTTTGAATACGGCTATGCGCTCGCCAACCCGAAATTCCTGGTGATGTGGGAGGCGCAGTTCGGCGACTTCGTGAACGGCGCGCAGATCATCATCGACCAGTTCCTGTCGTCCGGGGAGCGCAAATGGCTGCGCCTTTGCGGGCTCGTGCTATTGTTGCCGCATGGCTATGAAGGGCAAGGGCCGGAACATTCCTCTGCGCGCCTTGAACGTTTCCTTCAGCTTTGCGCGCAGGACAATATGCAGGTCGCCAACTGCACCACGCCGGCGAACTACTTTCATATCCTGCGCCGTCAGATGCGCCGCAATTTCCGGAAACCCCTGGTGTTGATGACGCCGAAGTCGTTGCTCCGCCACAAGCGCTGCGTCTCGACTCTGGAGGAAATGGGGCCGGGCTCTTCTTTCCACCGGGTTTTGTGGGACGATGCCGAGTATCATCCGGGCTCAACCGTCAAGCTGGTATCCGACGCCAAAATCAAGCGGGTCGTTCTGTGCGCCGGCAAGGTGTATTACGACCTTTTTGAAGAGCGCGAGAAGCGCGGGATCGACAATGTCTATCTTCTGCGCGTTGAGCAGTTTTATCCGTTCCCGGCTCATTCGCTCATTAACGAGCTGCAGCGCTTTAAAAACGCCGAGATGGTCTGGTGTCAGGAAGAGCCGAAAAACATGGGCGCCTGGTTCTTTATGGACCCTAATCTCGAATGGGCGCTTGATCAGATTGGCGCCAAACACAAGCGCGCGCGCTATGTGGGGCGTCCGTCTTTTGCGTCCCCCGCGACCGGCCTGATGAGCCGGCACAAGCAAGAACTCGAAACCTTTCTGGATGAGGCGCTGACGCTTTAGGCGCTCGCCCACGATACGGAGCAAGAAGAATGACGACCGAAATTCGCGTACCGGCTTTAGGCGAGTCCGTTACCGAAGCGACGATCGCCCGGTGGATCAAGCAGGAAGGCGACGCCGTTTCCGCGGACGAGCCGCTGGTCGAACTCGAAACCGACAAGGTTTCGGTCGAGGTCCCGGCGCCCTCGGCGGGGGTTCTTTCCAGCATTGCTGCGAAGGAAGGCGACACGGTTGAAGTCAATGCGCTGCTCGGCGCCATAGAGGCCGGCGGCTCCGCTGCAAAAGCAAAACCTGCCGCCGAACCGGCGCCGGCGGCGACCGTACAGGGCGGCGGCGAAGAAGTTGAAATTCAGGTGCCGGCCGCTGGCGAGTCTGTCACCGAGGCGGATGTTGGCGAGTGGCTCAAGAAGGAAGGCGATCGCGTCGAGGCGGACGAGCCGATCGTCAGCCTTGAGACCGACAAGGCGGCGATGGACGTGCCGTCGCCGGTTTCTGGCGTCCTCAAGGAAATCCGGGCGAAAGCGGGCGATACGGTTGAGGTCGGCGCCGTGCTTGCGGTCGTTCAGCAAGGCGCCGGCGGCGCAAAACCAGCGCCGGCTAAAACCAACGGCGCCGCCCACGCGCCCGCGCAGGCCGCTTCCGGCGCGCCGCTTTCGCCAGCGCCGCGCCGGGTCGTCGCTGAACGGGATCTTGATCCTTCGACCATTCACGGCACGGGCAAGGACGGGCGCATCACCAAGGGCGACGCCCTTGCTGCTCAAAAATCCGCGCCCGCCTCGGCCCGCGCGCCTTCGGCGCCGAAAGATCTCGGCCTCCGCGAGGAGCGGGTGCGCATGTCGCGCCTGCGCCAGACTATCGCGACGCGCCTCAAGGAGGCGCAGGACACGGCGGCGATGCTCACCACCTTCAACGACGTCGATATGACGGCGGTGATGGACCTTCGGAAGCAGTACAAGGAGCTTTTTGAGAAGAAGCACGGGATCAAACTCGGCTTCATGTCGCTATTCGTGAAGGCCTGCGTTCACGCGTTGAAAGAAGTGCCGGACGTCAACGCCGAGATCGACGGAACCGACATCATCTACAAGAACCATTACGACATTGGCGTCGCGGTCGGCTCCGACAAGGGGCTGGTCGTGCCGGTGGTGCGCGATGCGGACATGATGTCGCTCGCGGAGATCGAACTCGCCATCGCCGATTACGGCCGGCGGGCGCGTTCGGGTGACCTTAAACTCGAAGAGATGCAGGGCGGCACGTTCACGATTTCGAATGGCGGCATTTACGGATCGCTTCTGTCGACGCCGATCCTCAACCTGCCGCAATCAGGCATTCTCGGCATGCACCGTATTGAAGAGCGCCCTGTCGTGCGGAATGGCGAAGTTGTCGTCCGGCCGATGATGTATCTGGCGCTTTCCTATGATCACCGGATTGTCGACGGCAAGGGCGCTGTCACTTTCCTCGTACGCGTTAAGGAAAACCTCGAAGACCCGCAGCGACTGCTGCTCGATCTTTAGTCGCAGCGGTTGGTCGCTTCACCGCTGTCTCATGGCCCTTACGCTAAGGCGATGACGGTCCGGGACGAGGCTTGTTGACCTTCAGGCCGCCCGCGCCTAACTCCTCACGGCGAAAGAAAAGACGAAGGCGAATCCCATGTCAGATCAATACGACGTCGTCATCATCGGCGCGGGACCCGGCGGCTATAATGCGGCGATCCGCGCTGGCCAGCTGGGCCTGAAAACCGCGATCATCGAAAAGCGCGACACGAAGAAGCTTGGCGGGACGTGCCTGAATGTCGGCTGCATTCCGTCGAAAGCGCTGCTCCACGCATCCGAGCTTTACGAAAAGGCGGAAAAACAGTTCGAAGCGCTTGGCATCAAGACCGGCAAACTCGGCCTCGATCTCGGCCAGATGCTGAAACAGAAAGACGACGCGGTCGACGGGCTCACCAAGGGCGTCGAGTTCCTGATGAAAAAGAACAAGGTCGACGTCTATATGGGCGCCGGAGAGATCGCCGCGCCGGGCAAAGTCAGGGTTGTCGGGGATGCGCCGCAGGAACTCTCGGCGAAGAACATCGTGATCGCAACGGGCTCGGAACTGACGCCGCTCCCGGGCGTTGAGATTGACGAAGCGCAGATTGTTTCTTCGACTGGCGCATTGTCATTTCCGTCCGTGCCGAAGCACCTTGTCGTGATCGGCGGCGGGGTCATCGGTCTTGAGCTTGGGAGCGTCTGGCGCCGCCTCGGCGCTGAGGTGACCGTGGTTGAGTTTCTCGACAAGATTCTGCCGACAATGGACGGCGAGATTTCAAAGCAGTTCGAACGCATTCTCAAGAAGCAGGGCATGGCCTTCAAACTCTCGTCCAAGGTGACGGGCGCGGAAAAACTCAAGACCAAAGTGAAACTCTCGGTTGAGCCCGCCTCGGGCGGCGATGCGGAGACAATCGATTGCGATGCGGTCCTTGTGGCGATCGGTCGGCGTCCGCATACGGATGGCCTTGGCCTCAAAGCCGTCGGGGTTAAAACCGATAAGCGCGGCTTTATCGAAACCGATCATTTCAAAACCAGCGCCGAGGGTGTCTGGGCGATCGGCGATGTCACCCACGGGCCCATGCTCGCTCACAAGGCGGAAGACGACGGCGTCGCCTGTATTGAACTCATTGCCGGCAAGGCGGGGCATGTAAATTACGATACGGTGCCGAGCGTCGTTTATACCTACCCGGAAGTTGCAAGCGTCGGCAAAACCGAAGAGCTTCTGAAAGAAGCGGGCATTGACTACAAGGTCGGGAAGTTTCCGTTCATGGCCAACAGCCGGGCGAAAACCAATCACGAAACCGACGGCTTTGTGAAAATCCTCGCCGACGCCAAGACGGATCGCGTCTTGGGCGCTCATATTGTCGGCGTCGAAGCCGGCGAGATGATCGCCGAAGTCGTTTCGGTGATGGAGTTCAGCGGCGCGTCCGAGGATATCGCCCGCACCTGTCATGCGCACCCGACGCGTTCGGAAGCCGTGCGTCAGGCGGCGATGGGTGTTGAAGGCTGGACGATGCAGGCGTGAGCGCAGCGCTGGGGCACGGGGTTACAATAAGACCCGCCGAAGAACGGGATGTTCCTGCATTGCTGCGCCTCATCGGCGCGCTCGCAGAAAATCAAAACGAAAAGCAATATCTGACAACGACCGAAGAAAAACTTCGAGAGTCAGGATTTGGCGATAAACCGAAATGGCGGGCGCTGTTACTTGAAAAAGGGTCGTCAGCCATAGGTTATGCGACGTATTCGTACGGATATCACATCTGGAGCGCCGCCAAGCGCATCAACATCGATGACTTATATGTTGATAAGGCGTTTAGAGGCCTTGGACTCGGAGAGATGCTGATGCGGCGCCTGTCAGAAGAAGCAAGGAACATTGACGCCGACTTGTCATGGACGGTGCAGCCGCAAAATGACCGGGCCATCCGGTTTTATCAGCGCCTGGGCGCGAAGGTTGCTATTATCGGAAAATGCAATTGGCGGACGTAGCGATGAAGTTCGTTTTTCAAGCGGGACTCCTCCGGCAAATGACGAGTAAGCTTGATGCATAGCGCTGCTTCAAACGACGCGGCGCCGCTTGAAGATATTGTCGATGAGGCGCTCGCTCAGTCGGAGAACGGGCGCGTCACCATGGGCGCCATGCTCACGGCGTGGGATGACAGAAGTTACGGGCCGCTTTTTGTAATTCTCGGATTTATGGGTGGCACGCCGCTCGCGATCGTTCCGGGCGCCGCGGCGGTGGTCGGGATTGTCATTGCGCTTCTTGCGCTGCAGATGATGCTCGGTAAAAATCATCCCTGGCTGCCGAAATGGGTGCTGAAACAGTCGGTGTCCGAAAAGGCGCTCAAGAATGCGCGCGATAAAATGCAGCCGGCCCTCGCTTCTATAGACCGGTTCATAATGGAGCGGTGGCCATGGTTCGCTGGCGCGCTGATGCGCCGGATCGCCGCCGGCGTCGTGTTTGTTCTGGGCGTGTTGATGGCGCCATTCGATGCGATCCCTTTCGCGGTCGCCGCACCGGCCTGGACCGTCGTTCTCTTCGGCGTGGCGATCACCGCGCGTGACGGGCTATTCATGCTGATCTCGACAGCGGCGTTCGCCGGGATCGTTTATCTTGCAGCCCGCCTGTTCTGAGCGCGCCTCGACTTATTGGCGGAAACCGCCTATGGGGCGCGCATGACGCTTACCCCAGCAGATCTTGTCGGCCTCGTCGGTGTTTCGTTTGTCGTCGGCACATACTTTCTGTCGCAGATCGGTCGGATGGATGTGAGCCGTCCGCTCTATCCGGCGCTCAACGGTCTCGGCGCCATATTCATTCTGTTTTCGCTCGCCCATACATTCAACGCCGCTTCCTTCGTGATTGAGGCGTTCTGGCTCACGATTTCCATCGTCGGCCTGATCCGGGCGCTCATATTGAAGCGGAAATCGTAGCGAAACCGCAGGCTAGGGCGTTACGCCCCTTTTTCGCCGCATTCTTCCACTTGGCTGCAACCAATGCGCGCGTTGTTGGCGCATCATTGCTTAAAGGCTGGATTTTTCAGCATAATCCGGCCTAGAGTGCGCGCTAATTTTGCGCCGGGGACGAGGCGCAAAGCGGAGGGTAACGACAGGGCGGCGATAAGACGCCCTCAAGAGGGAGTTCTTCATGAGCGAGGCAAAAGCCGACACCAGTTTCTTCGGCCATCCGAAAGGGTTGGCCATCTTGTTCTTCACCGAGATGTGGGAGCGTTTTTCCTATTACGGGATGCGCGGTCTCCTCATCATTTATCTGACTCAGCATTTCCTGTTTTCGGACGAACGCTCGGCGGTGATGTATGGCGCCTATACCGCGCTCGTTTACATCATGACGATTATCGGGGGGAATCTCGCTGACCGTTATCTGGGTCAGCGAAAGGCGGTGACCTTCGGCGCTATTCTTCTGGTGCTCGGTCATTTCGGCATGGCCTTCGAAGGCGAAGGCTCGAAAGAAATCCTCACCTATCAGGGTGGGGAGTATCAGGTGACGCTCGATGGCCGGGGCAGCGGCTCCAATGTCAATCAGATCATTGTTTCCGAGAGCGGTTCGTCGATTATTTCATTTAACGACGGCGCCACGCAGATGATGGTCGAGAGCCCCGACGCTGTCGGCCTGCCGGCTGTGATCAACGTCGCCGATTACACGACGCGCATCGAACGCGAGCCGTTCTACATGAACGTCCTTTATTTGTCCCTCGCGCTGATCATCGCAGGCGTCGGATATCTCAAAGCCAATATCTCGACGATTGTCGGTTCGCTCTACAATCTCAAGGACGTTCGCCGGGATTCGGGCTTTACGATTTTCTATATGGGTATCAATCTCGGCTCATTCCTGTCATCGATTTTCTGCGGCTATCTTGGCATCGCCTATGGCTGGAAATACGGTTTCGGCCTTGCGGGCATCGGCATGCTGCTTGGCTTGCTCGTTTTCCTTGGCGGGCAGAAATGGCTTGGCGGGCGCGCTGAGCCGCCTAACCCGGAAAAACTCAAGCAGTCGGTGCTTGGGCCGATCAATGTCGAATTTGCCTGTTATCTGACGGGCCTTTTGATGATCGGCGCGGCCATGCTTCTGGTGATGAATGCGGAACTTATTCCCGATACATTCGCGCTTGGTTTGGGTATTGCCGTTTTCCTGGGCTTGGTGGGCTATTCCATCGTGAAGCTTAGAGGCGTTGAACGCAGCCGCATGTTCGCGGCGATCTATTTCGTGCTCGCGCAAATTCCCTTCTGGGCGTTGTTTGAACAGGCGGGTTCGTCTCTGAACCTCTTTACGGACCGCCTTGTCGACAAAAACGTTTTTGGATGGGAAGTCCCGGCGCCGATATTCCAGTCCCTGAATGCGGGCTTTATCTTCATCTTCGCCCCAATCATCGCCTGGCTCTGGATCGCGCTCGCCAAACGCAAGATGGAGCCTTCGACACCGGTTAAATTCGCCTTTGGCGTTGCGCTGGCGGGGCTTGGATTCCTGGCGCTGGTCGGCGGCATGAAGGCGTCGGGCGCGAGCGGCATGACAGCAGTCTATTTCGTGTTCCTGATTTACTGGATTCACACGATGGGCGAATTGCTGGTTTCGCCGGTCGGGCTTTCTGCGGTGACGAAGATGGCGCCGGCTCGCGTGGTCGGGCTGACCATGGGAGCCTGGTTCCTTTATTCCGGCCTTTCCAACTATCTCGCCGGCGTCATCGCGCGAACGACTGGCGCGGAAACCATCGGCGGTCAGCTCACGGATATCGCTGCAGCGAAAGCGGGCTACGCTGAGGTCTATACCAATGTCGCCTATGTGGCGCTTGGCATTGCCGCCGTGATGCTGCTTATCTCGCCGATCATCAAAGCGCTGATGCAGACGAAAACCCTCGGCGATGATGTTGAGGGGCAGGTCGGGAAAGACCGGCTGGAACCCGCCGGCGCCTGAGGCTGCGGACAGACTGAATAGGGCGGCCAGCAGTCATCCGGCTGCTGGCCGTTTTTGAATTGGGTAAGGCGGCGGGTGTCGCTGATGCGATGTGGAAAACCCGTGAATCGCAAAGTCGCGGGCAAACAGGCTCCTGAAGGGGGCGCGTGATTCGCCGCCACGTGGCCAAAATCGCCCCAAAGCTGTCATAGAGGCGTCATTTCGGCGCGATAAGCGGACCCCCGTGAGGCAGGCTGACTCTGTTGCGTAGCGGCCACGCCTTGAGGGGGATGGCGTGCGGCCTTGTGGGCAGCGATGCGTTGTTGCAACATGGTTAACGGGATATTATTATTCTGGAGAAATTCCGGGCTTTAAGCCTGTTTTGGCGGGCGTAAAAACGCTAGAGCTTGCGTAAGATTCCTTTTGGCCGGGCGCTTCGCGGCGGCTTGTAATTCTGGTCCACCTGAGGAGGGGAAAAATGAAGCTTAAGACAACCTTGCTGGCGGCGGCGGCGACGTTGGCGATTGCGCCTGCTGCAAATGCGTATGACGGCATTTATGGCGCGATCGGCGCCGGCCTCAACTACATGACCGAAGATAACGATGTCAGCAATGACAGCGTCGGCGGCGCCCCGCCTTACACCTTCGACAGCGAAGCCGATTATAACAACGGCATCGGCATCTACCTCGCACTCGGCAAGGGGATCGGCAATGGCTTCCGCGCCGAACTCGAGGGCTCCTATCGCAACAACGACATCCGTCACATTGCGACCAAGGCTCCGGGCTATAGCGGCTTCCCGCCGTCGACCATCTCCGGCGACACCAAGACCTACGCGGTCATGGCCAACCTGATCTATGATTTCGAAGGTCTTTCCGATGTCGTGACGCCTTATCTCGGCGCCGGCGCCGGCGTGGCGTTCATCGATCATGACATTGTGGGTATGAACGCAGCGGGCGCTCCGCTTGCGCCGCTCACGATTGCGTATGCGGCTGACAAGGCGGCCTTCGCCTATCAGGGCATCGCCGGCCTCGGCTTCCATCTGGCCGAAGACCTGATGCTCGATATCTCCTACCGTTACTTCGCCGTCGACAAGCCGACCGTTGCGGCGACGCTGAACGGCGTGGCTTCCGGCATCAAGACCGAATATGAAACTCACAGCGTGTTCGCTGGCCTGCGCTGGAACTTTGGCGGCGGCGCGGCGCCTGTTCAATACAAGGATTGCTGGGACGGCAGCGCCGTACCGGTCACGGCCGAGTGCCCGCCGCAGCTGGTCGAAGATCAGTCGGCTGATCTCGATCCGCTCGAGCTCACCGTTTACTTCGACTACGACAAGTCGAACCTGACGCCTCAGGCGCAGACCCTGATTTCGCAGGCTGCCGCTCAGGCGCTTCAGAACGACATCGACACGGTGGTGGTCTCCGGCAACACCGATACGTCAGGCTCTTCCGCCTATAACCAGGCCCTTTCCGAGCGCCGCGCGGCTGTCGTGCGCGATGCTCTGATCGCCAACGGCGTTCCGGCCAGCAGCATTCGCACTGAAGCTTACGGCGAGACCAATCTGGCGACGCCGACGGCCGATGGCGTTCGCGAACCGCTGAACCGTCGTTCGGAAGTGGTTATCTCTTTCGAATAAAGGCTAAGGACCAGAATTAGCCGGAAACGGCGCGGCTTACCGGCCGCGCCGTTTTTTTGCGTCTTATATCCACGCGAAACATCAAGGAAATGGAGCGTCGCCACCGCCCGTCTCAGCTGGCGGCGTAAAGCTTCCAGAACGCGTCGAGCCCGCTATTCACCTGGGCGTCTATTGCGGCGTTGAGGTCTTCGGGCGCAGCGCCCATCAGGGTCTTGGTGTAGAGCGGTTCGGTGATCAGCGCCCCCAATTGCCACAGCGCCGCCTTGGGATCGCTGACGGTCAATATCCCCTTTGCGGCCATCCGTTCGAGGATCGGCGCGCAGTGATCGACCATCCAGGCCGGGCCGTGCGCCAGATAGGATTGGCCGATTTCCGGCGTTCGCTCCGCCTCGAATGCGGCGATGCGTCTTAGGGAGATCGCTTCGGGTTCAAGAATGCCTTCGACGAACTGCCGGCTCAGCTGGCGAATGAATTCTTTCGGAGGAAGACTCGCTTCGATAACGTCGACATTAACCGGCACAAGCGTTTTGCAGGTTTCCTCGATTGCGGCGCCGAACAGTTCTTCCTTTGAGCGGAAGCGGTTATAGACAGTGCGCTTGGAAACTCCGGCGGTGAGCGCGATCTGGTCCATGCTGGCGCCGTCAAAGCCGCGGGCAAGGAAGGTTTTCCTCGCCGCCTCGACTATGGCGCTGGCTTTTTCATCGACCTGTTCTACCTGTTCGATCGTCTGGCTGCTTGCAGACATGAACGCCCCTTCTCGGCTCTGTTCGCTTGCGGTCCGCTGAACCGACCGATCATAGAGGGGTTGGCGGCGAATGAACATAGTGCGCCCGCTCCGGAAAAGCCTCTATTTACCGCCTGTTAACCCTCGCCGCCGAAGCATGCGCCATGGCTCGCAGACCCGCCCGAAAATCAGCTAATAGCCGCCGCCGGCAGTCTCAACGTCGGCGCGCCCGAAAGCCCGCGCCGGGCTACGGACGCTATGTGGCCGACGCCGGGGTGTTCTTTGTGACGCTCCTGATCGGGTTTGCAGCGATATTCGCCTACATCGCCCGCGACCTGCCGGACACCAGCGCTCTTTGGCGCGACGGCGGCGGCGCAAAAATCAAGCTGCTCGCGGCGGATGGATCGCCGTTGACCGTAAACGGTTCAAGCGCCGGCGCGCCGGTTCGCCTGGCGGCATTGCCAGCCCATGTGCCGATGGCGATTCTCGCTGTCGAGGACCGCAATTTTTATCACCATTTCGGCGTCAATCCGGTTTCCGTCGCCCGCGCCCTGATCGTCAATATGCGCACCGGCGATGTGGTGCAGGGCGGTTCGACCATCACGCAGCAGCTTGCCAAGAATGTCTTTTTGAACGCCGACCGCACGCTCAAGCGCAAGGCGCAGGAGTTCATTCTCGCTTTGTGGCTCGAACACAAGTTCACCAAGGATGAGATCCTGACGCTCTATCTTAATCGCGTTTATTTCGGGGCGGGCGCCTACGGTATCGACGCGGCGAGCTATCGCTATTTCGGCAAGTCCGCGCGCAACCTGTCGCTCGGCGAAGCGGCGGTGCTGGCGGGATTGTTAAAGGCGCCGTCGCGTTTTGCGCCAACCAGCAATCCGCTCGACGCCGGCAAGCGCGCGCGGCTTGTCATCGACCAGATGCAAACGGTCGGGTTCATCTCGCGAGAAGAGGCGGCGGCGGCGATCGCCGAGCCGATCCGCCTTTCCGACGCGCAGTTTTCCGCCGCGCCTTATTTCATCGATTACGCGCTCAGCAGGGTTCGCGCTTACGCCGGCGACGTCGACGCAGACCTTGTGGTGCGGACGACGTTCGATCCTGCCCTGCAGGAAGCCGCGGAGATTGGCCTGATTGCCGGTCTCGCCCGCGCCGGGGGCGATGTTGAAACCATACAGAACGCGGTTGTGGTCATGGACGGCGAAGGCGCGGTGAGGGCGATGATCGGCGGCCGCGATTACGCCACGAGCCAGTTCAACCGCGCCGTTCAGGCGCGCCGCCAACCGGGGTCAGCTTTCAAGCCACTGGTTTATCTTGCGGCGCTCAAGGCCGGTCTTCATGCTGATGCGATCGTGCTCGATGCGCCTCTCGCTATCGGCAAATGGGCGCCCGACAATTACAACAGCAAGTTTTACGGCGATGTGACGTTTCGCGAGGCGCTGGCGCGTTCGCTGAACAGCGCCGTTATTCGGGTGCAGGAAACGGTCGGCCGGTCGGCGGTGCGCCGCACGGCGCGGGCTATGGGCTGGCGCGGGGAGCTGAATGCGGGACCGGCGCTGGCGCTAGGCGTCGATGCGATTGCGCCCATTGAGCTCGCCGGCGTTTATGCGCCGCTCGCCAATGGCGGGTTCCGGGTTGAACCGCATGTCATCACCAGCATCGAAACCGCCGACGGCGATCTCGTTTACCGCCGCGACGGCAACTATGTGGGCGAGGCGGCGTCCTACGCCGCGGTTGCCGAACTCAACTCGATGCTTGAAAGCGTCGTCGAATGGGGCACCGGCCGCGCCGCCGCCGTTCCCGGTTATCGTGTTGCGGGCAAGACCGGCACGACGCAGGACTATCGCGATGCATGGTTTGCGGGGCATGCGGGCGGGCTGGTGGGCGTTGTCTGGCTTGGCCGCGACGATAATGCGCCGATGAAGAAAATCACCGGAGGCGCGGAGCCGGCGACGATCTGGAGCGAGATTATGACCCGCGCGTTGCCGCCGCAATTCGTTGCGCCGATCAAGCCTGTCGAACCGGGCGTTATGGAAGACCCTATTGCGGCGCTCTTGAACGCCAGCGGCTAGGCGGCCTGTTTCGTCTGAACGCCGTAGGTGAAGAGTTCTGCGCCGTTATCCTCGAACCAGTTTTCCGCCGCTCTGGCGTCGACCCCGAGCGCCGCGACCTGCCGCCAGAACGCCGGCGAATGGTTCATGTGGATAAGGTGCACGCATTCATGCGCCGCGACATAGTCGAGAATATCCGGAGGGGCCATAATCAGCCGCCAGGAAAAAGAGAGGGCGCCGTCCGACGAACATGATCCCCATCGCGTACGCGTGTCGCGAACCCGTATCGAGCGTCGCTTGCGATCAAGCTGCGTGCAATAGCGGTCGACGCGCGCCGTCAATTCCCGTCGTGCTTCGCTTTTCATCCAGTCCACCAGGCGCCGGTTCAAATGCTCCGGCTCGCCGCCGACCCGGATAACCGGGATGAGGTCGTGATCGACCCGCACCGGCGCGCGGGGGCCGCCATTGCGCACGATCCGGTGCGGCGCGCCCTGAAAAGGTATGCTGTCGCCTTCCATGAAGGGTCTCGCCTGCAGCTTTTCGTTGAGCTGGCTGACAATCCAGTCGATCCGCTCATTGGCGAAGGCGAGGGCTTCGGGCATCGCGCGTTTTGTAGGCGCGGTTACATGAATTTCCCCAGCTATAGGGTCTACCTTTAAAATCAATCTCTTGGCGCGGCGATTGACGCGGATGACCAGCGGCGCGGCGCGCTCGCCGAGATTGATTTCAGTGCGTTTTATATGACTTACGGACATGAACCAGAATCGATATTAAACTCCCATCCTCGCCGGTTTCGCGCAAAGATCAATTTGATTTTTCAATATAACCGGCGAGGGATGGTTTGTCCGGTTAAGGGTCGGTTGTAAATTTAAATGACAAAATCGGTTTCATTGAAAACGGGGGCCGGCGGGCGCATGGCGGCGACGTCTTTGACGCCGATGATGGCGCAGTATTTCGCCATCAAGGAAACCGTCGGCGACGCGCTCCTGTTTTACCGCATGGGCGATTTCTACGAACTGTTTTTCGACGACGCCATCGCCGCATCGGCGGCCCTCGACATCACGCTGACCAAGCGCGGCCAACATGGGGACGAACCGATCCCCATGTGCGGCGTGCCTTTTCACGCCTATGAAAACTACCTCGCAAAGCTCATCAAGGCAGGATTCAAGGTTGCGATCTGCGAGCAGATGGAAGATCCGGCCGAGGCGAAGAAGCGCGGCTCGAAGTCTGTCGTCCGCCGCGAAGTCGTGCGAACGATCACGCCGGGTACGATCATTGAGGATTCGCTCCTTGATGCGCGCGCCAATAATTTTCTGGCGGCTCTGTCGCTTCTGCGCGGTGGCGAAGAGGCGGCGCTCGCCTGGGTCGATGTCTCGACCGGCGAATTTTTCGTTTCTGCGACAACGCCGAAAGAGGCCGCATCCGCCCTTGCGGTGATTGCGCCGAAGGAAACGATCGTTCCGGATATGGCTATGGAAGGCGCTTTTGCAAAAGCCGTCGCTTCGGTTTGCGCCCAGGACAGTCTGACTCATATGCCGGCGTCGCAATTTGATTCCGCCGCCGGTCAGCGCCGCTTGATGGAGGCGTTCGGCGTTGCGTCGCTTGACGGGTTCGGTGACTTCTCCCGGCCTGAATGCGCGGCCATGGGCGCTCTCCTTTCTTACGTGGAGCTGACCCAGGCGGGGCGCATGCCCGCTCTGCGGCCGCCGCGCCGCGCCCGCGCCGGTGAGAGCATGGCCATCGATGCGGCGACCCGAAACGCGCTGGAACTGACAGCAGTGCAGACCGGCGGGCGCAAGGGCTCGCTCCTCTGGGCGGTTGACCGGACCGTCACCGGCGCCGGCGCGCGGGCGCTGGCGGCGCGCCTTTCCGCGCCGCTCACCGATCCGGCGCGCATCAATCAGCGTTTCGATGCAGTCGGGTTTTTTCTCGATGCGTCCGATCTGCGTGCGGATTTGCGCGCTATCCTGAAAGAAACCCCGGATATCGCGCGCTCCCTTTCGCGTCTGTCGCTCGATCGCGGCGGCCCGCGCGACCTCGCGGCGATCCGCGATGCGCTCCTCGCCGCGCGCAAGATCGCCGGCGCCGTCGCCGAAGCAAACGGTCTCAATGCGCCGCCGGCGGCGCTCACGGACTCTGCGCATGCGCTGGAAGACCGGGACGGGGAAGGTTTCTCCGCGCTTATCAAAACGCTGCAGGAAGCAGTAGGCGAAGACCCGCCGATGCTCGCTCGCGACGGCGGCTTCATCGCCAAGGGGTATGATCCCGGCCTTGATGAAGTGCGTCTCCTACGGGATGAATCCCGGCGCGTCATCGCCGGGCTCGAAACGAAGTATCGCGAGCAGACCGGTGTCAAGGCGCTGAAGGTTCGGCACAACAATGTGCTCGGTTATTTCGTCGAGACGCCGCCGTCTCATGGCGACAAGCTGATGACGGCGCCGCATGATGCAACCTTTGTTCATCGTCAGACGCTCGCCAGCGCCGTGCGCTTCACAACCGGCGAACTGGCCGAACTGGATGCGAAGATCACCCGAGCGCGCGATGAAGCGCTGGCGCGGGAACTGGCGTTGTTTGAGGATCTCGCCGGGCGCATCCTCAAGCGCGGCGAGGCGATCGCCGCCGCGGGCGCGGCGCTTGCTGAAATCGACGTCGCCGCCGGCCTCGCCGAACTGGCCGCGGAAGAAGTCTGTGTCCGCCCTGTTGTCGACGACAGTAATGCGTTCGACATCAAGGCGGGCCGCCATCCGGTGGTCGAGCGTGCGTTGCGCGCCGCCGGCGAGGCGGGGTTCGTCGCCAATGACTGCACACTCGCCGAGAAAGGCGATGCGCGGCTCTGGCTGATCACCGGGCCGAACATGGCCGGCAAGTCGACCTTCCTGCGCCAGAACGCGCTGATCGCAATCCTCGCCCAGGCCGGCGCGTTCGTTCCCGCCGCTTCGGCGCATATCGGCGTCGTCGACCGGGTCTTTTCCCGGGTCGGCGCGTCGGACGATCTCGCGCGCGGGCGGTCGACCTTCATGGTGGAGATGGTCGAGACCGCCGCCATTCTCAATCAGGCGACTGACCGCTCGCTCGTCGTGCTTGATGAAATCGGTCGCGGGACATCGACCTTCGACGGCCTTTCCATCGCCTGGGCGGCGGTCGAGCATCTCCACAACGAGATCGCCTGCCGAGGTCTTTTCGCAACCCATTATCATGAGCTGACGGCGCTTTCTGAAAGACTGCCGCGGCTCGTCAACATGTCGATGAAGGTGCGCGAGTGGAAAGGCGATGTCGTCTTCCTGCATGAAGTCGCGTCGGGCGCCGCCGACCGGTCATACGGCGTTGCGGTCGCCAAGCTCGCCGGCTTGCCGGCGCCGGTGGTGCGCCGGGCGGAAGCGGTGCTGGCCGAACTGGAGGCGCAGCGCGAGGCGAGGGACGCGGCGGATCAGCTTTCGCTATTTTCAGCGCCGTCGGGCGCCGCATCGGCGGCTCCTCCCACTGCGGAAGAGGGGAGCGCGCTCGAGCGCGCGCTGGACGAGATTAACCCTGATGCGGTCAGCCCGAAAGAAGCGCTCGATATTCTTTACCGGTTGAAGGGGCTGGCGCCCTCCTGACCGGGCCGTCGCTAATTGTCCGCGTGGAGACGAAATACGCGGGAACGGCGCTGTTGAATTCGGCGGCGAGGCGTATGATGATAGAATCACCGTAACAAGGCCGCCGTCGCCCGGAAAAGCATTTTGTGAACGCGCCTTCTCCATCGACCTGCAAAGCCGGTGTTTTTGACAGCGAAGCCTTTGCGGCGGCGCTCGAAAAAGCGGTCGCCGCCGAACGCGCCGGTCAAAGCCATGGCGCTGCGGGACGGCTCCTGCGCGAGACGGCGCCGGTTATAAGGCGCGAGGCGGTTTCGGAAACCGACCGCGGCGATCAGGCCGTGAAGCGGATCGCCCGGGGCGTCGACGAGATCATCAAGGCGCTGTTCAAGCTGGCGCCCGCCGCCGTCGGCGATGCGGCGATTGTGGCGGTCGGCGGCTATGGAAGGCGCGAGCTGGCGCCCTATTCCGACATCGACCTGCTTTTCCTGCATCATCCGTTAGTGGAGGCGGAACTGCAGCCGCTCATGGACTTCATGCTGTATCCGCTCTGGGACAGCGGCTTCAAGGTCGGACACAGCGTCCACACGCCGAAAAGCGCCGTCCAGTTCGCCAAAGACGACATGATCGGCCGCACCGCATTTCTCGACGCCCGCTATCTCTGCGGTTCGCGCAAACTGTTTGATGAATTTCACGGCGGATATGAAAAACTCCGGCGGCGTACGCAGAGCCAGTTTGTCGCCGCCAAGCTCGCCGAGCAGGATGAGCGCCAGACCCGCGCCGGGGAAACCCGTTACCTCGTCGAGCCCGATATCAAGGAAGGCAAGGGCGGCTTGCGCGACCTTCAGACCCTTCGCTGGCTTTATAAATATGTCTATGGCGGCGGCATCGGCGAGAACAAGGCCATCGACAAGATACTCGATGCGACCGAACGGCGGGCACTGGCGAAAGCCGAACGGTTCTTATGGTCCGTGCGCATTCACCTGCACGATCTGCGCGGCCGGGCTGATGAAAAGCTTACTTTCGACATACAGCCGGAAATCGCCGCTCGGCTCGACTACGCCGACCGCTCGAACATGACGGCCGCCGAAAGGCTGATGAAGCATTATTTCGTCAACACGGTCGAAGTCGGCCGGTTGACGCGCATCCTCTGCGCGCGGCTTGAGGAAGAGCGCGCAAAACGCCTGCCGCATTTTCCCGCCCTGTTGCCGAAGGCGCTGCAGTCCGACGAAGCGCCGGGCAAGCCGAATATCCGCATCAGGCACGGGCGGCTCGACTTCGACAGCGCGGCGCGGGCGAGGCGTCAGCCGCGCGACCTCTTCCGGCTGTTTCGCGCCTATTCAAAAAAGCCGAAAATCGATTTTCACCCCGATGCGCTGGCGATTGTCGCCGAACAGGTTCCGAATGTTACGTCGGATGTTCGGCGGGATCCGGTCGTTGCGAAGATCTTCGCGGGCGTCCTCACCGATTCCGCCGACCCGGTGCGGGTGTTGCGCATCATGACCGAAACCGGCCTTCTGGGAAAATACATTCCGGCTTACGGGTCTATTGTCGGGCGCATCGATTACGGCCTTTATCGCCGCTTCACGATTGACGAGCATGTGTTGCGCAGCGTCGGCGTATTGACGCGTATTCGCGCCGGCGAGCTTGCGGACGATCATCCGATCGCCGCCGGCATTCTCGCCAACGCCAAAGATCCGCTGCTGTTTTATCTCGCCGTGCTGCTGCATGAGGCCTTGTGGTCGCTCAAGGACAAGTCGCCGGAAAAGTGTGAGAGCCTTGTCGAACGCGTTACGAAACGTCTGGGGCTGGGGCCTGAAGAGGCGGCTCTTGCAGGATGGGCGGCGGCCCACCACGCGCTGATGTTCCGCACCGCGGAAAGGCGCAATCTCACCGAGATCGACTCGATTTCGGCGTTCGCAAGGAAAGTCAGCTCGCGCGACCGACTCGATTTGATGCTGGTGCTGTCTGTCTGCAATCTGCGCGTTGTCGGGCTTCACTCCTGGGATGAGATCACGCGCCGCCAGCTCACCGAACTCTATCAGGCGACGGCGGCATGGTTCGACGACGGCGAGGCGGCGCTGGAAAAACGCTTCGCCGAACGGGCGAAACTTGCGCGAAAGGTGACCAAGACGCGTCTCAGCGACTGGTCCAACGAGGAAAAGGATAACTTTCTGGGCCGGCTCAACGACGCCATGCTGCGGTCGGTCGATCCGGATATTATCGTCCGCTTCGCACATCTCACGCGGGCCGCCGAACAGGATAAGGCTGACTCGGCGGTGACGGTGACGCCGCGGGACGGCGATCTTGAGGCGATTGTTTATGCGGATGACCGGCCGGGTCTTCTTGCCGATCTCGCCGGGGCGGTCGCCGCAACCGGCCTGAGCGTGCGGTCCGTGCAGGCCTTGACGACAGAAGACGGCAAAGCCCTCGATGTGTTCGCTGTCCAGTCGGTCGATGACGGCGACATCGACGGTGCGGATCAGGGGAGGCGCTTGCATGCGGGTCTTCTGGCCGCCGCGCGCGCTGCGCCGGAAAAGCCGCCCGTGTTGCGCCGCCGACTCGGCGATCGCCGGTCTATTTTCAGTGTCGCGCCGCAAGTCAGAATCGAGCTCGCAGCTTCGGAAGACGCGACGGTGATCGAGGCGGAAGGGCTCGACCGGCCCGGCCTTCTCTACGAACTCGCTTCGGCCCTTGCCGATCTCAACGTTTCCATCGCGTCGGCTCATATCGCCACCTATGGCGAACGCGCCGTCGACGCCTTCTATCTCCGCTACCCGGGCGGGCGGAAAATCGACGACCCGAAAACGCTCGCGCAGATCGAGAAACGCCTTATGGACGTTCTTTCTGCTGGTTCCGGCGCATAAACCCCGTTATTCCGGCCCATTGCCGCCGCAGTGGCGGTAGAGGGTCCCATCTGGCGTATGAGCGGCAATTTCTTCAAATCCATGGCGACGGTCAGCGGCATGACCATGGTGAGCCGCGTTCTGGGATTCGTGCGCCAGATTCTGATGGCGGGCGTGATCGGCGCCGGCGGGAATCCGGTGGCGGATGCGTTCTGGGCCGCCTTCCGC
Organism: uncultured Parvularculaceae bacterium; assembly: GCA_913055785.1. Classification (GTDB taxonomy): domain Bacteria; phylum Pseudomonadota; class Alphaproteobacteria; order Caulobacterales; family Parvularculaceae; genus Hyphococcus. The sequence continues at coordinate 38,240 of CAJXLJ010000004.1, read as the reverse complement.
CTGCCGAACATGTTCCGGCGCCTCTTTGCCGAGGGCGCGTTTCATGCGGCGTTCATCCCGCTCTTTCAGGGCAAGCTTGTCGGGGACGATAAAGCGGACGCGAAGCAGTTTGCGGAAGAAGTGCTAACGGCGCTGGTTGTTATCCTGACTTTACTGACAGCGCTGGTCGAACTTGCTGCGCCGTTTTTCGTTTATCTGATCGCCGGCGGTTTTGGGGATGATCCGGAGAAGTTCGCCCTGACGACGCTCTACACGCGCATCATGTTTCCCTATCTGATGATGATGTCGCTGGTCGGGCTGTTAAGCGGCGTTTTGAATTCGCTCGGCCGCTTCGCCGCCTCCGCTGCCGCGCCGTTGGCTCTCAATATCTGTCTCATCACCGCGATCTTGTTCTATGCGAACGCCGATACGCATATTACCGGGCAGGCGGCCGCATGGGGCGTTTTCGCCGGCGGCGCGTTGCAGCTTGCGATGCTGGTTTACGGCGCCGCGCGGCAGGGGTTTTTCCTGAAACTGCGCCGCCCGCGCCTGACGCCCGGCGTTAAAAGGCTTTTCATTCTCGGCGCGCCCGGTTTCATCAGCGCCGGCGCCATCCAGATCAATCTGATCATCGGCACCAATATCGCGAGCCGCGAGCCGGGCGCGGTCTCCTGGCTGATGAACGCCGATCAGCTTTACCAGTTGCCGCTGGCGGTGATCGGTATTGCGCTTGCAATCGTTCTGTTGCCGATGCTGTCCCGGCGCGTGAAGGAAGGCGACGAGAAGGGCGCCGCCCGGGCGATCGATCGGGCGCTCGAATTTTCCGCGCTGTTGTGTTTTCCCGCCGCCGCGGCGTTCATGATCATGGGCGCGCCGATCTGCGACGCGCTGTTCCGGGGGATCGCCAGCGACGCCCTGTCGCTTGTCGGCGCGAGGCGGTCCGCCTTTACCGAGCATGACGTAGCGATGACCGGCGCCGCGCTGGCGATTTTCGGCGCAGGACTTCCGGCATTCGTCTGGCACAAGATATTCTCGCCGGCCTATTTCGCCCGCGAGGATACGAAAACGCCGATGAATTACGCGCTCATCGCAATCGCCGTAAATACCGGGCTGGCGCTCGTGTTGTTTCCGAAATTCGGATTCTTGAGTGTTGCGTTTGCGACATCGTTCGCCGCCTGGCTGCAGGTCGGCTTGCTCGCTTACAAGCTGCACAAGCGGCGGCAATTCCAGCCGGGCGGGCGACTCGCAGGACGCATCGCGCGCATTCTGCTTGCAACGGCCGGGCTCGGCGCCTTCCTGTGGTTCGCTCTGCCGTACACAGAGCAAATAGCAGCGCTTGTCTGGAACCGGGAATGGATCGTTGTCGTCGGGCTTTCTGCCGCCGGCGCCGTGGTTTATGGAATTCTTGCGCTGGTCCTTGGCGCCGCGAAGCCTTCCGACTACAAGACCCTGACCGGCCGGGGCTGATTTTCCGGCGGAAGCTAAAAAACAGAAAGAATTCAAGAAGATGAGCGGCTATCAAGGACCGATGCGCGTCCTCTCCGGTATTCAGACTTCCGGCGGCATGCATCTCGGCAACTATCTCGGCGCGATCCGGAAGTTCGTCGATCTGCAGCACGAACATGAGTGCCTTTATTTCCTCGCCGATATGCACTCGATCACGGTCTGGCAAGAACCGGAGAAGCTGCGCGCGCAGACATTCCATATTGCAGCCGCTTATCTCGCCGCCGGCGTCGATCCGAATATCGCGACGATCTTTCATCAGTCGGCTGTGCGCGCTCATGCGCAGCTCGCGTGGATTTTCAATTGCGTCGCACGCCTCGGCTGGCTCGACCGCATGACGCAGTTCAAGGACAAGGCCGGCAAGGACGCCGAGCGCGCCTCTGTGGGACTTTACACTTACCCGGTGCTGCAGGCTGCGGATATTCTCGTTTACAAGGCGACCCATGTGCCGGTCGGTCAGGATCAGAAGCAGCATCTTGAACTGTCACGCGACATCGCCGGCAAGTTCAATCACGACTTCAACGCGCCGGATTTCTTTCCGCTGCCGGAACCGCTGATCAAGGGGCCGGGCGCCAAGATCATGTCATTGCGCGACGGCTCGAAGAAGATGTCGAAGTCCGATCCATCAGAAAACGCCTGCATCTTTCTGAGGGACGACGCAGATGCTATCGCGCGCAAGATCAAGAAAGCGAAGACCGATCCCGAGCCGTTGCCGTCAGAGGAGAAAGGTCTCGAAGATCGCCCCGAAGCAGCGAACCTGGTCGGCATTTACGCCGCACTCACCGGCAAATCGAATGCGGAAGTTCTCGCCGAGTTCGGCGGACAAGGGTTCGGCGCTTTCAAGCCGGCGCTGGCCGACCTGGTGGTCGATAAGATTGCGCCGATCGGAAATGAAATGCGCCGGCTCGAAGCCGACCATGCCTATCTTCAAAGCGTTCTCGATGGAGGCGCTGAACGGGCGGCGGCGATCGCCGACCCGGTGGTCAAGGAAGTCAAGGACATTGTCGGTTTCGTCGCTTAGCCCATTGTGGCGCAGGCGTTTTCAGCGGCAAGTTGAACCTCTCCTTATGGTAAAGCGTTTCTTAACGCCTGTTCGCCAAGCTCCGGCGCGCGGACGTTCCTGCTTGCGTTCGCATGCGAGGAAATACGCCTGTGATTGACTCAACTGAGCTCGCCACGCCGCTTTCGCGCCACCCGGCGCGGCCGGACCACCCGCTGATTTCCATTGTCGCCCCTTGCTACAACGAGGTCGACAGCGTCGGCGCGTTTGTCGAAACCGTGAAGAAGTCGCTCGCCGGCGGAGACTTCGGCGTCGAACTGGTTTTTGTTGATGACGGCAGCAAGGACGGCACCAGGAACCGGCTCGAAGCATTTGCCGACGCCGAGCCTAATATTCGCGTTGTCTCCCTGTCGCGCAATTTCGGTAAGGAAGCGGCGTTGACCGCCGGTCTCGATCACGCACGGGGCGACGCCATCGTCGTGATCGACGTTGATCTTCAGGACCCGCCCGAACTCATTCTCGAGTTTATCGGCAAATGGCGCGAAGGTTATGACGTCGTTTATGCGACCAGAGAAGACCGTCAATCCGACACCTTTGCGAAACGCTTCACGGCTGAAGGGTTTTACAGGCTGTTCAATAAAATTTCCGCCATCAAGATTCCGGAAAACACCGGCGACTTCCGGTTGATGGACCGGCGCGTCGTTGAGACCGTCAAGACTTTGCCGGAACGTTCGCGGTTCATGAAAGGACTGTTTGCGTGGGTCGGCTATCAGGCGATTGGCATTCCTTACGCCCGGCCGACGCGTGTCGCCGGTACGACCAAGTTCAATTTCTGGCGTCTTTGGAATTTCGCGCTTGACGGTTTTGTCAGTTTCTCGACGGTGCCGCTCAAAGTCTGGAGTTATTTCGGCGGCGTCGTTGCGTTTCTTTCATTCATTTACGCGGCGATCATCATCGGCATAACGCTGATATCCGGCCGCAGCGTGCCGGGCTATGCGTCGCTGGCGACCCTTATTCTGTTCTTCGGCAGCGTGCAGATCGTTTCGGTCGGCGTGCTCGGCGAGTATATTTCGCGTCTGTTCGTCGAGGTGAAACGGCGGCCTGTTTATATTGTGGACGAGGTTTATTCGGGCAAAGCCGGGACGACCGGCGAGTCCGTCTAAAAGGCGGGATTCCCGCATAGGCTGAGAAATTTCCCCGGCATTGAACCGGATTGCTCCAGGCGGCGACTTATAGTCTGAACAAGGCTGTTCGCGGAAGGATGTGCGATCCATGCGGCGGAACAAGGCCCGCGTTTTCGACGAGTATCTCGCCGCCTCGGCGCGCGCCGGCGATCGCGACGCGTTCAACCGTCTGGCGGCGCGCTGGCAGCCGAAACTGTTGGCGCATGCATGCCGGCTGACGGGCGATGCCGAGATGGGGCGCGACGCGGCGCAGGACGGCTGGAGCGATATCGTGAAGGGTTTGCCGCGTCTCAATGATGCGGCGCTGTTTCCCGCCTGGGCCTATCGCATCGTCACACGGCGCGCCACGGACGCTATCCGTCGCACAGTGCGTACGAGAAAACTAAGCGCGGCCTATGCAGCGGAGCCGGCGGCGGCGTCGCTATCAGCGGAGGGAATCGAAGCGGCGGCGGACAGAGGTCCGCTCAACCAGGCGCTCAGGGCGCTGCCGCCGGAACAGCGCGCGGTGATCGCGCTTCATTATCGCGAAGGGTTCAGCGTGGCGGAAATCGCCGCCGTGCTGGAGACGCCGGCGGGCACCGTCAAAACCCGCCTCATGCATGCGCGGCGCAAATTGCGCGACGCGTTGGAAGGAGGAAAGTCAGATGACTGATCTTGATCGGCAAATTGAGCAAGCATTGGATGAAGAAGACCGGGCGCTTTTCGAGAAGTTCGGCGAGCAGGGATTGTTCAGCCAGCTTTTCGGCGTGTACGACGGAAAAATGCGCTTTTTCGCTGTTTTCGCCACGATACTGACCTTTGTGCTGTTTCTGGGCGCGGCTTATTGCGGCTGGAAATTCTATATCGCCGGCGCGGCGATAGAGGCTGCGCGCTGGGGCGCCGGCGCCGTCATGCTGATGGTGATGGTCGGTTTTTTGAAAATCTGGTTCTGGATGCGCATGGAAACCAACCGCATGCTGCGTGAAATCAAACGCGTGGAGTTGCAGCTCGCGCGGCTGCAGTCGAAATAGTTTGCCCCGGCGGGATGTTCTTTGTAGCGTCCCGCCGTCGTCGATCAGGGGCTGCTTTCATGCGGGGTTTGTTTTTTGCTGCAATAATTCTGTCATCAATCGCTGCTTGCGGGCGAACGGGAGAAGCGCCTGAGCAAGCCGCGCCCCAACAAACCGTGCGGTTCGCCGCGTTCAATGCGTATCTTAACCGCCCGGTTGCAGGGCAGCTTGAAACCGATCTTTCAACGCCCGTAAACGTTCAGGCGCAAAAAGTCGCTGAAATTATCCAGCGTGTCGCTCCTGACGTTATTTTGATCAGCGAATTCGACTATGATGCGGAAGGCGAAAGCCTGCGCCTTTTCCGCGAGAACTATCTTGAAACCGGCTGGAACGGCGCCGATCCGGCGGTTTATTCTTATTTCTTCATTGCGCCGGTGAATACCGGCGAGCCGTCGGGGCGCGATCTGGACCGCAACGGGCAAGCTGTGGCCGAACCCGGCAGCCGCGAATATGGCGGCGACGCGTTCGGCTATGGCGAATTTCCGGGCCAGTACGCCATGGCGATCCTGTCGAAATTTCCGATTGATGAGGCGAACATCCGCACCTTTCAGACATTCCGCTGGAAAGACATGCCGGGCGCCTTGATCCCTGACGATCCGGCGACGCCTGCGCCGGACGACTGGTATAGCGAGGCGGCGCTCGCAGATTTTCGCCTTTCTTCAAAAAGCCATTGGGACGTGCCGATTGTAACGGACGCCGGCGTCGTGCACCTCCTTGCGAGCCATCCGACGCCGCCGACTTTCGACGGAGAGGAAGATCGAAACGGCAAGCGCAATCACGACGAGATTCGTTTCTGGGCGGATTATATTTCGGGCAAGGGCGATTACATTTATGACGACGCCGGCGCCAAAGGCGGGCTCGCGCCGAATGCGCGCTTCGTCATCATGGGCGATATGAACGCCGATCCTCATGACGGGGACGCTTATCCCGGCGCTATCGCGCAACTGCTGAATTCAGCGGCGGTCCGCGAAGCGCCGTTCCCGAAAAGCGAAGGCGGGGCGGAGCAAGCTGTATTACAGGGCGGCTCGAACCTTGCGCATGAGGGCGATCCGTCGGAGGACACCGCCGATTTCGGCGACGATCCCGAGCGCGGCGGCGTCGGCAATCTACATCTCGATTATGTGCTGTTTTCAAAAGCCGGGCTCAAGGAAACAGGATCGGGCGTTTTCTGGCCGGGGCCTGATGATGAGCATTACATGCTCGTCGGTCCTGGCTATCCGGTCGAGAGTTCCGATCACCGCCTTGTCTGGCGCGATCTCGTCGTCACCGCAGACTGAATTCAGAACGTCGCGGCAAACAACGGCTGGTCCGGCCCGAAGCCGGCGCGTTTCATGCCGTCGGAATTCCAGGCGAAGGCGATATCGCCTTCCGACGAAACCGCGATCACGCCGCCGTCGCCGCCGAGCCGGGCGACGTCCTTGATGAGGCCGGCTGTGGCCTGGTGGAGGTCTGCGCCCTGATAACGCACGCGGCTCGCCACATCCTGCGCGCCGCCGGCGAGGATGAAATACTCGCCAAGACCGGTGCAGGAGGCGGCGACATATTCGTCCGCCCATGTGCCTGAGCCGATAAGCGGCGTATCGCCGACGCGCCCTTCAAGCTTGCCGAAAACGCCGCCGGTTGAAGTCGCTGCCGCGAGCCGTCCGCCGTTGTCTAGCGCGACGGCGCCCACCGTGCCGTGGCGCAGTTCGTCGCCGGTCATCTCTGCGGCTTCGACGCCCACGGGCACGACGTAATAGCTCTCAGGATTGTCGATGAAGTCGAGGCCCTTCGCCCGGCAGAAATTTTCGGCGCCAAGACCGGCGAGCATTACATGCGGCGTTTCCTCCATCACCGCGCGCGCCGCCCTGATCGGGCTTTTGATATTCTTGACGGCGGCGATCGAGCCGGCCCGACGCTTCAGTTCGTGCGCCTCGCTCGCCATGATCGAGGCGTCGAGCTCAACATAGCCCGCCTTGTTCGGCGCCGAGCCCTTGCCGGCGATATAAAGGCCGGACGCTTCCATCTCGGAGACCATCACCTCGACGACGCTCGCCGCATCGGCGCCCTCCTTGAGCAGCGCTTCGCCGCGGCCCGCGAGGGCGAGCAGATGCGCTTCGGCTGTCGAATAGTCCCGTCCGGCGCGGGCGCCGGCGCCGCCATGAAGCGCGAGGGCGATTTTGGAAGGTTTGGTCATAAGGCGTTTCCCGTTTGTTTTTGGCGCATGTTAGCGCAATAGGCCGCCTAGCCAATCCTGTCTTGAACGCTTATGACGGCGGTCGACTGAGAAAGGACAAAGAGCGATGACGCGCCTCGCCTTGATACGCCACGGACAGAGCCAGTGGAATCTCGAAAATCGATTCACCGGCTGGGTCGATGTCGACCTCACCGACAAGGGGCGCGCGGAAGCGCAAAAAGCAGGGGCGCTGTTAAAGGCGCTGGGCGCGGATTTTTCCGCTTGCCATACGTCGGTGCTGAAGCGCGCGATCCGCACGCTCTGGATCGCGCTCGACGAGATGGACCGGATGTGGCTCCCCGTTGCGCGGTCCTGGCGGCTTAATGAGCGCCACTATGGCGGGCTGACCGGTCTCAACAAGGCGGAGACGGCGGAAAAGCATGGAGCCGATCAGGTGAAGATATGGCGGCGCAGTTACGACACGCCGCCGCCGCCGATCGACTCGGCGAGCGAACACAACATGGCGAACGATCCGCGCTACGCCATGCTCGGGGTTGAGGTTCCGGCGGCGGAATCGTTGAAGCTGACGCTTGAACGCGTCATTCCCTATTTCGAAGCGGAAATCGCACCGCAGCTAAAAGCCGGTCAGTCGCTGATCGTCGCTGCGCATGGCAATTCGCTGCGTGCGCTCGTAAAACTGCTGCTCGAAGTGTCCGACGACGACATCCTTCATGTCGAAATACCGACCGGCAATCCGCTTTTGTTCGAATTCGATGGTGGGCTGAAGCCGATTAAAGCGCGGTATCTTGACGTCGAACGTGCGGCGGAGATCCCAACGGTTGCGTAGCTAGCTTATAGGTGCAGGTGATGAGTCAATGGAAATTCCAGTTCTGCCCGAATGAAAAAGACGTTATCGCCGCGGGCTATCGGATGGACGATGTTGGTGCCGCCGTTGAACGGGAAGTCAATGATGCGCTGCGCTACCCATTCGGATTTCACGGGATCAATAAAGTTGTAATTCGGCTCGGACTGCCCCGATCATATAGTCAAGATTATATTGAGCTTCTTGGCGTGGGCATTAAGCAATACGCCGATTTTTCGGCAAGAGATTATCTGCGCTTGCCGCCTGCAGGCCGCCGTGAATGTCTCCTGGACATCGTCAAGGTTACCTTTAGCTGGTTTCTTGATAATTTTGACGATGCGTTTTTTGTCGAGAAATGTGTAAAAAACCTAGGATGGACAGGTTTTGTACGGTCCGCGTGATCATCAAGAATTTCAGTGCCGGTGAATAGCGACTGAACGGATTACGCCATGCTTGGCGCCGATATGCGGTTGACTCTCTGAAGTTGATGCCTGAACGGGCCAATTTCGTAATTTGATTCAACTGACAGCCTGCGCCGGGATGAGCGGGCTGTTAGGCGACTATTGCAGGCGTTCGACGATTTCGTTGACGCGCTTGGTCGCCGCCTCGATGGCGCGGCTGGCGGCGCCGGCGGTTTCTTTGTCCAGCTTGTCGGTTGCGGTTTCGAGATCGCCGACGCGCTCGCGCGCCTCGAACAGCTCGTCGCACACGGTGAGCGCTGACAGCAGCATCAGACGCGAATCGCCAATCTGGCCCAGATCTTCCGACAGCTGGGTCACGTATTTGTCGAAATAGGCGGCGAGCCTTTGCAGGCGGTCTTCGTGCCCGTCCTCGCACGTAACCCTATATTCGCGCCCGTTCACCCTGATATCGACCTGAGCCATGGTTCGCCTTTCCGACTTTACGCGTTCGCTTCGAGCAGCGCTTTCACATCCGCGATGGCCTCGCCCAGATCCTTTGACGCTTCTTCGGCGCGGGCTTTGGCCGCTTTCGCCTGGCGGCGCGCGGCGTCGATGTCCTCGCTGCTGGCCATCTGGTCGTCGAGGCGGCTGTCCAGTTTTGATTCAAGCGCATCGAGGGCGTTGGCGAGGTCGATCACGGCTTTTTCAACAACGCTCATAAAATCTGTTCGCCCTCATCAGTTGCGCTTAACCGCCAGTCTGGCGAGCCGGAGTGATTCTGTCCAGAGCGGCGCTCGTGTCGCCTTCTGCGCCCTTGACCCTAAGACCTCCCCGATGCATGAAGCGGCCCTGCATAAAACCGTTCTTTTTTCGGCGATTTGAGGTTCATGGATGTCTGAAACCGCTCCGGCCGGCGCCGGCATGCGAGATATGGCGAATGCTATCCGGGCGCTTTCCATGGACGCTGTGGAAAAAGCCAAGTCCGGCCATCCGGGCATGCCTATGGGCATGGCGGACGTCGCCGCGGTGCTGTTCACGCGGTTTTTGAAATTCGATGCGTCGAACCCCGCCTGGCCGGACCGCGACCGTTTTGTGCTTTCCGCCGGCCACGGTTCGATGCTGATTTATTCCCTCGGCTATCTGCTCGGCTATGACGGCATGAGCCTTGAGGAGATCAAGAACTTCCGCCAACTCGGCTCGAAGACGGCGGGCCATCCGGAATACGGTCACGCCCCGGCGGTGGAAACCACCACCGGCCCCCTCGGGCAGGGTCTCGGCAACGCTGTCGGCATGGCGCTCGCGGAGGCGCATTTGAACGCCCGCTTTGGCGGCGATCTCGTCGATCACTATACCTATGTCATCGCCGGGGACGGCTGCCTCATGGAAGGGGTGAGCCAGGAAGCGCTGTCGCTCGCCGGGCATTTGAAGCTCCGCAAACTGATCGTTCTCTGGGACGATAACGACATTTCGATCGACGGACCGGTCTCTCTCTCGGATTCGACGAACCAGCTTGAGCGTTTTGCGGCCTCGGGCTGGGCCTGCATGCGCGTCGACGGCCATGATCCCGAGGCGGTTGCAGATGCGATCAAGACTGCGCAAGGCTCGGACCGGCCGACGCTCATCGCGTGCCGTACGCAGATCGGATTTGGCGCCCCCACCAAGGCTGGCAAGTCCTCCGCCCACGGCGCGCCGCTTGGCGGTGACGAAATCGCCGGCGCGCGGAAGGCGCTCGACTGGCCTCACGCGCCTTTCGAATTGCCGGAAGCTATTCTGGCGGCGTGGCGCGCCGCCGGCGCAAGAGGCAAGGGCGCGCGCGAGGCCTGGGAAGCAACGCTCCAGTCGAGCCCGCAATGCGAGGCGTTCAAGACGGCGCTCGCAGGAGATTACGCCGGCGCGCTCGCGCCGGAGATCCGCAGCTATAAGAAAGCGCTGACGGAAGAGCCAAAAAAGGTTGCGACCCGCAAGGCGTCCGAGATGGCGCTCGACGTGGTCAACGGCGTTATCGCCGAGGCGATTGGCGGGTCAGCGGACCTGACCGGTTCCAACAACACCAAGACAAAGGCGCTCGATATTCTCAATGCGGAGAATTACGCCGGGCGCTATATCTATTACGGCATTCGCGAACACGGCATGGCGGCCGCCATGAACGGCATGGCGCTTCACGGCGGCGTCGTTCCCTATGGCGGCACGTTCCTCGTCTTCACCGATTATTGCCGGCCGTCGATCCGCCTCGCTGCGTTGATGGGGCTGCGGGTTGTTTACGTCATGACTCACGATTCGATCGGTCTCGGCGAGGACGGGCCGACCCACCAGCCGGTTGAACATCTGGCGGCCCTGCGGGCCATCCCGAACCTCAATATTTTTCGTCCGTGTGATGCGGTCGAGACGGCTGAGTGCTGGGAGCTTGCGCTGACCAATATCGCGACGCCATCTGTGATTGCGCTCACTCGTCAGGGGCTTGAGCCGCTGCGCACTTCCCATACGGACGATAATCTCTGCGGCCGAGGCGCCTATGTCCTCGCTGACGCGGCGGATTTTGACGCGACAATCATCGCAACCGGTTCCGAAGTCGAGATCGCCATGCAGGCGCGGGCGCTTCTGGCGGAAGAGGGCGTCAAGGCGCGGGTCGTCTCGGCGCCGTCTTTCGAACTCTTTGCTATGCAGACGGAAGCCTATCAGGCGGAAACGCTGGGAGCCAAACCGCGCATCGGGGTCGAAGCGGCGATCCGGCAAGGTTGGGATCAGGTGCTGCGCAAGAAAGATGCGTTTGTCGGCATGCGCGGCTTCGGCGCTTCCGCGCCAGCGCCTGCGCTTTACGAACATTTTGGGATAACGGCTGAGGCGGTCGCCGCCGAGGCGAAGAGATTGATCGGTTAGGAGGACTTTATGGCTTTAAAAATCGCAATCAACGGTTTCGGCCGCATCGGGCGTCTTGCGTTGCGCTCCATCATCGAGAACGGCCGCAAGGGCGTCGATGTTGTTGCGATCAATGATCTCGGACCGGTGGAGACCAATGCGCACCTCGTTCAGTTCGACTCAGTGCATGGCCGTTTTCCGCACGAAGTCAAAACTACCAACGATACAATCGATGTAGGCGCCGGACCGATCAAGGTGTTCGCCGAGCGCGACCCGGCGAAACTGCCCTGGGGCGAGCTCGACGTCGACATCGTCTATGAATGCACCGGCATTTTCACAGCGCGCGAAAAAGCGGCGTTGCACCTTGAGGCCGGCGCCAAGCGCGTTCTCGTTTCCGCGCCTGCGTCGGGCGCCGACAAGACCGTCGTTTACGGCGTCAATCACGGCGTCCTGACCGGGGAAGACGTCGTCGTTTCCAACGCCTCCTGCACCACTAACTGTCTCTCGCCGGTTGTGAAGGTGTTGCATGATGCGATCGGCATTGAGCGCGGCTACATGACGACGGTGCACTCCTACACCGGCGACCAGCCGACCCTCGATACGATGCATAAGGATCTTTACCGCGCGCGCGCCGCAGCGATGAACATGATCCCGACTTCGACCGGCGCCGCGAAAGCGGTCGGTCTCGTGCTGCCGGACCTTAACGGCAAGCTCGCCGGGTCTTCGATCCGGGTGCCGACGGCGAACGTCTCCGTTGTCGATTTCGTATTCACCCCGAAGCGCGACACTACGGAAGAAGAAGTCAACAACGCCATCATCGAAGCGGCGAACGGCAAACTCAAAGGCGTCTTAGGATATACGGACAAACCTTTGGTTTCTTCCGACTTTAACCATGATCCGCATTCCTCGATATTCGCCCTGCCGCAGACGCAAATTCTGGAAGGCAAGCTGGTGCGCATCCTGACCTGGTATGACAATGAATGGGGCTTCTCGACCCGCATGACCGACGTCGCGCTCGAGATGGCGCGCCATCTTTAAGGGACGGCGATGGCTGGGCTGAGAACTCTTGACGATCTCGACGTCGCCGGCAAACGCGTGCTTTGCCGCGTCGATTTCAATGTGCCGATGAAGGACGGCGAGGTGACGGATGCGACCCGGATCGCGCGCGCCTTGCCGACCATTCAGGAGCTTTCGAAAAAAGGCGCCAAGGTTCTCCTGCTTTCCCATTTCGGGCGGCCGAAAGGTCAGCCGAATCCGGAGATGTCCTTGAGGCCGATCGCCGCCGCCCTCGGCGAGCGGCTTGGCGGACAGGTTGAGTTTTCGGCCGACTGTATCGGCGAGCCCGTTCGCAAGCTGACGAAAAACATGCTCGACGGCGATGTGGCGCTGCTTGAAAACACCCGCTTTCATCCGGGCGAGGAAGCCAATGACGCGGACTTCGCCAGCGCGCTCGCCGAGAATGCGGACCTTTACATCAACGACGCTTTTTCCGCCGCGCATCGCGCGCACGCCTCGACTGAAGGTGTCGCGCATCTTTTGCCGTCGGCGGCGGGCCGCGCCATGGAAAAGGAACTCGACTATTTAAAAGCTGCGCTCGGCGAGCCGGTGCGGCCGCTGATGGCGGTGGTCGGCGGCGCGAAAGTTTCGACCAAGATCGAACTGCTCCTCAACCTTGTCGGCAAGGCGAACATCCTCGCTGTCGGCGGCGGCATGGCGAACACGTTTCTCTTTGCGAAAGGGATCGGCGTCGGGAAATCGCTGTGCGAGCCCGACCTCGCCGACACGGCGCGGGAAATTATCGCTCAGGCGGCGGCAAAGGGTTGCGAGCTGGTGCTGCCGGTCGATGTTGTCGTCGCCAAGGAGTTCAAGGAGGGCGCCGACAGGGAAGTGCGCGCCTTCGATGCCGTTAAGGCCGATGAAATGATCCTCGACCTTGGGCCGGAAACCACCGATCTCATCGCCTCCAAGATTGAGGCGGCGAAAACGCTTGTCTGGAACGGCCCCCTCGGCGCTTTCGAGACGCCGCCTTTTGACACCGCCACGGTCGAAGCGGCGCGTTTCGCTGCGAAGATGGTCGAGGATAAAGATCTCGTCGCGGTTGCGGGCGGCGGCGATACGGTCGCGGCGCTCAGCGCGGCGGATGTCATGAAAAAATTCACTTATGTGTCGACGGCGGGCGGCGCGTTTCTCGAATGGCTCGAAGGCAAGACCTTGCCGGGCGTCAAGGCGCTCGAAGACTCGGCCGCAAACAATCAGGACGAAGGATAGAAGAAATGGATCTGACGGCGCTCAACAAAATCGCAAACGCCATGGTCGCTCCGGGCAAGGGCATTCTGGCGGCGGACGAATCTTCCGGCACGATCAAGAAACGGTTCGATTCGATTAATGTGGAGTCGACGGAAGACATGCGCCGCGACTATCGCGAAATGCTGTTCCGTACGAGCGAGGCGATGCGGGACTATGTTTCCGGCGTCATCCTGTTCGATGAAACGATCCGCCAGAGTGCAAAGGACGGAACGCCGCTCGTCAAACTGATCGAAGAAGCGGGCTCGATTCCCGGCATCAAGGTCGACAAGGGCGCCAAAGACCTCGCCGGCGCTCCGGGTGAGAAAGTCACCGAAGGCCTCGACGGACTGCGCGAGCGCCTGAAGGAATATTACGACCTCGGCGCGCGCTTTGCGAAATGGCGCGCGGTGATCGATATTGCAGGCGACGACATTCCTTCGGGCTACTGTATCTCGACCAATGTGCACGCGCTCGCCCGCTACGCCGCCCTTTGTCAGGAAGCGAACATCGTGCCGATCGTCGAACCGGAAGTCCTGATGGACGGCGATCACGATATCGACCGCTGCTACGACGTCACCGAGTTCACATTGAAGTCGCTGTTCGACGAACTCTACGCCCAGGATGTCGCCCTCGAAGGGACGATTTTAAAACCGAATATGGTGATCGCGGGCAAGAAATGTCCGGATCAGGCTTCAGTCGCGCAGGTTGCGGAAATGACCGTCAAATGTTTCCGTGCCTGCGTTCCGGCTGCTCTGCCGGGCATCGTGTTCCTGTCGGGCGGCCAGTCCGATGAGGAAGCGACGGCGCATCTCAACGCCATGAACGCCGGGTACAAGGACAAGATGCCCTGGGCGCTCTCCTTCTCATACGGCCGCGCTCTGCAGGCCGCGCCGTTGAAAGCCTGGGGCGGCAAACCGGAAAACGTGCCGGCCGCGCAGGCCGCTTTCGCGCATCGCGCCAAGATGAACGGCCTCGCCCAGCTCGGCGAGTGGTCGGACGGACTCGAAAACGCGGCGTAGAGGTTATTCGCCGTCGTCGGTTTCTGCGGCCGGTTCGGACATGTGGCCTTGCAGGAAGCGCCATTTGTCATTGCGTTTGATCGCGACGCCCGAAAAGATTCCGTCGAAGTCGTAACCGAAGTCTCCAAACGAGACCGACAGGGATAAGTTCGCAACAACCGCCGCCGCGTCAGGCGCGAGGGGCGTAACGCGAATGTTGTTCACCCGGCTCGAAATGTCGGCTTCCATTTGCGAGGCCTGATCGATGCCGGCAGTGATGGCGGCGTGGTCGGCATAGGCGACGCCGCCGCGCTCGATCCACGTAAAGCCCGCTGTGTCAGCATAAAGATCTTTAAGCTCCTCCCACCGTCTCTCGGGTCCGGCCTGCGCCCAGTCATTGACCAGCGCCGTGACGCCGGCGGCGATCTCAGGCTCATCGGGCGGTCCTGAGGCGGTGTTTTGCGGCGCCGGGCCGCAGGCGGTCAGGGCGGCGAAAAGTAGGAATGACAGCAAGTTGCGCATGGATATCCCCCGTTTTCCGGGCGGCCCGCTGGCGGGCCAGCGCCTGTATAGCAGAAAAAATTCCCGTCCCTCTTGAAAATCTCGCCGTTTGGGGTGAGATTAACCGCAGGTAAACTGGTTGGTGTAATGCTATCCAATCACATAGCGCCCGCTTCATAAAAGGTTCGCCATGACAGCGCCGAGAGAATTCATCGAAGAGGTCCCGCCGGAAGATATCGAATGGATCGAAGGCTATCCGACGCCGCCTTCGCCGCCGGTTCGGCCGGTCCATGCATTCAACTCGATGCTGAAGCTCATTCAGAACAAGGAAGACACGCGACAGGTTTTCGAAATCGTTCAGGCGCTCGCCGGCGACTCCGGCAAGCGCATGTTCAAGCGCTTCGTGACGACCCCTTACGGCAAGCGCGTCATCGGCGGTCCTGTGAAGCTGGAAGAAGTTCTCGGCGATCGCGAGGCCTTGCGCAAACATCCTGAAGGCAGCGTCGGACGGGTCTATCTGGATTTCATGGAAGGCGAGAACCTGACGCCGGACGGGCTGCTCGCTGCCGGCGAGGAAGCCGGCATCGATTTCCGCGGCGAAACCCAGTTCCCGGATTATCGCCGGCTCTATCTGCATCTCGATGTAAGCCACGATCTCTGGCATGTGCTTTCCGGTTATGGCCGGGACGCGCTGGGCGAGCTCTGCAATCTCATTTTCACCCACGCCCAGAGCCGCAATCCCGGTTTCCTGTTCATCGTCTTCATCGGCATGATCGCGCAAAAGCTCGACGCGCCGTCCGCGCCGATTTTGAAGGCGCTGGGAGAAGCGCGCCGCAACGCCTATGTCACGAAATGGGTGCCGGAATTCGATGTCGAAGAGTTGCTGGCGATGCCGCTTTCGGAAGCGCGGGCGATGATGAACATCGCGGATCCGGTATTTTACAACACCATTCCGGATGACGTGAAAGACAATCTCCTGAAGCCGAAAGTTACGGAAACCCAAGCCGAACGCGAGCTTCGCAAGGCGCAACAGCAAGCGGCCTGACAGCGGATTTTCCTGTCGCCAAAAGACGCGCGGACGCTATAACCGCGCCATGACCGAGACCTGTCGGCTTTATCTCATCACGCCGCCGCGCATCGACGATGTCGATGGATTCGCCGATGCGCTGCGCGCCGCGCTTGGCGCCGGCGACATCGCATGCGTGCAGCTTCGCTTGAAAGATCGCGACGGCGTCGCCGCAAGCGACGATGAAGTGCTCGCCGCCGCTGAAAGGTTGATTCCGATCGTTCAGGAGGCCGATGCGGCGTTTCTTGTCAACGATCGCCCTGATCTCGCGGCGACCGCCGGCGCTGACGGCGTGCATATCGGGCAGTCCGACGCTTCTTATAAAAAAGCCCGCGCGCTGCTCGGCGAGGACGCAACTATCGGCGTTACCTGTCACAACTCGAAACATCTGGGGCTTATCGCCGGCGAAGCGGGCGCCGACTATGTCGCGTTCGGCGCCTTTTACCCTTCGCTAACCAAGGATGCGCCGGCCGCGGCGAGCCCGGATATTCTCGAATGGTGGCGCTTTGCGACCACGGTGCCGAGCGTTGCGATCGGCGGCGTCACGCCAGGCAATTGCGGTGCGCTGGTCCGGGCGGGCGCGGATTTTCTCGCCGTCTCATCCGCGGTCTGGAACTGCGAGGAAGGGCCGGCGGCGGCGGTGAAAGCGTTTGAGACAGCCATTCGCGCCGCATAAACCACGCTTTTAAACGATTTCGGAACGGTCCTTGCACACACTGGGCTGACTGGCGCGGCGCTGTTTCATGGCGATGCGCGCAAAAGGCGGGCCCGTGATGAAATCGAACCTCGTTGTCTTTCTCGGCTCTTTCGCAGCGATCGCTGCGGCGTTTTCGCTCGCCGTGCTTGAAGGCGCCAATGTCGCTGTCCGCGATGCCGTTCCCGCCGCCGAAAGCAAAGTCGCTTCCAGCCGCTAGGCTTTGCTGGCCTCGGGCGCCAAACCGGCCTAAAATATTTTCATGCTCAAACGCCTGCTGATATTCGCAGCCCTGGCGGCGGCGTTCGCCGTCGCGCCCTTGCATGCGGCTGATAACGAGGAGGCGGTGCGCGCTGCGTTCGAGCACCTGCTTGATGGCGAGTACGGCCAGTCCTACGAAATCGCGCAACCGCTCGCCGCCGAAGGCGACGCCGACGCGCAGCATCTCCTCGGCTATCTTTTTGAAAAGGGTTTTGGCGTCACCAAGGATATGGCGCGCGCACTCGATCTTTATGCGCGCTCTGCGTTGCAGGGGCAGGCGGATTCGCAATTCGCCCTCGGCGAGCTTGCGTTCACCGGCGACGGCGTCCGGCAGGATTATGAGCGCGCAGCAGGCTGGTACGAACTTGCCGTTTCGCGCGGGCATCCGACCGCAAAGGCGCGGCTTGGCGTCATGTATGCGGAAGGGTTGGGCGTTAAGCCGGACCGGCGCAGGGCGCTCCTGCTTTTTGAAGAAGCGGCGGCGGCCGGCGAACCGGAAGCGCAATATCAGCTCGGTTCGATCTATCTTGTCGGCGGCGGCCTCGACCGGCCGCAGGATTACAACAAGGCCGCCGCGCTTTTTGAAAAGTCGGCGCTGCAGGGCTATGCGCCGGCGCAATTCAATCTCGCCCTGATCCATGATGGCGGCATGCTCGGGAAACGCGACGACGAGCTAACCGTGCGCTGGATGCGCGCGGCGGCGGACGCCGGCATGCCGAACGCGATGGTGGCGATGGGGCTCTTAACGCATGACGCACGCGCCAGCGGCGACAGCGCCGCCGACTGGTTTGAGCGCGCAGCAAAGGCCGGCGATGCGCAGGGCCAGTTCCTCTACGCCGTGGCGCTCAAGGAAGGCGACGGCCGCAAGAAAAACGTTAAAGATGCGAAACAGTGGGTTGAACGCGCGCTCGCCCAGCCCGGTGCCCTTGATCCGGATATGCGAAAGGGCGCTGAAGCGCTGAATGCCGAATTGACGCGCGCTATCGCGCGCCGTTAAACGCAAACGCCTTAAAGAAAAAGCATTCAGAGGAGAAACGATGAGCCAATCGGGCGTCCTGCGCTCCCGCGAAGGAGCAGGCCACGCCAAGGTCGGCTTTATCGAGCTGTTCTTCGATCTGGTTTTCGTTTTCGCGGTGACGCGGCTCAGCCATTTGCAGCTTGAACATCAGAGCCTGGAAGGCGCTGCGCAGACGGCGTTTCTGCTGGTCGCGGTCTGGGTAGTGTGGATGTGGACGACCTGGGCGACGAATTGGCTCGATTCACGAGCGAGCATCGTGCGCGTCTTGTTCCTTGTGCTGATGGGGGCTGGGCTTGTCATGTCGTCGGCGCTGCCGGAAGCGTTTGGCGAGCGTGGGCTCGTATTCGCGCTCGCCTATGCGTTCATGCACAATCTCCGCAACGCGTTCACGGTCTGGGCGCTCAAGGACGGCGAGAAGCGCGAGCGCCGCAATTTCCTGCGCATCCAGTTCTGGCTTGTTGTCAGCGGCGTCTTGTGGATCGCCGGCGGCTTCGCTGAGGGCGACATGCGCTGGGGGCTCTGGATCGTTGCGCTGTTTGCTGAAATCGGCGCTCCTTGGTGGGGGTTCCGGACGCCGGGCATGGGCGCATCGACCACAAGAGACTGGACGATCGATCCCGGCCATATGGCCGAGCGCTGCGGTCTTTTCGTGATCCTGTCGCTCGGGGAGTCGATCATAATTCTCGGGGCGACATTTACGGGCCTGCCCTGGGACGGCGCCCATATCGCCGCCTTCGCCCTTGGATTTCTCGTCGCGATCTCGATGTGGTGGATTTACTTCGCGACCGCCGCCGAGCGCGCTGAGCAAGCCTTCGAAAACCACCCGGATGCGGGCCGCGTAGCGCGCGCCGCCTACACCTATGCGCATATTCCGATTGTTGCGGGCGTCATCATCGCCGCGGTCGCCGTCGAACTTCTGCTCGCCCATCCGACCGGCCATACGGAGCCGCCCCTCATCGCCGCTCTCTGCGCCGGGGGCTGTTGTTCCTTGCCGGCAACGCCTGTTTTTCGCGCATGGCGCTCGGGCGGTGGCCGGCGTCGCACCTTGCCGGGGCGCTGGGCGTGGTGGGGCTCTATTTCGCGGGCGCCGTCATGCCGCCTCTTGGCGCGGGCGCGGCGCTGGCGGCGTTGCTGCTCGTCGTCGCTTTCTGGGAGACGCTGACGCCGACGCCGTTCGCTGCGCTGAGGGCCGAAGACGCTGGTTAAACTTTCGCCTTTTGTTCTTTTTCCAAACAGCCCTACGATGCGGCATGGCTTCAGTGATTCGCATTTTGGGGATTGATCCGGGCTCGGCGGCGACCGGCTGGGGGCTCATCGATGTCGACGGGGCGAGGCTCGCCTATGTCGCGTCCGGCGTCATCCGGCCGAAGCGGGGCGCGCCCCATGCGCAAAAGCTTCGGGTGATTTTCGAAGCGCTGCAGGAAATCATCGTCGCCCATGAGCCGGCGGAAGCGGCGGTTGAGGAGACATTCGTTAACGCCTCTCCGCGCGACGCGCTGGTGCTCGGCCAGGCGCGGGGCGTCGCGTTGCTGGCGCCGGCGCTCGGCGGTCTTGAGGTCTTCGAATATGCAGCGAACACGGTCAAGAAGGCGGTTGTCGGGCGCGGTCATGCGGAGAAGGGACAGGTGCAGGCGATGGTGAAAGTGCTGCTGCCGAAATGCGGCAGCTTGGCTTCGGATGAGGCGGACGCGCTCGGGCTCGCGATCTGTCACGCCCATCATGGGACGATAGGGAGGCTGAAAGCGTCATGATCGGCAGGCTTAAAGGATCGGTCGTCGCCCTCGGCGAAGAGACGCTGCTGATCGACGTGCTCGGCGTCGGTTACGAGGCCTACGCCGCGCCGCGCCTGTTGCAAGCGCTATCGGTCGGCGAAACCGCGACGCTCGCGATCGAGACCGTCGTGCGCGAAGACATGATCCGGCTTTACGGGTTCGAAAACGAAGCCGAGCGGCGCTGCTTCCGGCTCCTGCAATCGGTGCAGGGCGTCGGCGCGAAACACGCGCTGGCGATCCTGCAGGCGCTGAAACCGTCGGAGATTTACGACGCGGTGGCCGCGGAAGACTTAACCGCGATCTGCCGGGCCCATGGCGTCGGCAAGAAACTCGCCCAGCGTATTGCGACGGAGCTTCAGTCGAAAGTCGGCGCCATCGCGGCGGCGGGCGAAACCTTCACGGTCGCCGCGCGTAAAAAAGTTGCGGCCGAGCCTTCAGACCCGGCGCTTTCCGCGAAAGCCGACGCGGTCTCGGCGCTTTCCAATCTCGGTTATGACGGCGTTGAAGCGCGCCGCGCCGTGGCGCAGGCGGCCGAAGCCCTCGACAGTCCCGGCGTCGAAGCGCTGATCAAGGCGGCGCTTAAAGAATTGTCGGCTGCGTAATTTGTATGCGAATGAATGGCGGACATGGCTGAACCTGCATTCAATGACGACCGGATGATCGACGGGGCGCGCAAGCCCGAGGACGCGGACGCGGCGTTGCGGCCGAAGCGTCTCGATGATTTCGTCGGCCAGCGTCAGGCGAAAGACAATTTGCGCGTCTTCGTCGAGGCGGCGGTGAAGCGCGCCGAAGCCCTCGATCATGTGCTCTTTCACGGACCGCCGGGCCTCGGCAAGACGACGCTGGCGCAAATCGTCGCCAACGAACTCGGCGTCAATTTCCGCTCGACCTCGGGGCCGGTGATCACGAAGCCCGGCGACCTTGCGGCGCTTCTCACCAATCTCGAAGCGGGCGACGTTCTTTTCATCGATGAGATTCACCGGCTGACGCCCGCCGTCGAGGAAGTGCTTTATCCGGCGATGGAGGATTTTGCGCTCGATCTGATGATCGGCGAAGGGCCGTCGGCGCGCTCGGTGAAGATCGACCTGCCGCGCTTCACGCTGATCGGCGCCACGACGCGTTCGGGTCTGCTCGCCAAACCGCTGCTCGACCGCTTCGGTATTCCGGTGCGTCTCGATTTCTACGCTCATGAGGAACTTTCCCGCATCGTGCGGCGCGGGGCGGACAAGCTCGGCTCGGCAATGTCCGATGACGGCGCCATGGAGATTGCGCGGCGGGCGCGGGGAACGCCGCGGGTCGCGGGGCGCCTCCTGCGCCGGGTGCGCGATGTGGCGACGGTCGAGGGCGCGGCGCTGATCGATCGAGAAGTCGCCGACAAGGCGCTCAAACGCCTCGAGATCGACGCGCTCGGCCTCGATCCGCTCGACCGGCGCTATCTTCGTCTGATTGCGGAGCATTTCGGCGGCGGCCCGGTGGGCGTTGAAACGCTCGCCGCCTCGCTCGCCGAAGCGCGCGACGCGGTGGAAGATGTTGTTGAACCGTTTCTTCTTCAGTGCGGGCTTATCCAGCGCACGCCGCGCGGCCGAGTTCTGTCGGCCAGCGCCTGGAAACATCTCGGTCTCGCCGCCCCGAAGGGAACCGGCGCTGATTTGTTTGATTAATACCGCTCACCCCGGCGCAGGCCGGGGTCTCCAACCACACTGACCCGCCGCTATTATTTACGAGATCCCGGCCTGCACCGGGATGAGCGGGTTTCGTATGTAATTTGTTCCGCACCGGTCATATTCCGGTGATGATTGGGCGTTAGTCTTGGTTCGGCGAACAAGGGGAACTAGTCATGGGCGGTTCGATTTTTCTGACGCTGTTTTTCGGTCTGTTTCTGGCGGTCGGGTTCGGCATTCTCGGCTGGGGTCTTAACGCCCTCAACATGTCGCGGCAGGCCGAGCACTGGCCGACGACGCCGGGAACCGTCACCGCATCCGATTTCATTGTCGATTCCGACAGCGAGGGCGCGACCTATCGAACGAAAGTCTCATACACTTACAACGCGCTTGGCCGAGAGATCGCCGGCGACAAGATCGCATTCGGCTATTCCGGTTCGTCGAGCGAAAAGTTTCACCGCGATATTTACAACGCGCTGCCGGCCGGCGCGCAGGTCGCCGTGCGTTACGATCCGTCAAAGCCCGAACGCGCGGTGCTCTCCTTCGGCGTCAACCAGTCGATCAAGTTTCTCCTGATCTTCGGCGCGGTGTGGACGATGTTCACCCTCGGCATGGTCGCCATGTTCTGGCTCGGCGGACAGGGCGCGACGACGCTGCTTGAGAACATGGTCGTCTATTCGCGCTGACCGCCGCTCTTGCGCCCGGCCTGTCTGCAATGTCATGAAGCGGCATGAGCGAGGCGAAAACCTTCACCCACACCGTTCGCATCTATTATGAGGACACGGATTTTTCCGGCGTCGTCTATCACGCGGCTTACCTGAAATTTTTCGAGCGCGGACGAACCGAGGCGCTGCGCGCCTCCGGCGTCCATCACTCCGAGCTTTTAAAGCGAGAAGAGCCGCTCGCCTTCGCCGTGAGGAAGATGACGACCGAATGGATCGCCCCCGCGAAGATCGACGACGTGCTCGAGGTGCGCACGAAATTCGCCGGGGCCAAGGGCGCGCGGATGTATCTCGACCAGGAGATCTGGCGCGAGGAAACGCTGATCGCACGCGCGGAGGTTGAGGCCGCCTGCATGTCGCTTTCCGGCAAGCCCCGCCGCCTGCCGGCCGATGTCGCGGCGTCGTTCAGCCCGGCCGGGCGTGATTAACCGTCTGTTAACGCTCGGTTAAGCTTTAGTAATTCCATTCCGCTGGCGCTTGATCGCCCCGCATTCGCCTAATTTCCGGGCGAAGGGGGATTAAACACGACGCCCATCAGTGTTAACCATGGGCCGCCCAGCGCGCGGGGCTTTCCGCGCGAACCGCATCAGTGCGCCGGTATTTGCGCGCGTCCGTATCGTCATGTCCCGGATTCCGGGCCCTAGTCAGGGGATTTACAAAATGGAAGCAGATATCGTCGCACCGGTCGCGATGGGGGGCGATTTCAGCCTCTGGAGCTTGTTTCTGCGCGCCGACCCGATCGTCAAATCCGTCATGGGCGTTCTTGTGATCGCCTCTGTCTGGTCGTGGGCGGTGATCATCGACAAGTCGTTCACCTTCGGCCGGCTGAAGCGCGTGTCGAATCGCTTCGAGGACCAGTTCTGGTCAGGCAAGCCGCTTGACGATCTTTACCGGCGCACCCGCGACAAGGCCGACCACCCGATGGCGCGGATTTTCACCGCCGCCATGGAGGAATGGTCGCGGTCGAAAGACACCGGCCGATCCGAAGCGCTGGTGATCGGCGCCAAGGAACGCATCGACAAGGTGTTGAACCTCACCGTGGCGCGCGAGCTTGAAAAAACCGAACACAGTCTCGGCCTGCTTGCGACGGTTGGCGCGGTCGCGCCATTTGTCGGTCTGTTCGGCACGGTCTGGGGTATCATGAACGCATTCCAGGCGATCGGCGCCACCAACGACACCAATCTCGCGGTTGTCGCGCCGGGCATCGCCGAGGCCCTCTTCGCCACCGCGCTCGGTCTTCTCGCAGCGATCCCGGCGGTGGTGGGTTATAACCGCTATTCCTCGGCCTTGAATTCTTTCGCTGTACGGCTGCAGGGGTTCGCCGATGAGTTCTCGGCGATCCTGTCGCGCCAGATCGATGAGAAGTCGCGCTAATGGGCGTTAATCTCAATCCCGCCGGCGGTCGTCACCGTCCGGGGCGCACCCGCCATATGGCGGAGATCAACGTCACGCCGATGGTTGACGTCATGCTGGTGCTCCTGATCGTGTTCATGGTGGCCGCGCCGCTTCTCACGGTCGGCATCGAGGTCGACACGCCGGAATCGGCTGCCAATCCGATCACCGATTCGGGCGAGCCGCTGACCGTTTCGATCACCGCCGACGGCACGATCTATGTGCAGGACACGCCCGTCGAATATGAAAACCTCACGGCGCATCTGACGGCGGTCGCGAATGCCGGCTACGACCAGCAGATTTTGATTCGCGGCGACAAAAACCGCGCTTACGGCGATGTGGCGCGTGTGATGGGTCGTATCAACGCCGCAGGATTTCGCCGGATCGGTCTTGTCACCGATCAGGAACAGCAGTGAGCGACGCCGGTTCGCCGGCGAGATAGGGCCTCAGGGTAGATGCGTTTCGGCCTTTTAACATCGATCCTCCTGCACCTCGCCGTGATCGGCGCGGCGTTCGTGTCGTGGCCGTTTTTGCCAAGACCGGACCTCGTATCCGAGCCCTATATTCCGCTCGAGTTGATCCGCGAGGCCGATCTCGATCTCAAAACCAGCGTGCCGGCGGCGCGGCCAGAGCCTGAGCCGGTCGAGGAGGAAAAGCCGGACCTGCCCGAGCCGGTGGTCGAGGAAGAGCCGCCCGCGCCGGTTGAAGAAAAAAAGCCTGATCCAGTGGTCGAGGAAAAGCCGAAAGAAGCGCCGGTGATCATCGAGCCGGAAAAGAAGCCGGACCCGAAACCGACGCCGCCGAAACCGAAACCAAAAGACGACGAGCTCAATTTCGACGATCTGCAAAAGCTGATCGACAAGGAGCGTCAGGAAGAAACCGCGCGCGTTGTCGAGACGCCGTCGGAGACGGTCGAGACTGCCGATCAGACGCGCCAGGCGATCGGCGCCGGCGACCGCCTGACGGCGAGCGACAAGGCGAAAATGAAGGCCGCCGTTGAGCGTTGCTGGAACGCGGGCTCGATTATCGGCGCGCCCGAGCCGGAAAAATTGCGGGTTGAAATTCTTATTGAACTCAACCGCGACGGTTCATTGGCGGCGCAGCCAAAAGTGACGAACGCCCTGCAAATCAATCTATCAGGAAACAGGTTCTGGAAAGTTGCTGAGCAACAGGCATTGCGCGCCGTGGCCAATTGCGCGCCTTATGACTTTTTTCCGCAGGACCGTTACAACGACTGGAAGTCGTTCTTGTTGAATTTCGATCCGAGCGAGATGGTGGGGCGCTGAGAGTTTCGTTTCAGGGAGCCTGGAAGAGAGTAGGATGATGAAAAAACTTTTTACGATTATTTTGACGGCGGTTTTTGCTGCGACGATGCAGTCGGCGCTGGCGCAGGTGCGCATTGACATCACGCAGGGCAATGTCGACCCGATGCCGATTGCCGTGCCGGATTTCCTCGGCGCCGATGAAGGCGTCGCGGAGCTGCGGCGCGACATCACCAGCGTCCTGATGAACGACCTCGATCGCTCGGGGCTCTTCTCGGTGATCGATCAGCGCGCCTATATCGAGAAGCCCGAAGGGGTGAATGTGCGCCCGACCTTCGCCAACTGGCGGATCATCAACGCGCAGGTGCTGGTGGTCGGCGAAGTGACGGAGCTTTCCGACGGCCGCATTCAGGTCGCGACCCGGATCTGGGACGTTTATTCCGACCAGCAGCTCGGCGCCGTGGCGTTCAAGACACCCGCCGACAACTGGCGGCGCGCGGCGCACAAGGTCGCCGACTTCATCTACAAGACGCTCACCGGCGAGGACGGTTATTTCGACACCCGCGTCGTCTTCATTCATGAAACGGGTCCCAAGGAGGACCGCACGAAACGGCTGATGATCATGGATCAGGACGGCGCCAATCCGGTGCCGCTGACGGACGGGCTCAACTACAAGGCGCTCACCCCGCGCTTTTCACCGACCCAGCAGCAGATCACCTATATGGCGCTGTTCGATGATCGTCCGGGTCAGGTCTATCTCTTCAATATCGAAACCGGCGAGCAGGAACAGCTTGGCACGTTTCGGGGCATGACCTTCGCGCCGCGCTTTTCGCCGGACGGGCGTCAGGTGCTGATGGCGATCGAGCGGAACGGCAACTCCGACGTTTTCAAAATGGATCTCGCGACGCGCCGGCTGACCCGGCTCACCGCCGATCCGGCGATTGACGTGTCGCCGTCGATGTCGCCGGACGGGCGGCGCATCACCTTCACGTCTGACCGTGGCGGCACCCAGCAGATTTATGTAATGAACGCCGACGGGTCGAACCAGAAGCGCATTACCTTCGGCGAGGGCCGGTATCAAACGCCGGTCTGGTCGCCGCGCGGCGATCTGATCGCCTTCACGCGGCAATATAACGGCCGGTTCTATATCGGCGTCATTCGTCCCGACGGCACCGGCGAACGGCTGTTGACCGAGAGCTATCTTGAAGAAGGCCCGACCTGGTCGCCGAACGGGCGGGTCTTGATGTTCTTCCGCGAGACGCCGACCCGCCGCGACGGAACCGGCGGCGGCGCGTCGCTATGGTCGGTCGATCTCACCGGGCGCAACCTGCGGCGCGTCAGGACGCCCGGAGACGCATCCGATCCGGCGTGGTCGCCGCTTCTGCCTTAATATCCGGTAGGGCGTTGGTTTTATTCGGGTTTTCGTGGCGTTCGCTCAGGACATTGATGTAAAAGTGAAATGTCTGTTTAATGCTCTCACGGGAGGCGCGGGAAGGGGCGGCCGAAGAACGAAATTTCATTCTTGCCCCGGAACGGCCAAGCTTGATCGGGTGAGCGGACACAGCTACGACTCTAGTGATGGTTAAATTTTCGGATTTGGCCGTCACGGAATCTAAACGCTGGCACCGTATCATACGATGAGCGCTAATGACGTCTTAGGACGTTGAAATAGTTGAGTAACCGTGGGGTTCACGATGGGCGTGACTGTCCCGCCCGGTATACCGCCCGCCCCCGCAGGGATGGCTTGGCGGACACGTAATTAGGGGAAGTGGAGCAAGAGAGATTATGAAAACACTCATGAAAATCGCAGGGATCGCGGCATCGCTGGTGCTGATTTCAGCTTGTGCGAGCAACGGACCAGACGTTGATGCATCATCCGGTTCGGGTTCGACGGTCGCGACGGGGCCGTCCGGTCCGACGCCGGGCAGCCAGGCTGACCTCGAGCAGAACGCCGGCCATCGCGTTTTCTTCGGTTTCGACCAGTACACGCTGACGCCGCAGGCTCAGGCCACGCTGGCTCGTCAGGCTGCATGGCTCAACGAGTATCCGGAGCTGAATATCAAGCTCGCCGGCAATTGCGACGAACGCGGCACCCGTGAGTACAACTTTGCGCTCGGCGCTCGTCGGGCTGAAGCCGCCCGCGCTTATCTCGTCAGCCTTGGCGTTGACGCCTCGCGCATCACGACGGTGTCCTACGGCAAGGAAAAGCCGATCGATCCGCGGTCCACAGAAGACGCGTGGCAGCTTAATCGGAACGCGACGACGACGATTGTCGGCGTCGGTTCGTAACGCTAACGCGTTTGAGACTTGAGGAAGCGCGCCGGCGGAAATCGGCGCGCTTTTTCTTTTTCTCGCCCTTTTCGCCTTAGTTTTGTCGCGAGCGCGCGCTAAACAAGGTGGTGGCGCCGCGCCGAACGTCCGCTAGAATGAGGCGGGAGTGCGAAGGCGCCAATTCGAGGAATGGTCAGTATGAGCAAGAACTTCTTTTCAAAAGCCCTGATCGGCGCCGTTGCGCTGGTTGCGATTTCGGGGCCCGCCGCGGCTGGCACCAAGGACGATGTTCGCGCCTTGCAGGCGCAGGTGGCAAGGCTCGAGCAGGCCGCCGCCGCCCAGAGTCAGGCGACCGTGCGGATCAGCCAGCTTGAAAGCCAGATTCAACAGCTCACAGGCCAGATCGAGGAACTCACCTATGCGCTCGACCAGGCGAACGCCCGCCTCGACGCCGTAACCGCCGCGCTCGCCGGCGATGAAATGGCGTACGCTGCGATGCCGGACGGCGACGGCGGCGCGCGCATCGGCGGCGGCGGACCGGTCGACCTTACCGGCGGCGACGCCATTGCGCAGGAAATCACGCGTGCGGATTCATCGCTTTCCTCAGCGTCTGCGGCTCCGGCGAACACGGCCGGTGTTGAGCTTCCGCTCAATCCCAACGCCGCCTACGATTACGCCTCGGGTTTTCTGCTTCGCGGCGAATATGCGAAAGCCAAAGCGGCGTTCCAGCTTTATATCGAAGCTTTCCCCAATCATCCGCGCACGCCCGACGCCAAGTTCAAGCTCGGCGAAATTCATCTGGCGCTCGGGGAGAATGCCGCGGCGGCCGATGTCTTCATCGACCATATCCGCAGCTATCCGAGCGATCCGCATGCGTCTGAAGCCTATCTCAAGCTCGGCACCGCTTTCGCGCGGCTCGACAAGCCGAAGGAAGCCTGCACGGTCTTCAAGACGATGAAGTCGAAATATCCGAACGCCGCCCAAGCGGTGAGCCAGCGCGCCGACATCGAAATGGCGCGCATCGACTGCAAGTAGACGGGTCTTGGCGGCTGATTGTCCGGCTGGGCCTGTTACGGATGAGGAATTCGCCTCCCGCTGCGATGATTTAAACCTGAGCGGTCCGTTCGCTGTGGCGGTTTCCGGCGGGCGCGATTCGATGGCGCTCGCGCTTCTCGCTGCATCGTATGCAAGGACAACCGGCGCGCGCGTAACAGCGTTTACCGTTGATCACGGGCTGCGGCCCGAAGCGGCGGACGAGGCGCGCCGGGCTGCGGGCTGGTGCGAGTCGCTCGGGCTTATCCACCGAACGCTTCGCTGGGAGGGCGAAAAGCCGACCGCCGGTCTACAGGCGGCGGCGCGTGAGGCTCGCTATTATCTGCTTGCGGCGGCGGCTGAAACGTCGGGCGTTAATACAATCCTCACCGGACACAGCGCCGACGATCAGGCGGAAACCGTTTTCATGCGCCTCGCGCGCGGCGCCGGTCCGCGCGGCCTCGCCGCCATGGATGAGGAAAGCCTGATCGCCGCCGGCGCAGGCGCGCCGGTTCGATTGTTGAGGCCGTTGCTGCGCTTTTCGAGAGCGCGGCTGACGGCGACGGTCGAGGCGGCCGGCCAAGGCTATGTAGACGATCCGTATAATGACGACCCGGCGTTTGAGCGTATCCGCACGCGCGCGCTCCTCGCGGCGCTTGAGGAGCAGGGCCTCCTGATGCAGCGCGCGCTCTTGAAAACGGCCGAACGCATGCGCGCCGCAGACCGGCGGCTTGAAGCCCAATGCGCAGACCTGTTCCGGCGGGCGGCGGGCTGTTTTTACGGTTGGGGGGGCGCCGCGCTTCAGCGCTCGGCCGCCGCCGCCATGGGGTCGGAAGAGGCCGGCGCGCTCGCCGCCCGGCTCCTTCACGCAGTCAGCGGCGAGGCGCACCGGCCCGATGAGGATGCCGCCGCCGCCGCGCTCGATGCGACGCTGGCGAGCGGCGCGGCGACCCTCGGCGGCGCGCTCATCAAATCTCTGCGAGATCGGGTCTGGTTCCTGCGCGAGCCAGCGGCGGTTCTCGGACGCGCCGGCGCGCCGGCGATAGGTGAAATCACCCCGGCGGCGGGCGCTGTCCTGAATTGGGACGGCCGCTTTATCATTGAGGTTTCGGGCGAAAACATTGCGGTGGCGCCGCTCGGAGAGGCCGGATCGTCGGCGCTGGGCTTCCGCAAGGATCTGTTCGCCGGCCCTCCCGAGGGGCTGTTGGCGCTGCCTGCGGCGTATAGGAACGGGGAATTGATCGCCGCCGCCGGAGGCTTATTTACAAGCACAGGCGAATTCGCCGCCAGGCAGCTGGCGTCGGAACGCTTCAGGGGCGGAATCATCAGGTTTTCGCCAGGGCCGGGCTTTCGCAGTCCGCCCCATGGCGCTGGTCTTTCTTAACGCCTATCTAGTAGGGTGAGCGGTCCCGCGGGCAGATTTCAAAGCCTGTGCGCACCGGCCCGGAAGAGGCGACAACGGGAACAGGAAAGTAGGACGAATGAATACGCGAAACATAGTGATCTGGGGCCTTGTGGTCGTGTTCTTCCTGGTCGCCTTGCAGATGTTCCAGTTTTCGCCGCCGCCGACCGCGCCGACTGAACTCGATTATTCAGAATTTATCTCCCGCGTTGAAAGCGGCGACGTGCGCAGCGCTGAAGTCTCCAAGACAGAAGTTGAAGGAACGCTCGCTGACGGGACGACCTTCGTCACGACAATCGCCGAGACCGGCCAGACGCCGATCGCCGACCGCTTGAACTCGGCGGGTGTCAAAACCGAAATCAAGAAGGAAGAAGAAACCCCGATTATCTTGCAGCTCATTTTCAATATTTTGCCGCTGCTGATTTTCCTGGGCTTCTTCCTGTTTGTCATGCGCCAGATGCAGGGCGCCGGCGGCAAGGCCATGGGCTTTGGCAAAAGCCGGGCGAAACTGCTCACCGAGCGTCAGGGACGCGTCACGTTTGATGATGTAGCCGGCATCGACGAAGCCAAGGAAGAGCTTGAGGAAATTGTCGAGTATCTGAAAGACCCGATGAAGTTCCAGCGCCTCGGCGGCAAGATTCCGAAAGGCGCGCTGCTCGTGGGCCCGCCAGGCACCGGCAAGACGCTGCTTGCGCGCGCCATCGCCGGCGAGGCGAACGTGCCGTTCTTCACGATTTCAGGTTCCGACTTTGTCGAGATGTTTGTCGGCGTCGGCGCGAGCCGCGTGCGCGACATGTTCGAACAGGCGAAGAAGAACGCGCCGTGCATCATCTTCATCGACGAGATCGACGCGGTCGGTCGTCATCGCGGCGCCGGTCTCGGCGGCGGCAATGACGAGCGCGAGCAGACCCTGAACCAGCTTCTCGTTGAGATGGACGGTTTTGAAGCCAATGAAGGCATCATCCTGATCGCCGCCACCAACCGGCCGGACGTGCTCGACCCGGCGCTGCTCAGGCCCGGCCGTTTCGACCGTCAGGTGGTGGTGCCGAACCCGGATGTCATCGGCCGCGAAAAGATCCTGAACGTTCACGCCAAGAAAGTGCCGCTGGCGCCGGATGTGAACATCCGCACCATCGCACGCGGCACGCCCGGCTTTTCGGGCGCCGATCTCGCAAACCTTGTCAATGAAGCTGCGCTCCTCGCGGCGCGCCGGGGCAAGCGGTTCGTGACGGCGAAGGAATTCGACGACGCGAAAGACAAGGTGCTGATGGGCGCCGAGCGCCGGTCGATGGTGATGACCGAGGACGAAAAGATGCTCACCGCCTATCACGAAGCGGGGCATGCGATTGTCGGCCTCACCATGCCGGGTTCCGACCCCGTACATAAGGCGACGATCATTCCGCGCGGCCGCGCCCTCGGCATGGTCCAGTATCTTCCCGAACGGGATAAGCTTTCCTTCACGCTTGAGCAGATGAAGGCGCGCATCGCCATGGCGATGGGCGGACGCGTCGCCGAGGAAATGAAATTCGGCAAAGAGAAAGTCACCTCCGGCGCCCAGTCGGACATCGAGCATGCGACCAAGATCGCCCGTGCGATGGTTACGCAATACGGCCTTTCGGAAAAGCTTGGGCCCATCGCCTATGCGGAAGATGAGGGCGAAGTGTTCCTCGGTCAGTCGATCGCCCGGTCGAAATCGATTTCGACTGACACGGCGAAACTGATCGAGGACGAGATCAAGCGCTTCGTGACGGACGGCTACGAAAAGGCGCGCCAGATTCTCACCGACCGCAATGACGACTGGGAAACGCTCGCTGAGGCGCTTCTTGAATTCGAAACGCTCACCGGCGAGGAAATCGACAAGCTGCTGCGCGGCGAAAAGATCGTCCGCGAGGACCCGTCCGATCCGAAGGATCAGACGCCGCCCTCATCGGTCCCGTCCGCAGGCGCGCCCTCAGCCAAGAAGAAAGACGGCGGCGCTGGCGGCATGGAGCCGAGCCCGCAAGGGGTTTAGGTTTCGCCGCTTTCACGCCCCGATTCCCGTGCTAAAAGCCTCCCCGAACCGGGAGGCTTTTTCATGCGCGTATTTCTTGCCCTAGCTTTCTCATTTTTCGCCGCCGCCGTTTCCGTCGCCGAGGACGAAAAGTGGCGGGCGCCGTTCGATTATGCGGCGGAACTTCCCGAAATGGTCGCGCCGTTCGAGCCGTTCCGCATCATCGGCAACGTCTATTATGTGGGGACGGAAGGACTGGCGGTTTATTTGATTGCCGGTGTTGACGGCGGACATGCGCTGATTGACGGCGGGCTGCCTGGCTACGAACAGATCATCATCGATAACATCGCTAAACTGGGCTTCGACATAAAAGACGTCAAATACCTCCTCAACACGCATGCGCATTTCGATCATTCCGGCGGCCTCGCGGCGCTCAAAAAAGCGTCCGGCGCTGAACTGATCGCCAGCGAGGGCGACGTTTCCGCGCTGGAGGGCGGATTTTATCTCGGGTCGGAAGACAATCCGAATTTTGCGGTGCCGCCGGTGACAGTCGATGAAATTATTGAGGATCGCGGCCCTGATGCTTTGCCCTATTTAGTCCTAGTCGTTCGGGGGCCGGCAACGCAGTACGGTGTTGATGTACAGCTTCTTGGTTCGCGTTTGACGTCGGGTCATTCGCGCGGGTGTACGACTTGGGCATTGCAGTCGGTGAATGAGAACGGGGAAAGCTATGAAGTCCTCTTCTTCTGCAGCGCCACCGTCGCGGCCAACAGCCTCGTCCCTGAGCAGTATGAAGGGATTGTCGATGACTACCGGATGACCTTTGATAAGACGAAGGAATGGGATCCGGATGTATTCCTCTCCAATCATCCGGAAGTCTTTTTCATGAAGGAAACCCGCGAAAAGCAGAAAGCCGGCGACCCGCTCGCCTTCGTCAATCGCGGCGCGTTTCAGAAATATATCGCCGCCAAGGAACGGGCTTTCGAAAAGGCGCTCGCCGAACAGACGGAAGCTGCGGAGAATAAATGAAATCGCCGCTCATCATGGGCGTCGTCAATGTGACGCCGGATTCGTTTTCTGACGGCGGCGCATATGCGGACGCGGAAGCCGCTATCGCCCAAGGGTTGAAGCTCGCTGAAGACGGCGCCGACATTCTCGATATCGGCGGCGAGTCGACCCGGCCGGGCGCGGAACCGGTTTCCCTAGAAGAAGAACTGAATCGTGTATCGCCGGTCATTGAAGGACTCGCCGGAGAGACAACAGCGAAATTGTCAATCGATACGCGAAAGCCGGAAGTCGCGCGGGCCGCCGTCGCCGCGGGCGCTTCGATCTGGAACGATGTCTCGGCGCTCGCTTACGCGCCCGAAAGTCTCGAAACGGCGGCGGCGCTTCAATGCGACATCGTCCTCATGCACGCCCGGGGCGATCCCAAAACCATGCAGGACGACCCGCGCTATGGCGACGTGGTCGAGGAGGTTTACGCATTTCTGGCGGGGCGAATGGAAGCGTGCGTCAAGGCGGGCGTTTCGGAAGCCAGGCTGATCGTCGATCCGGGGATCGGCTTCGGCAAGGCGCTCGGCCATAACCTTGCGCTGATCGCCAATCTCGACCGGTTTTGCGCGCTTGGGGTTCCGGTGCTGTTCGGCGCCTCGCGCAAGCGGTTCATCGCCGCTCTCGACCGGGCGGGGCCGGCGGCGGAGCGGCTTGGCGGCTCCATCGCAGCGGTGCTCGCCGGACGGGCCCGCGGCGCCTCGATTTTCAGGGTCCATGACGTCGCTGCGACCCGGCAGGCCTTAAAAATCGCTCACGCAATAGAAGGGGCCATAGAAAACGCCAATTTCTCGCGTTAAGGCTTTTTCAAACGGATATGCTAGGGTTTTACTTCAGTTGAGGAGGGCGGCGCCATGCGGGGCGACGACCAGATGACGGGCAAGCGGGAAATTTTCGGCACCGACGGCGTACGCGGCCTCGCCAATCGCGGGGCGATGACGCCGGAGGCGATATTGCGCCTCGGTATGGCGGTCGGCCGGGTTTTCAAGAACGGTGCGCATCGCCACCGGGTGGTGATCGGCAAGGATACGCGCCTTTCGGGCTATATGATCGAACCGGCGCTGACCGCCGGTTTCGCCGCGTCCGGCATGGACGTTTTTCTCCTGGGGCCGCTGCCGACCCCGGCGATGGCGATGCTGACGCGCTCCATGCGCGCCGATCTCGGGGTCATGATCTCGGCCTCCCATAATCCGTATCATGACAATGGCGTCAAATTCTTCGGGCCGGACGGCTTCAAGCTTTCCGATGAAACCGAGCTCGAAATCGAGCGGCTGATGCGCGAAGGTCCGGACAAGGGGCTGGCGGAGCCCGGCGATCTCGGGCGGGTCAAACGTATCGACGACGCTGGCGCGCGATATATTGAGTTCGCGAAATCGGCGTTTCCGCGCCAGTGTTCCGTGAGCGACATGCGCGTCGTGATCGATTGCGCTAACGGCGCGGGCTACAAGGTGGCGCCGACAGTGCTGTGGGAGCTTGGCGCCGACGTTAAAAGCATCGGCGTTGAGCCGAACGGCTTCAACATCAATCACGAGGTTGGCTCCACCGCGCCGAAAAGAATGCAGGCGGCGGTCAAAGAGTACCGCGCCGATATTGGCGTTGCGCTCGACGGCGACGCCGACCGGGTTATCATCTGCGATGAAAAGGGCCGTCTCGTCGACGGCGATCAGATCCTCGCGCTCATCGCTGCTTTCTGGCGGTCATGCGGCATGCTGAAAGGCGATGGCGTCGTCTCGACCGTCATGGCCAATATGGGGCTGGAGCAGTTCCTTTCCGGCAACGGGTTGAAGCTACACCGTACCAAGGTCGGCGACCGCTATGTGGTCGAGGAAATGCGCAAGACCGGCGCGAACATCGGCGGCGAGCCTTCCGGCCATGTCATACTGAGCGATTACGCGACGACCGGCGACGGGCTGGTGACGGCGTTGCAGGTGCTGGCGGTGGTCGCCGCAGAAGGCAAGCCCGTTAGCGAGGTTTGCCGCAAGTTCGATCCCTATCCGAACATTCTTCAAAATGTCCGTTTTCGCGGCGGCGATCCGTTATCGGACGAAAGCGTCGTCAAGGCGATTGAAGCGGGCGAGGCGAGACTCGGCAAAACCGGCCGGCTGGTTATCCGCAAGTCCGGGACCGAGCCCCTGATCCGTGTTATGGGCGAGGGCGAGAAGGCCGATCTCGTGAAATCGGTGGTTTCCGATATCTGCGCGGTGATAGAAAAAGCGGCGCAATAAAACCGCCGGCGGGTTTCCCGCGCCGGCGGTCTTGGGTCTCTAATTCAGAGATGGCTTACGCGTAAACGCGGATTTGCGCGCGGCGCGAGCATTCGCGGTGGGCGATCCGGTAAAGACGGCGGTCCGGCACGCGATGCGCCTGCGGGCCGACGGCGCGCACCGTGCAGACCAGTTGCGGGCCGCGGCGGCTGCGAACAACCTCTTCGGTCAGGAGGATGCGGGCGCGGAAACGCGTGTCATAGACCTCGCGCTGCACCACGCGTCCCTTACCGCCGCGATTGTTATGATAACGGTTGCGATCGCCGCGCCGGCGATCGGCCCTGCGGTCATTGCCGATGCTGAGCGAAACCTGAACAGTCGGGCCGTTGCGAAAATATTTGTCCGCCGGGTAATAGTCATAATAGTTGGACGCATGGGTGCGGTGGTCGTGATTCTTGTCACAAAAGGCCGGGCGGTGATCCGCCGACGCGGCTGTTGCGCCGAGGGCGAAAAGCCCGAAAGCGCCAGCGAAGAGTGATGTCAGGAAGGTCTTCATTTTTAGAACTCCGTGCTTGCCCCAGCCGGATTTCCATAGGTTTGAGATTTAGTCGGAGAATGCGGCGAGAATGGCGCCGTTTCCCGCCCAAAAATCGACATGATTGCCCTTGCGGGCTCAAATCGCCGTGACGGCGCTCGTGATTTCGCTTTGCAGCACCAGGGCAAATCAGGCTAGCAGCGGGTCATGGCTTATGCAGACGGCGAACATGAAACGAAACAACGTCAGGCTGCGCCAGCGCCCTTGAGCGCTTGCGGCATGGCGGCGGCGGCGAATGTGATCGGCGACCGCTGGACGCTGCTCATTTTGCGCGAGGCGCTTTACGGCGTGACCCGTTTCGACGCCATGCAGGCCGAGCTCGGCGTTCCGCGCACGGTCCTTTCCGGCAGGCTGAAGAAGCTCCTTGCAGAAGGCGTCCTGAAGCAGCGACCTTACCGAAAGGCGGGCGAGCGCATCCGCTATCAATATGTCCTGACGCCGAAAGGCGTCGAACTCGCCCTGCCGATGATCGCCCTGATGGAATGGGGCGACAAATATTGCCGCGGCGGCGCGTCGACGGCGGACGTCGTCGAGCGTAATACCGGGGCCGCCTGCCATGTGGGGCTGGTCAGCGACGCGGGCGCGCCGGTTTCCATCGGCGCCGCGCAGTTTCGCGTCAAAGGCTAACGCCTGTGATCGCAGCGCCGCGCGCCGATGCTCATCACGGCCGAGACGACGATCAGGAACACGCCGAAACCGAAAACCCGCCAGGACGCTCCGACATCGACGCCGATCCTGAAGGCCGCATCGGGAAACACCTGAATCATCAGCGCCGCCAGGCAGCAGCACAAACCCACCCAAACGAGATTGTTGATCGTCATTGGCTCTCCCCGATCTGATTTATCGTCTGCGGCGCCCGCATATTGCCTAATCGTGTCGCTTGTTTGAAAACACTAAGGTGAATTGTGAAAGGAAGCGGGCGATGAAAGGCCGCGTTCTTATTATCGCAGGATCGGATCCCTCCGGCGGCGCCGGCGTGCAGGCCGACATCAAGACCGTCACT
The DNA here is from genome assembly GCA_913055785.1 of uncultured Parvularculaceae bacterium. Lineage (GTDB taxonomy): Bacteria > Pseudomonadota > Alphaproteobacteria > Caulobacterales > Parvularculaceae > Hyphococcus. The sequence goes on along the minus strand of CAJXLJ010000004.1, from coordinate 2,071 downwards.
GTGCTCGGCGGTTACGCGGCGGCGGCGATCACGTCGCTGACGGTGCAGAATACGACCGGCGTGAGCGCGGTCCACGCGGTCGTGCCGGAAATTATTCGCGCGCAGATCGAGGCTGTGATGTCCGACATTGGCGCCGATGTCGTCAAGATCGGCATGATCGGAAGCGTTGCCGCGGGAGAAGCGATACTCGAAGGCGTTAACGGCGCTGCGCCGATCGTGCTCGATCCTGTGCTGGCGGCGACAAGCGGCGATGCGCTTGCGGAAGAAGCGCTCGCCGGGTTCATCAAGGGCGAGATGCTTTCAAAATGCTATCTGGCGACGCCAAACGCCATCGAGGCCGAAGCGCTGACCGGGATTGTTATCCGCACGCTCGGCGATCAGCGCCGCGCCGCTGCGAGGCTGCTGGAACTCGGCGTACAAAACGCGCTCGTCAAAGGCGGCCATATGAACGGAGCGGAGGTTTGCGATCTGCTGCTCACGCCAGACGGGGAAAACACGTTCAAGAATCCGCGAATAGAGGCTACTTCGACGCACGGCACCGGGTGCACCCTGGCGTCAGCGATCGCCGCAGGCCTTGCGCAGAAGCTTACGCTTGAGCGCGCCGTTGAACGCGCCATCGCCTATGTGCGCGAAGCCATAAAAACCGCCCCCGGGCTGGGCGCCGCCGCCGGTCCGCTCAATCACGCCTGCCGTGTCGAGCCTGATGATCCGCTTTAGCGCTGCTGCTCGAAAACGGAGAAATCCTGACTTGATCGGCGGTATTTGCGCGCCGATATCGCTGTCATAGTCAGCCCCTTATCGAGCGAGGACATCCATGCGCGCCTATGAGTTTCAGACTTTCGACGTCTTCACGGACCGCCGCTTCGCCGGCAACCAGCTTGCGGTGTTGATGGATGCGCAAGGGCTGAGCGGTGAGGAAATGCTGGCGATAACGCGGGAGTTCAATTACGCGGAATCGACATTCGTGCTGCCGCCGGACAATCCCGCGAACACTGCGAAAGTGAGAATCTTCACGCCGGGCTACGAAATGCCATTTGCAGGTCACCCGACCGTCGGCACGGCGATTGCGATCGCTGCGGCGCGCGGCATTGATGATGAGGTGCGGCTTGAGCTCAACGCCGGCGTCTTTCCGGTGCGCATCGATCTCGAAGGGGATGCGCCTTTCGCGGAGTTTAAAAACCCGAACCTGCCGGTTGAAGGCGGCGGCGCTCCGTCCGCCGAGGCGCTTGAGGCGGCGCTGTCGTTGCCTCAAGGGTCAATAGACAGGGACAAACATCGACCGCGGCGCGTCGGGGCCGGCGTCGATTTCATCTATGCGCGTGCGCCGCTGGAAGCGGTGCGATCAGCGTCAGTCGACAGCGCGGCGTTTACGGCGTTGAACATCGAGCAGGTCATCGGTGTCCTGATCTATGCGGAAGGCGGGGATGCGCCGGACGCTGATTATCATGTCAGGATGTTCGCGCCCGGCGCCAGCGTGCCCGAAGATGCGGCGACCGGCTCAGCCGCGGCGGCGCTGCCGGGACAGATCGCCCTCAGTAAAAAGATCGAAGATGGCGCACATCGCTGGGTGATCGAGCAGGGCGTCGAGATGGGGCGGCCGAGTCGGATCATTGCGCAGATTGAAGCCGATGGCGGCGCCGTACGCTCGGTGCGCATCGGCGGGAACGTCGTCGCCGTTCAGAAGGGTCAGCTTTTCGTTTGAGATTCTGTTTTCTCAACCATCGGTTCGAGTTCGCCAGCAAGCGCATCCCCGGTTACCGGCGGCAAGTCCGGTTTGGCGGGAGAGCGTTGAGCGACGGCGACGCCGGTGAGAATGACGGCGAGCGCAATGAAAGCATTGGCGTCGAGGCGTTCGTGAAAAAGAACGGCGCCGAGTGCGACCGCCCATAAGGGCGTGATGTAATTGGCGAGCGACATGAAGCCGGCGCCGGTGCGCCGGATCAGGATGATGATCAGGACGGCGGCGAAGCCAGTGGGCCCGAGCCCAAGCGCCGTGACGCTGAGCAGGCCAGCGGTTGTCCAGCTTGACGGGTCGATCGTTGAAAAAAGGAGCGCTGGCGTCGCCAGTACG
>CAJXLJ010000003.1 GCA_913055785.1 uncultured Parvularculaceae bacterium | reverse complement strand
GTAGCGGCCGGCGAACGCCGCAAGCGCGCCAATCCGCGAAGGCAAGAGCGCCTCAATGTCGGCGCGCAGCCGGCGAGCGAGAACCGGCGCGGCGCCGTCCGTGGAAATGGCGACGGTCACCTTGCCGCGGTCGACGATCGACGGCGTTGTGAAATCGCAAAGCTCGGGCCGATCGACCGCGTTGACGAGAACCCCGGCTATTCGCGCCGCCTCGGCCCAGCGTTCGGCCTCGGCCGGGTCAGCCTCGGCGATGAAAACCAGCGCCGCCGCCTCAATGTCGGCGATCACGGGGCCGCGTTCGATCAGACGCGCCTCGCCAGCGAGGGCGTTGCGTGTCTCGACCGCAATTTCCGGCGCGACCAGCGAAACATCGGCGCCCGCCCCCAGGACGAGCCTCGCCTTGGCGAGCGCCGCCGGGCCGCCGCCGATCACCAGCACGGGCCGGTTTTCAAGGGATAGGTATAGAGGAAACGATTTCATATAGTTTTTCTAACCTAATTATCAGCTAGCCGCCGTCATCCCGTTTCGATGCAGCCAACTTAGTCATCGGCTTAAACCCGCTCAATCGATTTAATTTAGCCGTTTTTATAGGTTTGCTGATTGCGTGCAGCAGGCTTTCGGCACCTTTTATGTATTGAGCTTTGCTATAACGATCACAAATTGTTGTAGCGCAACAGGAAGTTCTTGATTTGTGAGAAAACCTAATCGAATATCAGGGCTGGGCATCCGATTGTGGAGAGAGAGATGAAGAGATTACCGCCCTTGAACGCCCTCAAGGTTTTCGAAGCCGCTGCACGCCATTTAAGTTTCACTAAAGCTGCGGAAGAACTGCATGTTACGCCCGGCGCGGTCAGCCAGCAGATCAAGGCGCTGGAAGACTTTCTGCAGACGCCGGTGTTTCGCCGGGAAAAACGGTCGCTTCTCCTGACCGATGAGGCGCAGGCCAGCCTGCCGGTCCTGCGCGAGGGCTTCGACAAGCTCGCCGAGGCCGGGAAGATCCTTTCCGCCAAGGCTGACACCGGCCGACTGACAGTTTCGGTGGCGCCCTCCTTCGCATCGAAATGGCTGGTGCCGCGGCTCGATGTCTTTCAGGAAGCGCATCCGGATATCGACGTCTGGGTGTCGGCGGACATGAATGTGGTCGATTTCGCGGTCGAAGACGTCGATCTCGCGATCCGCTACGGCGCCGGACGCTATCAGGGGCTGATCGTCGACCATCTGATGGCGGAAAAAATCGTGCCGGTCTGCTCACCGCAACTCCTGACGGGCGACAATCCGTTGAAGTCCCCGGCGGATCTCATCCATCACACGCTGCTGCACGACTCGACCGACAAGGACGAGAGCTGTCCCACATGGCCGATGTGGCTCAAGGCCGCCGGGGTGTGTCACAAACAGGGCGCGCGCGGGTTGAAGTTCAATCAGTCGAGCCTCGTCATCGAGGCGGCGGTCGCCGGCAAGGGCGTCGCTCTCGCCAAGGCGGCGCTGGCTCTCGCCGATCTCGAAGCCGGACGGCTGGTTATTCCGTTCGATCTGACGACGCCTACCGATTTCGCCTATTACATTGTCCACCCGCCGTCGAAGTCTTCCTCGCCAGCGGTCAAGGCGTTCAAGACCTGGCTGATGGACGAAGCCGCGAGCACGATCAACGCCACGGAATCGCAGGAAGCGGCGGCCTGATTGACCTGACGTGTCGCAGATAAGTTTCGCCCGCGCCTGGGGGGCAGGCGCGGGCGGGGTATGAAACGGCCCATCGGGGGAGAGAAAGGGGCCGCGTCAGGGGGCTGAAATAAAAAATCGCCGGCGAGAATCAACTGCGCGGCGACGCACAAATGCGTGAGCGCTAAAATCCTTGTTACTGAAGGCGAGAATTAACGCCGGAACGTCCTTATACGGGCTAAATGGTCGCAGTCGGCGCAAGCTGGTCAAGGCAATCGCACACCGCTTCGAAGACAAGCAACGTCGAAGCATGGCGCTGGGGATAATCGCGAATGGGTTCGAGCAGGGCGAGCTCTGTCCATCGTTTGCCGGACGGCGGGGCGCCGTTCTCCTTTAACATCGCGCGCATCTGCTCGCGCAAGGCGTAGAATTCGTCCGGCGCCGCGCCGATAATGTTGCGGGCGACAATCGAGGCCGACGCCTGCCCGAGGGCGCAGGCTTTCGCCTCCATCCCGAACGCGGCGACGACGCCGTCCTCGAGCTTTATATCAACCGTCACTTCCGAACCGCAGATGCGGCTCACCTTGCGCGCGGTCGCGTCCGGCTGTGGCAGGCGATGCGCCGGCGGTATCGCCGCCGCCGCATCGAGAATCCCGCCGGAATAAAGCTCGCTGATCATGCCGTCCTATGTGGCGTATATTTACGCCAAATCAAACAGCAGGATTTCGCTGTCAGCGAGCGCCTTGAACGAGAGCCTTGTCTCGTCCTCGATTTTCGCGCCGTCGCCGGCCTGCATGATCGAACCTTCGGGCAATTCGATACCGCCCCGGGCGACCTGCAGCCAGCCGTAACGGCCGGCCCCGAAAGCATGCTCGAGACTCTCGCCTTCCTTCACGGCCGCCGCATAAAGGTCGGCGTCCTGACGGATCTGGAACGACTCATCGCGCCCGTCGGCGGAAGCGACGAGTTTCAGCCGGCCGTTCCTCGCGTCGCCGATCCGGCGCTCTTCATAACGCGGCGCCGCGCCGCGCTTATTGGGAAGAAGCCAGATCTGATAAAGATGCAAAGGCTCTTCATCGGACGCGTTGAATTCCGAATGGGTGACGCCGGTTCCAGCGGACATATACTGCACCATGCCCGGCGTGATGACCCCGCCGCCGCCAGTCGAATCCTTGTGGGCGAGCGATCCTTCAAGAACATAGGTGATGATCTCCATGTCCTGATGGGGATGCGGCGGAAAGCCCGCGCCGGGATTGATGCGGTCCTCGTTCATCACCCGCAGGGACCGGAAGCCCATATGGTCCGGGTGGTGGTAATTCGCGAACGAGAAAGTGTGGCGCGCGTCGAGCCAGCCATGGTTGGCGTGACCGCGATCGGCGTTTTTTCTGATCGTAATCATGAAGCACTCCTCCCCGGCGATCTTTAAATACCGCCAGGTTCATTGCCGCAAGGATACGGCGTCTGGTTGTCGATGAATTGGCCTTCATATGGGCGCGCGATCCCGCAATTAAAGAGCGCCGCGGGCGCGCTCACAGGCTCGTGACGGGCGCCCTCAGCGGGCGATCAGAATGACCGCCGTCAACAACGCCAGCAGCAGGACCAGCACGGCGGCGTTCACCCGCGTCGCCCTGCCGGCGGCGACGCGCTCCAGCCATGTGCGCGGGCGCACGCCCTTGTACGCGAAGACCGCGAGCGCGGCGAGATTGACGCAAACCACATTGACGGTCAGCAGCATGCCGGCGCGCAAGGCGTTTTCAAAATCTCCGCCGCCGAGATAGAGCCCCGCCGCCGCGGAGGGCGGCAACAACGCCACCGCCACCATCACCCCGACAAGCGCGCCCGGAAGACCGGCTGAAATGGAAAGCGCCGCCGCCGCGCCCGATGCGAGCGCCAATACGACCGCATCCAGCCCCAGTTGCGTCCTGACAGTGAGCTCATCGCTGGCGAAATCCACCTCAAACCCCGCGCCGATGACGACCGCCAGCAACGCGCCCAGCGCAAGGCCGGTCAACGCGGTCTTCGCCGCACGCAACAGCAAGCCGAGATCGCCGATCGCCGCCGCGAAAGCAAAAGCGAGCACCGGCCCGAGCAGCGGCGCGATCACCATGGCGCCGATGACGACGGCCATGTTATTGGAAGACATGCCGATGGCGGCGACGATTGTTGAAAGCGCCGTCAGGATCAGGAAATCGCCCGTAAGCTCGGCGCCGGCCGCCGTGTCCTGATAAATCTCTTCCCGCAAGGCGAGGGTTTTCCGGCGGCGCTCTTTTTCGTCATCCCGCTTTTCGGGCTTCGGCGCAGTCGCCTCCACCGGCAGCACGATGATGCGCCAGCCCTTTTCCTTTTCGAGCAGGGTCTGCAACGCATCGACCAGCTCCTGCGCCTCGCCGCTTTCGAAAACCGCCCGCAACACGCAGCGCCCATTCGAGTCAGCGTCGCTGACGCGCCAGTGAACCGCTTCGGCGAGGTCGGCGTATTTCGAAACGCGGTCGCAAAATTCTTCCGGGAATTCCGCCTCGACCAAGCGCATGGCTTATGCCCGCCGCCAGGTTGCGCCGCCGGGCCCGTCTTCAATGATCACGCCTTTGGCGGCGAGATCATCGCGGATGCGGTCCGAGGTCGCGAAGTCTTTCGCCTTCCGCGCCGCGACGCGCTCAGCAAGAAGCTGTTCAATTTCTTCCGCTGACGGACCGTCGCCCGCGTCGCCCTTGAACCACTCGGCCGGCGCCAGATTGAAGAAGCCCATCAGGCGGCCGGCGTCGCGCAGACGCCGGATCGCCGCAGCGCGCGCCTCGCCCTCCAGCTGGCTGGCGATATCGCGCAATTCATGAAGTCCCGCATAGGCTTCGGGCGTGTTGAGATCGTCTTCGAGCGTCATGACGATGCTGTCCGGCGCGGCGCCGGTTTCTTCCGAGAACTCGACTTCCTCCAGCAAGCGGTAGAAACGGTCGAGCTGGCGCTTCGACTGTTTGAGGAGCGCCTCCGTCCATTCGAGAGGCTGGCGATAATGGGCAGATAAGAGCGCCCAGCGGATCGCCTCTCCCGGCCATTCCTTGAGCAGGTCATGGGCGAGCACGACATTACCAAGCGACTTCGACATCTTGTCGCTTCCCATACGGAGGAAACCGTTATGGACCCAGTAGCGGGCGAGCGGCGCGCCGTCATGGGCGCAGGCGCTCTGGGCGATTTCGTTTTCGTGATGGGGAAAGCGCAAATCCTGACCGCCGCCGTGAATGTCGATGGTGCGGCCAAGCTCCGCCTCGATCATCACCGAGCATTCCGTATGCCAGCCCGGGCGCCCCCGGCCCCAGGGACTATCCCAGCCGGGCTCATCATCTTTGGACGGCTTCCAGAGTACGAAGTCCGCCGGGCTTTTCTTGTAGGGCGCCACTTCGACCCGCGCGCCGGCGATCATTTCATCGCGATCGGCGCCGGAGAGTTTTCCATAATCGTCAAACGCATCGACGGCGAACAGGACATGCCCCTCGGCCTCATAGGCCGCGCCTTTTGCAATCAGCCGCTCGATGAGAGCGATCATCGGAGCGATATAGCCGGTCGCTTCCGGTTCGAGCGTCGGCGGCAGAACGCCGAGGGCGCCCATATCCTCACGGTAGATCGCCGCGAATTTCGTTGTTATCGCCGAAATCGGCTCGCCTGTTTCCGCAGAAGCCTTGATGATCTTGTCATCGATGTCGGTGATGTTGCGGGCGTAGACCACATGCGCCGCTCCGTAGCGGCGGCGCAACACCCGGTGCAGGAGATCGAAAGCCACCGCCGAGCGGGCATTGCCGATATGGGCATAGCTGTAAACCGTCGGCCCGCAGACATACATGGTCACACGGCTTTCATCCGCCGGTTCGAAAACGCGCTTTTCCCGCGCCATGCTGTCGTAAAGACTGATCGTCATTTAGAGCCTCGGTTCAACGCCTGTGCTAGCGGCAGTCCGCCGGTTTCGCAATGCGGGGGGGCTCTCGCCGCCATCAAGACGGCTTGGCGCCCGGGGCCGCGCTGCTATGGTCAGACGCATGAGCAAGAAAACCGCCTTCACGTCCCGCGCGAAAATCAGCGGCGCGATTGAGGAAACCAACCTCTTCGCCCCGAATTTCGGCGCCGACGGGCTGATCCCCGCCGCGGCGACCGACGCGGCGTCGGGGCGGCTCCTGATGCTCGCCTATATGAACGAGGAGGCGCTCGCCAGAACCATCGAAACCGGAGAGGCGTGGTACTGGTCGCGTTCACGGAACGAGCTCTGGCGCAAGGGCGCGACCTCAGGCCACCGCCAGCGCGTCGTTGAAATCCGCGTCGATTGCGATCAGGACGCGCTCGAACTCGTCGTCGAACAGACCGGGCCCGCCTGCCACACGAAGCGCCGCTCATGCTTTTATCGGCGGATCGAAAAAGACGGTAACGCCGTCAAACTGGTCTTCGAGGACTAAACCTATTCGTCAAACACGAGCGCCGCTTCCACCGCGCGCCAGTCGACGATCTTGAAATTCTGGGGCGACCCGCTGGGATCGTTAAAGCCATCCTGCACGACGAGAAGACCCGCCGGGAAGTCAGCGCCGAGAGACGCGGATGTCGCTTCAATCCCGTCGGTTTCTTCCGCTCCGTCCACGGTTTCGCCGCCAGCGATCCGGAAGCGGCCAAGAAACGCATTCTCCCCTTCCCGGTCGAACAGCGCATAGGAATTGTTTCCTTGCGAGGATGCGATCAGGTAGCCCGACGTTTCGCCGGTCTTATAAAGGGCGAGCCCTTCGACATCGGCCTTCATGCCGTTCGCCTTGCCGATTTCGGCGACGATCCTCGGCGCCGCAAGAGCGCCGTCCCGATAGGACGCCTTCCAGACGCCCGTGTTTTCTTCGCCGACGTAAAGCGTTCCGGTCTCATCGTCGAAAACGCATCCCTCGAGCTGGCTCGCCAGCTTCAGGCGCCCCGCCTCTTCGCCGGCGCCCGGTCCGGCGAGCCGGTACATGACGAGGTCGCCGGTTTTATAGGCGACGAAAACCAGTGCTTCCCCCGCAGGCGCGCCCATGCACAGACCGTAAGGCTCGTCAAACGCGGAAGGAAACGCGCCGGACGCTTCAGCGACGCCGCCGGAAATTATAAAGAGGGAAATCGTGTTATTGGTCCGGTTCGAGGCCGCCGCAATGTCGCCGGTCCACTCGCCGATCACGACGCCCTGACGCAAATCCACATTGTTCAACTCGCCCGCCGGAAGAAATTGCCGGATCGCGCCTGAAAGATCGTAGCTGTAAAGGCCCGCCTTCTTGTCCGTTCCGAATATCCGGCTTTGTAACGGGTCGGCGGAATTGATCCATATCGCCGGGTCATCCGCGGCGTCGCCCTCGGACGTCACGGCTTCAGTCTCCGCGACAGCCGTGACGCTCGGAATTTCCTCTTCACTGAGCGGTCCGCACGCCGCAAGCGCAATCAGGGGAATAAATCGGCGCAGCATCTTTTCTTTACCTCTTAAAAAAACCGGACGGCAACGGATACGCCGCCGCCGCCCGGTGCTTAGTAGTCATGAGACGGCCCAATGCAAGCCGCCCCGGAAGGATTTCTACCGCTTCCGCAGACCTAGAACGCCAACCGCAAGGTCAGGCTGTATACGCGGCTGGACTGCTCATCCTGAATTTCAATCCCGTCAACGTCGCCGGTAATGATCGCTTCGGCGAACTCCGCTGCGCTGTCGCCATCATAGGCTTCAATGAACTCAAGCTTGTGCGCATCGAGCAGGTTATTTGCCGAAAACCGCAAGACGACACGCTCGCCGAAGCGCTTTTCTGCAAAAGCTTCAAGATTGCCGTCATAAGAAGTTTCAACGATCTCATCAAACCCGTATTCCAGCGACGCATCGCGTTTCTGATAAGAAGCGCCGATCGCGCCACCCCACGCCGGGAAGTTCTGGATCAGCGAGACGTTATACACAAAATCAGGTTGATTGGTGAACTTGCGTTCCATGCCGGTGTTAAAGTCCGTCACTTCCGAGTCGAGGTACGCCGCGTTTGCGTAGAGCGCCGTCTCCGGCAGGCCGAACATATCGAGCGGCGTCGACAAGTCGAATTCCACACCCCAGGCCTTGCCGTCGCCAATGTTCATCGGCATGAAGTAGGAGCCAGAGCCGTTGGCGGCGACAGGAACCAATTCAATCAGGTCGGAAAAGTCGCGATAAAAGACGTTCAGCCCCACGATGCCTTTCGATCCAATTCTGCGTTCATAGCCGAGATCAACACCCCACGCAGTTTCCACATCAAGGTTCGGATTACCAGTCAGGATATCATCGTCGCCGGGCGTCTCGTCTTCCTCGAAAGGCGAAATCAGATCGAAATCCGGAAATCTGATTGTTCTCGCCGCAGACAGGCGGATGCGATCATCGGGAGTGAGGTCCCAACGCAGATGCGCCGAGGGCAACCATTTGCCGTCACTCTTGGAACCGCCGACGCCGTCGCTGAGAACGTCGCGCTCGTAATATTCATAGCGAACGCCCGTCTCCATCAGGACCGCCGGCGAAAACTCGTACTCGAACTTCGTGTAGGCGCCCACTCTGAACGTTTCGATATCGGCTTCCACATCGGCCGTATCGCCAAGCTGCAAGCCATCGCGGCGACCCTTGCGAATATCAACGCCGGTTTTGTTGGAAAGCACCGCGCTCAGCGGCGAAGAGTAAGCAACGCCGCCAGACAGCTCCCGGTCGCGAATGTCGATAGACCCTTCGTCTTCTTCAAGCTCGTCGTCTTCAACATTATACTCCGTTTCAAATTCGGATGTATTCTCGTCAAACACGTTATAACCGAAACTTACTTCAAGGTCGCTTTCATCAACGGGAAGCGTAAAGACGCTCTGAAACCCGTAACTCTTTTGCTTGATATCTTCGAACTGCGTCTCGACCGTCACCAGCTCAATGTCGTCGCGCGGCCCTTCGAAGATATCTACATGCTCGTTTTCGTCCCGGTTCGTCTGCACATAGTAACCGGTAACCTCCAACTCCCCGCCGGCGACATCAAGATTGAGCGCGGAGTTGAAAGAGTAATCGGTTCCATCACGCGTATCGTTCTCGATTTCGAGCTCTTCATCGAAGACAAGATCGGGATCGAAATACTCCGTTACTTTCTTCTTCGGATTGCGGCGCTGCTGAACGTCCACGCCAGCCCAGAAGCTGTATCCGTCGCCAGAGGTCGCCAACGCCGCGGCGCCCGAGCCGCGCGCCTTTCCGTCACCGTCGCCGAAATACGAAATACCGCCACGCACAAAGGCCCCGTCAATATCCGCGCCTTCCTTCAGAAGGATATTCAGCGTGCCGCCGACGCCCTCGCCGGTGACATCCACAGAGGGGGCGCGAACGATTTCAATACGCTCGACGAGTTCCGCCGGAATCCGGTCGACGAAGAAGGCGCCATTCGCCTGCTGCCCGGGCACTTTCCGGCCGTTGATGAGTATTTGAGTGTATTGCGAACCGATGCCGCGCAATTGCACCGCGTCGTATTCAAGAACATCCGATGTGAACACTACGCCCGGCGTGCGCTTCAGCATTTCACCGACCGTTGTCGGTTCAAACCGCTGGAAGAACTGCAGATCGTAAGACAAGGTCGGGTTAATATCCGCAGTACGGTCGCGATAGACGTTATCCCCAAAAACGACGATCTGATCTACTGACCGGACTTCATTATCTTCCTGCGCATACGCCCCCGATAACGAAACGCTGATCGCAAGCGCAGAGGCGGCGCCAAACGCGCGGACTGATATTTTCATGGAACCCCACCCAAGATTGATGACCGACAGCGCATGCACTTTCAGTGTTACAGGCGTGTGACAAACGCGTTACGGATTTTTGAAGGGGCAATCGCTTGAAAAACAGGCCTCAGCCCATGCCGCCGACGCCTTCGCTTGTGCTGTGGCGCTTTTTGTCGAGGCGATGAGTAACGAGGGTCAGCGTTATCCAGCTTCCATGAAATAAAATTCCGGCAATGAAGATGAGCTCGCCTGACACCGGGCCGACCGCCATTCGGGCGAAAAGATCGTCCACCGACTGCAGCGGCGACGGGTGCGCGATGATCTTGCCGTAATAGGCGACCGCCTGAAAGCTCAGGATCCACATATAGTTACGCCGAAGGCGCCGGCCCATCGCGCGCCAGAAACCGATATGATATTGCGGCGTCAGGTAATCCTTGGCCAGAACGTCCTGCCATTCGCCCGGTTCGGGCAGGCACGAGCGGAACAGCATCGGCGCGTAGAAATTGGTTTCCATCCAGCGGGCGCGGGCGCGCCAGACATTGAAATAGCGGTAGCGTCGCGCCTCCAGAATGAGAAACATCGAGATCAGGATGCCGACCAGCAACAGCGGCAGGGGCGAGGCAGCGGGATCGGCGTAGCTGATCGAAAGCGCGATGCCGAGCGTGACGACCGACCAGTTCGTCGTCGTATCGAGCCGCGTGCGCCAGATCGTCGAGCGATAGACTTCCCCGCGGTAAAGATGGGCGAGCGCGCCGATAGCGGCGTTGTCGAATTCGTTGCCGGTGCCGCCCGGCGGGGTCTGCCATTTCTTCCAGTCTTCGGTCATCAGTTCCAAGTCTCGCGCCGTTTGCGCCCCTCGCGCAAGCCGCGAAGGTGACAAGTTCCCAATCGACCGCTAAGGGCGGCTTCTGGAGAATTCATGACCGCCGCCCCGCCCACGACCGATATATCCTACGCGCAGATTTTCAGGCTCGCCTGGCCGGCCTCGGTCGCTGCTTCGGTGACGCCGCTCCTCGGCGCTGTCGATGTCTGGGCGCTGGCGCAATCCGACCGGCCGCTCGATATCGCCGCGGTGGGCCTCGGATCGGTGATCTTTTCCCTCGCCTATTGGAGTTTCGGCTTCATCCGCATGAGCGTGGCGGGGCTCACCGCCCAGGCGGCCGGTGCGGAAGACGAGGCGGAAGCGCGGGCGGCGCTGGCGCGCGGCGCGGCCATCGGCGCCGGCGTCGGCCTTCTGCTCCTCGCGCTGCAGGCGCCGCTCGGCTTTCTCGCGTTCAAGGGACTGGCGGTCGGTTCGGAGGCAAGCGATGAAACTTTCGCCGCCGCCCGAACCTATTATGCGATCCGCATCTGGGGCGCGCCTTTCGCGCTCGCTTCCTACGCTGCTTTCGGCTGGCTCACCGCGCGCGCGCGAACCGATTACCTGATGGCCGTGAGCGTTTTCATGACGGCGCTCAACATCGCGCTCGATTACTGGTTCGTTGTTGGATTCGGATGGGGCGCTGCGGGCGTCGCCGCCGGCACGCTGATCGCCGAAATCGCCGGGTTTGGCGCTTGTCTCTTTTTTATTGCACGGGTTCTCGCCCGTCATGGCGGGATCGGCGCCCACTGGAAGACCGTCGATTACTGGCATCCGGAAAGGCTGAAACGGACGGTCGCCATCAACTTCGACATTTTCATCCGCACCGTGCTGCTCGCCTTTTCCTTCGCCTGGTTCATGCAGCGCAGCGGGGCCTTCGGCGATCTCACGCTGGCCGCAAACCAGACGCTCCTGCAGCTTTTTCTCTTCACGGGCCTGGCTCTCGACGGCACGGCGATCGCCGCTGAAACATTGGTCGGACAGGCGATGGGCGCGCGCGATCCCGCGCGCGGAAAGGCGCGTTATCTCATCGCGGTGCGGCGCACGTTTGTTATCGCCTACGCCGCCGCCATATTCTTTGTCGTCTTTTACTGGCTGGCGGGCGACGCGCTGATCGCCTTGTTGACGCCGGCAGGCGACCTTAGAAGCGCCGTTCAGGCCTTTATGCCCTGGGTGATTGTCAGCCCCTTGATCGTCGTTGTCGGATTCCAGCTCGACGGCATCTTTATCGGCGCGACACGGGCGCGCGAAATGCGCGATTCGATGATCATTTCCGCGCTGATATTCATTCCTTCATCAATCTGGTTCGCGAGCGCATTCGGCAATCACGGGCTCTGGGCGGCGTTTTTTATATACTTCCTCTTGCGCGCGGCGACGCTCGCGATCCACATGCCTAAGCTGAAAGCGGCGTTTGACGTGACCGGTTAACCGGCGCCCACTGCTTCTGCGATCGACTTGAAGCCGTCGGCTTCCAAATATCCCGGCAGCTCCTTAAGGATACGCGAAACCAGCCCCGGGCCTTCATAGACCATCGCCGTATAAAGCTGCACCAGCGAGGCGCCGGCGAGGATTTTCATATAGGCGTCACGTGCGGATGAAACGCCGCCGACGCCGATCAAGGGAACGGCCCCTTTGAGCGTCGCATGAAATTCACGCAGTAGCCTTGTCGAGGGGAGAAACAGCGGCCGGCCGGAAAGCCCGCCCCGTTCGCCCGCCGCGGCGCTTTGCAAATCAGCAGACCGCGAAATGGTCGTATTCGATATGACAAGACCGTCAAGCGCCATGGACCTTGCTATCTCAGCGATGTCGGCCTTGTCCTCGTCAGCGAGATCGGGCGCGATCTTCAAAAAGACGGGCGTCCCGTCTGCGAATTCATCCCGCGCAGCCGTCACCCGCTTCATCAACGCCTCAAGCGAAGCCTTGTCTTGCAGGGCGCGCAGACCCGGCGTGTTGGGCGAGGAGATATTCACTGTCATGAAGTCGACAAGACCGGCCAGCCCTTTGACGCCTTTGACATAGTCTTCCGTACGGTCCGCGCTTTCCTTGTTGGCGCCGAGATTGGCGCCGACGATCCCCCGTCGTTTTCTGGCGCGAAGACGCGCGGCGACCGCTTCAAGACCGTCATTGTTGAAACCATACCGGTTGATGACGCCCGCATCGGCGCGCAGACGAAACACCCTTGGGCGCGGATTGCCGGGCTGCGGCAGCGGCGTGACCGCGCCGACTTCAACGAACCCGAAACCGAGATCGAGCATGGCGTCGGGCGCCTCGGCGTTTTTATCGAACCCGGCGGCGAGCCCGAGCGGGTTCGCAAATTGAAGACCCGAAACGGTTACGGCGAGGCGCGGATCGCCGATCCGGACCTTCGGGCCGGCGCCGGCCTTGAGCATGCTGACTGTCAGCCGATGAGCGGATTCAGGATCGAGCGCAGTCAACGCTCGCGCGCCCAGATCCGCAAGAAACAGCGGCGTTCTCAAAGCGTTTCTCCGAAAATGAAGCCATCGCCCTCGCGCTCAAGACGAATGGCCTGCGCCACCTGCACGGCGCGTAGCGGCGCGTAAAGATGCGGGAACTCCTCGCCGCGCTTCGGCGCCAGTTCGAATTTGACGGCGTCTTTTATCAAAGCCATGGGAATTTCCAGCGCAAGCAAATCTTCCGCATCCGCGAAATGAATGCGCGCGGTTTCGAGCGCCTGAGCTTTGGTCGACAAATGCATGTAGCCGCCGCGTTCGTCGATATCGCGCTGCGGAACCGTCCCGTTCTCTTGCGCATCGCGCCATTCATCCATACTCGCCAGGCGGTAAACATTATCAATGTCGTTCATAGCTACGCCCTAACCTGCGGCGCGCGCGCGGTCCAGCGCCGATATCAATCTGGACGCCCCGTCCGATACCCGGCAGAGTGCGCCGCCATGAAACCGACACGCATCCTCCTTGGACTGATTGCAGCCGCCCTCGCCTGGCTCACCGCTCTCTATGCGGGCCTGCCTGAACCGATTGTTGCGACCATCGCCATTACAACGCTGACGGCGTTCTGGTGGGTTTCCGAAGCGTTGCCGATTCCGGCGACGTCGCTGGTTCCGTTCGCCTTCTTTCCACTCGCCGGCGTTATGGACCAGCGCGAAGCGGCGTCCGCCCTCGGCTCTTATGTCATTGTCTTGTTGATGGCGTCGTTCATGCTGTCCAAGGCGCTTGAAAAATCAGGCGCCCATGAACGCCTCGCCCTTTACATGATCAAGCTTGTCGGCGCTTCCGGTCGGCGGCTGGTGCTGGGTTTCATGATCGCCGCGGCGATCCTCTCCATGTGGATTTCCAACACCGCAACAACGCTGATGCTTGCCACCATGGCGCTTGCAATCCTGTCTCATTCGGATAACCCGAAACTCGCCGCGCCGCTGCTTCTCGGCATCGCCTACGCAGCCTCCCTCGGCGGCGCCGGCACCCTGATCGGCACGCCGCCAAATCTGATTTTCGCCGACGCCTATTTCAAAGCGACGGGCGCAGAATTTTCGTTCGCTCGCTGGATGGCGATCGGTATTCCCGCCGTACTAATCGGCGTTCCGATCATATGGCTGTGGCTGACACGGTCCATGGGCGGCGTCATGGCGCCGCCGCTAGCCGCGCTCGGCCCGTGGCGCAAGGAAGAACACCGTACGCTGATCGTCTTCGCCGTCGCGATCCTCATGTGGATCACCCGCACCGAGCCTTTCGGCGGCTGGGCCGGCGCGCTCGGTATGGAGACGGCCGGAGATTCGACTGTGGCCGTGCTCGCCGTGATCGTGATGTTTCTTGTACCGAACGGCAAGGGCGGCGCATTGCTCGACTGGAAAACCGCCGGCGACATTCCCTGGGGCATGCTCTTGCTGTTTGCCGGCGGCATCTGCATCGCCGCGGGCTTTCGCGCCAGCGGCCTCGACGAACTGATCGGCGCGCAGCTTGGCGGCCTAGCCGGCGCACCGGTTTTTCTGATGATGCTGGGACTATGTCTCACCGTGACGTTCCTTACGGAAATCACCTCGAACACGGCGACCGCTAACCTCCTCATGCCGCTTCTCGCCGCTGTGGCCGCCGGAACCGGCGTCAGGCCGGAACTGTTGATGATCCCCGCCGTCATCTCCTGTTCATGCGCATTCATGCTACCGGTCGCCACGGCGCCGAACGCAATTATTTACAGCACGGGCCGGGTTTCAATTGCACAGATGGCGCGGGAAGGCATGATGCTCAATGTCATCATCGCGTTCGTTGTCGCAAGCGTCTGCTGGGCGCTGCTACGCTGAGTGAGCATTGGGCGGCGAGGCGGCCTTAAGAGACGGCGTCTACCGTCATGTGGCGCGCGCGGGCGGCGTGTTCGATCGCCTGAGCGCCGTCATCGGGAACCTTCAGGACCTCGCGTATCAGTTCGAGCACGCGGATTTCCGTCATGGCGAGGTTCTCATCCGCCGTGACCACGTCGACCACCGCCGCATAAGCCGTCTCGCCAAGATGGCTGGGCAGCGCCGCAGCGGCGGAATCGAGCACCTTGTGCAGCCCGCCGTCGGACGCCATGAGATTTCCACAAGCCTCCGCCATAGCGACCAGTCCCGTCTCATCTTCCTCGGAAAACAACGGAAACGAACGCACGACCCGGCCGATGGTGCGCAACTCTGTGTCAGTGATCTTGCCGTCCGACGCCGATGTCATGACCATGAGGTAGATCACGGCTTCCTGGGGGGTGAGGTTCGCGGGCCCGTCGGCCATTGGCTGCTCCGTTGCTTTAAGATTGCGGCGGCAAGCTAGCCGCCGCGGCGCCAGACGGCAACACCGGCAAACGGCGTTCAGAGCCAAAACGCAAAAAGGGAGCAGCAAAGCTGCTCCCTTTCGTCCGCTCTCGCGGAAATTCGAAGCGCACCCCAATCCAGTGAGAATTCAGACGCTCTTCGAGCTGCGGTTAGACGCCGACTTTGCAGCCTACGCCTTCCGCCGCTAGACCTTTCGGGCGCGGGTTCAAGATACGACCGCCGTCATATCCTGCGATCCCGCGTCCTCCAGATCCGCCTCACCTCTTCCAACAGACTTGCGCCTGCGGCTTTAATGCGGCGCGCCGAATGAGCAAGCTTGACCCGCTGCTCACGGCGATCCCGGGGCCCTTTTTCCCGTCGCTTTTGCAAGCGCCGGTTCGAAGGTCGAACCGCTCAGGTCCGTCAGATGCGCTTGGAGCTTACCTTTGCTCCTCCTGCCGTTTTGCGTCTGAGCGTCGCATCCGGTCGTCGCACCGTTCCGTTCGTTCGTCCAACCCGCTGCTAGGCAAACACACCGAATTGTCGGTAGAACCGCGAAACATTGTCAGGATACCAACTTTTTGCCGAACCGCGAATCATT
Source organism: uncultured Parvularculaceae bacterium (assembly GCA_913055785.1). Lineage (GTDB taxonomy): Bacteria > Pseudomonadota > Alphaproteobacteria > Caulobacterales > Parvularculaceae > Hyphococcus. The sequence goes on along the minus strand of CAJXLJ010000003.1, from coordinate 131,932 downwards.
CTTTTCCACAATCTTTCTCAAAGCCCAATGGGGAAAAGACGGTTTAACAATTTCAACGGACTGTCAGTTTTTGCGAAAGATAACGGATAAATTGTTCGCCGGCATTTCCACAAGCTTCTCAAGCATCAGCGCGTTTTTCTGCGCCAGCGGCAGCAGATCATGCTCAATATCGCGCACGCCCCAACGCGCATCCCTGGCCTTTAGGCTGGCGTCGAAAGCCTCGTTCGAGGGCGATGTATGCTCGCCATTGCGGGAAAACGGGCCGTAAAGAAAAAGCTTGCCGCCAGTGCTCAACAGTCGCCCGGCGCCGGCGAACACCCCTTCAGCGGCGTCGAACGGCGCAATATGGATCATGTTGATCGATACGACGCCGGCAAACGGTCCGCCGTCTTCGACGCCCCAGCGCGCCGCAGCGGCGTCGACACAATGCGGTCCCTCAATATTCGGAAGGCCGGACGCGCCGATCCAGGCGGCGATCGAGCGTTGCGAAGCGGGGTCGGGATCGCCAGTCAACCAGCGCAAGCCCGGCGCCGACGCCGCGATATGCACGCCATGTTCGCCAGTGCCGCCGCCGATTTCGAGGATGGTTCCTTCGAGCGGCATGGTTTGAAGAAAAACATTGCGGATCGGATCTCGATTGCGCGCTGCAGACGGCGAAAAGAGACGCTCGCCAGAGGTCTCTCGGGCTTCCAGCGCGATTTCGTGTTTCGGATCTTTCTGATCGCCAGCCATAATTCCAGAAGCGGTTTAACCTGAACAGCTTGCGCCTCCAAGAACGCAAAATCGCGCGCAATGGGGATGGTTGAGCTTGACCGGGCGCGCGGCTTCATGAAGCGTCTCGCCGAGCTCAAACGCTTCTTCATAAGCAAGGAGCGTGCAGGAAAGAACGACAGGCCGCGGCGCGCCCTTTCGCTGGATGACCATACGCGCTGTCGCGCACATCATGTCGCCCGGATCTTTGCCTAATATGCCCCAGCAGCTCTCAGTGATTTCGGGAACCGGCGCGTGTTCATCCATTTCCGGAAACAGAACAAGCGCCTCAGGCTTCATCGCATCGAGCGGAATATGTCGCGCCGTAAATAACGCGGCGAATCCCCTCCGCATCGCCTTCTCCGTCTCACCCCAGCGGGTGCGCGCGGCGATCGAAATGTCGAACCCCTGTTCGACAAGCCAGCCGACGCCTTCAAGGCTTTTTTCAAACCCGCCCGCGCCGCGTTCGCCGTCATGACGCGCCCGCTCGTAATGATCGAGACTGACGCGCAGTCTTAACCGGCGCGGAAAACGCGCATTCAATGCCGACAGGGCGGCTTTGATCCGTGGGCGCATCATCGGGCGCATGGCGTTGGTAAGGACCAGCGCGGAAAAGCCGCGAGCGAGCGCCGCTTCGAGCATCGCGGGCATGTCAGGATTTAAAAAGGGCTCGCCGCCGGTGAAACCGATCTCGCGCCCGCCCATGGCCGCGGCTTCGTCAAGGAACGGCGCGCAGGCCGCCAGCGAGATATATTCAAGCCGGTCATTCGCGGGCGAGGACTCGATATAGCAATGGGCGCATTCGATATTGCAGAGCGACCCGGTGTTGATCCAGAGCGTCTCAAGCCTATCAAACGCGACGCCGGCGCGTTTTGAGCCGTCCGCCGTCACGTCCGGATGCCCGAACGGTCGCGGCAAGACGCCTTCGCCGTCAGCCATAAAACCCCGTCTCGTTTTCGTCCCGCTTACAGCTTGCGCGAAAACGCCCGCCGGCGGCAACCGGCGGGCGTTCAAGCTTAGTTGATTTTTCGTCGAGCCTAGTCGTCTTCGATCGGCTCAAGCGGCGCGCCGTAAACCTGGTCGTCTTCATAGACCGGCTGATCGGGCACCGGCAGGCCGGTCACCGGATCGACCTTGGCGGGCTGGACCGGCGCAACCATGGACGCCGGCTGGTCGCGGTGAGCGAGCGCCCAGACGGCGTTCTGCAGGGTCGCCGAATTCGGGCGGGCGACCTTTTCGCGATAGATGATGTCCGCCGGGGTGACGTCGGCGCCGTAATAGGCGCGGTTCCAGCTGTGGCGGGCTTTCAAAAGCGCCCCTTCGAGGGTCATGCCGCCGTAAAGGCCGCGCGAACGCGAGAAGGCGAGAACGTCAACGGTCTGCGCCTTGGCGCCGCCGCCGACAGGGCCCGCCGCCAGCGACAGGTCGGCGCCGAGCTTCACATTGGTCGACAACAGCTGCTCCATGCCGCGATTGGTCATGACCAGCAGCACCGTTTCCGACATCTCGCCGCCGATCTGCAGGCCGAACGAGACCGAACCGATGGTGAAGAAGGTCGGCTCAGACCAGCTGCCGTCTTCATTTCTGGCGATCATCACGGCGTTGCCGCCGGACGCGCCGAAGATGAAACCGCCGCGGAACGATTTCGGGATGATCACCATCGCCTTGGCGTTGTCGGCCGCCTCCCAGAGCGGCTCGTAAGCCGTGTCATTGGCGAAATAGGCGACCGTATCGGCCGCGCTATTAACGATGCTCTCCGCCTTTTCCCGTTTCGACTTCGCCGCAGCGGGCGAAATGGCGAGGCTCGCGGCGATAACGAGCGCGCCAAGAATTCCAATAAGCCGTCCAAGCATTTTCCGGCCTCCTTTCCACAGTCCGGCGGCGATCGGGGACGCGCCGGAAAGGCTCAACATGTATGGCGTTCGCCTTGGCCGAAAAGTGGCGACAAGGCGATGACATGAAGGAGTCTTGGAGAGATTTGCATGCGCCGTCGAGGCCTTTTCGGCCCCGAACCGGACATTTCGACGCCCCGGCCCTGCGGACCGGCGCAAAAAGCCCTGCCGCTTGACCTTTTCCCGCTTTGGGGCGACATCTCGCGGCTCGCCCGCCCCCAATCCGGCGGCGCGCCGGGCGGGTGTAGCTCAATGGTAGAGCAGAAGCTTCCCAAGCTTAAGACGAGGGTTCGATTCCCTTCACCCGCTCCAGCCTATTGTCCCTCCTCCCCCACCATTTGAGAAATTGCGGCGAGCCAGCTGCGGATTTCATCGTTGGGATCGGTGGCGGCAAGTCGGGCAACTGTCATCTTCTGCACAGCAGCACTATTCAACTGCCGCTTAGCTTTCTTCACTTTTTCTGCCCGTTTCGGGTCAGTCAGATTTGCCCAAGGTTCGCCACCTGACGCCGCATGAACAGCCTGAGCGACAGTCTCTGGTACATCTTCAAAGTCGGCAAATGCTCCTAGCGTAATAAGAGCGCCGTTCTCGGAGTAAGCTTCAACGACTGCATCGTGATGAAGATAGTTTTCCATTTCCCGTTTTGATGTAGCAACTGCCGTGCATCCATCTCTCGCATTCACCTCAGCCATATAGTCAGAGTATTTGGGCGGATCCGGTGGTTGGTTGTCTCTATCGCAAACATGGTACTCTGGCCTATTCAAATGCTTTAGCCGAGAAGCCCACAATGCGAGATTGCTGCCGCCGAACGGGAAAAAGATCAGTTCGCCGCTCATCTCTAGCGCGTCGAGATCAGGCACCACCTCACCGGCATCCGACAGGACCTTTGAGATGCCTTTCAAGAAGCTGATATCGTGGGGGCCTTCGACGCCGACAAAAACCTTGACGTTATGGTCTGGTAACACACCGAGCGAACGTGCGATGTCAGCGCTCGTTTCTTCACTCCCAATTGTCACAGCCCGAACACCAGCGTCATCTTTCTGAAGAAAACGAAGTGACTCGTCCGGTATGTATCGCGCAAGCATAGGCGTGTGGGTCGTCACAATCACCTGCCGACCATGGTCGCTACTGAGCTCCCGCAGAGCTGATAGCAGTAACCGTTGATTACGCGGATGCTGGCTGGTTTCAGGTTCCTCTACCGCATATATGACGGAGTTAGAGTTCTTGCTTGCCGCGTCTTTCTCTGCCTTGGCTCGAAAGAAGTTGAGCAACACCATTCGTTTCACACCACTGCCGCGCTTGTTTAGCGGTATGCCCTCGTCGCCCGTTATACTTGTCTGAAAAAGCGACTCCCACTTTTTGGTGGTGATGATGGGATCAAGTGTCTCCGCTATCGTGGGGTCCATTTCCCGAAGTTTCTCAACGGTGGCTGCCCCGATCTTCCTCACTTCATTCTCGACATGCTCTTTCACTTCCAGAAGCATTGGTTCTACGGCCTTGATGGCCTCTTGAATGGCTGCTTTTAGAGGGTCCTGTGCCTCTGCATCCTGATCGGTGCTTGCGCGATCAGATTTGAATAGAGCGAATGTAGGAAGATATGGGAGAATAGCCGTCCAAACTTGCCTAGCTCCTTCTTGATCGAGCAAAACTGGCGAAGGGGCAAGATTCAGCTCATCAGCTGCAGCCCATATAGCCGCCCGAACGGGGGCGTTTTTAGCCTTGTTGACCTCCTCAAGATCGACGCCAAGTTCCTGGGCTCGAGCTGCGAGTTCAGCCTTCTTTAGTGTCAGAAGGTCATTATATCCTTCAATTGTTGGGTGATTTGCGATGGCTTCGGTCGAGAGTATTTTGGGCGTCGCGAGCTTACCATTGTAGGTCTTTCTAATGATCAGCGTGCTATCTGCGCTCACCAAGTACTCATCCGCGAGTGACGTCGGATAATCAGCATCGACCACAAGCTGCTCAGGCAACTGGTCAAACTCGCAGGTTATCCTTACCTGTTCGGGATTGCCCGTTTTGCAGGCGTCATCTTTGTCTAGCTTCGCTTCCTCGAAGAAAATGGCAAGCGCGTCCATCAGAGCTGACTTGCCAATGTCGTTTTGACCGATCAGCGCGGTGAGGTCGTCGAACAAGATGCTGACCGGAGTTGCGTAGCAACGAAAATTTTCAACGGTTAAACCAATTAGGCGCATAGAAAAAAACCTGTTTTGCAGCATCGTGGTATTGCAACACACTCAACAGAAGAAAATGTGGACAATCGGTAGCGCCCACATTCAGCGTTTTCCTACGCCGCCGCCTGCAATTGATGCTGCTCGGCGATTTCCGCGGCGAGCGCCCTGATCTCCGCCGCTGCCGGACTTGAGGGCGCGCTCTCGACGACCCCCCGGCCTGACGCAAGGCTTTCCGAAAACGCCGCCCGGTTGCCGAGCTCGGCTGCGGCGAGCGGCAGGTTATGTTTGCGGATTTCAGCGCGGATGAGGTCGGCGATACGCGCGCGGGGCGGGGCGCGGTTGATGATGAAATAGGGCGTCTTTCCTTCCTCGCCGATCAGCGCCGCCGTCGGCATCACGGCGTCGAGATCGAGCTGGGAAAGCTGCAGAGGCGTCGCTGCGAGATCGGCGGCGCGCACCGCCTGGCGCACGATAAGATCGACGCTCGGCGGGGTGTCGAGAATGACAATGTCGGCCTCGTCGCGCGCACCCCAGAGCGCTGTCGACAGTCCGAACTTGCCGACGGATCGCACCTCCACGGGCGCAACATCGTTGCGGATGGCGCGACGTTTTCCCCAGGAAAGGAAACTGCCCTGTTCATCGAGATCGAAACCGCAAACGCGCCGCCCTTCCGCCGCAAAAGCGGCGGCGAGCTGGCAGGCAAGCGTCGTCTTGCCGGCGCCGCCCTTGCGCTGCGCGATTGCAATGATGAAAGCCATGGCGCGCCCCCGGCGCATATAAAGTCAGTCCGAACGCAGAGTGTTCGCCGATTCGCCGGCCTAGTAGAGACGCACGCACTGCGCTCGATGGACGCCGGTCAGAAACTGTCCTTGCGCCGGCGGGTCTCGGCGAAGACCTCAACCGGGTCCGCGCCGATCATCCCGAGAGCGGCCTGGAGCCCCTCGTCTTCCGCGCGCAGAAACGGATTGGTCTGCAATTCAAGGGACAGCACCGTCGGCACGGTCGGCGTTCCGGCAGCGCGCAAGCGGTCGACCTCCGCCGCCCGCGCCTTCAATTCGTCATTATGCGGATCGACCGTGAGCGCGAAGGCGGCGTTCGCTTTCGTATATTCATGCGCGCAGTAGAGCCTCGTCTCCGGCGGCAGGCCCGCGACTTTTCTGAGCGACGCCCACATCTCCGCCGGCGTTCCCTCGAAGAGACGCCCGCACCCCATGGCGAAAATCGTGTCGCCCACAAAGGCGGCGGCGTCGCTGGCGAAGTGGTAGACGATGTGGCCCGCCGTATGTCCGGGCGTATCGTAGACCGCCGCTTTCGACGTCCCCAGCATGACGATATCGCCGTCGCCGACCGGCCGGTCGATCCCCGGGATGCGCGCAGCTTCCGCCTTGGGCCCGATAATCTCGCAGTTCCATTGCGCCTTCAGCGCAAGATTGCCGCCCGCATGGTCGAAATGATGGTGGGTGTTCAGGATGTGGGTGAGCCGCCAGCCGGCCTCATCAAGCGCGGCGTTGATGGCCGCAGCGTCCGGCGTATCGACGGTCGCCACGGCGCCGGTCTCCCGGTCCCGGATCAAAAACCCGTAATTATCGGAAAGGCAGGGAAATTGTCTGATCTCAAGGGGCAAGGCGGGCTCCTTTCCGGCGTTGACCTGTGAAGCCGGGCCCGAGCATAACGGACAGGCGCCGCAAGACAACATTTCGGGACTCCCATGCGCACCGACATTCTCGACTTCCATGAGTTTTACCGCACCGCCCTCGGCGCGGCGACGCGGGAGTTTATCGGCGGCCGGTTGGCGGAAGCCTGGGGCGATGGCGAACGGCTCGCGATCGCCGGTTTCGGGTACGCCAACCCTTATCTTGAACTCTACCCGCAGGCGGCGCGGCGGCTGGTCCTGTCGCCGGGCGCGCAAGGCGTGATCCGCTGGCCCGCCGACGGTCGGAACGCCGCGAGCCTCGTCGCTGAATATTACTGGCCGCTTCCCGACGCCTCGATCGACCGGCTGCTCATCGTCCACGGTCTTGAGGAATCCCCCGATCCGCAACGATTGTTACGCGAGGCCTGGCGGGTCCTCGCCAATGACGGGCGTCTCATCATCGTCGCCTCGCACCGGCGCGGCTTGTGGTCGATGATCGATTCAACGCCCTTCGCCGCGGGGCGGCCCTATCTCAAGCGCCAGCTCAATGCGCTGCTCGAAGGCGCGATGTTCCGCGCCGAGCGTTGGAGCGCAGCGCTCTATTTTCCGCCGCTGCGCACGCGGTTTCTGCTGCGCGCGGCGCGCGCATGGGAGCGGGCGGGCGCGCGGGTCTGGCCCGGGCTTTCCGGCGTTCTGATGGTCGACGCGGCCAAGAACATGATGGCGCCGGTCGGGGTCATTCGCAGCGCCCGCGGCCGGGTCGCCAAGCCCGCGCTCGCCGCGCCCCAGCCCGCGCGCTTGAACCCGGCGGGCCGCAGCGGCTATACGCGGGGTCCGCAAGAAAGAGGTTAGGATCATGGCGACGCCGACCCCGCGCCCCGGCATTCTCGATATCAAACCTTATGTGCCCGGCGGTTCATCCGCGCCCGGCGCGGCGAAGGTCTACAAGCTCGCCTCGAACGAGTCCGCGCTCGGCGCCAGCCCCAAGGCCATGGACGCCTATCGCGACGGCGCCGGCGCGCTTTTCCTTTACCCAGACGGCGCATCGACGAAACTGCGCGAGAAGATCGGCGAGATCTATGGCCATGACCCAGCGCGAATCGTCTGCGGCGCGGGCTCGGACGAGCTCCTGCAGATGCTGACGCGCGCCTATGCAGGCCCCGGCGACAACATCGTGATGAGCGATCACGGGTTCCTTGTTTACGCGCTGGCGGCGAAATCGGCCGGCGCAGAACCGCGCTTCGCCAGAGAAACCAACCTGACCACCGATGTCGACGCCATGCTGGAAGCAGTCGACGAGAACACGCGCGTCATGTTCGTCGCCAATCCGAACAATCCGACTGGCACTTATATTCCGGGCGCAGAACTCAGGCGGCTGCGCGAAAACCTGCGCGAGGACATATTGCTGGTCGTCGATGCAGCCTATGCGGAGTTCGTCGAAGAGCCGGACTACGAAAACGGCGCGTCGATGGTCGATGATTTCGACAATGTCGTGATGACGCGCACTTTTTCGAAAATCTACGGCCTCGCCGCCCTCCGCCTCGGCTGGTGCTATTGCCCGCCGGCGATCGCTGATGTTCTGAACCGTATCCGCGGGCCGTTCAATGTCGCTGCGACTGCGCAGATCGCCGGCGTCGCTGCGCTTGAAGACCAGGACTTTGTCTCCCGCAACCGCGACTTCAATCGCGAAGAACGCGACTGGCTGAACCAGCAGTTCGGCCGTCTTGGCCTCGACTATGTTCCAAGCTTCGGCAATTTCATTCTGGTGAAGTTTCCAGCCGAACCGGGGCGCAGCGCCGACGACGTTCAGGCCTTTTTAAAATCGCAAGGCGTTATCGTGCGCGAGATGGGGCCTTACAAACTTGGCGACTATCTCCGCATCTCGATCGGAACAAAGGAAGCCAACCGTCGGCTGGTCGAGCTATTGAGCGAGCGTTTCGGCGATGACCGATAGCGCAAAGCCGACATACGAACGCGCCGTCATTATCGGGCCGGGCCTGATCGGCTCGTCCCTCGCCCTCGCCTTGCGCGAGGCGGGCGCCGCAAAGACGTTCGTTGGCTATGACAAGGAGAACGCCGTCGCCGAACGTGCGCGCGCCATCGGCGTCGTCGACGAAGCGGCGGGCGATTTCAAATCCGCCGTCCAGAACGCCAGTCTGATTGTGCTCGCCACGCCAGTCGGCGCCATCGGCGAGCTCTGCGCGCAACTGAATGCTGACGCCGCGCCCGGCGCGCTCATCATCGATGTCGGATCGGTAAAAGGCGCCATTGTCGAGGCGGCGAAAAGTTTGCGCGACGATCTCCACTTTGTTCCCTGTCATCCGGTCGCGGGCACCGAGCAATCCGGGCCGGAAGCCGGTTTTGCGACGCTCTTCAAGGACCGCTGGTGCATCGTGACGCCGCTCGCCCGCGAAGACGACGCCTACAAGGCGTCGGTGACGAACGCCAAGGCGCTCTGGGAAGCAGCCGGCGCTCATGTGGAGGAGATGGACGCCGCCCATCACGATCTTGCGCTCGCCGTCACCAGTCACTTGCCGCACCTGATCGCCTTCACGCTGGTCGGGGCCGCCGATGACGTCGAGTCGGTCGCGCAAGGAGAAGTCGTCAAATATTCCGCTGGCGGTTTCCGGGACTTCACCCGCATCGCCGCTTCCGACCCGGTGATGTGGCGCGACGTCTTTCTGCACAACAAGGACGCAGTGCTCGAAGTCCTGGGCCGGTTTTCAGAAGAGCTCGCCGTGTTGCAACGGGCGATCCGCTGGGGCGACGGGCAAACGCTGCACGATATCTTCACCCGCGGCCGTGCGTTGCGTCGCGCCATCGTCGAGGCCGGTCAGGAAACCGCCGCGCCGAATTTCGGCCGGAACGAAGAAGGCCATTAGGCTTCACGAGTTTCCGACAACGCCTTGATCATCGGCTGCAGGAACGCTTCGTAATTGCGCCATTCCTCCGAGCTGCCCCGATACATCTTTTGCTTCACCTGTATGGATGACGCTGTCGCAACGGCGCGCTCCGTTTTGTGAAACTCAAGACAAGCATCTTCCCAGCCGAGGCCGATATGCTCAAGAAGGTTTTTCGTCTCTTCTTCCTGCCGCTCGGTCAGACGCTCATAATCTACCCGATAGATGTCGTCTGGAAATTCACGCATCCAGAACGCCATCAACTCCTTATAAAGCGCGTAAAACGCCGTAAGATCGTCCAGATCGTCGGCGAATCCGTGGCCAATATTGGCGAAAGGGCGCCTGAACAGAGACCAGCACACAGCCCTCGCATCTCGCTCAACCCAGATGATTTTCGCATCGGGGATTGCACGGCGAATAAAACCGATCCAGCGGAAATTAAGCGGCAGCTTATCCGTGACGTAACGCGCGTCTGCAGCAAGTTTGCCGAGGTCTTGGCGGTAATCACGACCGATCCGGCCAACATTCGACGGTGAAAGCCCCGGGTTTAGCCCCCCGTTAGCCATGATCGCCGTTTCCAGCGCGCTAAGTTCTCCGCCGCCATGCACAAGCGAATGACTGGCGAGAATCTGTTCAACCAGCGAGGTGCCGGATCGCGGCATGCCGACGATGAACACCGGCGTCGGCCCTGAAGCTTCATCCAAGGCTTCTCCGCTTTCTGGTATTGATCCATAAACGTCCCTGATGCGTGCGAACTGCGCCCTGTCCGTATCGGTAGAATAATCGGTTCGCTCCTTGCGCAAGCGGTTGCCCTGGGCGAACTGCTCGAAAGCCTGCGCATAGTCGCCAAGATCGTCCCTCGCTTTGCCGAGTGAAAAGTGAAGCTCGGAACGCTCGAACGACGAGAGGGCCTCACCGGCCAGAAGCGCCTGCATGGACTCGACCTCGCGATTACCGGAAGCGAAGTCTTTCACTGTCGTCAGATTAAGATACGCACGGACATAATTCGGCCGCACCGCTATCGCGCGCTCAAAGCTTTCGGCCGCCTTTTCCCGAAGTCCAAGATCCCTGTATATGGCGCCGAGATTGTTGTGGGCTTCCGCAAAATCGGGAGCGCATTCCGTGGCTTTGACACAAGACGCCAACGCCTCATCATATCGGCCCGCCTTTTGGAAATAGTAGCCGAGATTGTTATGCGCAATGGCGAAATCCGGACGGATTTCAACCGCCTTCGAGAAGGCTTCAACCGCTTCTTCCTGACGGCCAGCCTCAGCAAGCGCGCAGCCAAGCCTGTCAAGCGCCTCGACGAAGTTTGGCTTGATGGCGAGCGACTTTTCAAGAACCGGGATCGCGTCTTTGCTGCGGCCGCATAAGATTAGCGCGCGAGCATAATTAAAATGAGTGATCTCGCTTTTGGGCAAAAGCTTGCGCGCCTTCACATAGGAGGGAAGCGCCTCTTCATCCCGCCCGAAGTAAACAAGCGCATTGCCAAGATTGGTGAGCGCATCGGCGTTGTCGGGCGAGAGAGAGACTGCTCTTTCACAAAGGGCGACGCAATTGGCCTCATCGCCAAGACGCTGATAGAGATTGCCAAGATTCCAAAGCGCTTCCAAATAGTCCGGCTTGATCGAAAGCGCGTGATTGAAGCTCTCCACCGCCTCAGCAAACCGGTCGCCATTCGCGTAGTTTACGCCGAGAAAATTGAAGAGCTGAAACGATCGGGGGAACCGTTTTGCAAGCTCGAGCGCGCGATCAATAGCCACATCGGATCTGCCTGCGGCGCAAAGAGCGGCCAGATTTTGCAATTCCGCCGGCGGCGGCGCATTCGCCGCCTCGGACTTCACTTGCAAAGTCTGCTGCATAGCGCTTAGCCCCGCCTGCGCGCGGGCGTTGTTGGGGAATTTCTCAAGGACCGCCTGATAGAGAGCGGCCGCCTGAGACGCATCGCCGGCCTTGGCGAAACGCTTTGCTTTTCGGATCAACTGGTCCGCCGACTGAGTCATCGCTGCTAGATTTTTCTACCTTCATGAGGCGGCGCTTCCCAAACCTGTCAGGAAAGCCGCTTACGGAAAGGTAACGTGCGTATCAGCCTTCATCAAGGCGATGCAATGCGCGGAGGCCCGCCGGCCTAAAATTCCGACAGGGCCTCGATCATCGGTTTGAGGAAAGGCTCGTAATTTCGCCACTCCTCAGAGCTGCCCTTATACATTTGCGTTTTGACCTGCAGCGCGGAGGCGGTTGCAACCGACCTTCTCGTCTTGTGGAATTCAAGACAGGATTCCTCCCATTCGAGACCGGCGTATTCAAGAAGCTTTCGCGTCTCCTCCTCCTGGTGTTCGGTCAGGCGCTCATAATTCAGATGATAGATTTCGCCCGGGAACTCACGCATCCAGAACGCCATCAAATCTTTGTAAAGCGCGTAGAAGGCCGTAAGATCATTCAGGTCGTCGGCGTAACCATTCCCCTTTGTCGCGAACGAGCGCCGGAATATCGACCAGCACACCGCCCTTGCATCCCGCTCGACCCAGATGATTTTCGCTTCGGGGAGCGCGCGGCGAATGACGCCGATCCAGCAAAAATTGACCGGCATCTTGTCGGTGACGTAAGCGGCGTCCGGCGCAAACGCAGCGAGCCGCTCGAGATAATTTTCCCTGATCCGCCCAAATGAGCAGGCGGACATATCCGGCCGCACTCCGCCCGCCGACTTCAATTCCCGGGACAGGGTTCCAAGCTCGCCCGCGCCATGGACCGCTGAATGGCTGGCGAGGATCTGTTCGACAAGAGAGGTGCCTGAGCGCGGCATGCCGACAATGAACAACGGGGCCGGCTCCGCTTTTGCAACAGCTTTCCTGAGGTCAGGCGCCGGCGATGAAAGGTGCGAATCCTTGATGCGGCCGAAAAGCGCGATATCGCTGTCGATTGAATAACCGGTCACCGTTTTGCGCAGGCGGTTGCCCTCAATGAAATGATCGAAAGCGTCGGCGTAGCGGCCAAGATCGTCCATCGCCTTGCCAAGCGCGAAATGCACGCCGGATTGATCAACCGCCGAAAGGCGCCCGCTTTCCAGCAGCGACTGCATCTGTTCGATCTGTGGATCGCCGGCGGAATAACGCCTGACCGAACTCAGATAAAGATGCGCCTTGGCGCATTCAGGCTTAACGGCGAGGGCGCGCTCGAAATTCACCGCAGCATCGCCCTTCCACCCAAGGTCGGTGTAGACCGCGCCGATATTGTTATAGGCTTCGGCGAGCGCGGGCGCGTGCTTCAGCGCTTCTTCATATGCGGCGATGGCGTCCTGATGGCGGCCAAGTGTTTTAAGGACATTGCCGAGATTGCTGTGAGCGCCGGCGAAATCCGGCTTGAGGGCCACCGCTCTTTGAAGCTTCTCAAGCGCCTCTTCGGGCCGTCCAGCATCAACCAGCGCGCAGCCGAGACTGTCGAGCGCTTCGGCAAGATCGGATTTCAAGGCGAGCGCGTTTTCAAAAGCAGCGATCGCCTCATCGGCGCGGCCAAGCGCCTTATAAGCGAGGCCGCGATTGTAGTGCGTGACGGCGTGGCCGGGCCGCAATTTGAGGGCTTTAGAATAAGCTGAAACCGCCGCTTCATGACGCCCGAAATGGCAAAGCGCATGACCGAGATTGGCGAACGCTTCGGCATTCTCGGGCGCCTGACGGATCGCCTCGTTATAAGTGGCGAGGCACTTTTCTTCATCGCCGAGCGCCTTCAGCGCGCCGCCGCGGTTCCACAACGCTTCAACGCAGTCCGGCCTGATCGCCAGCGCCTGGTCGTAACTGGCCAACGCTTCTTCATGCCTGCCGGTTTTCGAATAGTTGACGCCGAGAATGTTGTAGAGTTCTACCGAACGGGGAAAGCGCTGAATGAGGCCGCTCGCCAGATCAAGCGCCGCATCGTAACGCCCTTCCCGCGACAGCTCTGCCACAGCGCGCAAGTCAGCCGCTGGGGCCGCACTTGCCGCATCGAGCCTGGCGCGCAACACCTGCTGCAGGGCTTTCAGCCCGGAAAGGGCGCGCGCATTGTCTGGAAATTGTTCAAGAACGGTCTGGTAATGCGCCGCCGCCCCGGCGGCGTCGCCGGTTTTGACGCATTGCTTTGCTTTCCGGATGGCTCGGTCGACCGATAGGGCCATGCCTTTCCCCGCCGTTAAGACTTTCAAGAAACGGTTTTCTTTTTGTATTGGGGAACATGCTCATAAACGGTTAACAGCAGCGCAACCCATGCGCGCGTCAGCCGTCAGGCCTCAGGCGGGTTTTTCCTGAAGATCGACTTCGTGACCCCACAGGGTTTCGATATGCGTGAGGACGGCGTCCTTGGTCTTCTCGCTCAGGGCGCGGCCGTTATGGACCTCGTGACGCAGATGCAGGGTCCGGTCGCCCTCAAGATCGGCGGCGACAACCTGAATATTCGGATCATGCATGCCGAGATCGTACATCGCGGCGAGGCGTTCGCGGACGCGCCGGAAGCCGCGCTCGTCATGGATTGCGGAAACCTCCACATGCGCTTCCTTCGCGTCGTCGGCGATGGCGAAGAGATGGAAGTCGCGGGTCACTTTCGGCGAAAGGTACTGCAGAATAAAACTTTCATCCCGGAAATTCGCCCAGGCGTCCTTTAGAACGTCACGCCAGTCGCCCCCCTTTTGAGAGAGGCCGGCGATATCGGGGAACAATTCGCGATCTTCATCGCCCGGGCGCTCGCAGATGCGGCGGATGTCTTCCATCATGGCGAAACCGAGCGCGTAAGGATTGATCCCTGAATAGCGCGGATCGTCGAAGTCGGGCTGAAAGACGACAGAAGAGTGCGAATGGAGAAACTCCATGATCGTGCCTTCGCCGATGCGGCCCTGGTTGTAAAGCTCGTTCATGATGTAGTGATGGACGAAGGTTGCGCAGCCTTCGTTCATCACCTTTGTCTGCTTCTGGGGATAGAAATACTGCGCGATGTGGCGAACGATGCGCACCAGCTCGCGCTGCCACGGGCGCAGGATCGGCGAGGCTTTTTCGATGAAATAAAGAAGGTTTTCTTCAGGCAGCTTGATGAACCGGACTTCCTGCTGGCGAACTTCCTTTTCTTCTTCGTCTTCTTCGGTATTCGGCAGCGTCCGCCAGATATCGTTGAAGGTCATCTCCTCATGCTCGGCGCGGCGGGCGAGCTTCGCCATGCGGTCAGCTTCGGAAAGGCGCGGCGGACGATTATAGCGGAAAACGCCCTGATCCATCAGCGCATGGGCGGCGTCGAGGATCGCTTCGACTTCCTCAAACCCGTATTCGTCTTCGCATTTGGCGATGTATTTTTTGGCGAAGTCGAGATAGGAGAGAATGCCTTCGGCGTCCGTCCACTGACGGAAGAGGTAATTGTTCTTGAAGAAATGATTATGCCCGAAGGAGGCGTGCGCCATTACCAGCGCCTGCATGGTCATGGTGTTTTCTTCCATGAGGTAGGCGATGCAGGGATCTGAGTTGATCACGATCTCATAAGCGAGACCGGTATAACCCTTCTGGTACATCATCTGGTCGCGAGCGAAATGCTTCCCGAACGACCAGTGTTTGTACATCAGCGGCATGCCGTGGCTGGAGTAAGCATCCAGCATCTGCTCGGAGGAAATGATCTCGATCTGGTTCGGGTAGACGTCGAGTTTGAGATCGTTGAGAGCGATCTCCTCGATCGCGTCGAGCGTTCTCTGCAGCGTCTCGAAGTCCCAGTCGGCGCCGGAGAACAGGAGGTCGGGTTTCGCAGCAAGCTCGCTCATCACGCCGCCTCCCTTTTGCTCTTGGAGAAGAGCTCGCGGAAGACCGGGAAGATATCTTGCGGGCGCGCGATGCGGGTCTGGGCGAAATTCGGCCAGGCGGGCGCGAAAGTGCGGTAGGCGCGCCAGAGCTCGGCGCCGGAATCCTCCGATGAAAAGACTTCCAGTTCACGCTCGTCGAGGATCTCGATATAGGCGTAGTACTGCGAGACCGGCATCACCGCATCCTGCAGGAGCTGGACGCACTGCTTGGCGTCGCCCGACTGCGTGAACCCGTCGGACGCCTGCGCCACATAGATGTTCCATTCATGGGCCGGGAAGCGCTCTTTTTGAACTTCCAGCATCTTTTCAAGCGCGGTCGAGACCACCGTGCCGCCGGACTGGCGCGAATAGAAGAAGGTTTCCTCGTCGACTTCCTCGGCGTGATGGGTGTGGCGAATGAAAACGACTTCCACGCGTTCGTAACGCCGCTTCAGGAATAGATAGAGCAGCATGTAAAAGCGCTTGGCGAGGTCCTTCTCGCGTTCGCCCATGGAGCCGGAAACGTCCATCAGGCAGAACATCACCGCCGCAGTCGTTTCGACCGGCGTCGGCTCATAAGCGTTGTAGCGTACGTCAAGCGGGTCGATGAACGGTGCCCAGCGGCGGCGCGCTTCCATCTCCTCCAGCTTTGCAAGTATGCTTTTTTTCTCGGCGACTTCTTCCTCGCCGGGCTGGGCGATCCGCTCGAGCTGGAAGAGACGCTCCTTGAGCGCGTTCATTTCCCGCGTCGACGGACGCTTCAAGGCGAGGCGCCGGCCATGGGCGTTGCGCATGGTGCGGATCAGATTCATGTTGGTCGGCGAGCCTGCGGCGGTAATGCCGGCGCGCTTCCACGCGGTCGCCTTGATCTCTTTCAACGACCGCTTGACGAGATTGGGGAGTTCGAGGTCTTCAAAGAAGATGTCGAGAAACTCATCCTGGGTGAGCGTGAACTGGAAGGAGTCTTCGGAATCGCCCTCGGTCGAGGCTTTCTTGCCTTGCCCCTTGCCGGCACCCTTGGGCGGTTTCTTGATCTTGTCGCCCTGACCGAACTCCTTGTTGCCGGGATGGACGACTTCACGCTCGCCGGTTTCAGGATCGTGCCGGAAACGCGGCTCCGCGGTCGATTTCGCAGGGATCGAGATTTTCTCGCCCTTGTCGATCTCTTTCAGCGACCGTTCGCGGAGCGACTTGTTGACCGCTTCCTTGATCTGGGCGCGGGCGCGTTTGAGGAAACGCTGCCGGTTGCCGAGCGATTTGCCCTTCGGGTTCTTGCGCCGGTCGATGAAATGAGAAGCGTTCATGTGCGTTTGCAGGCTGTAGTTTGCAGGTCGTAGGGATTTCGAGACAACCTACACCCTACTACCTACAACCCGTCACCTACCCTGCCTTGTTAACCCGCATATACCATTCCACCAGCCGGCGGACCTGACGGGGCGTATAGCCCCGCTCAGTCATGCGAGCGACGAAGTTGTCGTGCTTGTCAGCAGTTTCGCTGTCTTTCTTCGAGTCAAACGAGATGACAGGAAGCAAGTCTTCGACCTGACTGAACATGCGCTTTTCAATGACGTTCCGAAGCTTCTCATAGGACGTCCAGGCCGGGTTCTTGCCTTCATTGTTGGCCCGGGCGCGCAGGGCGAACTTGACGACCTCGTTGCGGAAGTCCTTCGGGTTCGCGATGCCCGCCGGTTTTTCGATTTTCGAAAGCTCCGCGTCGAGCGTGGCGCGGTCGAGAAGCTGGCCAGTGTCGGGATCTTTAAAGTCCTGATCCTCGATCCAGGCGTCCGCATACGAGATGTACCGGTCAAAGAGGTTCTGGCCGTATTCGCCATAGCTTTCGAGATAGGCCTTCTGGATCTCCTTGCCGATGAACTCGGCGTAACGCTGTGAAAGCTCCGACTTGATGAAATCGAGATACTTCTTCTCGGTTTCTTCCGGGTATTGCTCGCGCTTGATCGAGTTTTCAAGCACATACATGAGATGGACCGGATCGGCCGCAACCTCGTCAGTGTCGAAGTTGAAGGTTTCCGACAGCACCTTGTAGGCGAAGCGCGTCGAGATGCCGTCCATACCCTCATCCATGCCGGCGGCGTCGCGATACTCCTGATGGGATTTCGCCTTGGGATCAGTGTCCTTCAGCTTTTCGCCGTCATAGATCCGTAGCTTCGAATAGAGGTTGGAGTTTTCATGCTCGCGCAGACGGGTCAGCACCGAGAAGCGGGCAAGCAGGCCGAGCGTCTCCGGCGCGCAAGGCGCCGCCGAGAGTTCGGAATTCGCCAACAACTTTTCATAGATCTGGCGCTCTTCCGTCACCCGCAGCGAATACGGCACCTTGATGACGTTGATGCGGTCGAGGAACGCCTCGTTGTTCTTGTTGTTGCGGAACTGATGCCACTCGCTTTCGTTCGAGTGCGCGAGAATGACCCCGGTGAACGGTATAGGCCCGAGCGCTTCGGTGCCCACATAGTTCTGCTCCTGAGTGGCGGTCAGGAGCGGGTGCAGCACCTTGATCGGCGCCTTGAACATTTCAACGAACTCCAAAAGCCCCTGGTTCGCGCGGCAGAGCCCGCCCGAATAAGAATAGGCGTCGGTGTCGTCCTGGCTGAAATGCTCGAGCTTGCGGATGTCGACCTTGCCGACCAGCGCCGAGATGTCCTGATTGTTTTCATCGCCCGGTTCGGTCTTGGCGATGGCGATCTGGCGCAGTTTCGACGGGTAAAGGCGCACCACTTCGAATTTTGAAATATCGCCGCCGAATTCGTCGAGGCGTTTGACGGCCCAGGGGCTCATCAGGCCCGTCAGGCGACGCTTGTCGATATTGTATTTTTCCTGAAGAAGCTCCTTGAGCTGCTCAGACTGGAAGAGACCAAGCGGGCTTTCGAAGACAGGCGAGATTTCGTCTCCAGCCTTGAGGACATAGATGGGATGTTCTTCCATCAGATCCTTTAGACGTTCCGCGAGAGACGACTTGCCGCCGCCGACAGGGCCGAGGAGGTAAAGGATCTGGCGCTTTTCCTCGAGCCCTTGGGCGGCGTGGCGAAAGAACGAAACGATACGCTCAATCGTGTCTTCCATACCGTAAAAACCGTCGAAGGCCTTGTACCGGCGGATTGTGCGATTGAAGAAAATCCGGGACAGGCGCGGGTCTTTCGAGGTGTCGATCATCTCCGGTTCGCCGATCGCCGCAATCATGCGTTCTGCAGGCGTAGCGTAGAGCATCGCATCGTCGCGCGCCGCGAGCAGATAATCGCGCAGCGACATCGCCTCCTGCTTGACCCGCGTATAGCCTTCGGAAAAGACGTCAAAAACGTCGAGATTGTCTTCTGTCATGATCGCACGCTCGCTTTTTCACCGCCGCCTACTTCGGCGCGCCTGCCGTTGATTGAGACAAAAAAAGCGCTGGTCATTGATGACCCAGCGCCCCGTTCGCCTTCGCCAAATTCATTCTCGCCGTTAAAGGCGCATCCCTTCATTGCAGCCGCCTCAGTCTCCTTCAACGCCTCATCTTGGATGTAAGCACCGTCCGGAACGAAGCAAGTCTTAACGAAGCAATTCCGGCGCCGCCGCCAGCCGCTCGCTTCTTCGTGAACTTGATACGCCATGACTGAAGCCCGCTACTTGAATGTCGACCTTTCCTGCGCGTTTCGTTCCCATCCCGAAGAGTCCTTTCGAATCCCCGTTCCGGGCGCCCATACGCAGCGCTCGACAACAAGGTTAATGATGGGCTCCTAATATTTCGTTTCGCCTGTCCGGCGAGACGTTGTTATATCATACCGCAATCGTGCGCAGATGCGAACAGGCGATTGATCAGGACGCTGTTCGGTTACGACGTTGTTGCGAGTAAACGACTGATGAATGGTTACAAATTTTCAGGAAAAAAAATTGCGCAAAAGCGACGCGTGCGCGGCGTTTGTTGTTTTCTGCTACGGCGTTGGAATATTTGTGTGATTCGTTTTGAGGGCCGGCTCAGTTTAGCGGTCTAACCTGACGAGTGCCAAAATTCTCATTTAGCCGCCGTCAAGGTTCCTTTATGTATCGCAAAACCGCAAAACGATCCCCACCTAGACGAGCCCGACACGGCCGCCGCCAACACGCTTTCGCCCTAATACTCGCAAGCCCGAACGGCGCCCGTTGTCACAGGACGAGATGGTAACGCACATGGAGTTAGCCCCCCCTTCCACACCCTCGAATAACGGGAAAGCGTTCTTTGATGATGCGCTCGCCCTCCATCGCCAGCGCCGGTTCCCAGAAGCGGAAGCCATGTATCGCAAGGCGTTGGGCGTCGAACGCAGTTTCCCGGCGCTTCATCAGCTTGGCGTTCTGCTGAGCCAACAAGGCCGGCCCCAGGAAGCCTGTTTAATTCTCGAAGAGGCGGTTTCAAAAAACCCACAGTCAGCGGAAACTGAACGTGAGCTAGGCGCAGCTTACCAATCCCTTCGGGATAAGGCGCGCGCCGCAGACCATTTTCAACGCTCCATCGAGATCAACCCCGCGCAACCGAATATACTCTATCGCCTTTTTCAGTTGCTGACCGCGCTTCAAGCAGCTGATCGCGCGCGCGACCTTTTAATAGAAGTAACGACACAAAAGCCGGAAATGGCGCCGGCCTTCTACCTTCTGGCTTATATTCACTTCTACTCCGGCCAACCGAACGAAGCACAAGCAGCTATCCGGCGCGCTATCGCCATCGAGCCAAAAAATTGCATGAACCACCGGGTTCTATCGCTCATGAAAACATACACGCCTGACGATCCCGACCTACTGGCGCTGGAATCTTTACACCGCGATGAGGCGAGTTTGCCCCTCGATCAAATTATCGCGCTCCGCTTCGCGCTTGCCAAAGCCTACGGAGACATCGGCGAACACAACCGGCGGTTTGACGAACTCTTAACCGCAAACCGTCTCGTGCGCTCCCGCCTAGTCTACAACGAAAACAACGCCAAACACGAAATGGATCGGCTAAAATCCTTATTCACAGCCGATATGTTAAAACACTGGGCCGGCAAGTGCGATACCGCAGCCAGGCCGATTTTTGTTCTTGGCATGCCGCGGTCCGGCACGACCCTCACCGAGCAGATCGTTGCGAGACATCCGGATGTGGAAAGCACTGGCGAAAACACCGCTTTCCCGGACGCTGTCGGGGCTATTATGCCGAATTTCATCAATGAGCCTGCGATAACCGTCGACAAGCTCGAGGCGCTCGCTCAAGATTATGTTCGCGCTAATTCGCCCATTGCCGGGAATGACAAACGCACTACAGACAAGATGCTCGGCAATGTCGGCTTAGTCGGACTAATTCATCTTGCGTTTCCGAATGCCAAGTTTATTCATGTCGTCCGCAATCCTGTCGACACCTGCCTTTCTTGTTTCTCGACAAAGTTCGGCGGTGACCAGCAAGCCTTTTCCTACGATCTGCGCGACCTTGGCGGCTACTACAGAATCTACAAGGACCTCATGGCGCACTGGCGACAAGTTCTACCTGAAGGCGTTTTGCTACGCGTCAATTATGAAGAGCTGGTAGCTGACCAACGCGGACAAACCGAGCGGCTGCTTGCTCACTGCGGGTTAAGCTGGGATGATTCCTGTCTGGCTTTCGAAAAATCCAAATTCGTCAATACGGCCAGCGCCGGACAAGTCCGGCAAAGCATGAACCGCAAATCGATCGGCCGCTGGCGGCCAGAAGCGCGATTGCTACAGCCTTTGCTGGACGGGCTTGGCCGTGAGAACGAACACTGAAAGCGCAACAAGCCTTCCGCGGCAAGACATGCCGCCGGCTTCCCCCGCCAACAGTCGGCGCAAGTTGCAGCGGCCTTCCCCCTCAGCCATTAGAATTTCTTCGGGTGCAGCGACTTTGCGGGCGGGCGCTTACGCGCCAGCGCCGCGTCGATCAGTTTCGCAGTTTCGCCCGCTCCGAAGATGCGCGTGAAGGCGCCCATGCGCGGTCCGTCGGATTGACCGAACACCGTTTCATAAAGCCCTTTGAACCAGTCGCGGATATTCTCATAGTCTTGGGCCTTGCCGGCATCGAACACCGCAGTCTGGTATTCGTCTTCGGTCTTGCCCTCGCCTAGTTCCTGGAGGCGCGCCGAAAGCATTGCGAGCGCCGCGCGCTCGCGACCATCGGGGCTGCGAAATTCCTTATGGGGCTTGATGAAGTCGTCGAAATAGCGCCCGGCGAAACCGATCATCGCGTCGGTTGCAGCGAGCGCCGCCGCTCCTGCCTCAGGGCGGTATTTCTTCACGAAACCGCGCAAAAGCTCCGGATCGGCGGAGCCTGACGCGCTGACGAGGTTAAGCAGCATCGCGAAACTCACTGGCGGCGTATCGGCCGGCGGTTTGCCCTCGTGGATGTGCCAGGCCGGGTTATCAAGCGCCTGCGCGCCTTCCTGTTCCTTGTATTTTTCAACAAAGGTCCAGTATTCGTCCGCCGTTTTCGGGATGATGTCGAAATAGAGTTTCTTGGCTTTTTTAGGGGCTTGGAATCCATACAGGGCGAGGCTTTCCGGTGAGGCGTAGGTCAGCCATTCTTCAATGGAAATCCCATTGCCTTTGGACTTCGATATCTTCTTGCCGTGTTGGTCAAGGAAAAGCTGGAAGTTGAAGCCCTCAGGCGGTTCACCGCCAAGAGCGCGCACGATCCGCGAAGACAGCTTGGTCGACTCGGTGAGATCCTCGCCGGCCATCTCATAGTCAACGCCGAGGGCGAACCAGCGCCCGGCCCAGTCGGCCTTCCACTGCAGCTTGACCGCGCCGCCGGTGACTGCGGTTTTCACTTTTTCGCCGTTCTCGTCTTCGAAAACGACAGTTCCTTCTTTCGCATCGCGCTCGAGCATCGGCACGTAAAGGACGCGCCCGGTCGACGGTGAAATCGGCAAAAAAGGCGAATAGGTCTGCTTACGTTCATCGCCAATGGTCGGCAGAATGACGTTCATCACGTCATCGTATTTTTCGAGCATGCGCATCAGCATCGCGTCGAAGCGGCCGGACGCATATTCCTCGGTCGCGGACCGGAACTCGTAGTCGAACCCGAACTTGTCGAGAAACGCCCTCAGCCGCGCATTGTTATGATGAGCGAAGCTTTCGTATTTCGCTTCGCCGTCCTCGCCGCCAAACGGGTCCGGCACCCTGGTGAGCGGCATCTGGAGATAACGCTCAAGCAATTCCTTGTTCGGAACATTGTCCGGCACTTTCCGAAGGCCGTCCATGTCGTCCGAAAAGGAGATGAGCTTTGTCTCCCGCCCGGTCAACAATTCGAAGGCGCGGCGCACCATTGTCGTGCGCGCGACCTCCTGAAAGGTGCCGATATGCGGCAGCCCCGAGGGACCGTACCCGGTCTCGAACACGACAAGACCGTCCTTCTTCACCCGCTCAAGCCGCTTGATCAGGTTCCTCGCCTCCTGGAAGGGCCAGGACTTGGCGTTGGCGGCGTCTTCAGCGGTGAAATCCTTGATTTGCAAAGCGGTCATGCGGCGTCTTTCTGGCGGTTTCGGCAAGCGCTGTGATTTAGGGGGCGAAAGCTCTTATGTGAAGCCTTTATCGCCGAAAGCAGGGATCGGTTGCGCCGGGGCTGGCGATCACGCTAGCAGAACGGGGCCTTGCTTAGCCATATGGACATATCCGGCCCTCGCCGAAAAGAAAGCGGAAAGCCATGCGCGCGCTGATCGTCGCCGCCAATATTTCCGCCCGCATGGGTGGGGAAGCGATCCTGCCATGGCATTATGTGCGGGAGCTATCAGCGCTCGGGGTTGAGGTACACGCGCTGACCCATGCGCGGGTACGTGAGGAAATCAGCGATGGCCCGCTCGCTGACGCCGCCGCTTTTCATTATGTGGAAGACGCCGCGCTTGAGCGCTTTCTTCATCAGCTTGGCGAAATCACTCCTGGTGCGTTGCGCGAAACCGTTTTCAATACTGCGATCAGCGCTGTCACGCTGGCGCGCATGGGAAGAAAGGCGCGGGCTCTGGAGCGGGAAACATCCTTCGATGTCATCCATCAGCCGACGCCGGTGTCGCCGCAACTACCGTCCTTCCTGACAGGCATGCGCGCCCCGGTGGTGATCGGCCCCCTGAACGGCGGCATGGATTATCCGCCCGCCTTCGAGAAAGACTACGCGCGCGGATCGAGCGCGGCGGTGGCGGTGGCGCGCAGCGTGTCAAGCCTCGCCAACAACCTCATATCGGGAAAACGCCAGGCGTCGCGCCTCCTCGCCGCCAATGAAAGGACGCTGGCGGCCCTGCCGGAAGGCGTCGACCGCTCGCGCGCCGCCATTCTGGTTGAGAACGGGGTCGATCTCGATCTCTGGTCGCCGCCGGACGCGCCCCGGCCCGCAACGCCGGTGTTTGTGTTCGTCGGCCGTCTCGTCTGGTGGAAAGCCCTCGACCTGCTGATCGACGCATTTGCGGCGCTCAACGCGCCGGCAAGGCTCGTGATTATCGGCGACGGGCCGGAACGGGCGGCGCTGGAAGCACAAGCAAAAACCAAGACTCATCCTGACAGACCGATCGAGTTTCTTGGTTTCCGGCCACAAACGGAAATCCGCGATGCGCTCGCCGCCGCGACCGCGCTCATCCTGCCGTCGATGCGTGAATGCGGCGGCGCCGTCGTCCTTGAAGCCTTCGCCTGCCAAACGCCGGCGATCGCCACAGACTGGGGAGGGCCGCAAGATTACGTCACTCCGGAAACCGGCATTTTAATCCCGCCGAACGGTCGTGCGGATTTTATCAGCACGCTCAAAGACGCCATGGCCGCGCTCGCCGGCGACCCGGCGCGCGTCCGATCCATGGGCGTCGCCGCGCGCGCGCGCGTTGAGGCGCTTTATTCATGGCGCGCCAAAGCGGCGGCCATGCTCGACATCTACAAGGAAATCGCCTCGCAGAAGGCGTCTTCGCAAGAATAGCGCTTGCAGACGGCGCGATAGTTCGGCAGAAGGCGCCCGAAAGAACCAGTCCATGATCGCAGATTTCATACCCGCCTTTGTCGCTGCATTCGTCACGCTGTTCATCGTGATCGATCCGATTCTGGTGACCCCGATTTTTGCGTCGCTAACCAAGAGCGATCCGCAGCGCGAACGCCTGCGCATCGCTTTCATGGCGGCGATTTATTCCATCGGCATCCTCTTGCTGTTCGGATTCGCCGGTAACGCCATGCTGCATCATTTAGGGGTCAGTTTCGCCGCCTTCCGGGCGGCCATGGGCATCATTCTGTTCATCATGGGTTTCCGGATGTTCTTCGATCCGGACAGCGAAACCCAGGCCAAGACGCCCGGCCCGCAAGCCTCGGCCCGCGACAATATCGCGTTCTTCCCGCTGGCGATCCCTATGCTCGCCGGTCCCGGCGCGATCGCCACCATCATGCTACTGATGGGTCCGGGAAAGAGCGTCACGGACAAAGGCGCCGCGATCGCGGCCATGGCGCTCGTGCTGGCGATCGGCGTACTGATGATGGCTTTTGCAAGCCGGATCGGCGACGCCCTGGGCCGGACCGGCATGAACGCGATCACCCGGATCTTGGGCATGCTGCTGATGGCGCTGTCGACCCAGTATGTGTTCGACGGCGTACGCGTGGGAATACTCGAAAAGATCGCCGGCGCGAGCTAAAGCTTAGAATCGAGAAGGGATTTTGTCGCGGCGAAACCATTACCGTTCGGACTGGCGCCGAAACGCAGCGTGCCGCCGCGCAATGAAGGACCGGCTCCATCGCCGCCGCATACGAAGCGCGACACCTTCCTGCCGCGGTTCTTCCCGTCCTTCGAGCGGCAGATCGACTCAAGCGCGCCGAGGGCGCCGTCACAGGAAGCGGCAAGGCTGCGCCCTTCCGGCCAGTTCACCGCCGAGCGCCAGTCTATCGAGGCGGTGATTGAGCTGCCGCAAACCTGCTCGGTATAAGCAACCTCCCGATCAAGAGCGCGTTCCTCGTTCTCACGGGCGCGAATCTCCTTGAGCGACTGGGCCGCCGCCCCGCCCAGCGGCGCGGCTCCGCCGGCGGCCAGCGCCGCGAGCGCGATGAAGACTTTTACGATGGTGTTCGCTTTCGCCATTCTGAAAAGCCTGCCCCAGCAATACGGCCCTTTTTAGACATTCTCAGGTGATTTCCTAAAGATTAAGCTTACCGGAGCGCGAATCTTAAAGGGTCTCTTCCAGATAGCGCGTGACGGCGGATGAGGAAGGGCGCCCCTCAATATCCGCTTTCGGAACATAGGATATGCGCAGCGCATCGCCCTCGAGCGAAACCCCCGGCGCATCGGCGCGCACGAACAGGACCCGGCCGATCCGACCCGCAATCACCCGCGCGCCCGTCGTATCGTCGGCCACGTCTTTAAGGCCTTTGGCGGCGCGCGCCACTGCATCGGCGAGCACGGCATGATCGGCCTCTTGCCGCTCGGCGGCGTCGCCGAGATCAAAGGCGATCGGTGCGCCAGCGAGCGCGCTGACGATAGCGGTCGCTGACGCCGCCCGGCGCCGGGCGGCGTTATAATCCGCTGATGGAAGACGCAAGGCCGCATCATCGCCGAACGAACGCGAGGCGGCCGCACCCTCGAAGACGCCCGGCCAGTACACGGTCGCTCCGCCGTAAGACGCAATACGCAACAAGGTGTCGCCCTCAGCGTTCTTGTAAATCACGTCGCCGCGCGGCCCTCTGGTCGGCGTCACCAGATAAATCTCGGCTGTCGGCCCTTCCGGATCCAGCGTGCAGTCGAGGCGAATATCTCCATTGCCGCAAAGAAACTTGATGCGCGCCGAATTTGATCTGTCCTCGAATAAAAATGCGCGGTCATCGGAAGCAAGGACGTAACGTTGAACTGCGCCCCCGCGTATACGCTGCTCGGGCCGCTCGCGTTTCTTGCCCACCAGCGCCGAGAAAGGGTTACTTGAAGGGGCGTAATGCAACGAGCCCGATTGGTCGGACGGCGCCTGCGCGAAGGCGCTGGCCGACGCCAGAAGGCTCGCCGCGAGCGCCCATGATATCGCCGTTTTGATGCTCATCCGGTCCCGTCAACTGCGCCGCAGTTGCCGCGGCGACGCCAGTCTAGTCAGGTAATTTGGTGAAAAAAGGGCCCCGCCGGAGAAAATCCGAACCGGGGGCCCATAGCCTGAAAGGCGCATAAACAAAGGGTTTCGCCCTTAAGCGGCGATATATTGTCCGCCATTGGCCGTCAGGACGGAACCAGTGATAAAGCCCGCATTGTCGGCGGCCAGAAATGCGACGCAATCGGCGATTTCTTCAGCCTCGCCAAGCCGGCCAACCGGGATTTGTGCGGCGATTTTTTTCAGGACATCCTCGTTCATGGCCGAGACCATCTCGGTCGCTATATAGCCCGGCGCGACCGCATTGACGGTGACCCCCTTGAAAGCGCCTTCCTGCGCGAGCGCGCGGGTGAAGCCAATCATGCCGGCTTTCGCAGCCGAATAGTTGGTCTGACCCATCTGGCCTTTCTGGCCATTGATCGAGGAGATGTTGACGATGCGCCCGAAGCCGCGCTCGCGCATGCCCGGAAACACCTGGTGAGACATATTGAAGACGCTGTCGAGATCAGCGCGCATGACTTCCGACCATTGTTGCGGCGTCATCTTGTGGAACATGCCGTCCCGGGTGATGCCGGCGTTGTTGACGAGAATATCGGTCGGCCCCTGCGCCGCCTCAATCTCCGCAACGCCCGCCTTGCAGGCGTCATAGTCACCGACATCCCATTTGAAGACGCCGATGCCGGTTTCCTCTTTGAACTTCGCTGCGGCGTCATCATTGCCGGCATAGGTCGCCGCGACCCCGCAGCCAGCGTCTTTCAGACGCCGGGCGATGGCGGCGCCAATGCCGCGCGTGCCGCCGGTAACGATTGCGTTCCTTCCCATATTGTTTTCTCCCTCGATGATGCGGCCGGTTTTTACCGGCTGTTTCCATTCCCTGCGCACGCAACTCCCGGCCGAACTATAGCCCGCTCAGCGCTCGACGCACATGGCGATGCCCATGCCGCCGCCAATGCAGAGAGTTGCGAGCCCCTTCGATTTGCCCGAGCGCTTGAGCTCGTAAAGCAGGGTCGTCAGGATACGCGCGCCTGAAGCGCCAATCGGGTGGCCGATGGCGATGGCGCCGCCATTAACGTTGACTTTTTCCGGATCCCAGCCGAGCTCTTTGCCGACCGCCAGAGACTGCGCCGCAAACGCCTCGTTCGCCTCGATGAGATCAAGATCGTCAAGGCTCCAGCCCGCCTTTTCAAGCGCCAGCCGGGAGGCCGGCGCCGGTCCGATGCCCATGATCGACGGATCAACGCCGCAATGGGCCCAGGAAGCGATGCGGGCGAGCGGCTCAATTCCGCGCCTGTCGGCTTCATTTTCCGACATGACGATCAGCGCTGCAGCGCCGTCGTTGATCCCCGAGGCGTTCGCCGCTGTGACCGTGCCGCCGTCGCGCTTGAAGGCGGGCTTGAGTCCGGAAACAGACTCCAGCGTAGCGCCGTCGCGGATATATTCGTCCTGATCGAACACTATCTCACCCTTGCGGGTCCTGATCACGACCGGCGTGATTTCATCCTTGAACTTTCCGTCCTTCTTCGCGGCTTCCGCCTTGTTCTGACTCGCTACCGCAAAGGCGTCCTGTTCCTCACGGCTGATCTGGTATTTCTCCGCGAGGTTCTCCGCCGTCTGGCCCATATGATAGTCGTTGAAGACGTCCCAGAGCCCGTCCGTGATCATGGTGTCGGCGAAATTCGCCGGGCCCATTTTGACACCGGAACGCAAAACGGCGGCGTGCGGCGCCAGCGACATGTTCTCGTGACCGCCGGCGGCGACAATGTCCGCATCCCCTAGGGCGACGGTTTGCGCCGCCATGGCGACCGCCCGAAGACCCGAACCGCAGACCTGGTTGATCGTCATCGCCGGCCGCTCTTTCGGAACGCCGGCGCCAATCGACGCCTGACGGGCGGTGTTCTGTCCCTGTCCCGATTGAAGGACATGGCCCATGACGACTTCCCCGACGTCGTCTCCCGAAACGCCGGCGCGCTCCAGCGCCGCCTTGAGAACCGTTTCTCCCAGCCTGGCGGCCGGAACCGTGCTCAAACCGCCGCCAAAAGAGCCGACGCCCGTTCTCGTCGCCGCCGCAATAACCGCACTGCTCATAGATCCTCCCGATCCTATAAACCGGCCCAAAACCTCGAAATCACGCCGGTTTGAGCGTGATTTTCCGGAAGAGCCCCAATTCTCAACCACTTAAGGCGCGTCAAACTTATTCGTGACGCGTATGCAACACTGATTTTCATGCTATAGCAGGATTAGCAAGCGCACAAAAAGAGTTGCGCCGCAATAAAAGCCGGCAGCCTAGGGAAGCAGGCGCAGCTGGCCTGACCGGGAGAGACCGCCATATGACCGAAACCAACGCCAAGGGCCACAAGAACGGCGGCGCAGGCGACGCCACCGTAATTAAGAAATACGCGAACCGCCGCTTATACAACACGGCGACCAGTTCCTATGTCACCCTCGATTTCCTCGCCGACATGGTCAAGAACGGCGAGGACTTCGTCGTCTTTGACGCAAAATCCGGCGACGACATCACCCATTCCGTCCTGACCCAGATCATCTTCGAGGAAGAGAGCAAGGGACAGAATTTGTTGCCTATCCAGTTCCTTCGGCAACTAATCAAATTTTACGGCGACAGCCTTCAGTCGTTCCTGCCATCCTATCTCGAAATGAGCATGGACGCATTTGCGCGCAATCAGGAAGACATCCGGAACCGCATGCGCGACGCGTTTTCCAACGCGCCAGGCTACGCCATGTTTGAAGAAAGCGTGCGTCAGAACATGGAACTCTATCAGCAGGCTGTGAAAATGTTCTCGCCGATGAGTAATATGTACGCCGGGAGCAGCAGCGGCGCCCCCGCCGGCCAGCCAGCGGGCAATATTGACGAGCTGAAGTCGCAGGTCGCCGCCTTGCAGAAAAAACTGGAAGAACTTGAAAAAAAGGGCGCTTAAAAGCGCCCTTTCCTATTCCATCCGCTCGCGCCGCGCCGGCGGCTCGTTCGGCGCACCCTCCGGCAGCCAGCCCGGATTCGTTTCCGGCTTGCCGATCAGATATCCCTGCAGATAGTCGACGCCGAGGCCTTTCAGAAGCATCGCGTCAGCTTCATTGTCGACCCATTCGGCCACCGACTGCATGCCGAAATTGCGGGCGAGATCGAGGAGCGTTCTGACGAAGAGCTGATTGTCCCGAGACGAGGATACGCCTGTCACGAAGGAGCCGTCGATCTTCAGAATATCGATGTCCATCGCCTTCAGGTTGCGGAAAGACGTATAGCCCGCGCCAAAATCGTCGATACCGAAAGAACAGCCGAGTTTTTTAATCTCTGAAACAAACTCGATCGAGGCGTCGATCGAATCGATGACTTGCGTTTCTGTAAGCTCTACGCAGATGCGCTTCGCCAGTTCCTGATTTGCGCGCAGATGGGCGATATAGCCTTCCGCCCAGACGAAATCCTTCACCGTCTCCATCGAAATGTTCACGTTCAGATGGATATTCGGACAGACGGCCAGCGTATTGATAGCCAGTTCCAGAACCCGGCGGTCAAGCAGGTGCACGAGGCCCAGCCGCTCGGCGGGCGGAATGAATTCCGGCGCCGGGATTTCGCGGCCATCTTCGCCGCGCATCCGGATCAGGCACTCGAATTTCTTCGGCGTTTCATGGAGGTCGGTAACGATAGGCTGGAAAGCGAGCCTTACGCGGCGGTCATTAAGAGCGGTCAAAATGACGTCTGACATGTGCGTATTGCGGCGGCGCATGCTGACCGGGTCGGTTTTTTCTGAATAGGCCGACCAGCTCGATTTTCCGAGGCGCTTGGCGGAATCAAGCGCCGCTTCAGCGCGCGCCATCGCGCTGTTTGCTTCTTCCGCATGATGGGGCAACCCGACCGCGCCGATGCAGATCGACGCGGCGACCCCGCCCTTTTTCGTCTCAATGACGCTTTCGCGAACAGAGTTCATCAGCCGCACGCAGACGTCTCGCAATTCATCGTCGCCGCAACGGTGGATGACGATGCCGAATTTGGTGCCGGCGACGCGCCCGATCCGATCCTGCGGAGCAAGCTGTGCGGCTAGACGTTCTGAAATCTCAACAATGACCTTGTCGGCCGCTTCGAAACCGAAATCGGCGTTGACAGCGCCGAGATCGTCAATGCCGGCCATCAAATAGGCGGCGCCAGCGCCGTCGGCTTTGGCGAGCGCGATTGTCTCGTCGATTTCACGGCGCACATGTACGCGATTGAGCAAGCCGGTCAGCTCATCATTGCGCGCAAGCCAGGAGAGTCGCTCTTCGCGCTGTTTCTGGCTTTCGATGGAACGGATCACACTGATCAGCCGCCGGGACTGGTCAGAGCCAATCCAGCCGCCGCGCTCTTCCACCCAATGGATTTCACCGTCGCCGCGGCGCAAACGGAATTCGCAACAATAACTGTGCGCGTCGCCGGAAAAGGCATCTATCCGGGACTGATCCGCGTCGCCTTCAATCAGCGCGTTGAACGCAGCAAGCGTGCTCACTTCCCGCGCGTCCTCAACGCCGAGAATGCGCGCCGCTGAAACTTCATCCGACCACAAAAGCTGGTTTTTGGCAGGGTCGAATTCGAACATCGTCTGCAGCGCATTGTCCGGCGCCGCGGCTGAACGTTGATCGACCGCCTCCAGCGCTCGCGCGCCGGTATGGCTAACCTGCGTTGTTGCGCCCCCCTCGCCGGAATGCTCTTCGCGCAATGCTTCGGCGTGTTCCACCATCAGACCTGCTCACTTGATTGACGACCGTAAACTACACGCAGAGCCGTAAATAAAAATTGAAGTTGAGGACGCCGCGGAGTCGGCGCGGTTCTTGCGGTTGGCGACGCTATGAAAGGAATTGTTCACCTTCCCGCCCTGCGCAACTCACCCCCCGGTCTCCCGGTGGCCCGCGACCGGCGGGAGAAAAGCGTCACCACACCGGCGCGGAAGAGTGTTGCAATTCGGGACAGCCGCGCGACGCCGCTTTATAGCGACAATGGCGCAAAAAAGGGTTACGCGCGCATGACCCTATGGTCATGCGCGCGCCCCGGTATGATCGTCGATATTCTGGCTTAGCCGAGCAGCTTGCCGGCGCCGTCGCCGACGCTGAGATCTCGGCGCGCCGTTACCGTCGTCACGATAAAGCCCGCCATGAAATCAAGCAGCGTCATGGTGAGGAACAGGAAGAACACCGAATTCGCGAATTCCTTCAGGAACAGAAACATCAGGAAGGCGACCAGAAAGACCACGAATGAAAAAGCGTGGTTCATGATTGATTCCGTTCCCGACTTGGTCGAGCGCAATAGTTCGGCGAAGAGGAGGCTGTTGCTGAACAGCAGGAAGATGTCGCCGAATTTCACCGACCAGTCGACACCGGACGCCATGGGAAGTTTCAGGACTTCCACCTGATGCCAGGCAAGCTCCGCCGTGTCGGCGGCGCCGGTCAGCGACAGGATGGTGTAAATGACGAGACTGATCGCCAGCAGCGGAAACATTTGATACATGGCCCGAAAATCCTTTTGTTACGCCGCCCCCCGGGTGGCCGAACGCCGCCGTCCGCCGGTCGGACGGCTTCAAACTCCTTAATGACACCTTAACACGGACGCGAGCGTCCGCAAAAACCGATTCTCAAGGTTCTTCCCTAACGTCTCCGGGCGATTTTGCACGAGATTTCAACCACATAACACCCATGAGATCGCGGATCGCAACCCATAAACGCACCCAGACGCCGTATTTGGAACGCCCCGCCAGACGTGGGCGATGCGAAACCGGCAAGAAGGCGACCCCAAACCCTTCCCTATTCATCAAGGCCGGGAGGTAACGGTGCATATGATCGAAAAAGGGAAGCCGCAGGTAAGCTTCACGATAGAATACCTTGAGCCCGCACCCCGTATCGATGGCGCGGTCATTCAATAAACGCCGCCTCAGGGCGTTCGCGACCAGCGATGAGGATTTTTTGACCGCGCTGTCCCGCCGCTCCCGCCGCTCGCCCGCAATCATGGCGATAAGGGTTTCTTTCTCCGCATGAAGCGCGGCGACAAGCGCAGGGATATCGGCGGGATCGTTCTGCCCGTCGCCGTCAAGGGTTGCGATGATCGCAGCCCGGGCGGCGAGGACGCCGGTGCGAATGGCGCGGCTCTGCCCGGCGCGGCGCCGATGGCGGATGATACGTAATTGCGGATGCGCGGCGCGCGCTTTTTTCAGCGCCGCAAGCGTGCCGTCCGTGGAGCCGTCATCGACAATGATGATCTCATGGAAAACACTTTCAAGCGCGGCGGAGATCTCGCTCACCAGGCTTTGCACCGCCCCTTCTTCGTTCATCATAGGCGCGACAACGCTCAAGGAAGGCGCGTCATGAGGCGGCGCCCTCCAGGAAAAGAAGGCGGCGGCGTTGTCGGATGAATGGCCAGCGGTCATGAACGGCGGTTTTATAGTCTTTTGCTTCTCAGCCGTCACCGGGACAGACGGCGGGCCGCCATCGCGCGGGCCCGCTTGATCGCCCCGCCCCCGGAGCGAGCCCACAGGCGCAGCACCCGCAGCATTTTCATAAATCCCCGCTTTACAAATAAAAGACCGAACGCCGCCCAAAGCATGCCGGCGACCAGCCACAAGAAGGGCTTCGGATACGCGTCCGAGAAATGCGCGTTGAAATACCGCACGGCGCCAGCCGTCTTGCGCGCCTCAATGCGGATCGGGTTTGCGCGGCTCGAACTCTTGAAGTGCGTCACGCTGACATGAGGATTGAAATACACGCCGCCGCCGGCTTTGGCGAAACGCAGGCAGAAATCGACATCCTCAAAATGCATGAAATAGTGCTCATCCATGCCGCTCGCCGCTGCATAGTCCGCACGCGGCAGAAAGAAACAGGCCCCGGATATCGTCGCTGTCGGCGTAATATCAACAGGGCATTCCTGGGCGTGCAGATTGAACCGCTGGAAATATGGATGACGCGGCGCGAGCTTGTAGAGCCTGGTTGCTTCTACGAAAGCGCGCCAAGGAGTGAGGGCGGCGCGGCGTGATCCCTGCTGCTCCTCGCCGTCAGGCCCGATGAGCTTGGCGCCCTGCAGCCAGGGCCGGGAAAGCGTTTCTCCATCCGCCGTCAGTCGCGCAACGCCGCCCGCCGGCATCACCGCGTCGGGATTGATGAACAGCAGAAACTCGCCGCCGGCGCTCGCCGCGCCCATATTGCAGGCGGCGGCGAAACCAATATTTCCGTGTCCTGACAGAATGCGCAAGGAAGCGCCTTCAGGCGTTTCAGCGACAGCTTCCTCAATGGCGCCCGGCGGATTGCCGTTATCGATGAGAATGATCTCATCGACTTCGGATTTTAAGGATGCAAGGCACCGCGCCAGCACCGGGCCGGTGTAATAGCTGACGACAATCGCGCTCACCTGCGCCTTGCGATCTTCGGCGACGGCTGGCGTATTTAATGGGGCGCTCACGACATCACCGCGCGCGGGCGCGGCGCAAAGAGAAAGCGAGAGCGACGCCCATTGCGGCGAGGGCCATCGCCGCAAGGCGCCAGACTTGCCAGATGCTGCCTTCGATCATGATCGACGCCAGCACCGCCGCCAGCGCGCTGACGATGGCGGCGACAACGATGCGCGGCGGCTCTGCGGCTTTAAGGACGCGCATGCCGCAATAGATGAAAAAAGCGAATGAAAGAACGCCGGGCAAACCAAGCTCCAGCCAGATCTGCAGAAAGAAATTATGAGGGTGAAGCGAGATCACCGACATCGGATAGGCCGCGCCGGGCACGATGACTTTCGGCGCGGTGTCTTCCCAGACGCGCGAAAAATCGGCACCGAAACCGAGGGGCAGACCTTCAGGGATCTTCTCGCCCACCGCCTGCCAGATCGCAACCCGATGCAGCCATGAGCTCGGCATCGCATCGGCGCCCGCCTCAAAGATGGACTGAACCGGCAAAAGCATGGCGACCGGCGCCAGCAGCAAACAAACGATGACGCCCCAACCGGCGATGTCGAGACTGCGCGTCGGCGCCTTCAAGGCGACAGCGCAGGCGGCGAGCCCCGCCGCTATTCCCGCCACATTGGCGGTGACGTCGTTGGTGACCGCCGCACCGACCCCAAGCGCCAGAACCGCGAAAGCGGCCCCCCGCCCCCAGACCATGGCGGCGATCGCCGCGGCCGGAAACAGCGCCGGCGCCAGCGCCGTCACGCCCCGCCCGAGCGCGATGATGTCTTCGCCGCGATTGGGGGTCGGGTCATCCGGCGGCAGGACCGATCTCAAAAAACCTTCTGTCAGTCCTTCGAGCAGCAACACGCCCATGCCGGCGGCGATGGCGATCGCAAAAGCATACGCCAGGCGATAGCTCCAGATATCTGAGAGGTGCAGCGCAAACCAGACGACGCTGCCGCCGACCAGGACCGGCGCAAGCACCCAGAAGGCGAGCGACGGGTGCTGCGCCGGCGACCAGAAGCCGGAAATAAAAATCCAGAAACAGAAAAACAGAATGGCGATGAAGCCAGCGAACATCGGTCGTGCGAGCGACGGCCTGTCGAAGAGCTGGCCGAACGCTGTCTGCCAGAAGTCGCCGCGCAGAAACGCCGGAA
This sequence comes from uncultured Parvularculaceae bacterium, assembly GCA_913055785.1. GTDB lineage: Bacteria > Pseudomonadota > Alphaproteobacteria > Caulobacterales > Parvularculaceae > Hyphococcus. The sequence continues at coordinate 97,226 of CAJXLJ010000003.1, read as the reverse complement.
GGCTGAGGAGCAGAAGCCAGGGCGCAACGCCCTTATGGCCGAAGACGGCGGTGATCGGCAGGAGGACGAAAAGCGCAAGCTGCCAGCGCAGGCTCGCCCGGTCGCGACGTTCTCTCCAGCCGGCCGTCATCACCGTCACGTCGCCTGGCGCAGATCCGGCGCCATGGCTTCCACCGCCAGCGCGGCGGCGGCCTCGTCGCGGACGGCGACTTCCTGGTTCTTTTCACCGAGACGGCGCAGGGAGACTTTCTTTTCTTCCGCTTCCCGCGCGCCGACAACCGCGATCACCGGTATCTTTGCGTGCGAATGCTCGCGCACCTTGTAGTTGATTTTCTCGTTGCGAATGTCGAGATCGACGCGCAGGCCCGCCTTCTCAAACAGCGCAGCCGTCTCGCGGGCGTAATCGTCAGCTTCGGACGTAATCGTCGCGACGACGACCTGCACCGGTGCAAGCCAGAAGGGCAGCTTGCCGGCGTAATGTTCGATGAGAAGACCGATAAAGCGCTCGAAGGTGCCGAAGACCGCCCGGTGCAGCATCACCGGACGCTGACGCGCGCCGGTCTCATCGACATAGGAAGCGTCAAGCCGCTCCGGCAACACATAGTCGAGCTGATACGTGCCCGCCTGCCAGGTTCGACCAATGGCGTCGGTCAGGTGAAACTCGAGCTTCGGACCGTAAAAAGCGCCCTCGCCCTCGGCATAGTCGAAATCGAGCCCGGCGGCGGTCAGCGCCTCGGCGAGCGCTTTTTCCGCCCTGTCCCATGTGGCGTCGTCGCCAGCGCGCTGTTCGGGGCGTGTCGCCAACTTATAAGCGATGTCAGTCATGCCCATGTCTTTATAGACGCAGCTGAAGAGCGCCAGAAAGCGACGGGTCTCATCGGTGATCTGATCTTCGCGGCAGAAAATATGCGCGTCGTCCTGCGTCATCTGCCGCACGCGCAAGAGGCCGTGCAGCGCGCCATGGGCCTCGTTGCGATGGCAACAGCCGAACTCGGCCATGCGGATCGGCAGATCGCGGTAAGACTTGATGCCCTGTTTGAAGATCTGGACATGGGCCGGACAGTTCATGGGCTTCAACGCCATGAGGTCGCCCTCGCCGGAAAGGACAGGCCCCTCTTCTTCCGTTGACGGAATTTCATCCGGCACGACGAACATGTTCTCGCGGAACTTCGCCCAGTGGCCCGACTGCTCCCAGAAGATCGAATTCAGGACTTGCGGGGTCTTGACCTCCACATAACCGTCCGCATCGAGCCGGCGGCGGATATAAGCCTCGAGCTGGCGCCAGATGAGATAGCCCTTTGGATGCCAAAAGACCGAGCCTTGCGCCTCAGGCTGGAGATGAAACAAATCCATCTCGCGGCCGAGTTTGCGGTGGTCGCGTTTTTCGGCCTCTTCGAGCCGGACGAGATAGGCTTTCAAATCCTTCTCATTCGCCCAGGCCGTGCCGTAAATGCGCTGCAGCACGGCGTTGCGATGATCGCCGCGCCAATAGGCGCCGGCGACTTTCATCAGCTTGAACGCCTTGCCGATATGTTTCGTGGACGGCAGGTGCGGACCGCGGCAGAGGTCATGCCAGTCGCCGTGAAAATAGACTTTGACGTCTTCGTCTTTGGGCAGATCGGCGATGATCTCGGCCTTATATTTTTCGCCGATGTTTTCGAAATGCCTGATCGCTTCGTCGCGGTCCCAGACCTCCTTACGGGTCGGCCGGTCCTCGTCGACGATTTCGCTCATGCGTTTTTCGATTTTCTCAAGATCATCAGTCGAGAACGGCTCGTCGCGGCCGAAATCGTAGAAAAAGCCGTCCTCGATATTCGGGCCAATGGTGACCTGCGTTCCGGGAAACAGCTCCTGCACCGCCTGCGCCATGAGGTGCGCCGTGTCGTGACGGATAAGGTCGAGGGCGTCTTCGTGATCGCGCGTGATGATTTCGACCGCCGCGTCACGATCGATCTCGCCGAAAAGGTCGCTGACCTTGCCGTCAACCTTCACCGCCAGCGCTTTTTTCGCCAGCGATTTCGAAATGTCTTCAGCGATTTGCGTACCCGTCACGACGCCGTCGAACTGGCGGACCGAACCGTCGGGAAGCGTAATGGCGACCATGGCTTTTACTTCATTCTATTGACCAGCACCTCGGCGAAGCGTTCCGCCGCCTCAGGTGCGTAAGTGAAAAAGAGTTCCGGCTCAAGGACTTCGACTTCCATAAGCCAGAGCGCGCCGTCAAGAACGACAGCGTCGATGCGCGCGTAATCGGCCGGTTCGGGCAGCATCTCAAGAAGGCGCGCGGCCTCGTCGACCGCCCAGCCCGGCGGGTCGATGCGGGCCGTGACGCCGCCATGCTCCTCCTGCACCCTGAGATCGCCCGCTTTCGGGCGCTTGACGACCGCATGAGAGAACGCCCCGCCAAAAAACATGAAGGAGGTCTCGCCGGCGGTCGTGACGGCCTCCATTTTCTGCTGGACAAAGCCTTCGCCATCGAGGCTTTCAGCCGCCTGTGCAATGGTTTCCGGCTCGCGCCGGCGCGCCAGCGTCAGCCCATGGGCGCTCGCCCCGATCAGAGGTTTGACCACCGCCTCGTCAAGTTTGAGTGCGTCCATCGCCGCGGCGATATCCCCGACGGCGGCGCGGGTGCGGCGCATGGCCGGCAATCTCGCGCCTTTCGCCGCCATCTCTTCGAGATAGGCCTTCGACATATTCCAGCGCATCAGCGCCGGCGCATTGGCGACATTCCGCCCTTCGAGACGGTCGAGCCACCCGGCGAACGCCTCAGCGTGTTTGTAGTAATCCCAAGCGCTGCGCATGACGACCAAACCGGCCTTGCCGAAAGGCGCCTGATCGCCATTCCAGGGCGCCGCCGCTACCGCGACGCCGCGCCGGGCGAGCGCTTCCGCAACGAGCCGGTCGCTCGGCGTCATGTCCGGCTGCTCAAGGCAGGTCGCGAAAAGGATGTCCATTTTGCCGAGCCGCCCCGAAACGCCTGTGCTAAAAGAAGCTTTCTGATGCCCCGCAGCGCGGGGAATGTCGAGACGGCGACCGGTCGCGCGTCTTGGGGGAAAGCACACAGGGAGCCGCTCATGATCCGCATCGCCGCCATTCTCATCCTGATCTCCGCCCTCGCGCCGGCGCAGGCGGGAGATCGTTTCAGCTTCGATGACCTCGCCTTCCTCGAAGGCGCGTGGAAAGGCGGCGAGGATTTTACGTTCGAGGAAATCTGGTCGGGACCTGAGGGCGGCGTCATGACCGCCATGGCGCGGGGCGTTAAAAGCGGGACGCTCGCCGTCCTCGAATACATCGTCGTTTCCGATGAAGACGCCGGACTGGTCATGCGCTTCAAGCATTACAACGCCGATTTTTCGACCTGGGAGGAAGCCGGACCGGTGACGCTCGTGCTCACCGACGCCAGCGAGAACGACGTCACTTTCACCGCCGACCCGCCGTCGGAGACCGTCAAGTCAATCCGCTACTGGATGCCGGACGAAAATTCCCTGCAGGCCGATATCGTACTTATCGAAAACGGCGAAGAGGGCGGCTTTTCATTGCTGTTTGAACGCAGCAATCGCTGATTCGCAAAAATTCACTGCAATGCAGTGGACATGTTTCCGCGCTTGTTTATAAGCGCCAGCCGGTTTTCATTGTTTCGCAGGGGCTTGTCGCCCCGCGGGCGCGGGCGGCGCTGCCGATGCCGTGTTCCACGATGAAGACTAAAGGCACAGGTCTATTAGCTCAGCGGAAGAGCGTCCGGCGATGCCGGAAGGTCGAAGGTTCGAGTCCTTCATAGAAGCCACACTGGTTAGCTCAGTTGGGTAGAGCACTACGCTGTTAACGTAGGAGTCGCGGGTTCGATTCCCGCACCAAAGCACGGTCTGCAATACCGTTCCAATAACGGGAAGGCCGGAGAAATTCAGCCCAAAGGGGCGGCGGGAAGGCTTCGGCCAAACCGCAAAACCTGAAGGGCGCCCGAGAACGGGCCATGCGCCGGCGTGGATGCCGGCGGCGACCCAAACGGGGCGCGTCGTCTCCCAGAGCAAGGCTGGAAGCCCTGCCGCTGCGGACGCCGCAAACCGCAAAGTCGCCGCCTGAAACGCCGGACCGCTTTGTTCCCGGGGAATTTTTCCGGCCGACCTTGTCGTCCTTCAGAATATCAGCGCTGCCTAACAGCGATTTCCGAAACACGCTTTCAATGTGCGAGGAATCTCCACGACGAGAGTTTTGTTGCGACAATAAAGACACAGATAGTCTCTAATACTGAATTATTTTTGAAGTTCCTCTTTACACAGATAGAGCGCCCAACTAGGTCACGCGTCCCTTTCGCCGGCATGGGGTCGGCGAATTTAAAAAGAGCCTGATTTGAAAGCTGGCGATCAACATATGTGTTTGAACGGACGCGTGTCCGGCGAACAAACGCCGCCGCTAAGGCTCTCTTTTCTATTGAAATAGGGCCTTAGCGGCCCGATTCGCCGAACCGACTGTCCGGGCAACACGCATTAGATGCGGGTTTAACGATCAGGCGGAAAGAGGAGGCGAAGCGATGCTTAAAACATTCGTAATCGCTGAAAACCAACGCGGCCTCCTCATCAAGGATGGCCGCATGATCGCCGTGCTCGAACCGGGCCGGCACGTCTATTTCGACGCACTCGGACGATTGAGCGTCGAGACATTCAAAGCGCAGGGCTTGTTCCTGTCGCCTTGGGCGGAGATCATCGAAAAGCGCCACCCGGAACTGGCGTCACGGTACTTTGATACGGTGCGCGTCGGCGAAGGGGAAGTTGCGGTCATCTCGTTTGATGGCCGGGCCTCGGCGATTGTGCGTCCGGGACTGACGGCGCATGTCTGGAAAGTGCTCCAAGACGTGACGGTCACGCGCATCAACGCGCTCGACAATCCGCGGCTGACGAAAGCCGAGCTTGTCGCCTACGAAAAAGCCATGGCGATGGGCGAAGGCGCTTCTTCAGCGGCTGGGCCGACGATCGGGATCGTTACTGTCCCCGAAGCGCAAACGGGTCTCGTCTTTTTCGATGGCGAGCTTGTCGAAACGCTCGCGCCAGGCCGTTACGGCTACTGGCAGATCGGCCGCAAAGTGTCGGCCAAAATGCTCGACACCCGGCCGCTCCCGCTGGAAGTGACGGCGCAGGAGATCCTGACGAAAGACAAGGTCTCTCTGCGAGTAACGTTGACGTCGTTCGTCCAGGTGACGGACGCACCGAAAGCGGCGCTTTCGACCCCGGACTACATGAGCCATGTTTACAAGCTCGTGCAGTTCGCGGTTCGGGAAGCGATCGGCGGACGCACGCTTGATGAAGTCCTCTCGGACCGAGAAACGGTCGACGAGCAGATCGTCGCCCATGTCCGGCGCGAGATCGGCGACATCGGCGTCGCCGTCACGGAGCTTGGCGTCAAAGACGTCATTCTTCCGGGCGACATGCGCGAGCTAATCAACCGGGTCGTCGAAGCGGAAAAAACCGCTCAGGCGAACCTGATCCGCCGGCGTGAGGAAACGGCTGCTACGCGGTCGCTTCTGAACACCGCACGATTGATGGAAGACAACCCGACGCTTCTGCGTTTGAAAGAACTCGAAGCGCTGGAACGCGTCACGGACCGTATCGGCCGGATCGACGTACACGCTTCTTCGGGCGAAGGCCTGAATGCGATTGTCGACCGTCTGGTTTCCTTGCGGCCAAAACCGTAAGGAAATCGCGGATTACGACTCCTGACAGGGCGGCGAGAGCCGCCCTGTTTTGGTTTCGCCGCAGCGCTCCGTCCACGCCCAGTCGCCGAGCCGCCAGAAGCGCCATCCTGCTGACGGCGTTTCCTCCGGAACCGGATCAAATCCGTGACTACCCCAAGGATGGCAGCGCGATAGCCGCGAAAGCGAAAGCCAGAAAGCCCGCCATGGATGATGAATGCGAAACGCTTCCGCAGCGTATTCCGAACAGGTCGGCGTATGACGACACCTTGCGCCGAGAAAATAAAACAGCGGCGAGAGCGTTCGCTTGTAAAGCCACAAAAGCCCGAGAGCGGCACCGGCGACAACGCTGCGCCGTTTGTCAGTCCCGGACATTCTCGCCGCCGTCTTCCAGCTTTTGCGGGCGGCTCCAGTAATGGAATTGCGGCGTCCAGTCCTTTTCCTCAAGACCGGCGAGAGAAAGGAAATGCCACATCGGCGAATAGAGATCGCCCGGCCCGAAGGGCGCGGAGCCGCGCCGGAAAATCTTTCCGTCTTTCATCTCATAAATGACCGCGCCGGGGTAATTCCCTTCGCCTTCCATGACATTTTGCTCCGTCATGTATTTCCCGCCTCCATGGGAAGCGAAACGGAACCGCCAGCCGCGGTCCTGGGCCATGCGCCGCTGCAGCGCGGGCGCATCCTTCGACACCAGCACCACCGCCATCGCGTCTTCAAGGTGGGATAGGATGCCATTGATCCCGTCCGCCCAGAGCGTGCAGTAACGGCAGCCCTGCCCCATATTGTGGATCGCGAGAAGCCGCTCGCGGCCGGCGAACAGCGCGGAGAGGCTCGTCGTTCCATTGAGGGTCTGAAATTCGTAATCCGGCACTTCGACGGGGGCATCGGCGCGCCTCAGGGCGGCGAGCTTCAGGGCCTTCTCATAGAGCTCCATTTCGAGCTTCTGGGCTTCGGACATGATTTACCTCCAGCATTGCGCCAGCCGAGACTGAGGCCTGTTGTCTGGAATTCATATCGCCCGGAAGGGTGAAAGCCTCAAGGCTCGCGGCATTCCTGCACGTCGGAAGGCGGCGGCACCGGATCGAACTGGTCTGGGTGCTCTTCGATAAGATCCAGATAGGCCTCGACAAGGCTGGTGTAAGGCGGCAGCGGTCCGGCGCCGGTATTGACGCCGCCCGAGGCGGTGCCGTGCCAGATTTCGAAATGAAGATGGACCGTGGTCGAACGCGACGTCGCGCCGGTCTTGTTGGAAATCTTGCCCAGCCGCTGGCCGCGAGTCACACGCTCATTGAGCTCGATCCCCGGCTCCAGCGGCCGGTCGAGATGCAGATATTTGTAGACGAGGCCGCTGTCGCCATAGATCTCAAGCAAGTGGGTTTCGCCAACGCGACGCACATAGCCGTCTTCCGGCGCCACCGCGAAAAAGGCGCCGTTCTCACAGGTCGCCGGGCGGATATCCTGCCCCTGATGGCCGACCCCGGCCTCACACATGCCGAGCGTATGGCTGCGCACTTCGCAGAAATTGTCGTACCAGGGATACTCGAAATTGCGCGCATCGTTTTCCTGACCGACATTCGGGTTCTCATAGACCTCGCCGCCGCCATAGTCGTAACCGCCGCCGCCATAGCCGAAGATTTGCGAGTTCAGAAAAGCCGGACCGGTCTCGAGTGGAAAACGTATCCCCGGCGCGACGACGGAATCGTCGGTGACGCCGAAAACGCCGTTGAACCGCGCCGAACCGAGATTGCCTTCCGGCTCGAGCAACAATAACTCGCCAGGCGCGCCATGCTCGAATTCAATCTCGTCGTCATCCTCAACAGGGGGTGGAACGTCGTCATCGCCATCCGCCGGCGGCGTATCGTCATCCGGCGGGGTCGAAGAACCGCCATCGCCGCCGCAAGCGACAACGCTTACAGCGAGCGCCGACACGGCCAGCAGTTTGATGAGATTCTCGAGAAGCGCGCGAAACGTCATGGCCGCTGCATCCCTGCTTCGCCGACATCGACGACGATATCGCGCATCATTCCGCCCATGGCGTCGCGGTCGTAACAGGTGGGGTCTTCCTCGGCGCTGTCATTGAGGCAGTAGCGCGTCACCGTAAAGGATGCGCCAAACAGCGAGAAGCTCACCACCAGCGCGTATTCGGTTTCCTGCTCAATGACATTGAATTCCGGTTTCGGCGCGCCTTTGGCGGGCTCCATCATGGTGAGGACCCTGGTGCCGTAGATCGAATAGGCGCGGCCGCCCATTTTAAAATCCGCGTGGTAGGAATCCTCGCCGCCGACTACGCTCAGCGTCCCGTCATCGGCGTTCGCCGGCAGCAGCATTGGCATTTTGGCGCGATCGCGGGCGCGATTGACCATCCGCGCGGCGCCGGGGCGCATATTGCGATCATTTTGTTTGCCGAGCGTCGCGTCAACCGCATCCCAGTCAATCGGCGAGCGCATTTGTCTCGCAACCTTGTAGCGCCGCAGTTTCGTCGCCGCATCAGCCCTGATCTCCGTCATCGTCTCGCGCATCTCCCCCGGCAGGGGCGGCGGTCCACGACGCTCGGCGAGCGCTTCAAGAACCGGCGTGTCGCTCAGGTCAGGCGCATAAACAAAGGAAAGATCGTCGAACAGAAACCGTGTCGGCTCGCCTCTCGCATTGAGCAGCCGCACCGTCATGCGCGAAACGCGGCCCTTGTCGGTTTCAAGATCGACTCTGTTCGGCCAGGTGAAGGCATCCTGAAGCCAGTTAAAAGTCCGCCTATTCGCCCCAATCTCATTCCCGTTGGAGTCAAAACCTTTAACTTCAACTGTGAATTCAGAATCCGGCGCGCCGCCGGTGGGGTTGATCTTTATATCGGCATACGAAACCGGCCTGGCGAAATCGATTTCCATGAAAGAGTTCGAGCGCGCATCGAAATACGCCGCCCGTTGGCTGCCGTTCGCCGCCTGCTGATAGGGACAGGTTTGATCGACGACCGCCGCCGCCGTGAACGAAGACCCGGAGCAAATGTGAACGCTTACGCCGCGTCCGAACGAGACGCCGTATTCTTCTGCATATTGCTTGGTGAGCCGCCCGTCGAGATTTTCAAAATCAATCGTGCGATTAGTCGGCTTTGGCGCGAGCGCGGAGAGATCGAACTGGGGAACTTTTTCCTTGAGTCGGTCGGCGATTGACGGCGCTGTGGCTGTCTGCGCTGCGGCGACCACCGCAAGACTGGTGACGACAGCGCCAATCCCCGCGGACCAATACAAAATCCGGCTAAACAATGCGTTTCCCACTACCCCAACCCCTGTGGAGAAACCTAGATCAGGATTAATCCGGCGGCAAGCTGGAGCCCCAAGAAGATTTTACGAATTTCCACAGGCGCGCCCAACCGCCCGAAATCTATGCGAAAAACGTGCGGGCCGGCCCACGGCCGTCCGCACGTTCTTCGCTGCGCTGCATATCAGAGAGGGAGGGGCGCATGCAGCGCGGGGTGTGCTCTTTTCCATCGCCGGTTCTGAAACGTCCGGCCAAGACGTTTCCGGCGCTGATTTTCCGAAAAATTTTCCGACGGATTGGCGCGCCCGCTCCGTTTAATGCGCAAGCGGGGTGTCGAGTTCACCTGGAGAGAAAACCGTCATGATAACTGCCGCCGCCCTCGCCGTCCTGCTGCTTGCAGGGGTTCAGGAGCCGATACCGGCGCCCCATCCGGACAAACCCGCTACCGAAAAGGAAGCGCCCGGTCCGGCGCAACAGGGTCCCGATGCGGCGCTCAGCCGCTCCGGAATGTTTCTCTCCCACGCGCGCAAGTTACAGGCGAGCCAGGGCTGCGCCGCCGCCACGCCAGCCTATCGCGTCATCGCCGCCTTCGGAGAAGGCTACGAAGTCGCGCAATATGAACTCGGCGCCTGCCTTCTTGAAGCGGACGGCGCCAACACCATTGAGACCGCCCTCTTCCGGGAAGAAGCCTTGTTCTGGCTGCGCCGCGCTGCTTATGCGGGTCAGGCTCGTGCGCAACACAAGTTGGCGACCATTTTAAGCGGCGACGAAAGGCTGGCGGCGGAAGGCGTCGCACCGGTTCCCGTCGAGGCCATGGGCTGGGCGCTTGTTTATGAGGATAATTCTGAGCGCGACCTCTTCGCTTTGCCTTCGGTTTACCCCGAAACACTCGCCCTGATGACTGCTGCACTCTCCGACGAAGAAGTTGAAGACGCCAGCCGCTTCGCCGCCGAGTTCGGCGAAATCAAAATGGCGCTGTTTACACCGCCATTATTTCAGCGCGGAGACGGCGAACGGCGCCGGCGCGGTCCGCCGGGAGGCAAGCGCGGCGGCGGCGAACGGCGGCGCTGAATATAGTTAATCACTGATTTAAATGGATAATTTCGTGCAATGCGTGTTCCGCAGGTGCGGAATACAGCTGGCTCCCGCGAGCCGGGATCTTTATTGTCGGCCTTGGTGTTGCGTTATTTCTGTGGGGATCTCATGCGTATCTTGCTTTCAACCGCTGCAGGCTTGCTCGCGCTTACTGGCAGTGCGTTTGCGACTGTCATCGATTTTGAAGACCAGTCAACCGGAACGGTAATTACAACCCAGTACGGTCCGTTGCTGACGATTTCCGCGGATTCGAACGGATCGTTCGATCAGGCGATGATCTTCGACACAGACAATTATACGGGCGGCGACAATGACCTCGACGCGCCGTTCAACACGCCGACGCCCGGCGGCGCCGACGGGATCATGCCCGGCCATGTGCTGATCATTTCCGAAGACGGCGACTCCAACGATCCGGACGATGAAGCCGCCGGCGGCTCCATCACGTTTGATTTCGCAAGCGTGGTTGAGTTCATCGGCATCAACATTTTCGACATCGACAATGGCGAAAACGTTCAAGTACAACTGTTGAACAACGGAGCGTTTATCGGCGGCGCCACTGTCGCCGGCAGCGCAATCGGCGATGGTAATTACATCTCATTCGCTGAAACTTTCGCCTATTATCTCGGCGACACGCTGGAAGACTATTTCGGTCAGCCGATGTTGATCGACCAGATTATCGTGACGTTCTCGGCGTCCGGCGCTCTTGACGATCTCGAATTTGCGGAAGTTCCGCTTCCGGGCGCTTTGCCGTTGCTGCTTTCCGGCATTGCGGGTCTTGGCTTCGCCAGCCGCCGCCGCAAAAAAGCGTAAAACCTGCTCGCATGTCGAGAGACAGACCGCCCGGCCACGCGCCGGGCGGTTTTTTTATGGCCCGTGCAGACCGCGGCGTGAAAGAGCGCTAGGTTTCGCCCTCGCGACGTTTCGGAGGGCGCCGATGAGATCCTTTGCAATCGCGGCCATGGCCGTCTTCGCATCGGCCTGCGCGCCGCCAGGCGACGACAATAATCCGCCAAAGCGGGTCGATCCGCTCTGGAGGACCCTTGACGGCGAGCCGCCTCTGATTATCGCCCATCGCGGCGCGAGCGGCTATCTCCCCGAACACACGCTTGAAGCCTATGAACTCGCCATCGAGCAGGGCGCCGATGTTATCGAACCCGACCTCGTGTTCACCAAGGACGGCGTGCTCGTCGCGCGGCACGACCGCTACCTCTCGACGACCACCGACATCGCCGGGCGGCCCGAGTTCGCCGCACGCAGGAAACCCAACGAGGATGCTGGCGATGCGCGGCGCGAAGACTGGTGGGTCGAGGATTTCACGCTTGCGGAGATCAAGACCCTTCGCGCCGTGCAGCCTCGAGAGGGCCGCCCGAAAGAATTCGACGGGCTTTATGAAATCCCCACCTTCGAGGAAGTGCTGGCGCTGGTGACGGAGAAGGCGGCGGCGGCCGGTCGGCCTGTCGGCGTTTATCCGGAAACGAAACATCCCGGCTATTTCCAGAGCATCGGCATGGATTTCGAAGAGCCATTGCTGGCGGCTCTTGAAGGCTTCAGCGCCGGCCCCGTCTTCATCCAGTCCTTCGAACCGGAAATATTAAAGCACCTCAAGGGAAAGACCGACGCGAAACTCGTGCAGCTCGTCTATGAAGAAACCCCTAGCGCTGGCCCGAACATTCCGCTGGCGGAGATTGCAGAATACGCGGATGGAGTAGGGCCGCCGAAAGAACTTTTGTTTCCGTCGCCCACCTTGCACATAGGTCTTTTACATACAGCTCACAATCTCGAGCTGTTCGTGCATCCTTGGACGTTTCGCAATGACGCCAGCGTGTCAGAAGTTAACGGTGTCTTTGCCTCACCAAATTCACGTTATTGCACGTCAGCTGACGGCTCTTTGGACGCCGACTCTTTGCTGCCCTACAAGAAAGAGCTCTATGCCGCTTTTGGCAGTTGGGTAGATGGCGTTTTTACTGATTTTCCGGATACGGCTGTCGAGATGCGGCGATGCATAGCCGCCTTTCCTAATTTCCCAGACGACGCCACAAAAGCACGCGGCGAACTTACAAAATATAACAACTAGCCCCGCTCATTCCGGCGCAGGCCGGAATCTCCAACCACAAGGTCGACGCTCGTCCGAAGAGATCCCGGCTTTCGCCGGGATGAGCGGAATAAAAATAAAACGCCGCCGCGGAGCATTCCCGCGGCGGCGTTCGGCGTTCCCTCCCTGCAAGAACGCCCGGTCAGGATGCAGCGTTGTAAACTCGCCGCTGGCCTGACGGATTTACCCGAACTGGTGCATCGTGTTGTCTTCGCCAGCGGCTTTGAGCGCCGCCTCGCCGGCGAAATACTCCTTGTGATCGTCGCCGATGTCGGAACCCGCCATGTTCTGGTGCTTGACGCAGGCGATCCCCTGACGAATTTCCGCGCGCTGCACGTTCTTGACGTAACCGAGCATCGCCTCCTCGCCGAAGTAGCGCTTGGCGAGATTGTCGGTGGAAAGCGCCGTCGTGTGATAAGTCGGCAGCGTGATGAGATGGTGGAAGATGCCGGCGCGCGCCGCCGCGTCGCGCTGGAAGGACTGGATTTTTCTGTCCGCCTCGAGCGCCAGTTCGGTGTCGTCATAGTCGACGCTCATCAGCTTATCGCGATCGTAGGCCGAAACATCCTTGCCCGCCTCTTTCCAGGCGTCGAACACCTGCTGGCGGAAGTTCAGCGTCCAGTTGAAGGACGGCGAGTTGTTGTAGACGAGCTTGGCGTTGGGCACGACTTCGCGAATGCGGTCGACCATGCCGGCGATCTGCTCCACATGGGGCTTTTCCGTCTCGATCCACAACAGGTCCGCGCCATGCTGCAGGGACGTTATGCAATCGAGAACAACACGGTCAACGCCGGTGTCCTTCCGGAACTGGAAGAGGTTTGAGCGCAGACGTTTGGGGCGCATCAGCTTGCCGCCCCGAGAGATGAACACCTCGCCATTGCCGATCTCGTCCGGCGATACCTCATCGCAATCGAGGAATGAATTGTACTGGTCGCCGAGATCGCCCGCTTCAGCGCTGAAAGCGATCTGTTTCGTAAGGCCGGCGCCGAGCGAATCCGTGCGCGCGACGATAACCCCGTCATCGACGCCGAGCTCGAGGAAGGCGTAACGGCAGGCGCGGATCTTGGCGAGGAAGTCTTCATGGGGCACGGTGACCTTGCCGTCCTGGTGGCCGCACTGCTTTTCATCCGAGACCTGGTTTTCGATCTGCAGAGCGCAGGCGCCGGCTTCGATCATTTTCTTGGCGAGCAGGTAAGTCGCCTCGGCGTTGCCGAAACCGGCGTCGATATCGGCGATGATCGGCACGACATGGGTTTCAAAATTGTCGATCTGGTTGAGGAGACGCCGCTCTTTGACCTGATCGCCTTCTTCGCGCGCCGCATCGAGATCGCGGAACAGAAGACCGAGTTCGCGCGCATCAGCCTGCTTCAGGAACGTGTAAAGCTCCTCAATCAGCCCCGGCACAGAGGTCTTTTCATGCATAGACTGGTCGGGGAGCGGTCCGAACTCGGACCGCAGGGCCGCGACCATCCAGCCTGAAAGATAAAGATAACGGCGCTTGGTCGAGCCGAAATGCTTCTTGATGGAGATCATCTTCTGTTGGCCGACAAAGCCATGCCAGCAGCCGAGCGACTGGGTGTAATTCGCCGGATCGGCGTCATAGGCCGCCATGTCCTCGCGCATGATCTTCGCGCAGTATTTCGCGATATCGAGTCCTGTGCGGAAACGGTTCTGCGCGCGCATGCGGGCGACGGCTTCAGCGTCAACACCGCTCCAGGTCCCTTCGTAACCGGTGATCAGCTGCCGGGTCGCGTCAATGTCTTCTTGGTAAGCCATACTTCACATCCTGATTTCATGAGCGCACGCGCCCTGCGTTTTGTTTGATCCAGCCATACGCCCCGGCGGTTGCATTTTGCATGCGCGAAACAGTGCGGTTGTAAGAATTTACCAACCTATTATGTAAAGATGTAATCTTGCTTACAACGGCGCTGCCGCACAGCCCTCAATCAAGCGAGAAGCGCTTTGTAAGCTCTGTGCAAATACGCAAACGCGGCCCGTGATAATCCTTGTTGTAAACATTGTATTTGATGCTGCAGGCCACCGGGGCGCCGGCGCGCTTGACCAGGACCTTGCAGGACGCGTTTTTTTGACCGATCAACGACCTGATGATGCGCTTGTCAAAACACTCGCCAAGCGTTTCATCATATTCGTTTTGCTCCACGCCCAAAGGAGCGATGAACCTCTCCGACAATAACCGCCGAATTGTTAGAAGGTTTGCGCCTTTGATTGTTTCCAGTTTGAAGCCGTAGAAATCCAGAAATTTACTGTTCACGTCATCCACGACAAATTGCGTGAGATAGGGCGTTAAATCAAAGCCTTCACGCGGCGTTCCGTCCGCATTGACAAGCAAGGCAAGCAATTCCGGCGGAAACCGCAAGCTCAAGAGCGGGCGATCAATGTCATTCAGAAGGGAAAAATGCGCCGCATCAGCCGCATGCCTCACAACCCGCTTTTGGCCAAGCCGAATGACAGCCGCGCCCGCCAAACTCGAGAGCGCCATCGCCCCGCCAACCCCCGCGATCAATCCCAGATTCAAGCCGGCGTCATACGTTAATTCATAATAAGACGCAGCGGCCGTCACCAAAATCGCTGGCGAGGAAATTCCAAACCACTGCCCGACCGTTGCAGCAGACGCCGCGCCTTGAGCCATCTCCAACACGCCGGAGACAACACCCCTTTTATTCGAATTGTTTACATTTTTGGCCATCAGCCCCTCCCTCGAGAAGCCCCCATCACTTCATCGCTAAGCTTTTCAACACAACTTGGCCGATATCTAACGACGACGATTTCAAATCGCGCAACCATGAATTGTGTAAAGTGTAGAGATTTTACAGTTTTTTCGTGTTATGAAGTAAAATTATCCACAGTTTCACAAATGACAGCGCTATGGCGAAAACTCCTCGCAGCACATTCATGGGACCACGCCTCCGCCGTCTGCGGCGAGAACTCGGCCTCACCCAGGCTGCGATGGCCAAGGATCTCGACATCTCGCCGTCATACATCGCCCTCATCGAACGCAATCACCGGCCGATGTCGGCCGATCTGCTGATCCGACTCGCCGAAGCCTACGACGTCGATATCGCCGCCTTCGCCGCCGCAGAAGACGAGACACTCTCCCAGCTTGAAACCGCGCTCGCTGATCCGCTATTTGCAGAATTCTCGATCAGCCGCGACGACATCCGCGACCTCCTCTCCGCCAACCCGGCGCTCGGAGAGGCCGTCGCCGCGCTCTACCAAAGCTATCGAGCAAGCCAGAGCGCCGTCATGGAGGCGCGCGCCGGCGACGAAACCGGAAAAGACCCGCTTGAAGAAGCGCGCAGCTTCATTTCGGCGGCGCGGAATTATTTTCCCGGCCTCGACCAGGCAGGCGAGGAAATCTCCCGCGCGCTCGCTCTGCAAAGTCCGAATCTCATCGACGCGCTTGGCGAACGGTTCAAGCAGAAACACGGCCTCTCCCTGCGCGTCCTGCCCGCCGACATCATGGTCGGCGCCTATCGCCGCCACGATCGGCACCGCTCTCAAATTGCGATTTCGGAAGCGCTTGATCAGGCGAGCCGGTCTTTTCAGGCGACGCTGCAGCTTGTCCTTTTAGAACTTGGCGCGCTTCTTGACGACGCCGTGAGCGCTGACGCTTTTGAAACAGACGCCGGGCGGCGCCTCGCCAGAGCGGCGCTCGCCAATTACGCCGCCGGGGCGATCATTTTTCCCTATGAGCGGTTTTTCGAGTCGGCGCAGGAACTCAAATACGACATCGAAGCCCTGTCCCGCCGCTTCAACGCCAGTTTCGAGCAGGTCGCGCACCGCCTCACCACCCTGCAGCGTCCCGGACGTGAAGGAATTCCGTTTTTCTTCCTGCGCATCGATGCGGCCGGCAATGTCTCCAAGCGGTTTTCCGGCGGCGTTTTCCCGTTCGCGCGTTATGGCGGCTCGTGCCCGCTCTGGTCGATCCATCAGACCTTCAAAACCCCGCGGCGCATTATCACCGAGGCGGTGCAGCTCCCGGACGGCGAGGTCTATTTCTCCATCGCCCGAACCGTTCATGGCGGCGAAGGCGGCTTTCACGCGCCGCTCGCAGAAAGAGCGGTGGCGCTCGGCTGCGAACTCAAGCACGCGAGCAAGCTGGTCTATGCAGACAATCTCGACCTTTCAGCAGTAACGCCATCGCCGATCGGCGTGACCTGCCGGCTCTGCCCTCGCCCCGCATGCGCCGCCCGCGCCCACCCCCCGCTCGAACGCCGGCTGATCATCGACGAGCACCGCCGCATGGCTGCGCCGTTCAGCTTCGCCTTCGATTAGCCGAAGAACGAATTGACCGCCTTATTGACCGGCGCAGCGGCGATGCTATGGCGTAACGTTATGGCGAAGAACATCATCTCAATGAAATGGGGCGCGCGATACGGCGCGGATTACGCGAACCGCCTTTATGCGTCGGTGCGCCGGAACATCACCGGCGATCTCAGATTCATCTGCTTTACGGACGACGCCGAGGGGTTAATCCCGGAGATTGAGGCGCACCCCTTGCCGCCGATCAAGATTCCCGAGCGCGTCCAGTGGAAACCCTGGCGAAAGATCTCGCTATGGCAGGCGCCGCTGGGCCCTCTCAATAACGAAGACGTATTGTTCCTTGATCTCGACGTCGTCATCACCGGCCCGCTCGATGATTTCTTCAACTATCGGCCGGGCGAAACCTGCATCATCGAGAACTGGACGCAGATGGGTGAAGGGATCGGCAACACTACCTGCTATCGGTTCCATGTGGGCGAGCACACGACGATTTTCGAAAACTTCGAAAACAACGCGGACGACGTGCTTTCGCAATTCAGGGCGAGCCAGCAATATGTCTCCGCGATGCTACCGGGGAAAATATACTGGCCTGCCGACTGGTGCGTGAGTTTCAAACACTCGCTCCTGCCGAAATTTCCGATGAACTGGTTGAAGACGCCGGAATTGCCGAAAGAAACGAAGCTTGTCGCCTTCACCGGCCATCCGGACCCGGATGAGGCCCGCGACGGGGTCTGGCCGGCGCCGCTTCACAAACGGATTTACAAACATGTCCGCCCGACGCCCTGGATCGCCGAACACTGGCGCTAAGACGGATCAACCCCCGTAATAGTCGGTAATGACGTTGAGCTTTTCGAGCGCCGGCTCGTCATAGCCGCCGTCTTTGACCTTCGGCCGAGGCGGCAGCGCAACCGGCTCAAACGCATCCTCGTTGAACTCGTAAGGCGTGCGATCAAGGATCGCGCGGATAATATTGAGCCGCGCCTTGCGCTTGTCGTCGCCGTCGACGACCAGCCACGGCGCTTCGTCCGTAGATGTTCTTTCGAACATGGCGTCGCGGTACTTCGTCGACTCAATCCACAATTCGCGGCCCTTGAGGTCAATTGGCGATAATTTCCAGCGTTTTCGCGGATCGCACGCCCTGTCCTGAAAACGCTGCTCCTGTTCCTTCATGGACACATGAATCCAGAACTTGATGAGAATGACGCCGCTGTCGATCAGCATTTGCTCAAACAGCGGAACCTCGCGCATGAAGCGCTCATAGTCTTCGCTGTCGCAAAATCCCATGACCGGCTCAATCACGGCACGATTGTACCAGGAACGATCGAACAGAACGATCTCGCCGCCGGCCGGTAAATGCGCGACGTATCGCTCGAAATACCATTGCGTGCGTTCTCGATCGGAAGGCTTGGGTAGCGCCGCAATCCGCCAGACCCGCGCATTCATCCGCCGCATGATGGTTTTGATGGCGCCGCCCTTGCCCGCGGCGTCGCGGCCTTCAAAGATAATGGCGAGCTTGAGCCCCTTGCGCTGCACCGTCTCCTGCAGTTTGGCGAGTTCAAACTCGAGGGTTTCGAGTTCTTCTTCAAAAGCTTTCTTTTTCATGCCTCAGCCGGCCTTCCTTCCGGCGTGAAACGATAATCCCTGCGGCAAAACTCGCAAGTGACGGTAATGACGCCGTTCTCGACCATTTCCGTCAGATCCTCTGCGCTGTATCGCGAAAGCACGGCGGCGATTTTACCGGCGTTGCAGCTGCAGTCGGCGTGCACCGGCTGCGACTCGAACAAGCGCACGCCGTCCTCATGGAACAGCCGGTAAAGCAGCGTTTCCGGCGCGATTGACGGATCAAGCAGCTCATCATCCTGGGTCGACGCGACAAAGGCCTCCGCCCGGTTCCAGATTTCCTGATCGGCGGCGCCCATGCGCGCTTCCTCGCCGCGCTCGCGGGCGCCCCCCTCGCCGGGAACGAACTGCGCCATGATCCCGCCGGCGCGCCAGCGGTCGGGCTCCCCCGGCGCGGAAAGCTTCCCGACGGCGAGCCGTACGACCGTCGGAATTTGTTCTGACTGACGAAAGTAGGAAACGGCGGCGTCGGCAAGCGCTGCGCCTTCAAGCGGCGTCACGCCCTGGTAACGATCCATGTCCGGCCCCTGATCGATGGTCAGCACCATATGGCCGGCGCCAAGGAGACTACTGGCGCCTTGCGCAGCGAGGCTTGCCTCTTCGTCGCGGAGTTTCGCTGTCGCGCGCAGGGCGCCACCAGCGGAATAATCCGCAACGATCATTGAAACCGGCCCGTCCCCTTGCGCCTGAAAGATAAGCTTGCCGTCGAATTTAAGCGCGGCGCCCATCATGGCGACGAGCGCGGCGGCCTCGCCGACGAGAACGGAGGTCGAGGGCGGAAAGTCATGCGCCTTGAGAATCTCGTCGATGGCGCCGCTGAGCCGCACGACACGCCCCCGGACAGCGGTTTCGCTGACCTGAAACGGCAGAATATAATCAGATAGCGCCGCCGCAGCTTCATCGTCAGCCATGCGCCCTACTCCTTGAGCTTGTAGCCCGACCGGAAGAGCCGGTAACACCAGAAGCCGAGGACAAGCATCAGACCTGACGTCATCGCAACGCCGGCGACGAGGCTAGATTCCGCGTGACCGGTGAAGCCGGCGCGAAAGCCGTCGATCAGATAGAAGACGGGATTGAAGTGGCTCGCCGTGCTGAACGGCTCAGGCAGTCTGTCCACAGAATAAAACGTCCCCGAAAGAAACGTCAGCGGCGTGATCACGAAATTGGTAACCGCAGCGAGTTGATCGAACTTTTCCGCCCAGACTCCTCCGACTACGCCCAGCATGGCGAAGATGGTCGCTGCGGCGAGCGAAAAATAAAGCACAAGGGCGAAATTGGCGACGGCCATCGGCTCGCCGTTCGCCGCCATGAAGGCGCCGCAGGTGACGGCGGTGATAAAACCGACCAGCATGCCGCGCGACGCAGCGCCGGCGACAAAAGCGACGGTCAGCTCAAACGCCGAAAGCGGCGGCATCAGAACATCGACAATTGATCCCTGTACCTTTGAAATAATCAGCGACGAAGAGGAGTTCGTGAAGGCGTTGGTCAGCACCGCCATCATGATCAGCCCGGGGGTGAGAAATTCGATGAATGGCACGCCGCCGACCGCTGGCCGGGTCGCGCCGAAAGCCTGCATAAAAACAATCAGGAACAGGAGGGTCGAGATCACCGGCGCGACGACCGTCTGGGTGATGACCTTCATGAACCGCCGGACTTCTTTGAGATAAAGCGTCTTGAGCCCGAGCCAGTTGACCGCGCCGAAACGGCGCTCGCCGAACAGCGCCTGCCGGCCAGGCGTCAGCGCGCGGGTTTCCGGAGACTGTCCGACGGCATCCATAGGCTCGGTCTTTTTATTGTTGCAACGCAACGATGTGGCCGTGCGCTCATGCTTCGTCAAGCGGCTCCTGTTATCAACATATTGTGGGCAAAAATAACTGATGGCGCCATGTTGTGTTTTCAATTCCGTTCGATACTATATTTGGGCGCACAGGATAGCGCCGATGATGAGCATACAAGATATTGATTTTTCAAGGCGCCAAGGGTGACGCGCCAACTCGAAGGGAGCAAGGCGGATATGGCCTGGACAGACGAGCGGGTTGAGCTTTTGAAGAAATTGTGGGCGGAGGGCCTTTCAGCAGCCCAGATCGCGAACAAGATGGGCGGCGTCACCCGAAACGCCGTTATCGGCAAGGTTCACCGGCTCGGCCTGTCGGGCCGCGCGACACCGGCCAAGCCCCAGCGCGGCTGCGCCCCATCCGCCCCGCTGAAGGAAGAGAGCCCGGTCGTCAAGGAACGACGCGCAGAACCGAAGTCAGTCATCCCCGAACCTGAATTTACGGCCCCGCTCGTGCTCGAAAGCGGCGATCGGACAACTGTGGCGACGATCTCCAACAATATGTGCAAATGGCCGATCGGCGATCCGGCCAAAGATGATTTCCACTTCTGCGGCCAGTCCACTCTCTCTGGGAAATCCTACTGCGCCTATCATGCGCATCTGGCCTTCCAGCCGCCGCAAAGGCGGGAACCGCGCCGGGAACCGAGACGCGCCTTGCCGGCGCAGGAAAAACGCCGCGCCGCCGGCTAGGACTTTCAGCCTTCCAGAAAACCCCGCCTTTTTTATAAAGGGCGGGGTTTTTTATGGGACGAAAGAGCGCCCTCAACCAGCGTCGAGAGCATATCCTGCCGATCGCACGGTGCGGATCGGGTCGCCCTGTTTGTACTTGTTTAGGGCCTTCCTGAGCCTGCCTATATGAACATCGACCGTGCGCACTTCAACGAAAACGTCCGATCCCCAGACTGCGTTGAGAAGCTGCTCGCGAGAAAACACCCGGCCTGGATGCTGGATCAGGTGATCAAGCAGGCGAAACTCGGTGGGACCGAGATGAATTTCCTTTTCGCCCCGGACGACCCGGTGCGAGACCCGATCGATCTCGATATCGCCGACCGTCACCTTGTCCTCGGCGAGCCCCGGCCGGATGCGGCGCAGGACGGCGCGCACGCGAGCGATCAGTTCGTTGGTGGAGAAGGGTTTGGTCAGATAGTCGTCGGCGCCGGTGTCAAGTCCGCGAATACGGTCCGCTTCTTCCGAGCGCGCTGTCAGCATGATCACCGGCATATTGCGGGTTTCCGGTTTTGAGCGAATGCGGCGGCAGACTTCGATCCCCGAGATCTTTGGAAGCATCCAGTCGAGAATAACCAGATCCGGCGCCCGCTCATCGATCTTGAGCAAGGCCTCTTCGCCGTCCCCGGCGATCGCCACCTCGAAACTCTCCTTACCGAGATTGTACTCCAGCAGCGTCGCCAAGGCTTCTTCATCCTCGACGATCAGAATGTGAGTACCGGCCATCGTCGTCTCCTAGGGTCTGTTATGACGCCGCCCCGCCCGACTGTTTCGGCGGCTCCACGACCGTCGTCGACGTTTCATCGCCTTTTGGGCGCGGCTCCACAAGTGGGGAGCCTGTCACAAGAAAGTGGATGGTTTCGGCGATATTCGTCGCATGGTCGCCAACGCGTTCGAAGTTCTTGGCGATGAACACGAGGTGCGTACACGCGTTCACAAGCGAGGAGTCCTCCATCATCGCCAGAAGGATTTCCTGAAAAACAGAATTGTAAAGCTCGTCCAGCTCGTCGTCGCCGCCCCAGACCGCCTTGGCGGCTTCCAGATTGCGCATCGAGTATGCGTTCAGGATGTCGGAAAACTGCCGCAGACTTGCGCGCCCCATACGCGCAACCCCGAGGGTCGGCCTCGCCGGCGCCTCGCGGCTCACAACCAGCGTCCGCTTGGCGATATTCTTGGCGAGATCGCCGACACGCTCGAGCTCGCCAGTGAGTTTCATCATCGTCATGACTTCGCGCAGGGCGTGCTCGGGCAATACTTCCCGGGCCAGCAGCGCCATGACCTTGAGTTCAATATCCCGGTCGAACTCGTCAATCCGGCGATCGGCGGGTATCAATTTTTCCGCCGCCGTAACGTCCCGGCGCTCGAATGCCGTAATCGCCGCCTGCAGCTGGCTTTCAACGAGGGCCGCCATGCGCGACAGCTCCGCTTCGAGTTCGCGGAGCGCCAGTCGTGCAAAATTTGAAGCCTGTTCAGGCATAACCATCGAAACTTTCAGCAAAAACAGCGAGAATCAGCAAAGAGAGCCGTATGCCGATCTTTTGTGACACATTCTTGTCCAAATGCAACAAAATGGCGCAATTTGTGCGCTAAGCATAATTTAGGTTTCCCCAAACCTGTCAGACGGCGCGGAAGTAACAGTTGAAAGCCGTGCCGCCCGCAAGCTGGCTTTCGATCTGAAACCCGCCCTTATGGCGGTTCATGATATGCTTGACGATCGCGAGGCCGAGGCCGGTGCCGCCGCTTTTCCGGCTGCGCTCGACGTTTACGCGGTAAAAACGCTCGGTGAGACGCGGCAGGGCGGCTCGTTCAATGCCGGGCCCGAAGTCCCTGATCTGCACATAAAGCAGATCGTTCGCGGAGACGCCCAGCCGGGCGGCGATCTGCGCGGGCGAATCCCCGGCGCGATGCCCCGGCTCGCCGCCTTCGGTGAGCGACGGCGCGACGCCCCGGCCGACGCGCAGTTTGATCATCGCATGATCGCCGCCGTATTTCACCGCATTGTCGAGAAGGTTCTGGATCGCCTGAAAGACTTCGTCATGTTCGCCGACAAAACGGGTGGGCTGATCGGTTTCCGCGGTGAAGTCGACAATCGCGCCCGCATTCTCAAACAACGGCCCGAGACTATCAACGACATCCGCGGCGATTTCCGCAAGATCGACCACCTCTTTCGGCGGCACATGTTCGTTGATTTCAATACGCGACAGCGACATCAGATCGGAAACCAGCCGCTGCATGCGCTCGGCCTGTGACTGCATGATGGAAAGAAACTTTTCCTGCGCATCCGGGTCCGTTTTCGCGTGCCCGCGGAGCGTTTCGATAAACCCGAGCAGCGAAGCAAGCGGAGTCCTCAGCTCATGGCTGGCGCTGGCGATAAAGTCGGCGCGCATCTGCTCGACACGGCGCTCGCTGGTCAGGTCGCGTATAAAGACCAGCGCCCGGCTGGGCGCATCGTCATCAACACCGTCGGTTAGCGGCGTCACCAGCGCGCGACAGGATCGTTCTACCGAATCTGTCGTGACAAAATCGACCGCCTGCGCCTCGCGCGCAGCGATCGCCGCTTCCGCCGCCTCGAAAACGCCGGGCGCGCGCAAGACGGCCGCGAAATGACGCCCGGGAAGGCTCTTCGAGCCGACAAAGTCTTCAGCCGCCGGGTTGGCGTATTCGACGACACCCTCCGCGTCCAGAATGTAAAGCGGTTCAGGCAGGGCATGGGCGACGCCCTTGACGACACGCAGTTCCGAAAGCTCCGCCCGCTGTGCGGCGAGCCTTTCTTCCACCGCCTCCTCAATCTGCTCCGCCCCGGCGTCACCTGACGCTATGCGATAACGCAACCCCAGCGCGATCGCCAGACAGACCCATCCGAACAAGAGCAGGCGCCAGTCCGCAGCCTCGTAGACCGAAAGCATGCCTGCGATACCGCCGCTTACCCCAAGCGCCCAGAGCAGATCCTGTACGCGCAGCCTGGCGGCGGCTTTCTTGATGATGTGGGAAAGATCTTCCTGCATGGCGGCGGGACCCTAGGCGGACATTCTCCCTAAAGCAATCGGACAGATTGCAGCGACCGCTTGCCGCTTAACGCTTCCTGCACGGAGCATTCACCTGCGGATGCGCGGCCGAAGCAAGGAAAAGACCACGCCGCCGGCGAAACCGGCCAGACATTGAAGCCCGAGCCCCAGAGCGTCCCGCGCGCCGCCGATGGCGCCGGCGCCGCCCTTGCCAAGCGTGTTATCGATCAGCCAGATCGCCGTGAATACCGCCGCCGCGCCGGCGACGGGATACGCAATCGGCGCAAGCGGCCTGATGATGCGCTTGACAATCGCCGAAACGATGAAGCCGAGCAGCAACGCAATCGCAAGGACAACGCCAAACGCGGGGGCCAGGCCGATAAAGTTTTGGACATAAGCTGACGCCTGCTGTTCCAGCGAATAAACGGCGCCGATGGCGAACTGCTTGGCGAGCACCTGTTGCGTGTAAAAAATCGCCGACAGCGTGTAGGTGACGGCGGCGGAAGCCGCGAAGGCGCCTATATGACCGAGAATGCCCATGCCTGCCTGTCGCCTTTCTCTCAGCTTGCTGATAGGACTGTTTCCTATCAGACAGCAGCGGCGGCGTCGAATACGGATAATTTGCGCGCCGCGCGCCGGGCGGTTGAAATAACGAGGTGACGCGATGACCCTTAAGCCTTTGATCGCTTGCGGTTTGGCCTTGATGGCGATGGGATGCTCCGGGCCGGAAAACGCGTCCGCCTCGCAAGGGCTGAAACAGGGAGGCGGCGGCGGCGACCCCGATTTGCAAAAGACCCTCGCCGATCCGGCGCCGGAAGGCGAAACCGCGCTCACGATCGAGACGCTCGCATCGGGGCTCGCCAATCCATGGTCGGTATCGTTCTTTCCGGACGGGACCATTCTCGTCACCGAAAGACCTGGACGCGTTCGCGCCATCAGGAATGGCGAACTTGCTTCTGCGCCGATCCCGGGGACGCCGGAGGTGATGTCCTACGGCCAGGGAGGTCTATTCGATATTCTTCCGCATCCTGATTACGTAGAAAACAACGTCATCTTTATTTCCTACGCACATGGCGCGCCCGGATCGAATGCGCTGCGCGTAGCGCGAGCGCGTTTCGACGGCGAAGCGATCAGCGACATTGAAGTGATTTACGAAGCCAAACCCTTGAAAGACACCGGCCATCATTTCGGCGGCCGTCTTGTTTGGGGGCCGGACGACAAGCTCTATTTCACGATCGGCGAAGGGTCGCGCTACAAGGAGAAAGCGCAGGACATGTCGACCAGTTTCGGCGCTGTCATTCGCCTGAATGAGGACGGCTCCGTTCCGGACGACAACCCGGACTTCGGCGAAGGCTCGCTGCCGGAACTCTACTCCAAGGGCCACCGCAATCCGCAAGGCTTTGCTTATGACACAAAGCGGAACATTTTTTGGGAGCATGAGCACGGGCCGCGCGGCGGCGATGAGGTCAACATCATCAAACCCGGTTTGAATTACGGCTGGCCGGTCGCCTCTTACGGCATCGACTATAACGGCGCGCGCATTACGCCGTTCACGGAATATGAAGGCACCGAGCAGCCGTTCAAATACTGGACGCCATCGATCGCGCCTTCCGGCCTCGCCGTTTACCGAGGCGGTTTATTTGCAGACTGGAACGGCGATCTCCTGGTCGGCGCGCTCGGCAAGCGCGCGCTGCACCGCGTAATTATGGACGGCGACAAGGAGACCGGAGAAGAACGCTACCTCGTCGGCGAGCGGGTTCGTGACGTACGTGTCGGGCCAGACGGCGCGATCTATGTGACGACGGAAGACCGCGGCGGCGCTCTTGAAGGCAAGCTGCTGCGCCTGACGCCGCGATAGGTTAAGGCGCAGCGATCCGTTTAGCGGAAATGGGGCCGCCGTGAAGCGTCCCTTCGAACCCGATCACCGCGCCGGTGTCGCGATTGACGTTGAATACAATGCTGTCGCCGAGCAGCACGCGTATTTTAAACTCGGTCAGGGACTGAGGCGCCAACTCCCACATGAAGGCGCCCTCTTGTCGCAGGAACAATCGATCGTTCTCGCTGAACACCTCCACAACACCCCCTTCCGCCTTCCGATAGATTCCCGGATAAGCGTCCCTGACTTCTTCCGGCAGCGCATAAGCGTCAACAAAATCCGAAGACAGCGTGCGCGCGACAAGCCGCTCGAAACGAGCATCCGCCACTTCTTCCCCCTTGTTGATCACTAAAAAGCGCTGTTTGATCTCATTGAGTTTTGCATCGCGGACCATCTCTGCGGCCGTCATGCCTTTATCATGCAGCGTCTTGATCCGGCCAATCCAGGCAGTGAATTTTTCGCGATAGGCGCGCAACCCTGAAGCATTGTCTATGCCGCCATGGCCGGGAACGATTGTTGTTTCCTCGTCGGAAAAACCAAGAGCCGCCTCAATCGCCATTAACTGCCCCCGCGCGCCATCAATGAACGAATAAGGCGGCGACTGATTGGTGAAAGTATCTCCCGTAAAAATAATATTGTCGATCGGGAAATAGATGATCATATCATTGAAAGAATGCGCTTCCACATGCTTAGCCGCAATGGTTTCACCGTTAAACTCAAGCGTGAACGCATTGCCTATCTTAATGTCGCTTTTGGCGGAACTGTAATGCGCATTGGATTGCCCGATAATGACGGCGCCTTTTTCTTTAAAAAAATTGTTGCCGCCGGCATGATCAAAATCGCCATGCGTATTGATAACATACTTGACCGGTTTATCGGTGATCTTGCGGATTTCAGCGTAAAGCATCGGCGCCGTTGTATCTTTCATCACATCGACCAAAAGCACGCCGTCTTCCCCGATACTCATGCCGGCGTTAGCGCCAAGCCCGCCCCCGCCATAAAAAACATAAAAATTGTCGCTTATCTTTTTTGTCGTAATCGCTGGTTCCGAAGCGCTCGCGCAGATCGAACAAAAAAGTAACAGGAAAAGGGCGACAAACATCCGCTTCATTACCAGCGTTCCTCTGTTTTGATGCTTAATCCATAACGGCGCGCCGCGCCGCCTGACGGGCGAACCGCAATGTCACCGCCTTTCGGCGCGCCGCGACAAGCGGGCGTTCCTCGGCCGGCTTGCTGACGACGGCGCCGAACGCATCCGCAAGAATAAGCCCTTCGCTTTCGGGCAGGATCGACAGAGGAAAGGACGGATCGACCGCGAAGTAAAAACGATCGCAAAAGTCGAGATAGTCCGGCCATTTGCTGTCGGCTTCAAAATCGGCGCGACAGGATTTGACTTCGGCGATGGTGAGCCGGCCTTGCCGGTCAAGCGCGGCGACGTCGGCGCGGCGGCCATTGGCGAGCTTGAATTCAACGAGCGGGGCGAGACCGAGATCGATGAACAGCCGCACCACGCCGCGCGTCAGCACTGTCGTCTGATCGGGCCGCGACAAGCCATCCCCTGTTTCGAGATGCAGCGTCTCAACGTTCTTCATTTGTTCATGAAACGCCGGGGATGCGCATCCGTCAAGCCCGGCAAGCCGCGCGGCCGACCTATCCCTGAAATTCAGGCAGGCGTACAATCAACCCGTCAAGCGCGTCCTTGACGGTGATCTGGCAGGAAAGGCGCGAGTTCTCCTTGGGCTCATAGGCGAAATCGAGCATCGATTCCTCCATCGCCTCGGGCTTGCCGACTTTGTCGATCCAGGCTTCGTCCACATAGACATGGCATGTGGCGCAGGCGCAGGCGCCGCCGCAATCCGCATCGATCCCCGGAACCATGTTCTTGATCGCCGTTTCCATCACCGAAGCGCCGTTTTCGGCGTCAACCACATGTTCGGTTCCGTTCTGTTCGATAAAAGTAATCTTCGGCATATGTCTGTCAGTCTTCCGGTAAGGCGTGAGAACCCCCGTGATTTAAAGCTATTGCCG
Organism: uncultured Parvularculaceae bacterium; assembly: GCA_913055785.1. Classification (GTDB taxonomy): domain Bacteria; phylum Pseudomonadota; class Alphaproteobacteria; order Caulobacterales; family Parvularculaceae; genus Hyphococcus. The sequence goes on along the minus strand of CAJXLJ010000003.1, from coordinate 69,731 downwards.
CATTCGGCAAGACTTTAATGGGGAAATAGCTCGAATGTCGCGCCGGGGGAACGGCTTGCGCCGCCGCCCTATCCCGCCGATATGACGGTCAATGATGCCGATCCGTCTCTTTCTTCCCGACGAAACCGCCGCCGCCGCGGTCGGTTCGAAACTCGCGCCGCTGCTGGAGACAGGCGATGTGGTTTTGCTGGAGGGGCCTCTCGGAGCCGGAAAAACGACGCTCGCCCGCGGCCTCATCATCGCTTTTTGCGGCGCTCTGGAAGTCCCGAGCCCGACCTTCACCCTGGTCGAAACCTATGAAGGGGCGGCGGGGACGCTCTGGCATTTCGACCTTTACCGGCTCGAAAAACGGGAAGATGTCTGGGAGCTCGGGCTGGAAGAAGCGCTGGATAATGGCGTCGCCCTGATCGAATGGCCGGACCGGATCGACGGACTGATCCCGACCGGCGCGCTGCGGCTTAAACTGTTTATTCAGGAAGGCGGCCGGCGGCTTGAGATCGAGGCGCCGCCGCGCTGGCTTCATCGCCTTTCAGAAGCCGGAATATCTTAAGAGAATCGACTAAGACTGACCCGATGACAGTAGACAATTCCAGCAACGATGCTCTCAGTGCGTTTCTCGCCGGCGCCGGCTGGGCCAACGCCGATATCCGTCCGCTTGCGGGCGACGCATCGACGCGCAGCTACAAACGCCTCGAGCGCAACGGCGCGCGCGCTGTTCTGATGCTGGCGCCGCCCGGCGCTGAAAGCGCCGCCTGCCCCCCTGAGGCAAGCCCATCCGAGCGGCGTGCGCTCGGCTATAACGCCATGGCGCGGCTCGCCGGTCCGAACCTCAACGCCTTCATCGCCGTTTCGAACGCCCTGCGCGCGAGCGGGCTTTCGGCGCCCGAGATATACGCCGCCGAACCGGCTGAGGGGTTTGCAGTAATCGAAGACCTTGGCGACGATCTTTACGTTCGCGCCATCGGCGCCCATGACGAAGCGGAACTCTACGCCAGCGCCGTGGATGTTTTACTGAAGATGCGCGCCGCGCCGCCGCCGCGTCCGGCGGACGCCTCCTATGTCATGCTCGACTATGACGCGGTCGCGCTTGAAGCCGAAGCCGCGCTCTTCACCGAATGGTACTGGCCTCTCAAGAAAGGTGCGCCGGCGCCCGATGAACTGCAGGCGGAGTACAACGAACGTTTCACAGCGCTGATCGGCGGCCTAGCGGCGCCCCACAGTCTTGTCCTGCGCGATTATCATGCGGAAAACCTGCTCTGGCTGCCGGAACAATCCGGCGTCCGGCGCGTCGGCCTGATCGACTTTCAGGACGGCCTCTACGGCAGCGCCGCCTACGATCTTGTTTCGCTACTTGAAGATGCGCGCCGGGATGTCGCCGAAGATCTCGCCGGCGCAATGATCACGCGCTATTGCGAGCATGCGCGTTCGCATTCAGGCGCAGGCAGCTTCGACAAGGCGGGCTTCATGAACGACTATGCGGTTCTCGCGGCGCAACGGAATGCAAAAATCCTGGGGGTTTTCGCGCGGCTCCATCTGCGCGACAAGAAACCCCGCTATCTCGATTTTCTGCCGCGGGTCGAAGCGCATTTCCGGCGCGACCTCGCCCGGCCCGGCCTTGAGGACTTGCGCGCCTTCATCGCCAGACATTTTCCGGACCTCGTCTTATGACGCATATGCCCGACACCGCCATGGTGCTTGCGGCCGGGCTCGGTACGCGCATGCGGCCCCTGACGGATCAGACCCCGAAACCGTTGATCGAAGTCGCCGGCAAGCCGCTGATCGACTATGCGCTGGACCGGTTCGCCGCCGCAGGCGTCGCCAAGGCGGTCGTCAACGTGCATCACCTCGCCGAGCAAATCGAGGCGCATCTCGCCACACGATCAGAACCGCAAATCATTTTCTCCGATGAACGCGATCTGCTGCTCGAAACCGGCGGCGGTCTGAAAAAAGCGCGAACGCACTTCGGCAACCGGCCGATCTTCTGCACCAACACCGACGCTATTATTCTGGACGCAACCGGCCCGGAAGCCTGCGGGTTGCTCGCGGACGCCTGGGATGAAACGCGCATGGACGCGCTGTTGCTGCTCATCCCCTCAGAACTAACGAGCGGCTACGTCGGCAAGGGAGACTTCGAGCAGGACGAAGAGGGGCGGCTCGCGTTCCGGCAAGGCGACCACGCGCCTTTTGTCTTCACCGGCTTGCAGCTCATCTCTCCGGCGCTCATTGACGAAGGACCGGAAGGCCCCTTCTCAACGAAAATACTCTGGGAGCGCGCCGCGGGCCGCGGAAGGCTGTTCGGCGCCCGGATGGACGGATTCTGGATGCATGTAGGCGACGCGGACGGGCTCGCCGCCGCGGAGGCGCGTCTTAAGGAGACCGCCGATTGAAGGGGCCGGGCGAACTTTCAACCGTTTTTGCGCGATCCCCGCTGCGCCTCTTTTCGATTGCGGCGGAGCGCCCGTTCCTTGCCGACCTCGCCTGCGCTTTGCGCGCATCACTCACCGCCGAAGGCGCCGCGCTTTCCGATGCGTTGATTTACCTGCCGACGCGGCGCGCCGTGCGGGCGCTGACCGACGCCTTCGTCGAGACGGCGCCTGACGCCCGCGCCAGCCTGTTGCCGCGCATTCGCGCCATCGGCGATATCGACGAAGACGAATTCACGATCTTCAGGGGCGCAGCCCCAGATGAACTGGATCTGCCGCCGGCGGTGTCTCTTATGGAGCGCCGACTTGCGCTCGCTGGCCTTGTCGCCGCCCGCGACCGCGTATTCGACGGCCATGAACGCTGGGCGGGCGCGCTCGCCGCCGGCGACGAACTCGGCCGCCTCCTTGATTCTTTCTATACGGAAGAAGTATCGCCCGAAGCACTGGCGACGCTGGTTCCCGACAATCTCGCCGAACACTGGCGGCGGTCCCTCAACTTTCTTGAGATCGTCACCGCGGCATGGCCCGCCTACCTCATGGAACGCGGCCTGATGGATCCGGCCGAGCGGCGCATGAAGCTGATCGACCGCCAAAGAGAGGCCTGGCAGAAAAACCCGCCGGCTCATCCCGTCGTGATAGCCGGCACGACCGGATCGGCGCCCGCCGTCGCACGGCTGATGAAGACAGCGGCGGCCTTGCCGCTGGGCGCCGTCGTGCTGCCGGGGCTCAACCTCTCCTCATCTGACCGCTTCTGGGAAACCATTGACGCGCCGCACCCTCAAAGCGGGCTCAAACAATTGCTGACCGAACTGGACGCGGCGCGCCGCGATGTCATAATCTGGCCCTGCAAGGAAGAAACTTTCTCTTCGAGCCGCAGCGAGATCATCTCAGTCGCGCTTTGCCCGGCGGACGCATCCGATAGCTGGCGCGACTGGGCCGCCGCCATTGAAAAGGATCGCGGCGGTCTTGAAACCGCACTGTCGCATGTATCGCTGGTCGAAGCGGCTGACGAGGAGCGTGAAGCCGCCGCCATCGCGCTTAAAATTCGCGAAGCGCTGGAGACGCCCGAAAAAACCGTCATCCTCGCAACGCCCGACCGCGATCTGGCGCGCCGCGTCGCCGCGCGGCTCAGACGCTGGAACGTTACAGTTGACGATTCCGCCGGCGTTCCTTTCGCCAACAGCCCGTGCGGAACGTTTCTCCGGCTTGTCGCACGCTGGCTGATCGACCCATCTGATGCGGTCGCGTTGATGGCCGTGATGCGCCATCCCCTGTTTGGCGGCGGGCTTGATGAAAGAACGCGCAACAGCGCGATCAGCGCCATGGACCGCGCCTTGCGAGGACTACGGTCCAATCCCGGCGCAGAAGGCTTGCGCGCGAAAATCGGGGAAAGCGAACGACGCAACGAAAAAGCGGCGCCGCTCCTCGCGGCGCTCGAAGCTGCGCTCTCCAGCTGGCCGGAAAACGGCGCCTTCGCAGCGCGTTTCGCGGCGCATCTCGAAATTGCAGAGACCCTGGCCGCAACAAGTGAAATTAAAGGCGCAAAGCGACTCTGGCGCGGCGAAGACGGCGACGCCGGCGCCGCCGGACTGGCGCCCTTGCGCAACGCCGTCACGGGCGTCGCGCACGATCAGCCTGAAAATTATCCGGATATTTTCGACCAGTTGATTGCCGGCGTTGTGGTGCGCCGCAGCGCGCCCGCACATCCCAGGATCGCGATCCTCGGCCCGCTCGAAGCGCGTTTGCAGTACGCCGATCTCGTCATTCTCGGCGGTCTCAACGAAGGCGTATGGCCGCGCGACGCAGCCATCGATCCGTTCCTGTCGCGACCGATGCGGCGGGATTTGAAACTGCCTTCGCCGGAGCAACGCATCGGTCTTTCCGCCCATGACTTCGCGCAGCTCGCCGCCGCGCCCGAAGTCATGCTGACAAGGGCGGAGCGTGCCGCCGGCAAACCAACTAAGCCTTCGCGCTGGATCGTTCGCCTCAAGAACATCCTGAAAGGCGCCAAAGCCTTAGAGTTAATCGACCGGACACATCAGTTCGACGTTCTCGCCCGTCGTCTCGACGAGCCGGCGAACCGGGTAAAGATTCCCGCCCCGGCGCCGCGCCCGCCGGTCGATGCGCGTCCCGCCGAATTCTTCGTCACCCGCATCGAGAAGCTGATGCGCGACCCTTACGCCATCTATGCAAGACAAATTCTCGGAATCGAAAAACTCGACGCTCATAATGAAGCGCTCGACGCACGCCATATCGGCAACCTTTTTCATAAAGTGCTGGAGGAATATGCACGCGAAGATTTACCCGGAAGCCATGACGAACGGGTCGATCGTCTTCGCGCGCTTTTTGAAAGAAACGCCCCCGGCTTCGGCCTGAATGACACGCACCTCCCGTTCTGGCGCGCGCGTGCGGATGAAGCCTTTGACTGGCTCGCCGCCTGGGATGCGCAACAACGCGAAGGCGGGACCGCGGCGGTCATCGAAGGCAAGGGCGTGTGGACCTTCAATCTCGACGGCCGCGAATTCACGCTCGGCGCCAAGGCCGACCGCATCGATCGCCTGAAAGACGGGTCGGTTTTCATCACCGATTACAAGACCGGCGCGCCGCCGCCCACCGACAAACAGCAGAAAAAATTCAGCCCGCAACTGCCGCTCACCGGCCTCATCGCCATGCGCGGCGGGTTTGAAACGCTCGGCCCGGTTTCAGTGAGCGGTTTCAATTATGTCCGGATCATTGGCCGGAAAGATGATAAGCGTGATACGACCGGCGCCGAGGGCGAGGACTGCGCCGAAAAAGTTACCGAGGCGGAAGCCGGCCTTCATGCGCTCTTACGCCATTTCAGCGATCCTTCGACACCCTATCCGTCGCAGCCGCGCCCGCAATATTCGGACGATTTTGGCGACTACGACCATCTCGCCCGGCGGCGCGAGCGAAATGTGCAAGGGGGCGATGAATGAGCCCGCTGATAGAGACGACGCGGCGCCAGCGTCTCGCCGCCGAACCGGAAAGGTCGGCTTTCGTAATGGCGAACGCCGGCTCGGGAAAAACCCGCGTTCTCACCAATCGCGTGGCGCGGCTGCTTCTCGCCGGCGTCAAGCCGGACAAAATTCTCTGCATCACTTTCACCAAGGCCGCCGCCGCCGAAATGGCCGAACGCTTATTCGACGTTCTTGGCGGCTGGGCGCTCGCCGACGATGCGAAACTTATCGGCGCGCTGACCGATCTTGAAGGCGAGAATGCGCCGCCGCGCAGTAAAGAAGAGCTCGCCGATGTGCGCCGCCTGTTCGCCCGCGCCCTCGAAACACCGGGCGGGCTTAAAATCCAGACCATTCACTCCTTCTGCGAACAGACGCTGAAACGGTTTCCGCTTGAAGCCGGCGCGCCGCCGGGTTTTTCGATCATTGAGGATGCGGAGTCGGCGCGCCTTATCGACGAAGCGATCGACAACGCCGCTGCGGCGAGCGTGCGGGACAAGACGCTTGCCGCAGACTTTGCGCGCCTGTCGCTGCTCTACAACGAAAAGGACTTACGCAATCTCGTTCGCGCCGGCGTCAGCGGGCGTCTTGATTTCGAAGCGGCGGTGTCGCGGTTTAGCGGGCTGGAAGGCCTACTCGCAGCAACGGCTACGGAACTGAATGTTAATCCGCTTGAAGATACTGAAGTGCTGAAATCCGGATTTATAAACCGCCTATCGGCAGCCGATATGCAACGCGTGCATGAAGCGCTGCTTGCCAGCGGCGGCAACCCGGCGAAACTCGCGCCTTCCGTAAAATCGTTTCTTGAAAACGCATCGCTCGATGAGCGCTGGGCGGCGCTTTCCTCGCTTTTCCTGACAACAGCGGGAGCGCCGCGCAAAAAACTCGTCACCCAGGCGACCGACAAGGCGGACCCGTGGGCGGGCCCCTATCTTTCAGATCAGCAAGCAGCTTTCGTTGAAACGCTTGACCGGCTGAAAGCGCTTGCAATCTACAGCAACACCGCCGCGCATCATCGCATCCTTCACACTGTCATCAACCGCTACGCCAGCGCGAAGGCCGCACGCGCCGCGCTTGATTTCGACGACCTGATCGCACGCACGCAAAGACTGCTCAGAAATACCGACGCCGCCTGGGTAATGTACAAGCTCGATCTCGGTATCGATCATGTGTTGATCGACGAGGCGCAGGATACAAGCCCCGCCCAATGGGAGGTTATCGAGGCGCTGTTCGACGAGTTCCTCAGCGGCGCCGGCGCGCGGGAAGAACCGCGAAGCTTCTTCGCCGTCGGCGACATGAAACAATCGATCTACTCATTCCAGGGCGCCGACGCCGGGCTTTTCTTCGAAAAGGAACAAGCGCTCGGCAAACGGCTTGGCGCCGTCACCCATTATGACAGCGTCTCCCTCGAACTATCGTTCCGCACGGTCGAGCCGGTGCTTGCCTTCGTGGACGCCCTGTTCGCCGATCAAGCCGCCGCTGAAGGGCTTGGCGGCTCGCCGATACCGCGCCATGCCTGCAAGCGCGCAGGCGACGCGGGACTTGTCGAAATCTGGCCGCTAACACCCCGGCCGGAAAAACCGGAAACCAATCCATGGGACGCGCCGCTCGATGAAGAAGCGCCGAACCATCCGGTCCGCGTTTTAAGCGAGAAGATCGCCTCGACCGTCAAAGGCTGGCTTGACGAAGGTGCGATGCTTGAGTCGCAAGACCGCCCGATCACGCCGGGCGATGTGATGATCCTCGTCCAGAGCCGCGGCGCGTTGTTCGACGAAACGATCCACACGCTCGCCCGGCAGGGCGTTCCCGTCGCCGGCGCTGACAGGCTGAAACTTCTCGAAGACCCGGCGGTTGAAGATCTTATCTCCGCCTGCAAATTCGCCATCTACGCTTCAGACGATCTTTCGCTTGCGGAAGTTCTCAAAAGCCCGCTCTTCAGTTTTGACGACGACAACGATCTATTCCCTCTCGCTCATGACCGGCCCAAAAATGTGAGCCTGTGGGCGTCCCTGTCGAAGCGCGCTGAGGAAAACCCTCACTGGAAAGACGCCGTCCGCCGCCTCAAAACTGCGCGCGCCATCGGGCTCAAGGAAGGGCCTTTTGCGTTCCTGACGCATCTCCTTGAAACCGGCGCGCCTTCGGGGAGGCGGCTCTTCTACGAACGCCTGACAGAAGCCTCGCGCGACGCTGTCGATGAGATGCTGCGCCAGGCGCTCGATTTCGAAATATCGTACCCGCGCTCCCTGAACCTGTTCATCCAGTGGTTCGAAAAAAACGCCGGCCAAATCAAACGCGAAATGGAGCGCGCCGACGACGCCGTCAGGGTGATGACCGTACACGGCGCCAAGGGACTCGAGGCGAATATCGTATTTCTTGTCGACGCGCAGCGCGGCCCGAATGTTCGCCAGCTCGGGCCGGTTTTCAAACTCCCCCGCAATTCCGCCGAGGTTGCGGGGCGCGAGCGCCTTACCGCACTCGCCGGCGCCGCCGCCAACGACACGCTGGTTACGGCGGAAGCCCGCGAGGAAACAAAGCGCAAAGCCTATGAGGAATACCGCCGTCTGCTTTACGTCGCCGCGACGCGCGCGAAAGACCGGCTTTATATTTGCGGCGTTGAATCCGGCAAGGACAAAGATCCGCGCGGCAAGGAAACCGGCGTCAAGTCGTGGCATGCGCTCGCTGAAGACGCTTTCGATACTTTCGGTGATCGGGCGAAAACCGCTGACGCGCCGTTGTGGGCCGACAGTCCCCACTGCATACGCCGGATTTCATGCAAGCAGACTGCCGGCATTGAAAAGAAAGTCGCAGCCGAACCGCCGGCGCCCGTCGCTGATCCCGACTGGCTGTTTGCGCCTGCGGCTATGGAAAAAGCGCCGCTGCGTCTCGCCCCTTCCCGTCTCGCTGACGCCGATGAGTCCGATGCAGGCCCCGCAGATACGCCCGCCTTCTCGCCGACCGGCATGGACAAATATTTTCGCGGGCGCGTGTTGCACCGTCTGCTCGAGCTGCTTCCCGAACTGTCGCTGAATGAGCGCGCCGCCGCCGCAGACCGCCTTCTCGAAAAACACGCGCCGGAAATCGAGCCGGAGGAAAGGGCGCGCTGGCGCGAGGAAGTCCTGAGCGTTCTTTCCAGCCCCGCATTCGCCCCCGTTTTTGGTCCCGGTTCGCGCGCCGAAGTCGCCATCGCCGGCGCGCCGAAAGGCGCAAAGCCCGGACTGACGGTTTCTGGCCAGATCGACCGGCTGGTTGTGGATGACAGAAAGATTCTTGTGGTCGATTACAAGACCAACCGGCCGCCGCCGAAAAATCCTGAAGACATTGCGCCCTCCTATCTGGCGCAGATGGCCGCCTACCGGGCGCTGCTGCAGGAAATCTATCCGGCCCGTGAGGTCGCCTGCGCTCTGTTATGGACGTTTGAGGCGCGGTTGACGCCTCTGCCGGAATCGCTTCTCGATCACGCTTTCGCGCGCTATCTGGCGCCGGGTTGATCTTGCCGGTCAGCTTCCTATGTTTTCGCTCAATCAAGGGCCGCGAGCGCGGCGCCAAACCGGAGTTACTTCTGTCATGGCCACGAAACCCGTCACCGATCAAAGTTTTGCAAGCGACGTTCTCGGCGCAAGCGAACACGTCCTCGTCGATTTCTGGGCGGAATGGTGCGGCCCCTGCAAGCAGATTGGCCCCGCGCTTGAGGAACTCGCCGGCGAATACGCCGGAAAGCTTACCATCGCGAAGATCAATATCGATGAAAACCCTGAAACGCCCGGCAAATATGGCGTGCGCGGAATACCGACGCTGATGATTTTCAAGGGCGGGGAACTGGTCTCCACTGATGTCGGCGCGAAACCGAAAACGCAGATCGCCGCCTGGATAGACAGCGTCCTGAAATAAGTCGCTTAACCGTTTTCTTTCAGGATTTCTCCCGCAAGATAGAGTGACCCGCCGATCAAAATGCGCGGCGGGTTCGCCTCCTTTTCTCGGACGGCGCGACGCATCGCCTCTTCAACCGATTTGCAGACGCGCGCATTCAGCCCCGCTTCGCGGGCTTTCGCTTCAACTTCCTGTGCTGGCGCAACGCCGCTATGATTGGCGGCGACGGCGAAAAACTCCGACACCAGCCCTGCGAAGGGCGTGAAGTAACCGACCGCATCCTTGTTCGCCTGCATCCCGGCGATCATCACCAATGGCTTTGAGGTCCGCTCTTCCATATCCGCCATGACACGGGCGATCGCCCTTCCCGCGTGGGGGTTATGCCCGCCATCGAGCCATATCTCGGGCGCCTCCCCGAGCAGCTTGCGCGCAATGTCGATGAGCGGCCCATGCGTCAAACGCTGCATGCGCGCCGGCCACGACGCGCGGGCGAGGCCTTTTGAAATCACCGCGTCGGGCAGGCCGAGCCCCGCCGCCTTCACCGCAGCGACGGCGAGACCGGCATTGTCGATCTGGTGGGCGCCCACAAGCCCCGGCGGGTCGAGATCGGAAAGGCCGTCGTCGTCCTGGTAGATCAATCGTCCGTGCTCGGCGTAACAATGCCATTGCTGGCCATAGGTGAACGTCCGGGCGGCGGCCGCCTGCGCATGCGCTTCGATCACGCCCATGGCTTCTGGATCCTGCGGGCCGATCACCGCCGGCGCATCCTTGCGGAAGATGCCGGCTTTTTCCGCCGCTACGAGGGCAAGCCTGTCCCCGAGAAACTGCTGATGATCGAGCGCCACCGGAGAGACAATCGCCGCAAGCGGCTTATCAATAACATTGGTGGCGTCGAGCCGGCCGCCGAGGCCGACCTCCAACACAAGGTAATCCGCCTGCGTTTCGGCGAAAGCGAGAAACGCAGCGCAAGTGGTCGTCTCGAAATAGGTGAGCTTGTCTTCGCCAATCGCCCTGTCGCAACGTTCGATAGCATCGATCAGGGTCTTGTCTGAAATCTCGGCGCCGGCGAGAACGATCCTTTCATTGAAGCATACAAGATGCGGCGAGGTGTAGGCGTGGACTTTTTCACCCGCCGCCTCGAGGATCGCCTTGATATAGGCGACGGTCGAGCCCTTGCCGTTCGTACCGGCCACATGAAAGACAGGCGGGAGCGCCTTGTGGGGATCGCCGAGGCGGCGGAGCGCCGCATGAACCCTGTCTAGCGACAGCTCGATCACCCGCGGCCGGCGCTGGGCGACCCGGTCCAATACCGCTTCAACAGCGCTCAAGTGCGGGGTCCTATTCGGCGGCTTTGTCGAGTTGAATGGGCTCGGCGGGGGCCGCGCGCGGCGCTTCTATCACCGCTTGCGGCTTCGATGGCCTGGCGCGTCGGCGCTCTTTAATCAGCACGCGGACGAGCTTCGAAAGCGTCGATTTTAAATCGTTCCGATGAACGACGAGATCGACCATGCCCTTTTCCAGCAGAAACTCCGACCGCTGGAAGCCGGCGGGCAGTTTCTCGCGGATCGTCTGCTCGATCACCCGGGGGCCGGCGAATCCGATCAACGCGCCGGGCTCTGCGAGATGAACATCGCCCAGCATCGCGTATGAAGCGGTGACCCCGCCGGTTGTCGGGTGCGTGAGGACAACGATATAGGGCAGCCCCTCTTCCTTCACCATCTGCACGGCGACGGTCGAGCGCGGCATCTGCATCAGCGAAAGTATGCCTTCTTGCATGCGTGCGCCGCCGGATGCGGCGAAAACAATCAGCGGCGTGCGGCGCGCAACGGCTTCTTCCGCCGCCTTGACCATGGCCTCGCCGAGCGCGAGCCCCATGGAGCCGCCCATGAATTTGAAGTTCTGGATCGCAACAACCACGCCGGCGCCGTCGATATTGCCGACTGCAACCTGCATGGCGTCCTGCTGGCCGGTCTTGCGGCGGGAATCCTTCAGGCGTTCGCTGTATCTTTTCTCGTCGCGGAACTTTAAGGGATCGGTCGGCGGTTCCGGGACTTCGAGAAGTTCATATTTGCCGTCGTCAAACACCAGCGCGAGACGCTCGGCCGGCCCAATCGGCAAGTGATGATTGCAGGACGGGCAAACCTGATGGCCCGCATCGAGATCGCGCTGAAAGATCATTTCGCCGCAACCGTCGCATTTGGTCCACAGCTTGTCCGACCCGTCGTCTTCGCGTTTGAATATGTTCTTAATCCCCGGAGGAATATTCGACAGCCAGCTCACTTAAGCACTACTCCTTACGCGCATCGCGGACAGCCTCGGCAATATCCCGCGCGAGGCTCAACACGGCGTTAACTCCATTATCGGCTTCTGCGGGCCCCGCTTCAAGGGCGGCGGCGAAAGTGTCGACAAGGGCCGAACCGACCACCACCGCATCGGCGAAAGCCGCAAATTCTCTGGCTTTTTCAGCCGTTTTGACCCCGAAACCAACGGCGACGGGCAAGCCGGAAGCCGCTTTAATGCGCGCCATGGCGCTCTTCACGGCTTCGGCCCCGCCGGCGGCCCTGCCGGTGATCCCGGCGATCGAGACATAGTAGACGAAGCCGGATGTGTTTTTCACGACCTCAGGCAAGCGGGCGTCATCAGTAGTCGGCGTTGCAAGCCGGATGAAATCGATCCCGGCGGCCCGCGCCGGCAGGCAAAGTTCGCTGTCCTCTTCCGGCGGCAGGTCGACGACGATCAGCCCGTCGACGCCGGCCTCTTTCGCGTCCTTCAAAAACGCCTCAACCCCGTAGGCGTAGAACGGATTGTAATACCCCATGAGGAGGATCGGCGTCCGGTCGTCGCCCGCGCGGAAGGCGCGGACCATATCCAGCGTCTTTTTCAGGGTCTGACCGCTTTTGAGCGCGCGCAGCCCCGCCGCCTGGATCGCCGGTCCGTCCGCCATCGGATCAGTGAAGGCGACGCCGAGCTCAATCATGTCGGCGCCGGCGCCCGGCAGCCTTTTCAGGAGTTCAAGCGAGACGGACTCATCAGGATCGCCCGCCATTATGAACGGGATGAAGGCGGCGCGCCCTTCCGCCGCAAGGGCGTCGAATGTCGTTTTTATACGGGACATAAAACTCCGGCGGCCTTGCTAGCGAGGCCGCCGGGAAATGCAAGCTTAAGCCGCTAAAATGACGCCGGTCACTGCTTTTTGGCGTTTCCCATATACTCGTCGAGCTGCGGTTTGATCTTCGCCACTACAGCCTTGTCATCGGCCGGCGCGTTCTTGACGGTTTCCATCATGGCGAAAGTGGCCGCCAGCTGGTCGCGCATCTCCGGCGGGACCATGTCCAGCATCGAAGCGTCCATGCCTTCCATCATCGCCGCAGAGCGCGGATCCTGCTTTTCCATTTCCAGCGCGAGATAGGCGATGATGACGCGATCGCCGACATGTCCCCATTCGTCGGCGGAAAAACCGTGCGGCTTCACCGCAGCGCCAAGCTTGGCGTAATCGGCGGGGTGTTCGGTTTTGAGCGCGGCAACGGCGTTCGAATAAGGCGTGAACTCTTCTCCGGACTTCGGTTGCGTCGCGATCTCAAGCTTGTCAGTCTTACCTTCTTCACGCAATTCCTCACCGAGCCTGTCGAGCGCCGGCAGGGTATCGACGAAGCGCTTGGCCTGGTCATCGGTGAGCGGTTTGTTCTCGCTTGCGACGGCGCCCGCCGTGACCACGAGAAGCGCGCCCATGAGCGCCGGTAAAAGTCGTTTCAGCATTCGTCTTTCTCCCTCTTTGAGCGCGCCCGCTAGGTCACGCGGCGAAATCTTCCAAATGGATTTAGAGATTATCATGAATCGCACCCGGGCGCATTATTTCTTGGTGAGCGAATCGAGCCCGAGCGCCATCAATCTTCCGCTCGCGGGCGTTTGCGACCCGATTTGACCTCGCTGCGCCGGCGTTTGCCCTGACGGCGTTTGGCTTTTTGCGCTTTTGGAACGTTTGTGGGCGTGCGTTTTCTCGGCGGCGCGGCGGCACGTTCTATCAACGCCGCAAGCCGGACGCGCGCATCTGCGCGGTTCTTTTCCTGATCACGGAAACGCTTCGCCTCAATGACGATGACGCCGTCTTTCGTCATTCGCCTGCCGGCGATGGTTTTAAGCCGAGCCTTCACGGCGTCCGACAGCGAGGGCGAGCTCGCCGCATCGAAACGCAACTGCACCGCGCTCGCCACCTTGTTGACGTTCTGCCCGCCAGGCCCGGAGGAACGGATGAAGGTTTCGCGTAATTCCGCCTCAGAAATAACAATGCTGTCATTGATGCGCATTGCTTAAAGAGACGCCTCGCGCCTCGCCTCGCTTGCCCGTTTCTTGATGCTCGCGGATTTCAATTGCCCACAAGCGGCGAGAATATCGCGGCCGCGCGGCGTGCGGATCGGCGAGGCGTAGCCGGCGCGGTTGACGATATCGGCGAAGGCCTCGATCCGTTCCCAGCTTGAGCATTCGTACGGCGCGCCGGGCCACGGATTGAACGGGATGAGGTTGATCTTGGCGGGCACGCCTTTGAGCAAACGCACCAGTTCGCGCGCTTCCGCATCGGTGTCATTGACGCCTTTCAACATAACATACTCAAACGTAATGCGCCGCGCATTGCCGACGCCCGGATAGTTACGGCACGCCTCCAGAAGCGTCGCAATCGGATATTTGCGATTGATCGGCACCAGTTCGTCACGCAGGGGATCGTTCGTCGCATGGAGCGAGATCGCCAGCATCGCCGCCGTCTCCTCGCCGAGGCGATGCATCTCAGGGACGACCCCGGATGTCGAGACAGTGATGCGGCGCCGGGAAATCGAAATTCCGTCGCCGTCGGAAATCACTTCAATCACCTTCGACACATTGTCGAGATTGTAGAGCGGCTCGCCCATGCCCATGAAAACGATATTCGAGAGCCGCCGGTTTTCATCGCCTGAGGGCCATTCCTCAAGATCGTCTTTTACGGCCAGCACCTGCCCGACAATCTCGGCGGTCGTCAGATTACGGACGAGCTTTTGCGTACCCGTATGGCAGAAGGTGCAGTTCAAGGTGCAGCCGACCTGAGAGGACACGCACAAGGCGCCGGCGCGGCCGACGTCGGGGATGAAAACGCACTCGACCTCGATCCCCGGCCCCATTTTTAACAGATACTTCCGCGTACCGTCGGTCGAAACCTGACGCTCGGTCATTTCCGGCCGGGCGATGACAAAACGCTCAGCCAATCCGGCGCGCATCTCCTTGGCGATGTCGGTCATGTCGCCGAATTCCGTCACGCCGTAGTGATAAATCCAGCGCCAGAGCTGGTTCGCGCGCATCCGCGCTTTCTTCCCGTCTAGCCCGAAGCTTTCGGCCAACACCGCCTGCAGCTCGGCGCGGGTCATTCCGGCGAGGTTCTGGAGCGCCGCCTGAGGCGGCGGCGATGCAAGATCGAGTTCAGCCATAAGAGGACGGCATATAGGCGCTGGCGGCGGCGCCGTCCATGACGATCAGTGTTCGCGGGTTTCTTCCGGCTCCGCCTCGAGATCGAGCGCCTCGACCTCCCCGAGTACGATGGGGTAGCCGAGCCCCGCCCAGCCCTGAATGCCTTCCCAGAGGACGGCGGTTTTCTCGAAGCCGCGGTCGCGCAGCTTTTCGATGACGTCCGTCGCCAGCGCCCGCGGGCACTCGCAATAGCCGACGATCCAGACGTCGCGCGGCAGATCGCCCATAATCTCATCGAAATCGCTGTAATAAGGGATCGGCACCGCGCCCTCGATATGTCCCATACGCCACCAGGAAGCCGCCCGCGTATCGAGAATGACCATCCGCTTCTTGTCTTCAATCGCCTTGTTGAGATCAGCGGCGGGCACATAAATCCCGTCCCTCAACTCGCCGAATTCGGGATCTTCGCCATCAGGGTTCAGAACATATTCGTCAGGGGTCGGCGGCCGGCTGTCCCGGGGCTGAATGACGCTTTGTCCGCGCGCCCTGCTGCGCAGATAAGCGGTGACGGCGTCCAGTTCTTCCGCGTTCAACTTGTCCCTGAAACTCGGCATGGGCGTGCCCTCGCGCCCGCTTTCTATGGTTTGGCGCAGGAAAAGGTCGGACGCAAAAATCAGCATCACCTGATTGGCGAGCGCCGTGCCGGTTCCACCTTCGCCGTTGACGCCATGGCATGACGCGCATTCGCGCGCGTAAATTTCGGCGCCGAGCGCGGCGTCGCCCTCGATCCGGACATAGGGCAGTTTTCCGTCTTCGCCGTTTTCATTATAGCGCGGATCGACGTCGATCTGTTCATAAAGCCAGCGGACCATTTGAAAGATTTCACGATTGCTCATCGGGCCGCCGGATTCTTCCCGATAGGCGGCCATGGCCGTGCCGGGGCGGCCATAGGCGATAGAGCGGAACATGAAGAGGCTGTTGCCGGGAAACAGCAGTTCTTTCGACCGCAGCGACGGCGCGTGATCGTTGGCGTAACCCTCTCGGTTTTCGCCGTGGCAAAGCGTGCAGTAACGATTGTAATTCTCAGCGGCTGCGGCGGCCTGCGCTTCGCTCAACAGATCGGTTTGCGCGAAGGAAACGGTCAACGCCTGGAAGAGAAACAGGCCCGACAGAGCGCCGGCGATACGCAGCAGGGTCATCATGCAATCCACTTGTTTACGGGCAAATCGTCGCCCGGCGAAAATCCTTCACTGGCGACAGCCTACCCCAAGCGAGCGCAAAACGGCAGCCGCCTGAAACAGCGCAATAACCGCTCATCGCGCGGCGGCAACGCTTTATCCCGCCTTCGCGGCTAGACGTAATCGAGCGGCAGTTCGGTCGTGTGCTTGAGCCGCTCCATGGAAAAGGTGGAACTCACATCCGAGAATTCGGCGACCGAAATCAGCTTTTTATAGATGCGGTCGAACTGCGCCATGTCCGGGCAGACGACCTTCATCAGATAGTCGATGTCGCCGCTCATCCGGTGAAGCTCAACCACCTCAGGAATGCGGCGGATGTTGTCGGCGAAGGCGGTGAGCCATTTCTCGCTATGCTGGGCGGTTTTGACGGCCACAAAAGCCGTGAGATTGAGATTGACCGCCACGGGCTCGGCGAGCGCAACCCGGCGGGAGATCACCCCCTCATCCTCAAGTTTCTTGATCCGCCGCCAGCATGGGGTCGGCGAAAGCCCCACCGCAGCAGCAATTTCGCTCACAGGGGTCGCCGCATCGCGCTGCAATTGCGCCAATATAGCCTTATCTATGCTATCCATTCCAATTTTCTTATAGAATTTAGAAAATCAACGCAATAATTAGTTTTTCTATTCGGATTTATAGGGAAAATTTTCATCCGAAGCTTCTTATGCTCAGGACCATCTCAAGGGGAACTGACCGCCATGATCAAACGCGCATTTACAGAGCATCCGGCCAGCGTCGGCGAAAGCTATTTCGAGCATATGGGCATGGCCTTCGGCTTCGGCGCGAAAATGGTGGTTTCGGGTCTCGCCTGCCTGATCCACGGCCTGTTCCCGTTCCTGTTCGTTTCCACCGGCCGGAACTGCATCAAGACCCTGCACGACCGCATGGTCGTCAATCGCGATTGCCGCAAACGCGCCGGGCTCGACGCGCTTTCCTCTGAAACGCCGCTCAACCCGGCTGAATGACAAAGGCGCCGCCGGCGCTTCGATAAACTACGTGTCCGGACAAACTTTCCTTCAAAACGCGCGCATGCTCGCGCCGGGGCTGATGCTCGCGGCGACGATCGCCCTCGCCTCGCAATTTATCGCCTCGCGTTACGGCGGACCGGTGATGCTTTACGCGATCCTGTTCGGGATCGCGTTCAACTTCCTGAATGAAGAGGCGAAAACTCGAGCCGGCGTGCAATTCGCCTCCAAGCGCGTCCTGCAGCTCGGCGTCGTCCTGCTCGGCGCGGCGGTCACTTTTTCCGAAATCGCCAATCTCGGCTGGGCGACCGCATTGCTGATCGCCGCCGCCGTAACGGCGACCATCGCAGCCGGCTGGCTGATCGGTAAAAGCGCCGGCCTCTCCTCCTCTCACGCGGTTCTCTCCGCTGGCGCGGTCGCGATCTGCGGCGCCTCGGCGGCGATGGCGATCGCCTCGGTGCTGCCGCAGGGCAAGGATTCAGAGCGCAATCTCATCCTCACGGTGGTCGGGGTGACGACGCTTTCCACTGTCGCCATGGTCGCTTATCCGCCGCTGACCCATCTTCTCGGCTTTTCCGACATGCGCGCAGGGGTCTATCTCGGCGCCACCATTCACGACGTCGCCCAGGTGATCGGCGCCGGCTACATCGTTTCCGACGAGGCGGGCGCGACGGCGGCGATCGTGAAACTGATGCGCGTGACGCTGCTGGCGCCGGCGGTGTTCGTCATCGCCATGCTGTTCGCGCGCCGCGGCGCAGGGTCGGAGGCGACAGGACGCGCCTTTCCGCTTTTCCTTCTCGGCTTCGCCGCGCTGATGGTCGCCAACTCTTTCGGTCTTGTGCCGGCCGGTCTTCGCAGCGCGTTGGGCGACGCCTCACGCTGGTGCCTCGTCACCGCCGTCGCCGCCCTCGGGGTGAAGACCTCGCTCAAGGACCTTTTCGAAGTCGGCGCGCGGCCCGTCGCGGTGCTTGTCATTCAGACCCTTTTCCTTGCGCTGTTCGTGGGCGCCGCGACCTACCTCTTCTCCGGCGCGCTCCCGCACTAAACCCTAACGAGCGGTTAAGGCTTGAGAGCGCAGGATTTCCTTTCCCGGATTTTAACTTCAGAGCTGCAGAGTGCAGACGGAATTCATTCACGCCCGGGAGCCCCCGCATGTCGAGCCAAACGCTGGAAACCCGTATCGCCGCCGTCGGCGCCGACGGTTACGTCTCCGCCGATGAAGTGCTTTTTCTTCGCCGGTCGATCTTTTCCGACGGCGTCGTTCAGTCCCAGGAGCTGAACGCCCTGTTCGATCTCGGCGACCGCGCGCCGGACGGCGATCCGGAATGGCCGCAATATTTCGCCGAGGCCGCCGCCGATTTCTATCTCCGCGAAGAAGAACCGCACGGTTATCTGACGGCGGAGGAGTTCGAGACGCTGAAAACCCGCGTCACCCGCAATGGTCATGCGAGCGCGCTCGAACTCGGCCTGCTCGTCAAGCTGATGGAAACCGCGGAAATGACGCCGCCTTCAATGGCGGACTTCGTCGGTAATCAGATCAAGCAGGCGATCCTCGACAAGCCGGAAGGACCCGCAGTCGACAAAAAAGACGTGATGCTGCTCCGGCGCTATCTCTTCGCCGCCGGCGGCGACGGCAATGTCGCCGTGACGCGCCGCGAGGCGGAACTGCTTTTCGACATCAACGACGCCGTTGAGCACGGGCCGGAATGCCCCGCCTGGACGGAGCTTTTCGTGCAAGGCGTCGTCAATCACCTGATGGCCCATCTCGGCTATAACGCGCCGAGCCGGGAAGAGGCCTTCCGGCGCGACGCATGGGCGCGCGACCATTCGGTCAATATCGGCGGCTTTTTCAAACGCATGGTCTCCGGCGGCTTCAGCGCCATCAGGAACGCCAATGCGGAAAAATCCGTTTCGCAAAGCCACAACGAGCAGCGCGAAGCCGACATCTCGCACGCCGAAAAAATCACCAGCAATGAGGCCGGCTGGCTTGCCGCCCGGATCGGCCGCGACGGCGCGCTCCACGAAAACGAACGCAAGCTGATCGAGCGCATGCGCGCGCTTGAAGCCGATTTGCCTGAGGATTTGAAGGCGCTGCTAGAGCGCGCAGCGTGATCGCGGCTTGAACTACGATCCGGAATAGCCTTCCCGGAACTTGTTGACGAATGCGTTGATCACATCCGCCCAGCGGCCGATATTCTGCGCAAGGTGCTCTTCAGTGACGCCGCCGCCAAGCTCGATCACATAGTCGACGCCAACCTGGTTATGGCTCTCAAGCACATAAGCCCGCCCGAACACCTGGCTGTCCTTGAATGAATTGGCGATGCGAAAATCCTGTGCGGTCGCGGTTCTGCCAAGATCGAAATTCGCGAAGAAGATCAGATTCTCGCAGGCGGGCGGACGCCCCGAACAATCGACAGCGCGCACCCAGAAGGTGAATTCGCCGGCGGCGCCGCGGGCGACCGGCGCACCGCTTCCGGCGTCCTCCAACATCTCAGGGCTCAATCCCGCTTCTTCCAGCGCCGCTTCAAGCTGAGCGGCGGTGACCTTGTCGATGACCTCCGCCGAAGCCGGTGCCGCCATCACCCACGCCGCCGCCGCAATACCGCCAATGATCCTGTTCATCCCAAACCCCGGTAATCTGAACCCTTGTTACAGCGTATCATGACCGAAAGCAGAGGGGCTTGGCAATGGCGGCGGCGGCGTTTCGCCCAAGTTGACTTGAAAAAGGGTCGGTCTATTTTCGCCGAACCCCTTCAATGCCTTAACCTCCGGGGATTTCATGACGACGCGCGCAACTTCGGGGCGACCCCTTTCGCCTCATCTCCAGATTTGGCGGTTCACGGCGACGATGGCGGCGTCCATCACCCATCGCGGGACCGGCATCATCCTTTACGGCGGCACCATGCTGCTGGCGGCATGGCTGTTCTTTCTGGAATTCCATCCGCCAACCTTCTCCGCGATCACCGGGTTCATCAAATCGCCCGTCGGCTTCATCATGCTCTCCGGCTATATCTGGGCGCTCTGTTTTCATCTCATGAACGGCCTGCGCCATCTTTACTGGGACTCAGGCCGCGGCCTCGCCCCGAAGACAGCAACCCGCACCGCATGGTTCGTCTTCATCGCTTCCTTCGTGCTCGCCGCGGCGGCGCTATGGGCCGGCGTCGCCGCAAGGGGGGCTTTCAATGTCTAAGAAAGGCACCACCACTTTCATCATCCAGCGCGCCAGCGCAGTCCTGCTGATGCCGCTCGCCGCCTGGCTGATGTTTTCGCTGATCGTCTATGTGGGCGCGGGCTATGAAGCCGCCCGCGGCTGGATCGCCAACTGGGTCAACGGCCTCCTCTTCGGCGCCTTCATCATCATCGGCGCCTGGCACGCCCGTATCGGCATGGCCGAAATCATCACCGACTACATCCATTCCTGGCTCAAGGACATCCTGTTGTTCGTCAACTGGCTGGTCGCGTTATGCGCCATCGTCGCTGTCGCCTGGTCCGTCTACAATATTTCATTCGCAGGCTGATAAATGACTGACAGTTACGAAATCGTCGATCATGAATATGACGTCGTTGTCGTCGGCGCGGGCGGCTCCGGGCTAAGGGCGACGCTCGGCGCTGCGCAAGCCGGCCTTAAAACCGCATGCGTGACGAAGGTCTTCCCGACCCGCTCTCATACGGTCGCGGCGCAGGGCGGCATCTCCGCCGCGCTTGGCAATATGGGCGAGGACGACTGGCGCTGGCACATGTACGACACCGTCAAAGGATCGGACTGGCTCGGCGATCAGGACGCGATCGAATATCTCTGCAAACATGCGCCCGCCGCCGTTTACGAGCTCGAACACTGGGGCGTTCCCTTCTCGCGTACGGAAGAAGGCAAGATTTATCAGCGCGCCTTCGGCGGCATGACGCGGAACTTCGGCGATGGCCAGGTGCAGCGCACTTGCGCGGCCGCCGACCGCACCGGTCATGCTATCCTGCACACGCTTTACGGCCAGGCCGTTAAAAACAACGCCAAGTTTTTTATTGAGCATTTCGCACTCGATCTCATCATGTCCGAAGAGGGCGAGTGCCGCGGGCTCCTTTCATGGGAGCTCGATACCGGGATCATCCATCGCTTCAAGGCGAAAATGGTGATCCTCGCCACGGGCGGCTACGGGCGCGTCTACTTCTCTTGCACCTCCGCGCATACCTGTACGGGCGACGGCAACGGCATGGTGCTGCGCGCAGGCCTTCCCTTGCAGGACATGGAGTTCGTGCAGTTCCACCCGACCGGGATTTACGGCGCAGGCGTCCTCATCACTGAAGGCTCGCGCGGCGAAGGCGGATATCTCACGAACTCCGAAGGCGAGCGTTTTATGGAGCGCTACGCCCCATCAGCAAAGGACTTGGCGTCTCGCGACGTGGTTTCTCGCTCCATGACCATTGAGATCCGCGAGGGGCGCGGGGTCGGCCCAAACAAGGATCACATCCACCTCAACCTTAATCACCTCGATCCGAAAATCCTCGCCGCGCGCCTGCCTGGCATTTCCGAAAGCGCGAAAATTTTCGCCGGCGTCGACGTCACCAAAGAATCGATTCCGGTTCTGCCGACTGTTCACTACAATATGGGCGGCATACCGACGAACTATCACGGCGAAGTCGTTACCAAGAGGGGTGACGATGCGGATGCGGTCGTGCCCGGCCTGATGGCGATCGGCGAAGCAGCTTGCGTTTCGGTGCACGGCGCCAACCGCCTCGGCTCAAACTCGCTCATTGACCTTGTGGTCTTCGGCCGAGCGGCGGGCCTTCGCTGCGGCGAGATCGTGAAAGCCGCTGGCGCCGCGCCGGACCTGCCTCAACAGGCGACGGAAGAAGCGCTTGCCCGTCTCGACAAATTTCGTAACGCCAAGGGCGATACGCCAACCGCCGCCCTTCGGGCGCGAATGCAGTCTGTCATGCAAAACAACTGCGCCGTCTTCCGCACCGGCGAGGTGCTTGAGGAAGGCAAGGGCAAGATCAAAGAAGTCTATGACGCCATGCCGGATATCGGCGTTTCGGATCGGACGCTTGTCTGGAACACCGACCTTGTCGAGACCCTTGAGCTCGACAACATGATCGGCCAGGCGATCGTCACGATGGAAGGCGCAGCGAACCGGACAGAATCTCGCGGCGCGCATGCCCGCGAGGACTACCCCGACCGTGACGACGCCAATTGGATGAAGCACACCGCCGCCTGGTTCGCCAACGGCAAGGCGACCCTCGACTATCGCCCCGTGCATGACTTCACGCTGTCGGACGAGATCAGCTATATCGAACCGAAAAAGCGGGTTTATTAAAACCATCTGCTTTCACAAGCGCGCATCAAATTTGTTCAAGACGCCGCCGGCTCGACTGTAAAACATAAGTGTTTTCAGGGAGTGTTGTATGCCGTCTCGTCCAGTTATCCTGATTTTTTTCTTGCTCGCCGCTTCTTGCGCCCATGCGGCTGACCAGAAACCGATCAAGAAACAAACCATAGACGCTGAGGCGGACAGCAATTACCGCCACCCATTTGAACCGTTGGCTGTCGAACATGGCACACGCGTTCTGATCGACCGATATCACAAGACGATCTATACCGAGGAAGGCTTCGCCACCGGCGCGCATGTGATGCTCGACATCATGAATCGCGACAGGTTTGACGTTTCTTACATCGAAACGCCTGTTAGCGAAGACCTGCTCCAAGGTCAGGATGTTCTAATTATACACGGCCTCCCGAATGATAAAATCGAGCTTGAAAATGGCGGCGTTTTCTGGAAATCACCATTAATCGACGCGGAGATCGCCGCTATCGTGCGCTGGGTGGATCAAGGCGGCGGCCTTTATGTTAGCCTTAGCCACTTTCCAGGCGGCAGCGGCGCCTTGCCGTTGCTCGAAGCGTTCGCCGTCAAATTCCGCGACGGATACATTTACAGCAAAGAGTATCCGAGCTTTACCGACCCGGTAAATGGGCATTGTTCTCATTATTTCGGCATGTCGGCCCGCGACAACACGTTGAATACTAAACACCCAATTATAAAAAACGGGCTGCCAGTTGCAAAAGTTGACTACCTCTGCGGCGCAGCAATCTTTCGCAATCCAGAAGACGCCGTTCTCCCTTTTCCACCTGGTTCTGAGAACTATAACAAGGGCGATACAATCAGCGAGTCATCGGACTTTTACGCTGGCATGATTGCATTTGAATACGGCAAAGGGAAAGTCGTTGTCGCCGCTGATCAAGGTATGTTTCGGGATTTTATTTTTACTTTTGACACAGGTGAAAAGGTCTACGTCACCATTACGAACCCGGACAACGACAACGCTAATTTATTCATTAATATGATGCGGTGGTTGTCCCCAAAGATTCACACCCCTTAAGATCAGGCTCTACCGCTGAAAGTTCAGCGTCGCTTTCTTGCCGGTATCGATGCGCGCAGCGCCGTCAACGGTTTTGGGCGTAAAGCGCCAGCGGGACACCGCAGTGAGCGCAGCGTCGTTGAAACAGGCATTGGTGGTGGAAACAACGCGGGCGTTAGCGGTTTGGCCTGAAGTCATGACGTCGAAGACAATCGAGACATTTTCGAACGTGGCCGCGCCGTAATCGCAACGGGAGGGATAAACCGGCGCCACGGATCTTGTAAGCTGCGCTTCAACGATCACCGGCTCTTGCGCCGGCCGGGGCGCAGCGGGACGCGTCCGCCGGGGTTCGGGCTCAACTCTTTCTACCGTCGGCGTTGGCTCGACCCTTTCAGGCAGCGCCTCGACCGGTTCAGGATCGTCGACAGCCGTGTCAACGACATCCGCCGTCAGGTTCGCCAATACCGGGGTTTCGTTTTCTTCCGAAGCAACGGGCGCCTCAGTCGCCTCGGCTTCGCCTTCATCGACCGGCGCGCCCTCATCCGCGACCGACAACTGCGCCGCCTCTTCGCGCGAAGACGCCAGGTTCTCCTCATCATTTGCGGGTTGAACGGGCGCGAGCACCCGCGGGCGCGGCGCGGGCGCGGCTTCGCCGCCGACCCGGACACGCGGCTCCGCCTGCGCAATGCGCGTTTCGTCGCGATCCGCGTTGGCGGAGATCTGAATGGCGATCCAAGCTGCAAACAGCAGCACGGCGCCAATCCCCAGCAGGGAAGCCAGCCGAACGCCATTGCCGGCATCGCCGGGCGCGACTGAAGTAGGACTTGTTTTCTCTGGTTCATCCGAGGCTGAGGCGGCGGCGATTTCCTCGCGGAAACGCCTGGCGAGCTCCACCACGTCGAGCCCCAGAAACGCCGCGTAGACTTTCACGAAGCCGACAGCATAAGGCGTCGCCGGCAGGGCGTCCGGGTTCGAGGCTTCGATCGCCTCGAGATGAGATAGCTTGATTTTCGTTCCGGCGCTGACCTCGTCGAGGCCGAGGCCAGCCGCCGCCCGCGCGGCGGCCAGAAATTCCCCCACGCTTTCGCCTGACGGCGCGGTCGCGCGCTGTGCATTCAGGCTGATAATCTCGGCGGTCTTCTCCTGCTGAGACATGAGATACCCGATACGATACTTTCTTCGCCCGCGATGGGGCGCCCCATCCTTTCTATAGCACAAACGGCGCCATCCCGCCCGCGCCCCCGAACTGCGGGAATTTCTGCCAATCTCCGCCGTTCCGCCCTAGCATAGCAGGGAAAACCTGCGACGCCCAAGGCGGCAGTGGCGTTCGGAAAGGCCTTCAGGAGATGCCCATGACCTATAGCTGTTTCACCATCGATATCGCCGGCGGGATTGCGCATTTACGCTTTTCCCGGCCCGACAAGTTCAATTCCTTCACGCCGGAGTTCTGGCGCGAACTGCCCGAGGCCGTGACGGACATTTCCGATAACGCCAAAGCGCGGGTGATCGTTCTGTCTGCGGAGGGAAAGCACTTCACCGCCGGCATGGATATCTCGGTCTTCATGCAGGGCGCGCTGGACGGTCCGCCAGCGCAACGGGAAGTCGCCGCCGAAGCGACCCGCTATCAGATAAAGGCGCTGCAGGCGACGTTCTCGGCGCTCGAAAACGCCCGCCAGCCGGTGCTGTGCGCAGTGCAGGGCGGCGCTGTCGGCGCCGGCGTCGATCTCGTCACCGCCTGCGATTGCCGCTACGCCAGTCAGGATGCGTTTTTCTGCGTCCAGGAAACGGCGATCGGCATGACCGCCGATGTCGGCACCTTTCCCCGGCTCGCCAAGGTGATCCCTGAAGGCTGGGCGCGGCAGATGGCCTACACCGCCGAACGTATACCGGCGGCGAAAGCGAAAGAGATCGGTCTTGTCAACGAGGTTTACGAAAGCGCCGAAGCTTTGCTTGAGGGCGTGATGGAAATCGCCGGCAAGATCGCCGCCCATTCGCCGCTTGCCGTCGCCGGCTCGAAGCGCCTCATCAATTACGCCCGCGATCACACGACCGCCGACACGCTCGATTATATCGCCTTGTGGAACGCCGGCATGCTGTCGCCTGACGACATCAAGGAAAGTTACATTTCGAAGTCGGAAAAACGCGCTGCAGACTATGCTGACTTAAAGCCTTTAAAAAAATCGCTTTAAAAAACGCCGGGCCAATTCGGCCCGGCGCGAACCCTCAGTCTTCTTCGCCAGCCGCATCCGCTTCAGCGATACGCTCGGCTAGCGAGCCGATCTCCGTCGTCGTGTATTTGGCGATTACCGCGCGAGCTTCTTCCGCAGCGACAGCGGTCTCTTTCGTTCCGTCATTGACGGCGCCGGCAAGCTCCAGCACTTCCATATAGAGCGCTTCCGGCTCGCCCTGGATCGTTAGTCCAAAGACGGGGTTTTCGGCTTCGATCCGGGCCCATTCGGCGCGCACTTCCGCCCAGAAATCCGCCGTTTCCGCCCAATAGTCGTCACCCACATCAGTCTCGAAATCATCGTAATGCTTATAGGTGTTGACGGCGACCTCGTGCACCAGCGCCTGCGGGTCGCCGGAGAGAACCAATTTCGAATTATCCTGCTCATGCACCCAGCCGAACGGCGTGATGGCGTGGCGGTTGACTGCATCGACTGCGTGATAGTCATCGCGCGTGGTCGCGTCGCGGCGCGGCAGCGGGCGCCATTCATGAGGCGGCGTCCAGGCCGAAACACCGTTTTCATGCGCCCAGGCGCCAACGGCGCCGTAACGCGGCGCGTCATCGACCTGATAAACCGTCTGGGACCATTTTCCGGCAGCTTCGCCGGCGCTTACGGGACGCGTTTCCCAAGCATTGCCGCCGATAAAGACGAGAACGCTATCCGGCTCGTAGCGCCAGTCCTGGCGCCAGTGTTTGATCGGGAATTTTTGATCGCCGCCGACCACCAGAATATGTTGCAGGCTGATGAAATCGCCGGTGTCCTCGATCACGCGTACGATTTCATTACCGCCGCTGAGCTTGCGGTCCTTAAGATCGTAGCCTTCAACAAAAGACACCGTCTCGATGAAATCGAACGTCACATGATAATCGCCCGCCATGGCGAGAATGGCCTGACGGTCCTGTTCGAATTTTTTCTGTTCCTGCCCTGACATCGCCGATGCAGATGACGCCGCTGGCGTGTCGACTGTTGCGCAGCCGCCGAGAATGATCGCGCCCGCGAGCAAGACGCCGCGTACCGCATTGTGGTCCATAATCCCCATCATTGCCTCTAGTTCGTTGAAATCTTCGCGCGACAGTCGCGCTTCGATTAATTCTCTAATGCGAACGATTCTGAGTTGCAATCTTAAAAACCGGGTGATACGGAATGCCGCAATTGCAAATCATTCTCAACTAAACTTGTGACGACAGAGAGGGGTATACCAGTGAAAAAGGCTTTATTTACAGGCGCATGCATTGCAGCGCTTGGAATCGGTTCGGCCGCTGCGCAAACCGCCAATGATGAGAACAGCCAGGCAGAGGGCGCCATTCAGCTCGCCCAGGCCGACGTGCTGACCGTCTATGCGACCCGCAACCCGCTGCCGGCTTTTGATTATCCGGGGCAAGTAACGGTCATCGAGAAGGACGTTATCGAGGACTTCAACCCGTCGACCATTTCCGACATTTTCGACGCCGTGCCCGGCGCCAGCTTCGACAGCGGGCCTCGGCGCACCGGCGACACGCCGGCAGTGCGCGGTCTTTCCGGCGAAGGCGTGTTGGTGCTTTTCGACGGCGCCCGGCAGAGCTTTCTTTCCGGTCATGACGGGCGCTTCTTTATCGACCCGGATCTCGTGCGCGCGGTCGAAGTCGTGCGCGGGCCGACCTCCGCGCTTTACGGCTCCGGCGCCCTTGGCGGGGTGATCGCCTTGCGCACCATCACCGCAGCGGACTTTCTGGAAGAAGGCGAAACCGCCGGTTTCAAAATCGGCGGCGGCTATCAGAGCGTCAACAGCGAAGGCCGCGCCACCGGAACCGGCGTCTGGCGGAGCAGCGACAATAAAACCGATATTATCGGCAGCCTCACCTATAGAAACGCTTCCGATATCGAACTCGGCAGCGGCTTCGCTCTTCCGTCCAAAGACGAAGTTCTTTCCTCACTGCTTAAAACAACCGTGCGCCCCAGCGACGACATCACGCTTTCGGCGACATGGATCCGCTATGGCGGCGACAGCGTCGATCCGAGCAACCCGCAAGGCAATAACACGGCCGGGTCGGGCAACGAATTAGTCGAGCGCGATATCGACAGCGACACGGTCATCGGCGCGATCAACTACGATCCGGCTTCTGCGCTGATTGATCTGAACCTCACCGGCTATTATACAAGCAACAACGTAACCGAAGACGAAGTCTCCTCGCCGCGCATTGTCACTCGCGACGTCGAGACCATCGGCGTTTCTCTCGACAACCGGTCGAAATTTTCGCTCGGCTCCGGTTCGGAACTCACTTTTACCTATGGCGGCGAGTTCTACCGCGACGAACAGGCGGGCACGGACAATACAAGCGCCGACGGGACCCGTGGGGGCGTGCCCAACGCGACAGCCAAGTTCTATGGCGCGTTCGCGCAGGCCGAACTCATCCTTGACCTCGGCGCGCCGGGCGTACTGACGCTTCTGCCGGGCGTACGCTGGGACAAATTTGAAAACGAGGCACCAAGCGCGCCTGGAACAAGCGACGAAGCTGTCTCGCCGAAAATCGGCGTTTCCTATAAGCCGATCGATGAGGTCATCGTGTTCGCCAACTGGTCGGAAGCGTTCCGCGCGCCGTCCTTCAACGAAATTTATGCAGACAACCTGCATTTCGAGATTCCGAACCTGTCTGTGCCGGGCCCGTTCGGCCCCTTCGGTCCGCCCTATTTCGTCTCGAACTTCTTCATTCCGAATCCCGACCTTGTCCCGGAAGAATCTGAAACATGGGAAGCCGGTGCCGGGTTCGACTTCGATAACCTGCTCTTCAAGGGCGACAGCCTGACGGTTAAAGGCTCCTACTACAAATCAGACGTGACAAACCTGATTGATCTCGAGGTGAACATCCCCTTCACCTGCTTCCTGACGCCGAGCGAA
The DNA here is from genome assembly GCA_913055785.1 of uncultured Parvularculaceae bacterium. Lineage (GTDB taxonomy): Bacteria > Pseudomonadota > Alphaproteobacteria > Caulobacterales > Parvularculaceae > Hyphococcus. Next base: position 41,385 of record CAJXLJ010000003.1, on the reverse strand, counting down.
GTCCTGCCCTTCTTTCCCCCCTGCGGCTCCGGCGAAGCGTTCGGCAATTACAGCCGCAACGTAAATGTCACGAACGCGGAACTCGACGGCGTTGAAGTCGAAGTGCAGTACGACTCTGAGTATTTTTATCTGCGCACAAACTTTGCGACGATTGACGGCCGCGACGTCGATACAGGCGATTATGTCGGCGTGCTCTCGCCGGATACGTTCTTCGCCGACGTCGGCGTCAAACTTGTCGACGGCGATATCCGCATCGGCGGGCGCGTAACGGCCGCAAGCGATTTCACCAAGGTGAACGACACCGCCAATGCGCGTGATGGTTACACTGTCGGCGACGTCTATCTCGTATGGCAGCCCCAGAAAGGCCCGCTCGAAGGGCTGAGAATCGACCTTGGCGTCGATAACGTGGCGGACACGGACTATGAGGTCGTCGCCGCTGGCGTCAGTCAACCGGGCCGAAATTACAAGCTCGCCGTGAGCTGGCGGCAAGGATTTTAAAGGGAGACGGCGAAGGTGGCCTTTATACGATCGATGAGCGTTCCCGATCTCGGCTCCGGCGCCGGGTTCGCCCTGTGGGCTTTCCGGGCGGCCGCCGTCGGCCATATGGGCTGCTGCGCCCTCGTAAGGGGATATGAAAATGAATTCGGCGAAAGGGCCGGACGCGCCCTCTCCGCCGTTCACCGTCTGGCGCGCGTGATCGGGCGCGAAGGCGGCCGTGTCATCACTCTTTCTCATCCCGGCTGCGGGCGGGTGACGGCCGACGAGCTCAGTCTGGTCGCCGCTCTCGCCGCCGCACAGGCCGGCGACGCCGGAAAGCGCAATGCGCATTTAAGCTGGCTGATGTGCGCCCGCGCGGAAGAGACCGCCCGCGCCATCGCCGACGAAATCGGCGCGCTGTTCAAAGAGTCGGGGCTTGTCATCACCGCGCCGCCGATCGAATTGTCGCCGGCGCAATCGCAGCGCTGCTTTACGGTTCACTATCAGGCCGGACACGGATAGAATTCGCACAGGAGACTCCATGAACGCTTTTCCTATATTCCGTTTTGTCCTGCTGGCGCTGCTTGTCGCGGCCTGCGCCTGGCTCTTCCTCACCGGCGAGGCGATCCACGCGCAGAGCGAGCGCGCCGCGCTCATTGCGGCGATCTGGCGCCATGTGGGTTACGGCGCCATCCTCACCCCTCTGCTAATCGGGGCGCCGCTGACCTTTTTCTGGAGCGCGAGAGGCCGCCCTGGGGGCAATGCGTTTTTGCATATTGCGGCGTTATGGGCGATGCGGGTCGTCATGGCGGCGGTGATCGTGCTCGCCGTCACGGGACCGCTGGTTGTCTGGACTCATGGCTCCGATCTCAAGGTTTTCGACTGGTTCGTAATCGCCAACCCCATTGGCAAGCGCGAAGCGATCCACGCCGCGCTGGAATCCGGCCATGGCGCGCTCGCGGAGGCGCTTCCCTGGATTTCAGGCCTTACCGCAGCGATCGCGCTTTTTACCGCCATGGCGAACAATACACGATCGCGCTAAAAGACAGCATACAAATCTCCGCCTGATTACCGATGCACCCACCTGGAGTTGCATTAACGGTAACACGGCTGTGCGGCTCGCTTGAAATCAAGCGGCAAAGAGAAAAGCTTCACCATTCCAGCAGGGGCGTTTAAGCGGCAATTAAGCATAGACGGCTACGACATATATAGCCGACCCGCGCCGCCATGACACAGGCGGTTGAGAGGAAACAATATGCCGTTTTCGTCAAAACCGTCTTCCAAAGCCAAAGAGGACGCTTTTTCCGCCTTCCGCGTATTGGCTACGACTCTGGCAGCTGGCGCCTGCGTCGTCATCATGGCCTTCGCTGGATTTGCGTCATTCTTCGATCATTCCCAAAAAAAGCTGCAGCTTGAAGAAATTGACAACCACCTGACAACCGTCTCCGGCTCCGCACTGTGGGGCATACAAAACTGGCTGATCACGCGCGAGACCTTGATTTCCGAACTCAGCAAAGAGTTTTCCCAGGCGCCAGCCGATCAAAGCGTCGAGTCCATTCTTTATAAACCGATCTACACCCATTTCTTTAAGTGGACCTATTACGGCCAATCCAACAGACATTTTCGCGCATGGCCGCCGGCAAACCTGCTCGGTCCCGATTACGATCCCCGAATACGTCCATGGTACCTCGCCGCCGCGGAAAGGGGCTCGGTCACGGTTGTAAACCCGTATGTAGACGCTGCAACCAACCTGGACATGATCACCATTAGCGCGCCCGTTTATCGGGACGGCGAACTGATCGGGGTTGTCGGCGCCGATTTCGTCGCTGAAACGCTCATCAACATCCTCAAGGAGGCAAACCTCACCAGCTCCAGCACTGTATTTCTGTTCACCAGTGAGGGAAAATTCTCGCGCATACGGATGAAAGCCTGATTGGCAAGCCGCTCTCCGATATGTTTCCGACAGATACGCTAAACACTGACGGCGACCTGCAACTCGTCGATCATCCCGATGGCGCGCAATTCGTCGTCACCGCAGGGTTACCTGAGAATTCGGCGAGCGACTGGTATGTCGGCGTAGCGCTAGAAAAAGATATCGCATTCGCCGAGCTTTTCGACTTTCGCCGCACGGCGATAGGCGCAACAGCAATTGCAACGACGCTGCTTACACTGGTTCTGGGCGCCGTCATCCACCGCCTTCTTGTCTCACCGCTCATTAAGGCGCGCGAAGCCTCCGAGGCCGCCAATGTCGCAAAATCCGAGTTCGTGGCCTCCATGAGCCACGAGATCAGAACGCCGATGAACGGCGTGCTCGGCATGACCCAGGTGTTGCTCAACACAAACCTGAACGATCGTCAGCGCGAATTCGTTTCAATCCTCGACGCATCCGGCAAAGCCCTGATGTCTGTCATTAACGACATACTTGATTTCTCCAAGCTCGACGCCGGTAAATTCAAACTTACGCCGCGCGGGTTTAACTTGAGACAGATGGCGCATGAAGTTGCGCTCATGATGCAGGCGCCGGCGCTGGAAAAGGATCTCGAGTTGACGGTGCGCTACGATCCAAACCTGCCGGGCGGCGTCATCGCCGACGACGTCCGGCTGCGTCAGGTCCTCGGTAATCTTGTCGGCAACGCCGTTAAATTCACCGATCACGGATTTATAGCAATCGATGTTTCGGGAACCCGCAAAGGCGAGATGTTCGAGCTCCATATCAGCGTCAACGACAGCGGCATCGGAATATCTTCCGAAGACATCCCCCGCATGTTCGAAAAATTCGAGCAGGCCGACGGCTCTCATACGAGACGCTTCGGCGGCACCGGTCTCGGGCTGGCGATATGCCGTAACATCATAGAACTGATGGGAGGCGAAATTGGAGCGGAGAGCCAGCTCAATGCAGGATCACGCTTCTGGTTTAAAGTGACCGTGCCGATAGACGAGTCGATTCAATCCCACGCACAACGCAGCCTCGTCAACTTCGAAGGCATTCGCATCCTCGCAGTCGACGACAACCGCACAAACCAGCGCATCCTGAAAGAACTCATGGACGGATGGGGTATCCGGGCTACGATAGTCAGCAACAGCGAAGAAGCGTTGGGCGAACTTTCGCAATCCGTTCGGGACTGCGACCGGTACCATCTCGCCTTGCTGGACTACCAGATGCCTGAGGAGGACGGGTTGACGCTTGCAAGACGAATGCAATCCAATCCACGCTACAATTCCATTCCGGTGATCATGCTATCGTCTATCGAAGAATCTCAATCGGAAAAATCTGACGACGACAAAAACATCAAGACGTTTCTGACCAACCCGATACAGCCGTCCCACCTTATGGATGAGCTTGCGCGCGTTATGGCTGCAGACGCCCCCGACGCCTTAAGACGCGCCGCAAAGGAACGCGCGCCTTCGGCAGGGTGCCGCAAAGACCGCATCAAGGTGATGCTGGCGGAAGATAACGCCGTAAACCAGCAAGTCGCTATTAATGGAATTGATCAGGACCGCTACGAAGTCATTGTTGCAAATAACGGCCGGGAAGCCGTTGACCTGTTTCTGGAGCACGCCCCGGCGGTGATCCTAATGGACCTCGCCATGCCGGTCATGAGCGGCATAAATGCGACGCGAACCATCCGCGATATCGAGCAAAGCCGCGAAATACCGCGCACGCCGATTATCGCCGCAACGGCGCATGTGCTGGCGCAGGACCGCAAGCATTGCGAGGAAGCCGGGATGGACGACTTTATTTCAAAGCCGCTCAACATGGCAAAACTCGACGCGCTGCTGAACCAGTGGACAACCCAAGAAGAAACGGCTTTCAAGGCGCAAAGAGCCGGCTGACCTCCTAAACGTCGTCGAGACCGCCCGGGCCACTTCCACCCGAAAACTCGCTCCGCCAGCAAGGGCGGCTGCGACCGTCTTTCACAGCGTTTTACGCGGCGCGATCGCGTTTATCGCCTTTGCAGGCGCCTATGCTTTGATATATCTACTCATGAAATCAGAGGATTATGCGCTCCTGATCGGGGCCCTCACGGCCTTCGCCGCGATTGCGCTGACCATGTTCGTGACCCGCAACCTCGACTGGTACGGTGCGCGGGTGAAAGAGGAATAAGAAAGGCTTGCCGGAATGGTTCAACTGACGCTTCCCGCCAATTCGAAAGTGAACAAGAACGGCAAGCACTACCCGGCGAAGGAAGGGGCGGAGAAGGTCCGCACCTTCCGCGTCTACCGTTACGATCCCGACCAGCCGGACAACCCGCGCGTCGATTCGTACGAAGTCGACTGCTCGAACGTCTCGATGGTTCTCGACGGGCTGATCAAGATCAAGAACGAGATCGATCCGGGTCTCGCCTTCCGGCGCTCCTGCCGCGAGGGCGTGTGCGGCTCTTGCGCCTTCAACATCAACGGCGCCAATACGCTGGCCTGCACGAAAAGCCTCGATGATCTCGGCGCCGGCGACATTACGGTCTACCCGTTGCCGCACCAGCCTGTGGTGAAAGACCTCGTCACCGACCTATCGAATTTCTACAAGCAGCACGCCTATATCGAGCCTTTCCTGCAGGCGCGGGACGCCGAACCCGAAACCGAATGGCGGCAGTCGCCGGAAGATCGTGCGAAGCTCGACGGACTTTACGAGTGCATTCTCTGCGCCTGCTGTTCGACCTCCTGCCCTTCCTACTGGTGGAACGGCGACGAGAAGGACACGAATGGCGAAGGCGAGTATCTCGGCCCCGCCGCGCTGCTTCAGGCCTATCGCTGGCTCGCCGACAGCCGCGACCAACTAACAAACGACCGCCTCAACAAGCTTGAGGACGAGTTCAAATTATATCGATGCCACACGATCATGAACTGCGCGCAGGTCTGCCCCAAGCATCTCAACCCGGCGAAAGCGATCGCCGAAATCAAGAAGATGATGGTGACCCGTCCGCCGGCGAACACGCCGAAATCGGTCAAAGCGGCGGCGGAGTAATCAGGACTCCGGCGGCGCGTCTGCGGCGGAGTAATCATAGCGACTGAACGCCATGATCTTTTGCCAGATCTTGCGCGACAGCGCTGTCGTCATCAGTTCAACGTCATTGGCGCCGGCGCTTACTTCTGCGTCCTTGCAACTTTGCGCGAAAAGGGCGGCTAGTTTGGCGGTCAGCGAAAGCATCTCCGAACAATAATCGAGATAACGCTCGAGAAGGGCGCCCGAAAGCGTCGCCGCCGGCGACGAGGCCGTCGCCGGCATCGCCTGACGATAGGGATCCTTGGTGAGCTGGTGCATGTCGACCACATGGGCGATGGACCGCAACTCATGGAGGTAGTCGAGGGCCTTGGCGCGCTTCCAGCGTTCCTCGAACCGGCCGAGACTCAACACGCCGATACCGACCAGCACGGCGAGGTTCATCGCCGGCTCAAGAATCTGCACCAGGCTCGCCGCTTCCCATTCAAGCCCGTCGAAGTGAAGCCCGAACGCCAGCCAGACAAGACCGGCCGCCCCCAGCACCCAAACCGTGCAGACCATGACCCGGATCGGCGTCACTGGCCGGCGCAAACGGTCCGATTCCGCCGCGCAGCGCCTTGAAGTCTCAGAAAGCTCATGGGCAACCTGCGCAAGACCGCTATCGGGGAAACGTTCTTTCACCCGCGCCTCGAGCTTGTCGATGGTCTCGATGACCCGCGCCGAACTCAGGGTTTTATAGGCCATCGCTCGCTATCGTTTTGCTATCGAAATCGGAGCTTTGCGGAAAGCCCCGGCACTGTCTGCGGCGATTCCACCAGTTTGCCGAGTAAAAATGTTTGGCCTCAGGGCTTGCAACAACAAGTATAATTTTATATTTATGGAAATATGGAAATTTCTGACGCCTGCCAGGCTTTCTCGGCCCTCTCACAAACCTCGCGCCTTGAGGTGTTGAAGCTGCTGGTGCGCGCCGGCCCGGCGGGCCTCGCCGCCGGCAAGATTTCGGGCGCGCTGGGCGCGCCGGCGCCGACCATGTCGTTTCACCTGAAGGAGCTGGAGCGCGCCGGGCTGATCCTTTCCCGCAAGGAAGGGCGCAGCGTCATTTACGCGGCCGATTACGGCGGCGTCCGCGATCTTGTCGATTTCCTGCTCGCCGACTGCTGCCAGGGCGACAAGCGCCTTTGCGGCCCCTACGTCATCAAGGAGTGCGCCTGATGAAACGCCTGCATATCCACGTCAAAACCGACAATCTCGACCAGTCGATCCGGTTCTACACCGCCCTCTTCGGCCAGGACCCGACGCGGCGCGAACATGACTATGCAAAATGGCTGCTCGATGACCCCGCGGCCAATGTTTCGATCTCTTCCCGCGGAACAGCCGGCACCGGCGTCGATCATGTCGGCGTTTCGCTCGACACGCGCGAAGACCTTGAAGCCATTGCCGACCGCCTCAAGGACGAAAACGAGGCCCTCTTCGCCGAGAACGAAACCACCTGCTGCTACGCCAAGAGCAACAAATACTGGGCGCGCGACCCGCAGGGCGCGGTCTGGGAACTCTTCCAGACCTTCGGCGACAGCGCGGAATTCGGGGCCAGTCCGGAGCTTGAGCTGGCTCCCAAACCCGCCGCCGCTTCCTGCGGTTGCTGATGCGCAACATCCTTTTCCTGTGCACCGGTAATTCGGCGCGCTCGATCATGGCTGAGGCTTATATGAACAAGGCGGGCGCCGGGCGCTGGCGCGCCTGGTCCGCCGGTTCAAACCCTGCGGACACGCCCAACCCTTTCGCACTCGAAACGCTCAGCGCGCAAAGGATTCCGATACCCGGCGGCGCCGATGCGCCGCGCTCGAAAAGCTGGGAAGAGTTCTCCCGGCCCGACGCGCCCTTGATGGATGCGGTCGTCACCGTCTGCGACAACGCGGCGGGCGAGACCTGTCCGGTATGGCCGCTAAAGGACGGCCGCTACCCGCACAAAATGCACTGGAGCTTTCCCGACCCGGCGGCCGTCACCGGAAGCGACGCCGAAAAACGCGCCGCATTCCTGGAGGTCTTCACAAACATCAAACTCAAGATCGACGATTTTCTGAGCAGGCCATAAAGGGAAGCCGCCTTGTCCGCTTTTGAAAAGTATCTCTCAATCTGGGTGGGACTCTGCATCGCCGCAGGCATTGCGCTAGGCCAGACGTTTCCCGGCCTGTTCGCAGCGATGGCCGCTTTTCAGGCGGCCAATGTCAACTTTGTCGTTGCGCTGCTTATCTGGGCGATGGTTTTTCCAATGATGGTCGGCGTTGACTTCGCGGGCCTCGCGCGAATTGGAGAAAGGCCCAAGGGTCTTGTTGTAACGCTAACGGTGAACTGGCTCGTCAAACCCTTCACCATGGCCGCCCTGGGCGTACTCTTTTTCAGACACCTTTTTGCTGATTTCATACCGCCAGATGACGCCGAAGGTTACATTGCCGGCCTCATCCTGCTTGGCGCCGCTCCGTGCACCGCCATGGTGTTCGTCTGGTCGCAGCTTACACGGGGCGACCCGACCTATACGCTGGCGCAAGTCAGCGTAAACGACGCCATCATGGTGTTCGCCTTTGCGCCAATTGTCGCGTTCCTTCTCGGGATCGTCGATATCCGCGTGCCGTGGTCTACGCTTGCGCTGTCGGTCGGGCTCTATGTGGTCATCCCGCTGACGGCAGGCGTCATCACCCGAAGCCAGCTTCATCGACGCGGCGGCGAGGCGGCGGTCGATGCGTTTTGCGCGCGATTCAAACCATTCTCCATTATCGGGCTGCTGGCCACCGTTGTTCTGCTTTTCGGCTTTCAGGGAAGCGTCATACTGGAGCGCCCGCTCGTAATCGCCATGATCGCAGCGCCATTGCTCATCCAGTCATACGGGATTTTTGCGCTCGCTTACGGCGCAGCCTGGGCCTGGCGCATCCCTTTCAACATCGCCGCCCCTTGCGCGCTGATCGGCACCTCAAATTTCTTCGAACTCGCCGTCGCCGTGGCGATCAGCCTGTTCGGGCTGGAATCAGGGGCGGCCCTCGCAACCGTCGTCGGCGTGCTGGTTGAAGTGCCCGTCATGCTTTCACTCGTGGCTTTCGCCAACGCCACTCAACGTCATTTCCCCTGACCTCAGACGCCTTTCAAAGTGACGGAAGCGCCGCATCGCGTTATAGCCGGACAGATGACGAGGGGGCCGGGCCCGAGATATCAGGCGCTCATTCAATCTGAAGCGCTGAGCGCCGATACGGCGCAGGCTGAAGCTGTAGACCGGCTGCAGGCCCTTTCGGGCGCGCTTGGCGCATTGGGACGCCGCAATGGTCTTTTCGGCCGGCCGAAGCCGCCCAAAGGGCTCTATCTCTGGGGCGCGGTCGGGCGCGGCAAGACGCTCCTCATGGATATCTTCTTCAACAACACCGCCTTCGCCGCAAAGCGGCGCGTCCATTTTCACGAGTTCATGGCCGAGATTCACGACCGCATCGCCGATTGGCGCGCGCTCGACGATAAAGCGAAGCGGCGACACAAAGCCTTCAATCGCGACGCGCCGGACGATCCGATATCGCCTGTCGCCCATGACATCGCCCTCAACGCGCGGCTTTTGTGTTTCGATGAGTTTCATGTAACTGACATCGCCGACGCCATGATCCTCGGGCGGCTTTTCGAGGCGCTTTTCCGCAAAGGCGTCGTCATCGTCGCCACGTCGAACCGGGCGCCGGACGATCTTTATAAGGACGGCCTTAATCGGCAGCTTTTTCTGCCTTTCATAGAGCTTTTGAAAACGCGGCTGGATGTTTTTGAGCTCGCCGCCGCCAAAGACTATCGCCTCGCCAAGCTAGAAAACGCGCCTGTCTATTATCAACCGCTCACACCTCGGGCGGACAAGGCAATGGACGCCGCGTGGAAGAATATGATCTGCGGCGCGCAGGAGCGCGCCGAAGAGATACCTGTAAAAGGCCGCATACTGAGCGCGCGCCGCACCGCGCGCGGCGCGGCGCGATTTGATTTCGCCGAACTTTGCGGACAGCCGCTCGGCGCCGGCGATTATCTCGCCATCGTACGCCATTTCGATACGCTGTTCATCGACCGCATTCCGGTGATGGGGCCTGAAATGCGCAATGAGGCGAAGCGCTTTTCCACCCTGATCGACACGGTCTACGATTCTCGCACCAAGCTGGTCTGCTCCGCCGCAGGAGAACCGGACAGCCTGTACGAGGCGGGGGACGGCGCGTTCGAATTTGAACGCACCGTTTCACGGATGATGGAAATGCGCTCGGCCGCCTATCTTGCGGCGGATCGGCGCGACGCCGAAAATGAGGTCTGAAAACGGCTCGCCGCCTGATCCGTACAGCCTGTCGCGGAAGCGCGCCGTTTCGACCCGGATATGGTTCAATTCACCCTCCGGATCGCCTAGATTGGCTGCGATCCTATATTGGAAGAGACTGACATGAAAAGCCTTCGATCGCTCGCCATTCTGGCCGGAACCGCCGTGTTCGTTTCAGCTGCCTATGCAGTCGTCACTGGCGATGGCCGCAGCGGCGGTTTTCACTTCACCATCAGCGATGACGATGACGGCCGCTCCGTGCGCCATATGACCCATGGCGATCAAAGCGAGTTCTCGCTGCGGGAGAACGGCTATTCGATCAAGGCCGCCTGGAGCGGCGAATTCATGCTCGATGAAAGCGGCGACTATATCCGCACGGTCGACGACGAATTGCAAATCGAGATAACCGAAGACGGCGAAAAAGAACGCGCCGTGTTTGAAGACGGCGACGGTCTCGAAGCCGTTTACTACCGCAACGGCGACAAGCAGCCCGAGGGAGAAGATACCGACAAGGCGGTTCGCGCGCTGGTGCTGAAATTTCTTCGCGCCAGCGGCGTCAAGGCCGACGAACGCGTCGCCGCGCTTTTGAAACGCGGAGATGCAAGCGCCGTGCTCGCCGAATTCGATCATCTTGAGGGCGGTCACGCCAAACGCCGCTATACGACGGCGCTGGTCGAACAGGCCGACCTCACGGAAACCGACATCATCGCCCTGACAGAGGCGCTCAAAGATATCGAGAGCGATCATGATCTCGGCGGCGCAATCGAAGCCATTGTCGAACAGGAAGACGTTACCGACAATGCAGCGAAGGCCCTTCTGGCTACGGCGACGTCAATCGAAAGCGACCACGAAATGCGCCAGATCGTTGAGGCGTTCGCAGAACGCCCGCTTGATGACGCAGCCATGGGCTTGCTTTTAGGGCTCTACAAACAAATCGACAGCGATCACGATCTACGAGTCGCAGCGGAAGCCCTGCTCGAAAACGACGCTATTACGCCCGCACAGTCGGCCCGCCTTCTGAGTGCGGCGGCCCGCAAGATCGAAAGCGATCACGACATGCGGCTTGTGCTGACCGACAGCGCCGAAATTGCATCTACTGACGGCGGCGTCGCCGAGGCGTGGTTCGATGCTTTCGATACGATTTCCTCAAGCTACGATCAGCGGCTTGCGCTGGAAACATTGGCCGACGCGGCAGAGGAGAACCCATCCCTGCGCGGCCGCTATCTGGCGGCGGTGCGGACCATCGATTCCGATCATGAGCGCAAACGCGCGCTCGAAGCGATTGGCGACACCAGCGAAGATTAACGCCAGCATTGCCAATCCGCTTCGCCGGGCGTAACCCCGGCGCATGGACGCACAATCAACAACCACGAAAACGCCGCGGATACCGTTTCCCGAACTTGTCGGCATCGTCGCCGCCGTTTTCGCGCTCAACGCCCTCGCGATTGATATGATGCTGCCGGCGCTCGGGATGATCGGCGACGATCTCGGCGCCGCGCGCGATAACGACCGTCAACTCGTCATCATCGTCTACGTTCTCGGCAATGGCGTCGCACAGCTGTTCTTCGGGCCGATTGTCGACCGCTTCGGGCGAAAAAACGTGCTCATCTGGTCGCTTGGCGGCTATATCGCTGGCTCGGCGCTCAGCATCTTCGCCCCGTCCTTCACGCTGCTGCTCGCCGCTCGATGGTTTCAGGGCGTCGCCACCGCGGCGACGCGCGTCTCAGCGGTCGCCATCGTGCGCGACCAGTGCTCAGGGCGGCGCATGGCGGAAGTCATGTCGCTCGCGATCACCATCTTCATGGCGGCGCCTATTCTTGCGCCCAGTTTCGGTCAGCTCATTCTATTTGCGGCGCCCTGGCGCGGCATCTTCGTCGCCTTGTTGCTCTACGGCGCCGTGCTCGCCTTGTGGATGCGCTGGCGGCTGCCGGAAACCATGGCGCCGGAGGACAGGAAACCGCTTCGCCCCGGACCAATCGCCTCCTCCTATCTTCAATTTATTCGCAACCGAACGGCGCTCGGCTACACGCTCGCCGCCGCCTTATGTTTCGGCGCGCTGTTCGGCTATATCAGCGCATCGGAACAGATATTTCTTGAGACATTCGACCTTGGCCAGAATTTCGCCGTTGCGTTTGCCGGGATCGCCGCATCCCTTGGCGTCGCAACGCTGCTGAATGCGCGGCTGGTGATGCGCTTCGGCATGCGGCGCCTCTCCCATGGCGCGCTGCTCGTATTCCTGATCGCCAATCTGATCCACCTCGCGATCGCCGCGACGATGGGCGAAACCTTCGTGCTGTTCATGTTTTTTATGTCAGTTTCGTTTTTTGCGCTCGGCCTGATCGGACCGAATATGAGCGCTATGGCGATGGAACCGATGGGCCACATCGCCGGCGCTGCAGCCGCCGCGAACGGCTTCGCCGGCACGACCCTCGCCGGGTTCCTCGGCGGAATGATCGGGCAGTTCTATGACGGCACGACCATGCCGATCATTCTCGGTTTCGTCTGTCTCGGTGTCGGCGCTTTCGCGCTTGTTCTCTGGACGGAAAAGGGAAGGCTCTTTCAGCCTCAAGAGCAGGAAAGCGATGACTGAGGCGAAGCGCGTCTGCCTCGGCGCCTTTGCCGGCGCTCACGGCGTAAAGGGCGAGGTGAAAGTAAAGACTTTCACCGAAACGCCGGAAAATATCGCCGCATACGGCACCGTTGAAACCGAAGACGGCGCAAGGCGCTTTACGCTGACGGTCGTCCGGATCATCGGGCCCGACATCGCCCTTGTTCGCGCGCCGGAAATCAAAAGCCGGGAGGACGCGGAAAGCCTCAAAGGCGCACGGCTTTACATCGATCGCAGAGAACTGCCTGCTCCAGAAGAAGACGAATTCTATCTCGATGACCTTGTCGGCCTCAAAGCCGTGGACGAGACCGGCGCACCCCTGGGCGCCGTATCCGCGGTTTATAATTTCGGCGCGGGCGACGTTGTCGAACTGAAGGCGATCCCCGGCATGCAGGGCGTGCGGCTCATTGCCTTCACAAAAGCCGATTTCCCTGAGGTCGATATCGCCGCCGGGACAATCACGATAAGGCGCGGCGCGCTGGATGAGGAAGACAATCCGCACGCCAAACGCGCCTTTATCGAAACGGCGATACGCGAAGAGGACGCCTGAGGTCTCCAAGGGACGGACGCTCAAGACCTCTTTCCGCCCAGCTTGCGCCTTCCCCGCCCCCATGTCATTTCCTCGCTCCATGTGGCGCGCGACTGTCTTGACCCTCTTTCCGGAGCTTTTTCCGGGACCGCTGGATGCCTCCGTTCTCGGGCGTGGGCGCGCGGAAGGCTCATGGGCGCTCGAGACCGTCAACATCCGCGATTTTTCCGACAACAAATACGGCTCCGTGGACGACACGCCGGCGGGCGGCGGCGCGGGTCTGGTCATGCGCGCCGATATCCTGGCGGCGGCGATCGACAGCGTCGACCGCGCCGGGCGCCCGCTGATCTGCCTGACGCCCCGGGGCGCGCCCTTGACGCAGGGCAGGGCCCGCACGCTTTCCGAAGGCGCCGGGCTCATCGCCCTTTGCGGCCGTTTCGAGGGGATCGACGAGCGGATTTTCGAGGCAAGGGGGATAGAGGAAGTCTCAATCGGGGACTTCGTCCTCGCCGGCGGGGAAATCGCCGCGATGGCGCTGATCGAGGCTTGCGTCCGGCTTCTCCCCGGGGTATTGGGCTCGCCTTCCTCGCTGGGCGAGGAAAGCTTTGAGGGCGGGTTGCTGGAATATCCCCAGTATACGCGCCCGAGAGAGTTCGAGGGCCGGGCCGTCCCGGACGTGCTGCTTTCAGGCGACCACCAAAAGATCGCCGAATGGCGGCGCAAAATGGCTGAAGACATAACGCGCGCGCGACGACCGGACCTTTTTGAAAGGTTTCACGCTGACGGTCCTATCCGGCGGGAAAACAACAAGGAACCGAAGCGATGAACATTATCGAACAGCTCGAAAAAGAGCATATGGAAGAACTCGGCAAGAACGTGCCGGAGTTCGCTCCCGGGGATACGGTCAAGGTCAACGTCAAGGTGCGCGAAGGCGACCGCGAACGTCTGCAGGCGTTCGAAGGGGTCTGCATCGCCCGCGCCGGCGGCGGCCTCAATGAGAATTTCACGGTTCGCAAGATCTCCTTCGGCGAAGGCGTCGAGCGGGTCTTCCCGGTCTACTCGCCGCTGGTCGATTCCATCGAAGTCGTGCGCCGCGGCAAGGTGCGCCGCGCCAAGCTCTATTATCTGCGCGACCGCCGCGGCAAGTCGGCCCGTATCGCTGAGAAAGTCGACCGCCGCTCGAAGAAAGACGCGGAATAGGCGCTAAAAAAAACTTCCTGAAAAAAGCGGCTCAGTTGAGCCGCTTTTTTTATGCGCCAGCCCGGCTCTCAAGGCCGGCGGTCAATTGACCTCATAACCCATGATCTTGCAGACGTCCGACAGCAGCCCGAAGGCCGTCGTTTCATCCATCCCGCCAGCAATCAGGCTCGACTTCCCGCCGGATTCCACCGTCAGCGTGTTCGCCACGCGCGCGACTTGCCCGCGATAGGCGAGGCCAGCGGCGACATTGGCGTTTGTCGTATAGATCGTCGTGACTTCTTGATCCGTGATGCTGTTGCGCAGGATCAGGCGGTGAATGTCGTCCTTAGAAAAAGTCTGGCCGCCGGATTCGATCCGGTCCGCCGTGACGCGAAAAGTCGCCGGCTGGCGCGTCTCTTTCGGCCGCAAGTCGCGCGTCCACCCGTACCAGAAACAGAACGCCGCCATCGCCAGGAAGATGATGCCCGGGCCGCCCGCCAGCATGCTGAGTCCGAGAAGACCCATCACGCCGCCGATCACCAGAATGGCGGTGAATTTCGGCGCCGGCGCCGGCGTAACTGTAAACACCGTCGCGCCGCCGTCCTGTCGCTTCGTATATTCAGAACTCTTCTTTTCTTTCGCCATGGAATGTTCCCCGTTGCAAAAACCCGGCGCGGCCGGGAACCGTTACGCAACATGGAAACGGACTATGCGCGAAATTCTGGGGCCGACAAACTGTTTTTAAATACCGCGACCGTAATAATCAGTTTGGGGAAGGTTTCTATAGAAACCTTCCCCATAATCTTTAAATTTCAATGACTTAATGAAAACTCTAATAACAGGAAAAGCAGCCGGACCTGCGTTCGGCGGCGCCTAGTCACTATCGGAAGCGCTCTCCCCGTCCCCGTCATCCCGAAAGCCGCCTTCCATTTCTGACGCCATATAGATGAAAGCGGCCCAGGCGGCGACGTTCTGGCGCAAGGCTTCGGGATCGACCTTATCGAGTGTGTCATCGGGCGTGTGATGAAGGTCGAAATAATCCCAGCCGGACTGGGCGAGCGTAACCGCCGGCACGCCAAGGCGCATAATCGCGCCGATATCGGCGCCGCCATAAGCGTTGTTGTCGCCCGGCGTAATCGCCAGCCGCCGTAACGCGTTCGCCATTGGAGTCGCTTTGGGAAGCGCGCTTTCGCCAAAGCGAGTACTGAACTGATAGATTCTGCCGGCGCCGAAGTCCGACTCCGCCGCGACGACGTGCCGGTCGATCTCATCGGCATGAGCTTCAGCATAAGCCGAACCGCCGTAAACGCCGACTTCTTCAGATCCCCACATCACGACGCGAATGGTGCGAGTCGGCTTGCCATTAAGATCGCCGACCAGTTTCGCCGCCGCCGTGGTAATGGCGATGCCGGCGCCGTCGTCAATCGCGCCAGTACCAAGATCCCAGCTATCGAGATGGCCGCCGATCACGATGATTTCGTTCGTCTTGCCGGGAATTTCGCCGATCACATTGCCCGATGTGACGGTCTCCCTGGTGTTCACGACGAGCTCAAGATTGACGATAACCGGCCCATTGGCGCGTTTCAGCACGCGTGTGAGCTGGTCTGCATCGGGGTTGGCGAGCGCCGCCGTGGGCACGGCGGTCGCCCCACCCCTGAATGTCGCGCCGCCGGTGTGCGGATTGCGGTGATAATCGGTGCCGGCTGAACGGATCAGCGCCGCTGCGGCGCCGCGCTTGCCGGCCTCGACAGCCGCAAGGCCGCGCTTGCGAACCGCCATGCCGTAACCTGATCCGTCCTGCGTGCGAGCCATCGGTTCATCGACAAAGATGATCTTGCCCTCATAGCCGGTCAGCGGCGCCGCCTGCAGCTCGGGGAGCGTACCGAAACGGACGACCTCACCTTCAAGGCCGCCCTCCGGCGTGCCGATCGACCCGCCAAGAGCGGTCAGCGACAGCGGCTGCGGAAACGGAGAAACGATCTCGGCGCGTTCGGAGACCCGTTCCCAGTAAGGCATCTCGAAGGTTTCGATTTTGACATTCTTGAAGCCGAGGCTTTTGAGTTTCGCCGCACCCCAGTCTCTGGCGCGCGCCTCCGCTTCGGACCCGCCGAGGCGGGGACCTACTTCGGTCGTCAAGCTTTCAAGAACCTCCCAGGCGAGATCGTTCTTGAGCCCCTGATCTATGAGCCGGTCGACCGTGCGCGCCTGCTCTGGCGTTAGCGCGGGCGAAGGCGCCGCCTCCTGCGCCGAAACGGACGACGTGACAACAATAGACGCGGCGAGCGCCGCCGTGGCGAAACCTCTGACAATCATGGGAGCCCCTCGTAGTGAATCGGTTCGCCCATGATCGCGCTTGTTGCGTTGAGGTCAACCGGCGGCGCCGCCCATTCACGAATTAATGAGCGGAGACGCCGTTGGCGCGGGCCTTTTTCTTCGCAAATGCAGTGACCGCCGACGGCAGCAGCTGGAAGCCGGGATCGAACTCTGTGTAGTTGCAGAGCAGTTCCTCGCCGGCGGCGATGTCCCGCAGCGCATAGCCCTCGATGACCTTGGTGAAGTCGGTGTTCGGCTCCAGCGTGTGGTTCATGAACCGGCCATTGTCGATTTCGATCACCAGCATGTCCGGGCGATCATGCGCCGGGTATGCATATTTGGTCAGGAACTCACGCATCATCGGCGTCTGTTCCTGCAACCAGGTCGAGGGCACAAGCCGGTCGAAACTCGGGTCGTAGCGCCAGATCAAAGCGCCCTTTTTTATACGTTTCGCGGCGAATACGCCCACGCCTTCGACGTCGCTCGCGGCGACGTAAGTCGGAACAAGCATCATTTGCAGATAGTCTCCAGGCCGGACAATGGGACGGCAGCCCCGTGCGCAAGGGCGCACAATCCTTACTCTGATCGCCCTCGCGACCAGGCCAACCAAACGGCTCGACGGCGACAATAGCAAATCGTCAAAGCGCGGAGGATTTCAAGAGGAAAAATGAAGCCCGGCAAAAATTATCCGAACCGGGCAAGCCAGTCTTTGCGCCCGGCGGACCAGACGTCGAGGCGCAAACCCCAGAGCTCGAAGACCTCGCCCGACTTTTCCTCTCCGATCTTCTTCGCCACCGCCTGGCTGTTGGCGTTTTCCGGATCGATGAGGGAGATGACCCTCGGAAGGTCTGGGAACTGATCAAATATCCACCGGACCGAGGCGATCGCCGCTTCGGGCGCATAGCCCTTGCCCCAGTGTTCTTTTCTAATCCCCCAGCCGCATTCAAGCGCCGGCCAGCCCTCCGGCTTCCACGGACCAACGCGGCCGACCCAGTCGCCTGTCGCCTTTTCCTCAACCGAGAAAAAGCCGAAGCCTCTTATCTGCCAGTGGCCAAGCAGCATCGCCGCGCCGCGCCATTCATCCATGCGGGGCCGGACTTTCCCATCGGGGGTCAGATAGGCCGCCATGCCGGGATCCTGCATCATCTCCACATGGCTCTCGACGTCGCGCGCCTCCATCGGACGGAGCACAAGGCGTTCTGTTTCAAGCCGGATCGACATGGGGAGTCTCCAAGAGCGTTTCAGCAAGGCGTTCGACGCGGCGCGCATTGCCGGCCCAGGTGAGGTCGTCACGCAACAGCCGCGCGCGCGCCGCCGAGCCGAGCCGAGCGCGAAGCTCGCCGTCTTCCACGAGCGCCGAGAGCGCCCTGTCAAAACCGCCCTCTTCCTGACCGAACAGCAGCGCCTCTTCGCCGCCCCGGAGCGCCTCCCGGATATTGGCGCCCGCCGGGGCGATGATCGCCTTGCCGAGCGCCATGTATTCAAAAAGTTTCAAGGGCGACGCGTAAGGGGTCACCGCCGGCTGCAGGGCGACGTCGAAGGCGGCGACGTGATCGGCGAGATGCTCGCGCTGTACGACGCCGGCGAACCGTACGCGGTCGCTGACGCCAAGTTCAGCAGCGAGCGTCTCGAGGCCCGGACGCACGGGACCGTCGCCGACGAGAAGAAAAGCGAGATGCCGGTTCTCATGCGCCGCGAGAAACCGGATCACCCGATCGACCCGGTGCCATTCGCGCACGAAGCCCGTGAAGCCGAGAACAAGCTTGTCTTCAAGACCGTACCGGCGGCGGACGGCCCAGCCATCGCGCTCGATCAAAAAATCGGCGCCCACGCCGTTGTGAATAACCTCGATGCGGTCGCCGGGAACACCCGCCGCCCGAACATAGTCGGCGAGCGCATTGCTGACCGGCAGCACCATATCGGCGGCGCGCCAGATCGCCGCTTCGCTCCTTCGGGCGAAATCTTTGAGCGCCAGGCCGCCATGCGCGCGGCGCTCGTCGACCAGGGGAGCGTTCACTTCAAGCAACATGGGCAGGCCGGCGCGGCGCTTCAGCCAGGCCCCCGCATGATAGAAAAGGTTGTATCTTTCATAGAGCACGTCGGGCCGCGTTTCCGCCGCGAGCGCCGCAAGCCGGCGATAGCCGAGAAAAGAATATCCGTACTCGGCGCATTCGTAGAGCGGTCCGGGCAAAAACCGCTTCATCCCGCCGCCCTCTCCGGCGTCAAGCGCCTTCGCATCGCCGCTGTCGGGACCCGCTATCACCACCTCGCAACCGCGCGCAGCGAGCGCCTCCGTGAGCTCGCGGATATGCACATATTGCCCGTCCGCCGAACGGGTGCGATGCGAGTAAAGGATTTTCATGAACCCCGTTCTATCGTGATGCGCGCCGCCTTCAATGCGCCTTTAGGTGGAGCCGGGACAGCCGTCTTCCCCGCATAAGCGCAAGATGCGCGGATTCTTTCGCCCTTACCGCCGCTTCCGCCTTGCCAGCCCCCGCCGCACGGCGCGAAGCTATAGCGAACGGACAAGGAGGCGGCGATATGCGTAAGGGACTGGCTCTATTGGCGGCGGCGGCCGCGCTCGGCGCCACGGGGGCGATCGCTCATCCGGGACCGAAACTGCTCACCGCCGGCCCCGCGAAAGAGAAAACAGCGATGACGCCCGGCATGACATTCGAGGACATCAACGGCGTGCATGTATTTCGGAGCGCGAAAAAACCCGCCGCGGCGCTTGCCGGCGCGGGTCTGCTTTCTCACAGCATGAATATTGAAGTCGCCATAGAGAAACGCGTCTGGCGGGCGTTCCGTCCCATGCGCACACAAGGCTTCTATACCGGGCGCGGCCCGAAATCCCGTCGCTACACCCAGGGCTTTTACAGCGGCGACTGAACCGGCTCAGGCGAGAGCCGGTTCAAGGTTTTTGCACGCGTCCATCAATTCCGTCACAGCATCGACGGAATTGTCGAACATCGCTTTTTCGTCAGCGGTGAATTTCACTTCAACGATGCGCTCAGCGCCTTCATCGCCGATGACAATCGGCACGCCCACATACATGTCGTTGAGGCCGTACTGTCCGGTGAGATGCGCCGCGCAAGGGACGACAACCTTTTTATCCTTCAGATAACTCTCGGCCATCTGGATCGCCGAGGCCGCAGGCGCATAGTAGGCAGAACCGGTTTTGAGCAGCGCGACAATCTCGCCGCCGCCCTTGCGGGTGCGGTCAACGATCGCATCGATCCGATCCTGCGTCGTCCATCCCATCTCGATCAGGTCAGGCAGCGGAATGCCGGCGACCGTTGAATACCGGGTCAGCGGGACCATGGTGTCGCCGTGACCGCCGAGTACGAAGGCTGTCACGCTCTCGACCGACACGTTGAACTCTTCTGCAAGGAAGTAGCGGAAGCGCGCCGAGTCGAGAATGCCCGCCATGCCCACGACCTTGTTATGCGGCAGGCCGGAGAATTTCTGCAGCGCCCAGACCATGGCGTCGAGCGGATTGGTGATGCAGATGACAAACGCATTCGGCGCGTATTTGGCGATCCCTTCGCCCACCGCCTTCATGACCTTGAGGTTGATACCGACGAGGTCGTCGCGGCTCATGCCGGGCTTGCGCGGTACGCCGGCGGTGACGATGCAGACATCGGCGCCGGCGATATCGGCGTAGTCCTGCGTGCCCTTCAGGCGGCTGTCATACCCGTCGACCGGAGAGCTTTCAGCAATATCAAGGCCCTTGCCCTCAGGGATCCCCTCCGCAATATCGAACAGGACGACGTCGCCGAGCTCCTTTTGCGCGGCGATATGGGCGAGCGTGCCGCCAATCATGCCGGAACCGATCATCGCGAGTTTTTTGCGGGCCATAGAGAATATCTCCTTAAAACTGGGGCGGCGCTAAAGCCGCTATTATCCGTCGGCGCCGGTCTAGCGCGTCAATGAGAGGGGAGCAACGTGTCTGTTCGCTTCTAATTCTCAGCCGCGACGCCGCTCACTCGTTGCCGATAGGCGGACGGCGTTTCGCCGACAATTTCCTTGAATGCGCGATTAAATGTCGCTTTCGAATTGAAGCCTGCGTCATGCGCCAGGGCGAGCAGGGATCGGCCAGCGGCGGCGTCTCCGGCGAGCAGTTTTTTAGCCTCCTCCACTCGGCGCCGATTGATATAGGCAGGCACGCTCACATCGTGCAGCCGGTTCACCGCCTCCGACACGCGGCGCGGCCTAAGCGAGAGGGCCGCAGCCAGCCTGTCGAGCGTCACCTCCGGATCCGCAAATAAGCGCTCCTGTTCCAGGACATCATCAAGGGCCTTTAAGATGGCCTCATCTTCTTGTGTGGAAGTTGAAACATGCCGCGCCGAGAACAGCACGCGGTCGTCCCACAGCCCACCCAGCAAAAAACCGTTCATCAACAACACAATGGAGATCAGCAACGCGTTGCGGGTCCACAATACCGGGCCGTTCTCGATGAATTCGCAATTGAAATTCGTCGCCACCACGGTCAGGCCGATCATTAGGCCGGTCATCGCAGCAGCCAGCGCCGCCCACTGAAGCCTGCGCGCCGGGCTATTGCTTGCGAGTTTCGGGCGAACGTTCCGCCATGACAGCCAGGCGTATCCCAACAAGCTTACGCCGGCGGCTGCGGCGTAAAGATGAATGCTGAAATCCAGCACGCCGAAATACAGCGCGGCGGCCAAGGTCGCGACGGCGACGAAAAACGGGATTCCGTGCCAGACATCCTTCCAGCGCAATCCTCTTCGGGGTTCAGCGAAATTGAGGAAGTAAAGGTAAAATAACGGCCCATATACGAGGCTCAAAGCAGCCCTGAGCTCTGATAAAGCAAGACTGGAACGGGTCTGATGCGCAAACTCCCCAGCCATTTGCAGCGCGAACGTAAAAAAGATCAGCGGCAATGCAGGATTAGCGCTGCGCCCAAAGAACCTGAGCGCGAGCAGTCCCGCAGCAAGCAGCAGGCCGTTTGCAGCAATCAGCAATTGCAGGGCAGAAGCAAATGAAAACGTCACGATAGCGCAAGCCTCTACCGCGCTAGCCGGCTGCGTCTAAGCCAAACCGTCGCGCAAAATCTGCGATTCGCCGCAAAAAGACGTCTCAATTTGCGCAAACTGCTACATATGACGCGACATATCTTTATCATCGTTGTTTTTTCAAACAACTTGATCTTTGACCACCCTACTTTCAGGAGCCCCGATATGAAACTGATACCCGTCGCCGCCGCAGCATTATTGGCGTTTTTATCCCCAGTCGCGACCGCACAACAGGAAGAAAGCGCCGAAACCGCCGCGCCGTCCTCAGCCAGAGCTCATGGAGGGGAACGGTTCGCCATTGATCATATCTTTTTCTTTTCTGATCGTTTCGCGCCGGAACTCGCTTACGCACAACAACACGGCTTCGACCGTTGGCCATTTCCAAACACCCATACCGGGCAGGGCACGACCGGCGCCTATATGTATTTCGACAATGTCTACATTGAGTTCTTGTGGGTGGATGACCCGGAAGCCGCGGAGGCTAATATTCCCCGCATACATTCCGACTTTAACCTCCGTAACGACTGGCGCAAGAACCCCGATATTTCGCCATTCGGCATCGGATTAAAGGATTACGAGGAAGATAAGCCGTCGCCCTTCGAGACTAAAGAATACACCGCGGAGTGGATGCGCGGAAATTTCTCCCTGTACTCCACGAAAGGCGCGGAAAACGAGAAAGAACCTTACACATTTTTCCTGCCGCTAGAAATTACAGGCGAGGCAAGAGCCACCTTTGGCCCGCAATCCGCTCAACATCTCGAACACCCAAACGGCGCCCGGGTTCTGACAGGCGTTAAACTCGTCCTGCCGAAAGGACAAAAGCTCTCCCAAACATTAAAGACGCTAGAAAAAGAAGGCGTCCTCGAGATCGGTCATGGCGACGCGCATCTGATGGAACTTACCTTTGACGACGGCAAGCAAGGAAAGACGGCGGATCTTCGTCCGCATTCGCCATTCATCATCCGTTATTGATCAAGACTTCCGCACAAGAGCGAGACCGGCGGCGGCGCCCAGCAACACGCCGCCGGTAATGCGATGACGCCAGCGGCCGACCCGGGCCAGAAGAGGCTTGAGCCGCGCGGCGAAGATCGCCCAGCAGCCGTCCAGAACAGCCGCAATGACAATGAACGTCACGGCCAGAACAACGAGCTGCGGCATCGCCGGCGCCGAGGGCGAAACGAACAAGGGAAGAAAGGCGCCGTGGAAAAGCAGTGCTTTCGGATTGGTCAGATTGACGAAAAACGCTTCGGCGACAGTACGCCGGGCGGATCGCTGAACCGCCGTCGCGGGCGCCAGGTCCTCGACAGGCGCGCGCAAGGCCTTGACGCCGAGATAGAAAAGATAGGCGACGCCCGCCCATTTAATCCAGAAAAACGCTTCCGCAGCTGTGCTGAGGATGAGCGACAGCCCTACGACCACGACCGCCAGTTGAAGCGCCGACGCCGCGGCGGAGCCGATCAACGCCATGAACCCGTGACGCAATCCGTGCGCCAGCGTTGTGGCGACGAGATAGGCGACCATCGGCCCGGGGGTCAGCACAAGCAACGCTGACGCCGCTGCAAAAGCGAGATAAAGCTCGAGCGGCATCATGGCGCAGCGCTCAGAGCCGCTTGCGAAGGAAGAGCATCACGGACGAAGACTGATAGCGGTCCCCGCTGATATTGAGCTCAAACGGCCCGGCGGGCGTAAAATCCTCAGTATTCGGACCGAATACGAGCCTCTTCGTCCTCACGAAGAGATATTCAACATCAGTCGACCAACCGTCGCCCATGGATACGGACAATCCGGCCCGTCCCTGATAGGCGAGCGCGGCGTCGCGCATGCCGCGTTCGTTCTCTATGAAAGCGCCACCAACCCCACCGCCGATATAGGGCGTGACCGCGCTTTTGGTGTAGAAATCGAAATAGAAATTCGACATCAGGAAATGGCCGGAGACATTTTCATCCGGCGCCGCGTTGGAGACTTCGAACCCGCCCTCGAACAAGCGCTGGGTGGAAACTTCAGACTGCGTATAACGATATTCAAGTTCTGTCCGGATTCCGTCTGCATAATCAAAACCGATCGCCGCCGTCCCGGCCCATCCGCTTTTGAAGTCGAGCGTTTGGCTGTCGGGATTACAGCCGATCGCGAGGCATACAACGGTGTCAGGATTCCTAGCGAACGACTGTTCCCAGCCGTTCACGAAAGTCGCGCCGCCGCCGATGCGGATATAGCCGCCATCTTCAAGGGGCGCGGCGCCTTCCTGTGCGAAAGCCGTTCCCCCTGTAACTGCAGCCGCCAGAAAAAACGCCGTTACTATTCTCACGTCACACTCCTCCGCCGGACGCCCAGAGACTACCCAGCCACGAGGGCGCGGGCAACCGCCAAGCGCTCAACCGGAAGGCTGACGCGACGGCCGCGCTCAGAGCCGGCCTTTCTCCTTCGCCATGGCGATGACAACGGGAGAAAGCAGCAGGATCGCGATCAGGTTCGGAAACGCCATCGACGCGTTGGCGAGATCGCCAAACTTCCAGATAAAATCGATCTGCTGAAGCGCGCCAACGAAAACCATGACAACCCAGATGACGCGGACCGGCTTTGCGATCCAGTCGCCGAACAGATAGGTCGCCGCCTGCTCCATATAGTATGACCAGCCAAGAATCGTGGTGAAGGCGAATAGCGCCAAAGCCACGGCGATGAAAATACCGCCCGGTGAAATGGTGGTCCCGAAAACCGAAACATCGGGTAGCGCGTGGCCGAATACAGCCGTCGTCACCTGGGCGCCTTGCAGCGTTGACTGCCAGGCATACTCAACGGTGCCGCCGTCAGCCCCGGGGAACACTCCCGGCACCGCCAGAATGACGAGCGCCGTCATCGTGCAGATAACGATCGTGTCAATAAACGCGCCGAGCATCGCGATCTCACCCTGGAACACGGGATCATCCGTCTTCGCCGCGGCGTGTGCGATCGCTGTCGAGCCTTGCCCAGCTTCGTTGGAGAAAAGGCCTCTCGCCACGCCGGCGCGCACGGCCTGCAGAACGGCGTAACCGGCGATCCCGCCGCCCGCTTGCTCAAGACCGAATGCGTAGGCGAATATCTTGCCGAAGGCTTCCGGCACATGCTCCGCATGCATCACAAGCATGATGATCGCGATCAGAATGTAACCGAGCGCCATCGCCGGCACGATCTTGCCGGCGACGGAGCCGATCGACTTGATACCTCCGATAATGACAATGAAAGCGGCGATCGCAACGACAAGCCCCGACACCCATGTCGGAACACCCGATGACGCCTCCATTGCCGTCGCAATCGAATTCGCCTGCGTCATGTTGCCGGTGACGACGGCTGAAAACATCGTGCCGAGCGCAAAGAACAAAGCGAGCCAGTGCCACTTCCCGGAAAGGCCGTTCTTGATGTACATCATCGGGCCGCCATGGGTGGTCCCGTCCGGATGGCGTTCGCGATACTTCACCGCCAGGCTCGATTCCGCAAAAGCCGCCGCCATGCCGACGACCGCCGTCACCCACATCCAGAAAATCGCGCCCGGGCCGCCGAGGGTCAGCGCGGTCGCAACGCCGGCGAGGTTGCCGGTGCCGACCTGGCCGGACAGCGCCGTCGAAAGCGCGTTCCATGGCGTGATGTCGCCGCCGGAAGAATCATCGGTAGAGCCGCTGCGGCTACGGAAGAAAAGATTGCCGAAAGCCGGAAACAGGCGCCGGATCGGCAGAAACTTCAGCCGGATCATGAAATAAAGGCCCGCGCCCAGCAGCACGACCACCATCGGCGCCGGTATCCAGTACCCATTCCAGTCCGCGCCGCCCCAGATGAACCCGCTGACACTGTCAACGGATGCGTAAAACTCTTCCATACTTATTACCCGCCCTTATTCGCCTCAGCGCGTCTCATCGCGCTTCTTGTTGAAATTTGGAGGAGATTAGGCGGGGCCGGGGCGTATGGGCAAGGACCAGCGGGCTAAAATCTCGATTCCTCTTCCGGACAGCCCCATTTCGCCGCGCCGGGCGCAGTTTCGGCCCCGAATACGGCGGGCCCGCCTCATCACCGCCAGTCTATCCGCAGCCGTGAAGCGGCGGGTCCTGATGGCGGGATCAGTCTTCGTCGATGATCGGCGTCGTTGAATCATCGCCGTCATAGGCCTCTTCGAGCGGGTCGAATTTGCCGTCGCCTTCAACGATCTCGTCAGCCGCCACAGCGCCGGCCCCGACGACAGCCGCAACGCAGCCGGAAAGAGACATGCCTGAAGCCGCAAGGCCAGCTACTATCAAAAACCGTTTCACATCCGTCATGTCACGCTCCTTTGCATTCCAGCCCCTCATCAGCCTGAAACCCAGAATAGCGCAAAACCATCGGGGGCGAACCCCGACCGCAAGCTCACGGTTTTGTTATCGAGTGCGAAAACGCCGGCGCGAATGGGCGTAATTCCAAGCCGTCTGCGGGACAGCGCCCCGCAGACGAAAACACCTAACCGGATGGTAATCTCCGGTTTGATCGCATGCGCAAAGCCTATTCGGCTTTTTCGCCTTCGGCGGCGGCTTCCTCGGCCGGGGCCTCTTCCGCAGCAGGCTCTTCAGCCGGCGCAGCAGCGGCTTCTTCAGCGGCGGCCTTGGCGGCTTCTTCCTTCTCTTTGCGCTCGGCTTCGCGTTCCTTGGCTTTTTCGCCCGGCTCGCCCTTCTTCGGATTATTGCCGTGCTCCCATTTCACCAGATCGTTGGCGGCGAGAAAGCGCGCCACGCGATCGGACGGCTTGGCGCCGACGCCGAGCCAATGCTTGACGCGTTCCTCATTATACTGAACGCGGTTTTCATCGTCTTTTTTAAGGAGCGGGTTATAGGTGCCGATCTTTTCGATGAAGCGACCGTCGCGGGGCATGCGGCTGTCGGCAACAACAATCGAATAGAACGGACGCTTCTTCGCCCCGCCCCGGGCCAGTCTGATTTTAAGTGACATTGGTTTTCCTTTCTTGAACTTAGAATTCTCTACTTCTTCTTTCCCAAACCCGGCAGACCGCCCATTCCCGGCGGCATCGGCGCTTGACCGGAGAGCGCCTTTTCAACAGCGTCGAAATCGATCTCTTCCGTATCCTGACTTTTCGCGCCCTTTGAAGGCTTCATCAGCTCGGCGGCGCCCGCCGGAGCGCCCATGCCCCCGGGCATACCGCCGCCCATACCGGCGAGTTGCGACGCCAATCCCTTCATGCCGCCCCGGCCCATCTTTTTCATCATGTCAGCCATCTGGCGATGGGCTTTGACAAGCTTGTTGATCTCCTGAACCGACGTTCCGGAACCGGCGGCGATCCGCTTCTTGCGCGAAGCGTTCAAAACCTTCGGACTTTTACGCTCCTTTTTCGTCATGGAGCTGATGATCGCTTCCTGGCGAACAATCTCCCTGTCGTCGAGACCGCCCGCCTGATCGACCATCTTCTTCATTTTGCCCATGCCGGGCATCAGCCCCATGATGGCGCCGAGCCCGCCCATCTTGCGCATCTGGCGAAACTGGTCGGCGAGATCGTCCATGTCGAACTCGCCCTTGGCCATTTTCTTCGCCGCCTTCTTGGCCTTGGCGACGTCGATTTCTTCACTGGCTTTCTCAACCAGCGAAACAATGTCGCCCATGCCGAGAATGCGCCCCGCCATGCGTTCGGGCTCGAAGGTGTCGAGCGCGTCGAGCTTTTCGCCGACGCCGATGAACTTGATCGGTGCCCCGGTGACCGCACGCATGGAAAGCGCGGCTCCGCCGCGGGCGTCGCCGTCGATGCGGGTCATCACGACGCCGGTGACGGGCGTTCTTTCCTTGAACTTCTGGGCGGTTTGAACGGCGTCCTGACCGGTGAGCGAGTCGACGACGAGAAGGGTCTCAATCGGGTTCGTCTCGCGGGCGATGTCGGCGACTTCCGCCATCAACTGCTCATCGATGGAAAGCCGGCCCGCGGTGTCGAGCATGACGACGTCATAACCGCCAAGGCGCCCGGCCTCAATCGCCCGCCGGGCGATGTCGCGCGGCGCCTGACCGGCAATGATGGGGAGGGTTTTGACGTCAACCTGCTCGCCCAAAATTTTGAGCTGCTCTTGCGCAGCCGGCCGGCGCGTGTCGAGCGAGGCCATCAGGACCTTTTTCTTTTCACGCTTCTGGAGGCGCAGTGCGATCTTGGCCGTCGAGGTTGTTTTACCCGAGCCCTGAAGGCCGACCATCATGATCGCAGCGGGCGGCGTTGTTGCAAAATTGAGGGCGGCGTCGACGTCGCCGCCGAGCATCTCGACCAGCGCGTCGTGGACGATTTTAACGACCTGCTGGCCCGGGGTCACCGAACGCAGGACCTCCGTTCCGACAGCGCGCTCCTTGACCCTGGCGATGAAATCCTTGGCGACAGGAAGCGCGACATCTGCCTCGAGAAGCGCGATCCGCACCTCGCGCAAGGCGGCGTCGACGTCTTTTTCCTCCAAGGCTCCCTTGCCGCGAAGCTTTTCAAAGACGGAGCCAAGCCGCTCGCTCAAGCTTTCAAACATCAGGCTTCATCCTCGATCAGAAACATCAGGGCGCGGTTGCTGAGGGCGCGCGGGCGATGACGGTGCGCCTCTCCATCCGGAATGAACAGCGCGTCGCCCGCGTGGAAGACGGCTTTCTCGCCGTCGAAATCGATTTCGAGATCGCCTTCGACGATCATGCCGACATGCCCGGCAACGCACCAGTGGGGGTGGTCAGTCTTCGGGCTCAGCTCGACAAGGCGGAAAACCTTGCCGTTCTGTACGATGCGCTTGAGGCGCGCCGTCCCTTCAAGGGCCGGCTCCCAGTCGACATCCGCAAAGACAAGGCGATAGTCCAACATCGATCCTCATAACCAAACGCAGTTTGCCGCCGCGGGCGAAGCCCGCAAACTCAAGTTTTGCGGCGGCAAATGCAGTCTGCCGCCGCGGGCGAAGGCCCGCCAATTTTATTTCGACCGCCTTCGCGGTCGGGGCGAAGCCCGCAAACTCAAGATTTGCGGCGGCAAACGCAGTTTGCCGCCGCGGGAGCATTACTCCGGCGGCGGTGCATCCCCGGTCTCGTCCCATTTTCACGCTGGGGGTCGTACCGGTAGACGCGGGAAAGGTCAGATTTCCCGAAAGCGGTGGCGATATAGGCGCTGGAGGGCTGAAAAGCAAGCATTAGGGGAGAATTACGAAACGGGGCGCTCGCGCGAGGGGAGAGAGGATGCGGAGCGCCCCGCCCCATAACTTCGCCGTTAAGCGAAGAGCCATTCCCGACCTACATATAGGATGTCCGGCACAGAGTTAAAATTGATAATATTAATGACCTAATTCGAAAAAATCGATTAAATTAAGTCGCGATAAGTCAAGAATCGGGTGGCCGGCGATCTCGAAAACGGTATGCGTCGTAACTAGACAAAATCTTGAGGAGAAAGCATGCACCAGCCTGACTTGGCGCAAAGTTATGTCGATCGCTGGTTTTTGCCCCTTGAAGCCGTCAGTCGCTCAATTGGCGTCAGCAATGATGAAACGCGCACATTATTGGATTGCAAATGCGCCCCAGGTCCGATTTACGCCTATTCGGAAAATGACGGCTGGTGGAGCGCATTGGCAGCCTATACAGGCGTAACAGACCCAAAACCACCAGCGTCCGCGCGTCAATGGTATTCGCATGGCGCAGTATGGTGGTTGCGCCGCGCCATAATGGCGGTGCGTGACGGCGCCTCTTTCTCGCGGGCCGCCCACTTAAATGCAGCTCGCTTTCACAGCGCCTTCGAACGAGAAATTTCAATACAGCGTTTCGCCAACTACGCGTATCCGCAATGTTTTAAAGATGGCGCGCTGCTTACAGACGTTATCGCCGAAACTGCAGCGAACGAATGGGACGCCTGGATTAAAGGCGCTTATGGCGTTTGCCTGCGTTTCTTCACGGCGGAGAGTTGCATACGGAAAGAGGCGCTTGGCGCGCGCATCAAAGCACATTTGAACGCCAACGCCGCCAGCGAAGATTTGCTGGATGAAGATACTCTTTTGACGTTGTGCGAGAGCCTTGCCGCGCTGGTGCTTCCGTTCGCTCCATGGGAACGACACACCGGCACCCCCGGCAAAGCGATCGACACGCCGCTCACACAACTTCGGCTTGGGGCTGAATACCCCTACGGATAAGCGCTTTACTGCGTCGCCTTCGAGCGGAATACGTCTTCATCGAGCTCGTGCTCCCATTTCGCCACCGTCACGGCGACGGTCGCATCGCCGGTGACGTTGACGACAGTGCGCATCATGTCGAGCAGGCGATCGAAGGGGAAGATAAAGCCGACGACGAGCGCCGTGTGTTCCGGCGTCACGTTGAACACTTCAAGGACGGTCGCCAGCAGGAAGAGCGACGCGGAAGGAATGCCCGCGGCGCCGATCGAAACCAGCGCAGCGGTAAGCGCGATCAGCACATAATGCTGCGGCTCCAGCGTGTAACCGAAGGCCTGCGCCGTGAAGAGCGCGACAATGCCGAGATAAAGCGCTGTGCCGTCCATGTTGATGGTCGCGCCGAGCGGCAGGACAGAACCCGCAACGGATTTCGAGACGCCAAGGTTTTTCGACACGTTGGAGATCGTCACCGGCAGGGTCGCGGAACTCGACGAGGTGGAATAGGCGACCATCTGCGCATCGAGAATGCCGCGGAAGAAATTGATGAAGGGAAGTTTCAGCCCGAACTTGATAATGCCGCCATAGACGAGCCCCATGTGAATGAAGCAGCCGAGATAGACGGCGACGAAAAGCCATAAAATCGCAGTGAACGTCTCAACGCCGCGCGTTCCGGCGACCCAGGCGATCAGCGCGAAGACCCCGAAAGGCGCAAGCTCCATCACCCACTGGGTGACGCCAAGCACCTTGTCGGATGCATAGGTAAAAAAGCGCGATACCGGCGCGCCGGCGGCGCCAAGAAAAAGCACGACAATTCCAAAGACAAGCGAGGTGAAAATAACGACGAGGATATCCCCGGACGACATCGCAACGCCGAGCGCGAAAAGGCCCACAAACAAGACGCCCGATAGCTGCTTCTTTTCACCCTTCCCCACCGAGCGCATGGCGACGATCACGGCGATCAGCACCAGCACTCCTGTCAGCGCGAGCGTCATCATATCGCCGGAAAAAAGCTGCTCGAACGGGTTTTTCGTCGCCATGCCTACAATCCGGTCCCAGAAGCCCGCGGCTTCCGTGGCGACCTGTCTTGGCTCCGCGCCGCCAAGGTCGACGCCCGCGCCGGGACGAAAGACCGTTCCCATGATGAGGCCGATAATGTTGGCGAAAAAAGTCGTCATTAGATAGAGCATGATCGTCTTAAGGCCGATCGTGCCAAGCTTCGCCGGGTCGCCGAGCGCCAGAACGCCCGCCACCAGCGTCATGAAAATCAGCGGGATGATCACGAGGCGGATCATCGCGATGAAGATATCGCCGATGATCTTGATCTCGGTGAGCAGCGCGGCGCCTTTTTCCGCGCCCATGAATTGAGTAACGGCGAGACCGAAGACGACGCCAAGCGCCAGCCCGAGAAAGACGCGTTTCCAGAGTTTAACGCCGAACCACCAGGCCATGGGCCTCTCCCTTGATTATCGCCGGACCGCCAGCGCCATTCTTGCTACGTCAATTCGCCCAATGGAGGCAAAAACGGCATATATTCGTTCCAGCCAAGCAATAGCGAGAAGGCGTAATGGATCGCCGGCGCGCTGAGACCCGCCAGGACCACATAGAACAGGGCGGCGCCAAGCCTCATCCTGAACACAAGAGGAGGCAGCAAAACCGTCAGCAAAGCCGGAACCGTATAATAAACCGTCCATGGAAGCCCGGCATTGGCGCCGTATTTGGCGAAAAGCATGCCGCCGCCCGATACGATAGCGGCGACCAGCAGAACAAGCGCGAAGTTAGGCCGCGGCTTGTTCGCCAAGGTCACGACCTGAATGATCAGTGCAAGGACGATGATAGACGCCGCGATCATGATCGGAAATCTGAAAATCTCAGACATTAAGCCCTCAGAAATCCGCGCTTCTCATGCGCCGTATCATTCCGCATCGCCCATCAGCATACTGGCGAAATAGGCGTATTCCAGCGCTGTCCGGTGCGCGAGCTGATCCTGATTGGCCGTACCGCCATGACCACCCTCGATATTCTCATAGTAATAGAAGTCATAGCCGAGGTCCGCCATTTTCGCCGCAGCCTTTCGGGCGTGTCCGGGATGGACGCGGTCATCCTTGGTCGAGGTGTAGAACAGGACCTTCGGATAAGGCTCGCCCGCCTTAAGATTCTGATAAGGAGAATACTCCGAAATATAGGCCCATTCTTCGGGAACGTCAGGATTGCCGTATTCTCCCATCCACGACGCGCCGGCGAGAAGCTTGTTGTAGCGCTTCATGTCGAGAAGCGGCACGCCGATATCGATCGCCGCGTATAGGTCGGGCCGTTGCGTCAGCATCGCCCCCATCAGAAGGCCGCCATTCGACCGGCCTATCGCACCGAGTTTTTGTGGGCTGGTGACGCCGGTTGCGATAAGATCCTCGGCAATCGCAATGAAATCGTCGAAGGCCCGCTGCCGGTTTTCCTTAAGCGCCGCCTGATGCCAGCCCGGTCCGTATTCCGAACCGCCGCGAATGTTCGAAAGCACTAAAACACCGCCACGCTTGATCCACATGAGGCCGGCAAGCGCACCATGCTGCGGACGGGCGGCGTCGGAATAATAGACGGGCAGAGTCGGAATAAGAAAACCGCCATAGCCGTACTGGATCGTCGGCGCGTTACCCTGTTTCAGAACGCTGTCGCGCCCCATAATGAAATAGGGAACTTTCGTTCCGTCTGCGGAGGTTGCAAAGCGCTGTTCAACGACAATGCCCGTCGGATCGTAAAACGCCGGCGTTTGGGCGACCTTCTCAACCTGATTGTCCGCCGAGACGTAATAAAGGGAATCCGCTGTCGTCAGGCTTTCAAATGAGATCATGGCGTCGTCGGTGCCGCCGCCGGCGGAAACGATGGATACGACGCCGTTCGCGGGCATGGCGATGGGCGCGACAGTCCAGACGCCGCTCTCATCATCGCGGGCAACCCGTGCGGCGGCGCCCGCAACGTCGTCGAGATACTGAACGACGATGTTCGACTTGCCGACCCTGACGCTCCCGATCGACTGGTTGCCGGCGGCGGTCATAACGGTTTCAACAGCGCCGTCTGAAAGATCGAACGCCACTACCGCCCCTTGCGGATAATCAGCGCCGTCGTGCGTCCAGTCTTCGCGCAGGAAGAAAATCGCCCGGCCATCGAGAACGCCCTGCAAGTCGGCATTCATCGGCAACGGCAACCGCACCAGCTCTCCCTTGTCATAGTAATATTCCGACTCGAAGAACGAGACGGACCGGCTGACAAAGACATGCGCGCCGTCCTCGCTCTGATCCACATAGGGCCAGACGGCGACATCGGTTTTTTCGCCTTCGAAATAGACGGGCGCATCTTCCAGCGCCGTTCCACGCCGCCAGACGCGCAATGTCCGCGGATAACCGGAATCCGTCAGCGCGTTTTCGCCAATATCGGTACCGACCAGCAACGCATCGGCGTCGATCCAGGAAAGTCCGCTCTTGGCCTCCGCAAGATAAAAGCCGCCTTCGACGAAGGATTTGGTTTCCGTGTTGAACTCCCGCCAGACGCCAGCGTCCTTGCCGCCGATCGACATCTCCACCATGCAATGCACATAGGCGGGCCCGAGGCACGCCGTCGATCCACGGATCCAGTTTTCGCCTTCCGCTTCGGCGAGCGCATCGAAATCGATCACCGTTTCCCAAGCGGGCGAACCGGCGCGGTAGCTCGCAGTATCAGCCCGGCGCCAGACGCCCCGGACATGTTCATCGTCCTGCCAGAAATTATAGACGCGGCCATTGTGGATGGACCCGAGTGCGATGCGCGCCTCGGACGTTAAAACGGAAAGCGCCTCGCCATATAGCGCCTCGAACCGCGGATCGGCCTCCAGTTCGCCGAGGGACCGTTCGTTTTGAGCCCGAACCCACTGAAGCGCCTCCTCGCCTTCGACTGCTTCCAGCCAAAGATACGGATCGTCACCGGCCTGCTCCTGCGGCGCCTTCTCTCCGCATGCTGACGCCAAGGCCGACAATGCGGCGACTGCTATGATTTTTCTCATCCTACTGCCCTCCCCGGCGGGTTTTCCCTTATAGGCGTTAACCATACAAAGCTCGCCGCCCCCCGCAAGTCCGGACGCGAACCCCCTGAAAATTACAGGCAAAGTAAAAATGTAACAGCGCCCTTAGGGAAGGTTTGAGCGCTGGCCGATAGTTTGCAGATGTCCGCAAGCGAACAACCATATCGGGAATATTAATAATGTCGAAATCGGACGAACGGCGCTACCGGCGGATCAGCCTCGATCTTCCGGCGCAGATTGTAGTGAATACGGTCGACGAATGCGAAGGGCGCCTGCTCAACATCTCTCCGGGCAATCTCGCGGTCATCGCCGACATCAAGACCGTTCCCGGCGACGCCGTGGTCCTGCGCATCAAGGATCTCGATGTCATTGAGGGCACCGTCGCCCGGGTCTTCCCGGACGGGTTCGCCGTTTCATTCGTTCTTTCCAAGAAGCGCCGCGCGATCCTAACCGAAAAGCTGATGCTCTTGAGCAACCGGCCTTTCGCAATCGGTCTTGAAGACCGCCGCAACGCGCCGCGCCACCGCCGGGAAGGCGAGCGCACAGTGTGCCGCCTCGCCGACGGCTCCACGCTCTTCGCCAAGGTTATCGATATTTCCGTCGACGGCGTCTCGCTGGATGCGCCCCGACGCCCGGCGATCGGATCGGAAATTCATCTCGCGCGTCAACGCGGCGTGGTGGTCCGCCACACGCCGCGCGGTTTCGTGGTCGTTTACGAAAACAGGACCGAGGA
This sequence comes from uncultured Parvularculaceae bacterium, assembly GCA_913055785.1. Lineage (GTDB taxonomy): Bacteria > Pseudomonadota > Alphaproteobacteria > Caulobacterales > Parvularculaceae > Hyphococcus. The sequence continues at coordinate 7,115 of CAJXLJ010000003.1, read as the reverse complement.
AGCAAAGCCGGTTCTGCGCGCCGTCTGACGCCCGTCAGTAACCGTCAGCCGCCGGCTGATCGCCAAGCACGACCGGCCCGAGATTCGCCATCACGTCCCGCGCATTGAAGGCCCGCGGATTATCCGCGGGTTTTTCGCCCTGATGCATCGTGACGAAGGCCACCGCCGAATAACGCGTCACTTCGCGCATATAGGTGTCGTAAGGATACCCCCAGCCGAAACCATATGCGTAATATGGAAACGAGTAGTAGGAGCGGTAGAACGGGTAGCCGTATCCATAGCGCCCGTAAAACGCCGGATAGGAGGACCCGCTGTAACTGGTTTGCGTCTCGGTGTCGTTTTCAACGACGATGAAATAGTCATATCCGAGTTCGACCGTCAGCTCCGCGGCGCGGTAAAGCAGCGAGTTCTCGACCGTCTCACGAGAAGTCAGCGAGTTGCCGCGGAAAGTGATGCGGTAGCGCCCTTCCTCTATCCGCTGTTCGGAAAAGCCGTAGCCGCGCGCGCCCTGCGCCGGGCCGTATGGGGTGGAACTCGCACAGGCGGCAAGAATTAGCGCCGCGCCGCAGAGTGCTAAAAATCTGATCATGCTGGTCTCCCGACTGTCGCTGTTACTCGCCCCGGCGGAAGTATAGACCGCTCAAAGGCGGGATGAAAGCGCCCAGACGCCGCCGGATCACTCCTCCCGGCGATGTGAAGCGTCAAGCCGTTTCGCTTCTTCACGGGTCATTGAAAACCCCTGCGGGGCGGATTTGATATGCAGATCGCGCTGCGGGAACGGAATTTCAACGCCCATTTCGTGAAGCATGTCCCAGACCGCCATCATGACATCGCTTCTCACATTCATCGTGCCGTTCGCCGGATCGTTGATCCAGAAACGCAAGTCAAAGTTGATCGAATTGTCTCCGAACTCCATCAGATTGCAGCGCGGGGCCGGCGTTTTCAGCACGCGCTCGACCGTTAGGGCGGTCTCTTCCGCTTTCCGCGCCAGCGCACGCACGTCTTTGGTGGCGTAGGAAACGCCGAAGGGCGCGTGAAGCCGCACAACGCGATCGGAATGCGACCAGTTGGTGACGCCCTCATTGATGAACTTGTCGTTGGGCACCAGGTGAGCGGTGCCGTCGCGGGTCCGGATCGACACATAGCGCGACGTCATTTCCGTCACCCAGCCATAGGTGCCGGCGATCTCGATCACGTCGCCGGGCTTGATCGACTTGTCGGCGATCAGCGTAAACCCGGCGAAAAAGTTCGACACGGTGCGCTGCATGCCAAGACCGATGCCGAGACCGACGGCGCCGCCGAAGATTGCAAGCGTACCGAAGGGAAAGCCGACGATCTGCAGGGCCGCCACCAAGGCGACGACCGGCAACAAAACGTCAAGAATTTTCGAAAGCAGCGCCTTGAACGAAACCGTCAGCTCGTCAATCGCACTGATCCGACCCTTGATAAATCTGTTGGCGATGCTCGCGCCCCAGAAGAGCACGCCGAAAACCGCCAATGTGCGAAGAAAATCAAGCGCGGAGAAACTCTGCCGGACGCCGTTCTCATCCTCACCTATGGGAAGGGAAAATGCGTCAAGCTGACGGATCACGTCATCAAGAACGCCAAAGGCGTCAAGCGCGGCGATCGGCCAGGCGACATAAAAAGCGACACGCGACCAGAACGGCGAACGAATGACCAGCGTCACCATTCGGATCACGATCCACGCCGTCAGCAGGCTGACCCCCGCGGCGACAAGGCCGTTCGCCATGTTGAGCTGGCCGAGGGTGAAAACCGCGATCTGCAGGATGATGAGCAGCGCAATCGGCGTGGCGATATGGGCGAAGGCGTTCGCCGCCCGGCGCAGGATGCCGTAGGGGACGCGGGGCGCAATCTGGCTTTGGATCAGCTTTCTGAGCTGCGGACCGAAGACCGCTGCAGGCGCTATCGCGAGAAAGAGAATGGCGCCCTGGATCGCCGAATCCAGCGACATCATCTGGCTTTGCACCCATTCGATGAGTTCCTGGAGGCGGACACGCAGTTCTTCGCCGCCGACGAGCGTTTCAATCGCGGACCCCTCAGGCTCAGCAGTCGTCGTCTCGGCGGCGCCCGCGTCGAGCGGCGTGGTGCCGGCTTCTTCCGTCCGGCTTGGCGCGTTTGTGTCCTGAAGCATTTATATCGTTTTTGTCGCGATGCGCCGTTCTAGCATGAGCGCCCGCCCAAGTCTAAGTTACGCTGAATGGTCCGCCTGAAGTTTCGAAAGGGTTTCGCAGCCGGCCTTGGCGAGGCCCAGAAGCGCAGCGAACTGCTCATCCGTAAACGGATCGCCTTCCGCCGTCGCTTGAATCTCCACCAGCCCGCCCTTGCCGGTGATGACGAAATTCGCATCGGCCTGCGCTGTTGAGTCTTCATCATAATCGAGATCGAGCGCCGGCGCGCCGCCGACAAGACCGCAGGAAACGGCGGCGACGCGGTCGGTCATCGGACTCGACTTGATGATCCCCTGCCCGACGGCCCATCTGCAGGCTTCGTTCAGCGCGACCCAGGCGCCGGTAATCGAGGCGGTGCGCGTGCCGCCGTCGGCCTGTATCACGTCACAGTCAATCAGGATCTGCCGCTCGCCAAGCGCCTTCAGATCGACGACCGCGCGCAGCGACCGGCCGATCAGGCGCTGAATCTCCTGGGTGCGCCCTGACTGGCCGCCCTTCGCCTCGCGCTTCATGCGCCCTCCGGTGGAACGCGGCAGCATGCCGTATTCCGCCGTCACCCATCCGCGGCCGGAACCGCGAAGCCAGGGCGGCGTCGTTTCATCCCAGCTCGCCGTACAAAGGACATGAGTGTCGCCGCATTTGACGAGGCAGGAGCCTTCAGCGTGCTTGGCGTAGCCGGGTTCTAGGGTGACGGAGCGCAATTCGTTGAAGGCGCGGCCGGAAGGTCTCATATAGGGTTCTCCGGGATGAGGAAGCCGTCTTCCTAGCGCCCGCCTGCGCGCCCGTAAACCGACACAGCGCTTGCGGCTTGGAATAATGGTCGGCTGTCCCTAACTTCGCCCATTGGCGATATTTCCATACCGGTGCTGAGGCGAACACGAACGCAAGAAATGGACGCTTTCAAGAACATAGACGAACGCTCGCGGGAAATCTTCCGGCGTCTGGTCGAGACTTACCTCGCCACCGGCGAACCGGTCGGGTCGCGGACGCTCAGCAATGATCAGTCGATCGGCGTTTCAGCGGCGACAATCCGCAACGTCATGGCGGACCTTACCGACCTTGGGCTGCTTCATGCGCCGCATATCTCCGCCGGACGGCTGCCGACGGAGCTCGGTCTGAGACTGTTCGTCGACAGCCTGATGCAAGTCGGTTCGCTTTCGCAGGAAGAGCGCCGTGCGATTGAAACCGAATCCCAGAGCGGCGACCTTGAATCCGTGCTTGAGGAAGCTGCAACCCGGATGTCCGGCATGACCCGCACGGCGAGTCTCGTGCTGACCCAGAAATCCGACGCGCCCCTCAAACAGATCGAGTTCGTCTCCACCGGCCCCGGCAAGGCGCTGGTTATCCTCGTATTTGAAGACGGGCGCGTGGAAAACCGTCTTATCGAGGCGCCGGCGGATCTTCCCTCATCCGGATTCGTTCAGGCCGGGAACTATCTCAATGCGCGGCTGCGCGGGCGCACGCTCGGCGAGACGCGCTCGGCCATATTCGAAGAAATCCAGGACCACCGCAGCGAGCTTGACGAACTGACCGCCAAGCTTGTCCGGCAGGGCGTCGCCGAAGTCGCCGGCGGCGAGGACTGGTCGCTGATCGTGCGCGGGCGCGGACACCTCATCGACGACGAGGCGCTGCAGGATATCGAGCGGGTCCGAATGCTGTTCGACGACCTCGAACAGAAGCGCGACGTCATCGATCTTCTGAACGCCGCCCGGGAGGGTTCCGGCGTCAAAATCTTCATCGGCTCGGAAAACAAGCTGTTCTCCCTGTCGGGCTCGTCCGTGGTGGCTGCGCCTTATCGGGACGAAACCCGCAAGATCGTTGGGGTTTTGGGGGTCATCGGCCCGACCCGGCTCAACTACGCCAAAGTGATCCCGGTCGTCGATTACACCGCGGAAGTGGTCACCCGGATGTTGAAATAACGCGCCGGGGCCCGTAAATCCCCCTCAAATCCCAGAACCAGTCAAGAGCACCCATGAGCGAAAACGACTACCCGCGCAACGAAGGCCAGAAACCCGACGAGACGGTGGAGCTGACCGATGAGGACCTTGCCGCCGGCGAGGATCTCGCCGCCGAACTGAAAGGCGAGCAAGCGCCGGCGAAGAATGAAATCGCCGAGCTCAATGATCGCGTGCTGCGTCTTGCGGCCGAGCTTGAGAACACGCGGCGGCGCGCCGCCCGGGAGAAGACCGACGCGGGCCGATACGCCATCGCCGCCTTTGCGCGCGACCTGTTGGGCGTCGCCGACAATTTCGAACGCGCGCTCCATGCGGCCGGCGTTTCCGGCGAGGATATTCCCGAGGGCCGCAGCGAAGCCTTCAAGGGCCTCGTTGAAGGCCTCAAGATGACCGAGAAGGAACTCCTGACGATTCTCGAGCGTCACGGCGTCACGCGCATTTTCCCGCAAGGCGAAAAATTCGATCCGAACCTGCATCAGGCGGTGGCGCAGATCCCGGGGGGGGATGTGCCGGCCGGGCACGTGGTCGATGTCGCCCAGCCGGGCTTCACGATCGGCGACCGCGTCTTGCGCGCAGCGATGGTGACGGTCTCCAGCGGCGGCGGCAAGGACAATGCTTCCGGCGCCTCGGTGGATACGGAAGCCTGACAAGCGGCCCGGATCGTCGCCTTTCTCAATTCCTGCAGAAGCACTATCATGCCTCCCGACAAAGGGGGCGCTATGCTTGTTCGAACGATCGCCGCATGTTTTCTGATTGCGTTTTGGTTTTCTCCGGCGAAAGCGCAGCATTACCAAAGCGATTTTCCGCCAGAAGAATTCCAGGCGCGATGGGAGAAGCTTTTCGACGCCATCGGCGACAACGCCGTCGCGCTGGTGCAGGGCGGCCCGGCGCCACGAGGCTACGAATACCCGCGTCAGACGAATAATTTTTATTATCTCACCGGCGTTGAAACGCCGCATTCCTATCTATGGCTCGACGGCCGGACGCGTGAGGTTACGCTGTTCCTGCCCCCGCGAAACGAAAGGCTCGAACGCTCCGAAGGCGTCGTCCTGTCGGCGGCGACCGGCGACTTTGCGAAAACCCGCATTGGCGTCGACCATGCGCGCGCGACGACCGAGATGACAGATGAATGGCTCGCCGCCGCCCTCGGCGATACAAAGCCCGCCCTGTTCACGCCCTTCCGCCCCGCTGAGGGCTACGCCCAAAGCCGCGACGAGTTGCAGAACGCCGATGAAGCGATCGCCAATGATTACTGGGACGGCAGGCTGTCGCGGGAAAAGCGCCTGATCAGCCTTTTGATGATGCGCACGCCAAAGCGTTACAACCGGCCGCTGATCGATATTCAGGATCTGTCGCCCATTCTGGACCGTATGCGGATGGTCAAGAGCGAGCGGGAGATCGCCCTCATCCGGCGCGCCTCACAGCTCGCCGGGCTCGGCATGATGGAAGCGATCCGCTCGACCGAAGACGGCGTATACGAATATCAGCTCGACGGCGTGATGCGCTATATGTTCATTATCAACGGCGCCCAACTCGACGCGTATCGGGCGATCACCGCGAGCGGCTGGGATAATATCTGGAACGGGCATTATTTCCGTAACGACCGCCAGATGCGGGACGGCGATGTCGTGCTCATGGATTACGCGCCGGACTATCGCTACTATGTCAGCGACATTGGGCGCGTTTGGCCTGTGAGCGGGACATACGATCCGGTGCAGCGCGAAATTCTGAGCGTCGTTCTCGCATGGCGAAATGAAATTCTTGCGCGCATCCGTCCGAGCGTCACGCCCGAGCAGATCAGGCGGGAAGCCGCCCTCGCGATGGAAGACTATTTCCGCGATCACAAGTTTTCGAAGAAGCGCTACGAAAAAGCCGCCCGCAAGATGGTTGAAACCGGCGGCAGCGCCTTTTCGCACATGGTCGGCATGGCGGTGCACGACCCCGGACGCTACCAGGATGAAGTGTTACAGCCCGGTTTCGTTATTTCCATCGACCCGTCTATCTGGGTGAATGAAGAAAAACTCTATATGCGGTACGAGGATACGGTGGTCGTCACCGAGGACGGCGTTGAGAACTTCACCGACTTTCTGCCCGCGGAGCTCGACGAACTTGAAGCCCTCGTAAAGGAGGAAGGCGTTTTACAGAAACTCCCGCCGGTCAGCGACTGGCCCTAAATCGCCGGCGCCGCGGCCTTAACCGCCGCATCAACGTAAGACTCATAAACGCGGAAATTTTCGACGAACATACCGGCGAGCTTTTGCGCCTGCGCATCATAGGCCGCCTGATCGCCCCATGTGTTGCGCGGGATCAGAATGCTCGCATCGACGCCCGGAACCTCAGCCGGCACGTCGAAGCCGAAGATCGGATCTTTCGTCATCGGCGCGGCGGCGAGCGACCCGTCAAGCGCTGCGCCAAGCAACGCGCGCGTTTCCTTGATCGGCATACGCGAACCGACGCCGAACGGTCCGCCGGTCCATCCCGTGTTGACCAGCCAGCAATTGACGCCGTGACGGTCGATCAGTTCGCCGAGCAGCTTTCCGTAAACAGACGGATGGCGCGGCATGAAGGGCGCGCCGAAACAGGTTGAGAAGGTCGCCTGCGGCTCATTGCCGAGACCTTTTTCGGTACCGGCGACTTTCGCCGTGTAGCCCGACAGGAACATATACATCGCCTGCGCCGGGGTCAGTTTCGCGATCGGCGGCATTACGCCGAACGCATCGCAGGTCAGCATGATGATGTTTTTCGGATGCCCGCTGCGCCCTTCGAGACTGGCGTTCGGAATGTAGTGGATCGGATAGGCGCCACGGGAATTCTCCGCAAGGCTTGCGTCATCGAGATCAAGCACGCGCGTTTCAGGGTCCATGACGACATTTTCAAGCACGGTGCCGAACCGTTTCGTGGTCGCATAAATTTCCGGCTCCGCCGTTTCCGACAGGCGGATCATCTTGGCGTAACAGCCGCCCTCGAAATT
>CAJXLJ010000002.1 GCA_913055785.1 uncultured Parvularculaceae bacterium | reverse complement strand
TTCGGCGGCGGGGATTCGATCCTTCTCCTCAACGTCGTCGTCGCAGACCTTCATGAAGACGATTTTATCTTCAGCTAGCGTTGTCTCCGCCTTGTGCGTCAATGGTCGTTTTTATGGGAATTCGCCATATCGGCAGATATGGATATAGGTAATATCTGCGAGGCATGATATAATATGTCGCTATACGGTGTAAACGCGTTTGTTTACGGCTTATTTTCGCCTCTAATTTTGGCCCAAAGGTTTCTGAATTCGATGTGAGACCTTTTGATTGAATACGCGCTTCGCGTCTACGCACAAGGGAGAGATGGTATGCCAACGCCCATAGAATGGCTAAGCGAATTTCAGGCCAATACCGGAACAGCAGAAACCGGCACCCAGAACCAGCCGCAGATTATCGGTCTTTCCAACGGCAATATTCTGGTTGCGTGGGATGAGCTTAGCGTAGGCGTTGGAGCCAGCAACGGAAGCGATGTGGTCGGCAAGATCTTTGACGCCGAAGGCAATGTCGTGCGTGACTCATTCCAGATCAACGCCGTTCGCGCCGTCGATAATGAAGGCGACTTCGATATCGCCGCCACTAATGACGGCGGCTTCATCATGGCTTATGTGGATGAAGACATTTCCACCCCGAACCACACCACTATAGTCTGGGAGCGTTATGACGCGGACGGGACTCCGGTGAGCTCGGGCGTGGTCGCCGATGAGAACATCGCCGCTGACGACATTTCGAACCCGCAGATCGCGCTTAATTTTACCGACAACAGCTTTGTGGTCACATTCACCGATCTGGCGGGCGGCGATACCAATGTAAACGCAGTTCACGTCGAATTCACCAACATGGCTGGCACCACGTTTACTCAAAGCACCGAATTCAGCGCCGCTCAAAACAGCTCCGACATCGATGATATCGGCGATGTTGCGATCCTGGCGAACGGCAACTATGTCGGGACCAACCGCGAGTTCGACGGCGCCACGCCGGGCATCGATATTCACATCTTCCAGCCCGATGGAACCATCGTTCGCTCCATACAGAACTTCGCTCTTGGCATCAACGCGGCGCCGCGCGTGAGCGGGCTGGCGAACGGCAATTTCGTCGTGGTCTGGAACCAGACCAATTCAAATAATGGCGATATTTTTGGTCGAATTTACGACGCTGCAGGCGACCTTGTGACGCCCATGACCATCACAATCACGGGCACGGATAACAGCGAAAATGAACCTGATGTTCAAGCGCTGCCTGACGGCGGGTTCGTTGTTTTCTGGGACGATGAAAGTTTTGGCCTTCGCGCTCAGAAATTCTTGGCTGATGGGACGGCTGACGGTTCGGTGTTCGATGTTGCGGAAGGCGCCGCTTCGGACAGCGATGTCGGTGTTGCGGCGGATGGGCGTATCCTGTTCGCATGGCAGGAGGCCGGCGAAATGTTTGCGTCTTTCTGGGATGGACGCGAAAATCCGATTGAAGTCGCAAACTATAAGATGGGCGCGCCGAATTTTCTGAACGCCACGGGACCCATTACAAGTTTTCTTGGCGACAGTGTTGTCAATGGCTCCGCAGATGACGATCTTCTGGTCGGGTATTTTGGCGACGACACAATGAGCGGCGGCGGCGGCGCCGATACGATCGAAGGCAATGCTGGGCGCGATTCCCTTCTTGGCGGGGCTGGCGCGGATTTATTGTTTGGTTTCGGCAGCCATGACACGCTGCTTGGCGGGGCCGGCGATGATGATGTGCGCGGCGGGTTCGGCAGAGACCTGTTGAATGGTTCCGGCGGCAACGACATCCTGCGCGGCTTCGAAGGCGATGACCGCTTATTTGGCGGCGGCAATAATGATACGCTTGTTGGTAATGACGGGAACGACTCGCTTACCGGCGGGGGCGGTGAGGATCGTCTGAAGGGCGATGCGGGCGCCGATACGCTGAACGGGCGGTTTGGCGACGACCTTGTTTCCGGCGGCGGCGGCGACGACACATTCGAGTTTCGGCAAGGGCACGGCAACGATACGTATGATGATTTCGTCGCTGGTAGTTTCTCATCGCTGGATCAAATCGAGCTGATCGGTTTTGGCGCTGCTTTTGACACTTTCGCTGAAGTTCTGGCGGCGGCGAGTGACAATGGAACCCACACGACGATTGACTTCGGCGGCGGGGATTCCATTCTCCTCCTCAACGTCGTCGTCGCCGACCTCCATGAAGACGATTTTGTGTTTTCGTAGGAAGGAGCATCTCGTCTAGTCAATCACGCCCGGCCAGTTTTGATCAGCGAGGGCGACGAATCCCGGAATGTCTTTTTCCCAGCGCGCCTGAATCTTGTCGTTGTAGTTGAGATAGAGCTTGCCCTCGTAAATCGTCCAGTTTTCCGGGTCGCCGCTCGCCGTGTAGCCCTGACTCACCGCCCAGGCGCAATAGCCGCCATATTGCGGCGCGTAAGCTTCGGGGTTCGCCTTGAACGCGTCGAGGTTTTCCTGCGACGAAAATCGCCACCGGGCGCCCATATAGTCGGTTTCGAAATTCTTTGACCCCTTGACCGGTCCGCCTTCGGCGAAATACGCAACGGCGTCATAACCGCTGACCGCGAGATTGGAAAAGCGCGGCGTATAGACTGGATCTTTCGCCAGGGCGGTAGAGAGCCCGCTGAACGCCAGAAGGGCGGCGAAAGCGGCGATGAGATTGCGGCGGATCATGAATGCGCTCCCGTTTGCTGTCCGGCGGCACGTTAGGCGCGGCGCCGCCCGGCGGACAACGCACATTCTCTCACATCAACGCGATGGGGAACAGGCGGCGCGCGGTTTTGCGGCGCTTTCGCATCATGCTATTGACAAGGCTGATTAATCACCGCGCGCGGGGGAAGGCTTGGCGCGCTCATCAAGGGATATGGCTATGCGCATCTTATTGACCGTGATCGCCGCGCTTTTCTCGACAGCAGCCTACGCCGGCCCCGACGGCGATCTCGAGGCGTTGATCGACGAATACTGGGCGAACGAGATGGAGGAGCATCCGTTCTCGGCGACCGGGGCCGGGATGTTCGAGTATAACGACCGGATGCCGGGTGTTGCGCCTGAAGATTATGCGCGGCGGCGGGATGAGGCGGCGGCCTTTCTCGAACGGCTGGACGCCATCGACCGCGAAGGGCTGAGCGATGAGGACAGGACAAACGCCGATCTTCTCCGCTTCATCCTGAAGCATGACGTGGCGCTCGGCGCCTATGACAGATGGCGCATCCCGTTTCTCGCCGACACGGGCTTCCACACCAATTTCGGCTATACGGTGAGTTCAACGCCGTTCCGCAAGGAAAAGGACTACGAAGACTATCTGAAACGTCTTCACGCGTTTCCGGCCTATGTCGACCAGCAGATCGCCAATATGCGGCGAGGTCTCGCTGACGGGTACACGCAGCCGAAAGAAATCCTCTCTAACATCATGCCGTCCTTCGAAGCGCAGGTGGCCGATACTGCCGAAGCACACGCTTATTACGCGCCGTTCAAGGAGATGCCGAAGACGATTTCCGGAGGCCGCCAGAAAGCGCTGCGCAAGGAAGGAAAGAAAACGCTGGAAGAGGAAGTGATCCCGGCTTTCGAGCGGCTCCTCGCCTTTATGAAAGACGAATATGTACCGGGCGCGCGCGAGACTTTGGGGATTTCCGCTGTTCCGGGAGGCGCGGATTATTACGCGGCGGCGACGCGTTATTTCACGACGCTTGATGATGCGGACCCGGAAGCCATTCACGAGACCGGCCTTAAGGAAGTGGCGCGGATTCGCAAGGAGATGAGCGCCGTCATCAAGGAAACCGGGTTTAAGGGCGATTTCGCCGCGTTTCTCGAATTCCTGCGCACGGACAGGCAGTTCTATGCGGACTCTCCACAAGAGCTGCTCGACCGCGCCGCATGGATCGCCAAGGATATTGACGGCCGTTTGCCGAAATATTTCGGCAAGTTGCCGCGCCAGCCCTATTCGGTGGAGCCGGTGCCGGCGGAGATCGCGCCGAATTACACCAATGCGCGCTATGTCGGCGCTTCGCTTGACGCTGATATCGGCGGGCAGTTCTGGGTGAACACCTATCACCATGAAATTCGCCCGCTCTATCAGCTCGCCGCCATGGCGTTGCATGAGGGTGTTCCGGGGCACCATCTGCAAAGCGCGCTGGCGCTGGAGATTGAAGGCTTGCCGGAATTCAGAACGACGTTTTATCCGCATGCGTTCGGCGAGGGCTGGGGGCTCTATTCCGAAAAGCTCGGCGTCGAGATGGGTGTTTATCAAACCCCGTACGATCATTTCGGGCGCCTCACCTGGGAGATGTGGCGCGCCTGCCGGCTGGTGATCGATACCGGCATTCACTTGAAAGGCTGGACGCGTCAACAGGCGATTGACTATCTCGCCTCTAACACAGCGTTATCGCTGCATAACGTCCAGACTGAAGTCGACCGTTATATCGCCTGGCCGGCCCAGGCGCTCGCTTACAAGATGGGCGAGTTATCGATTTGGGAACTGCGAGCCAAAGCTGAGCGGGAGCTTGGCGATGACTTTGATATTCGGGAATTTCATGACGCAATTCTTGTCAATGGAGGATTGCCGATCGATATGCTCCGGGTGCAGATCGATGACTATATCGCAGACAAGAAAGAGAAATGAGGCAGAATGAGCAAACCGCCGTTTTCAGCGCCAGTGGTTGAAACGGTGCGCTTGCGCCTTCGTCGCCAGCGCCTTGAGGATTTTCCGGACATTCTAGCGATGTGGCGTAGCCCACAAGTGGCGCGATATGTAAGCGGCGAGCCGCAAACCGAAGAAACAATTTGGACGAAGTTTCTTCGAAAGATCGGGCATTGGCGCTTGCTGGGTTTTGGTTATTGGGTTGTGGAAGACAAGGCCAGCGGATGTTTCCTTGGTGAGGCAGGCTTCGGCGAGTACAAAAGAGACCTGCACCCTTCTCTTGTCGGCGAACCGGAAATCGGCTGGGCGTTTGCCGGATCAGCTCATGGCCAAGGTTATGCAACCGAAGCTGCACGCGCGGCGCTGAACTGGGCGGATGAAAATTTTGGACAGATTCGTTTGTCCTGTATGATCGGCGTTGAGAATTCACCGTCGTTGCGTGTGGCGACGAAGTGTGGTTTTGAGGAGACGCGCCGTGCGCTTTATCATGGCGACGAAGTTGTTATTCTGCATCGTGATGTACGCCGCAGCTCAATAAGCGCATACGAGTGAATATGAATTTTAAAACGCCCATAGTTGAAACAGAACGTTTGCGTCTGCGCGGGCGCACGCTCGATGACTGGCCGTTGATCCGTGACATGTGGTCGGACCCGATCGTCACGAAATTCATCGGCGGCAAGCCCAAGTCTGAAGAAGACAGCTGGACGAAGTTCCTGCGGATGATGGGACACTGGCCGGCGCTTGGCTTCGGCTACTGGATCGTCGAGGAGAAAGAGAGCGGGAACGCGGTCGGCGAGGTCGGGTTTGGGGATTTCCGGCGCGAGATGGAGCCGCCCATGGCGCGCGACCCGGAGATCGGCTGGGCGTTCATCGCGTCGGCTCACGGCAAGGGCTACGCGACGGAAGCAGCGAAAGCGGCGGTGGCGTGGGGCGATGAAGCCTTCAACGGCGGGCGTATGTCCTGCGTCATCGATCCCGGCCATAAAGGCTCGATCCGGGTCGCAGAAAAGTGCGGTTTTAAGGAATCCTATCGTGCGATCTATCACGGCGAGGAAGTGATGCTGCTGCACCGGGGATAGAAAACCGGTGTTCTGATTACTATATTATATGAATGGGGAATCTTGTTGAGATAGCCGCATTTTTCGATCCCGAAGAGGCTTACTGTGCGAGAGGCTATCTTCAATCATATGGCGTCGATGCCATTCTCCAGAACGAACACCACCTTGCTACGGCGCCTTGGCTTCGCGTAGCGCTTGGCGGGTATCGTCTAATGGCGCCTTCAGAGCAGGTGCGTGAAGCGCAGGAATTGCTGGAGAAGGTTCAGCCTCTTAAAGATTCTTCACTTGCAGGCAAGAAAAACTGGATCTGGCTACCCGTCGCATTCATGTCGGCGGTGCCGTTCATGCCTAAACCGAAGACCGGACCCATGGCATTCGTACAATTCATGCTGTTGATGTGTCTCTACGCGTTAACTTTATACGTATTGTATTATTGGTTCTGGTGGGTGATGAAGTTTGCGGCCTAGGCTGCGATATTTTACTTTGTAATAAAAACTTGCGCATAATCTTGTCGCAGGACTTGCTTCTGCACCTTACCCATGGCGTTGCGGGGAAGGGCTTCAACCCAGAAAAACTTTCTCGGGCGTTTGAACCTGGCGAGCGTGGAAAGCGCATCCTGGAGAACAGACGCGTCAAGGGGGGCGCTTTCCGCCACCAGTACGGCGGCGACGCCTTCGCCCATATCGGGATGCGGAACGCCGATGACGGCGCTCTCGGCGACGCCGGGAATGGCGTCGAGAACCTGCTCGATCTCTTTCGGATAGATGTTGAAGCCGCCGGCGATGATGAGGTCCTTCGAGCGCCCCATGAGGGTTAACCTGCCGTCTGCGCTAAGCGCGCCGATATCGCCGGTGACGAACCAGCCGCCCTCGCGGAAGTCCTCTTTCGTCTTCTGAGGCTTCATCCAGTAGCCCTTGAAAATATTGGGCCCTTTGACCTCTACATTTCCCGGCGTATCGGCGGGGAGGAGCGCGCCGTCTTCGCCGGTAATCCGCACCGACACGCCGGGCAGCGGATAGCCGACCGTGCCGGCGATGCGCTCGCCTTCGAGCGGGTTCGAGGCGATCATGCCGGCTTCCGACATGCCGTAACGCTCGAGGATTTTGCAGCCGGTGCGTTCTTCGAAGGCGTTGAAGGTTTCGCTTGTGAGCGGCGCGGAGCCGGAGATAAAGAGGCGCATATGGGCCGCCGCGCCGCGATCAAAATCCGGTTCGGCGAGAAGCCGGGTGTAAAAGGTCGGCACGCCCATCATCACGCTGGCGCGCGGCAGGGATGTTCGGATTTTCGCGATGTCGAATTTCGGCAGGAACAGGATTTCACAAGCCGACAGCATCGCCGTGTGGAGGGCGACGAAGAGGCCGTGAATGTGAAAGACCGGCAGCGCGTGCAGAAGCACGTCTTCAGATGTGAACCTCCAAAGCTCATTCAGGGCTAGCGCGTTCGAACGGAGATTTTCATGGGTCAGCATCGCGCCCTTCGAAAGGCCGGTCGTGCCGGAAGTGTAAAGGATCGATGCAAGATCGTCGGCGTGGCGCGTTTGAATGTTTTCGAACGGCGGCGCCGACTTTGCGGCCTGTGCGAGCGTTCCGCAGCCGTCAGCGCCGAGCGTCAGCGTTGAGCCGGCGCCGGCGGTTTTCGCGAGCGGCGCCAGCCTCTCTTCCTTTGTCGGATCGCAGATGAGGAGGGAGGCTTTGGCGTCATTCAGAAAGTAGCTGACTTCATCAGTCGTGTAGGCGGTGTTGAGCGGAATGTAGACCAGCCCTGCGCGCATAGCGCCGAGATAAAGCGCGACATTTTCCGGAGATTTTTCGACTTGCGCCAGAAGCCGGTCTCCGGGCCTGGCGCCGGCGGCGAGGAGCGCCCCGGCCATGCGCGCGGAAAGCGCGTCAGCTTCCCCATAAGAAACGGCGCGGCCGTCAGGAAGCGTCAGAAAAGGCCTTGCTTCAGCCCCTTGAAAGCGGCTTTTCAGGAGGGCGTAGAAATTGTCAGAACTCATGACGCTTTCATACTGGTATGCGCGTCCCGAGGCTATCCCGCGCCATTCGGGACCTTGAAGATTTCCGGGTCAAGGGCGTGCATCGCCTCGAACTGGCTCAAGAAAACCCGGCCGTTGAGCGTCTCAAGAAAGTGCGTGCGTTTGAGCCTGTCCATCACCGGCCCTTTGACCTCCGACAGATGAAAGGAAAGTCCCGCATGGCTCAGGCGTTCGTTGATTGCTTCGAGGCTTTCAAGGGCGCTTCCATCGATCTCGTTGATCGCCGAACACATCAACACGATGTGTTTGAGTTTCGGCTGGTCGGCGGCGAGCGCCATGACGTGATCTTCGAGAAAGCGGGCGTTGGCGAAGAAGAGATTGCCGTCGATGCGGATCGCGGCGATCGCAGGACTGGTGATGACATTATGGCGCGCAACATTCCGGAAATGCTCCGTGCCCGGCACCTGACCGACAATCGCGTAGTGCGGTTTCGATGCGCGATAGAGCAACAGAAGAATTGATAGAATGATTCCGGCGACAACGCCGACCTCGACGCCGAAGGCGAATACCCCGGCGATGGTGATCATCATCGCTGCGAAATCGCTTTTCGAATAAGTCCATGTACGCTTGATAACGCCGACATTCACGAGCGACAGAACGGCGACGATGATCGTCGCGGCGAGCGTCGCTTTCGGAAGATAATAAAGAAGCGGCGTTAAAAACATGGCGGCCAGTGCGATGCCGACGGCGGAAAAGGCGCCCGCGGCGGGCGTTCTGGCGCCGGCGTCGAAATTGACGACGCTGCGTGCGAACCCGCCGGTAACGGGAAACCCGCCGGAAACGCCCGAGGCGATGTTCGCGGCGCCAAGGCCGATCATTTCCTGATCAAGATCGATCCGCTCCCGCCGTTTGGCGGCAAGGGTCTGCGCGACGGAAATCGATTCCACATAGCCGATAATGGCGATGAGGAAGGCGGGCCCCGCCAGTTCGCGCCAGAGATCTGCGTCAAAAGCCGGCGGCGACAGGTCCGGCAAGCCGCGCGGCACGTCGCCGACAATGGCGACGCCCTTTGCATCGAGGCCGAGAAAATACGCCGCCGCGGTCGTGCCGGTGACAGCCAGCAACGGCCCCGCCTTTGCGGCCGAAGCGGCGAGTTTGTCATCAAGTCCGATGGCGCGGAGCGCAGTCGCCAGATGGTTCCTGCTCCAGAAAAGAAAAACGATCGATAAGGCGCCGACGGCGACGGTCGCCCAGTTGAGATCGCCGATATGGACGATGAGGCTTTCGAGGATCTCGAAAACATTATCGCCGCCGCCGCTGATCCCGAAAATATGTTTGAGCTGGCTTGCCGCGATAAGAACGCCGGACGCGGTAATAAAGCCTGCAATGATCGGGTGGCTCAGGAAATTCGCCAGAAAGCCCAGCCGCAGGGCGCCAAGGGCGAGGAGCATAAGCCCCGTCAATAAAGCGAGAGCCATGGCGGCGGCGGCGTAGTCGGCGCTTCCTGTTTCCATCATCCGGCCGATCGCCGCCGCAGTCATCAGCGAGACGACTGCGACCGGACCAACGGCGAGGGTGCTGCTCGTGCCGAAAATGGCGTAGGCGACAAGCGGCAGGATGGATGCGTAAAGGCCGGCTTCCGGCGGCAGTCCGGCGATCAGCGCATAGGCGAGCGATTGCGGGATCAACATGATCGTCACGATTGACGCGGCGAGCATGTCATCGCCAAAAGCGCCGGCGCCGTAAGACGGCGCCCAGCGCAGGATGGGAAAATATTTTTTCAAGACCGGATCAGAACTGGTTGATCGGCATTTTCAGATAGCTGACGCCGTTGTTCTCGGCGGGCGGCATTTCGCCGGCGCGCATATTCACTTGCACCGATGGCAGGATCAGCTTCGGCATGGCGAGGGTCGCGTCACGAGCCTCCCGCATTTCGACAAACGCGTCCTCGGTTTTGCCGCCGCCGACATGAATGTTCTTCGCCTTTTCCTCGCCGACAGTGGTTTCCCAGGCGTAGTGGTCGCGGTCCGCCGTTTTATAGTCGTGGCACATGAAAAGCCGCGTTTCTTCTGGCAGGGCGAAAATCTTCTGGATCGAGCGATAGAGCGTTCGCGCGTCGCCGCCGGGAAAGTCGCACCGCGCCGTGCCGTAGTCGGGCATGAAAAGCGTGTCGCCGACGAAACCCGCATCGCCGATAACGATGGTCGTGCAGGCTGGCGTATGACCGGGCGTGTGCATGACGAAGGCGTCGATCTCGCCGACCTTGAACTTGGCGCCGTCTTCGAAGAGCACGTCGAACTGGCTGCCGTCCCGCTTAAACGCTGGTTCGGTATTGAACACCTTGCCGAATGTTTCCTGCACGGTGGGCACGCCGCTGCCAATGGCGGTTTTGCCGCCGAGCTTTTGCTTCAGGTAGGGAGCGGCGGAGAGGTGGTCGGCGTGAACATGGGTTTCGAGAATCCAGTCGACCTCAAGGCCGTTATCACGGACGAATGCGATGATCTCATCGGCTGATTGCGTGGTCGCGCGCCCCGAAGCGGCGTCATAGTTCAGTACTGAATCGATGATCGCCGCTTTCCTTGTCGACGGGTCGTAAGCCACATGACTGAAGGTGAAGGTCGCTTCGTCGAAAAACGTTTTCACTTCAGGTTTCATTTTCTCCCTCCTTTGATGCGTTTGCGTTTTGTACGCGTCGAAACTTCGCCTTCGCCGCCAAAAGCGCGGCAGAGGGCGTCTATCAGATAGGCGAGCCTCTGGTCGGCGATCTTGTAAAAGACGTTTTTGGACTCTCTGCGCGCGGAAACAAGCCCCGCTTCGCGCAGTCGCGCCAGTTCCCGCGAGACATGGGGCTGGGCGATGTCGGTGTCTTTTTCGATTTCTCCGACTGATTTTTCCCTTTCCGTCAGACAACAGGCGATCAGCAGCCTGTTGGGGTGGGAAAGGGTTTTCAGCAGTCCCGAAACCTCGTGGGCGCGGGACTGCAGATCCTTGATATCGACGGGCTTTGTCATCTGATCCGTTCTGGCTCGGCTAACACTTGTAAGTTAACATATATGATATATATTAAGTTTCAAGAGATGCGACATCGCGCCATCGGAGGAAAAGCGCTTTATGGATAGTTTTACGCCCCTGTCAGCCGCCCTTGGCGGGTTTCTCATCGGCCTTTCCGCGGTTCTTTTTATGGCCCTCAACGGCCGCATCGCCGGCATCAGCGGCATCGTCGCCGGGGCTTTAACGCCGGTGAAAGGCGACTGGGCCTGGCGCGCGGCGTTTGTCGCCGGCCTTATCCTCTCGCCGCTTGTTGCGTGGCTTGCGATTTCGGAAAAGCCCGCTGTCACATTTACGCATCCCATATGGCTGACAGCGCTGGGCGGGCTGCTCGTCGGTTTCGGCGCGCGGCTCGGCGGCGGCTGTACATCCGGCCACGGCGTCTGCGGCATGGCGCGATTGTCGAAGCGTTCTATCGCGGCGACCGGCACGTTCATGGCGACGGCGCTCGCCACCGTGTTCATCCTTCATCGTATCCTTGGGTTTTAATATGCGACTGCTTTCCTCCTTCCTCGTCGGCCTTCTTTTCGGTCTCGGGCTCGTCATCTCGCAGATGTCCAATCCGCAAAAAATTCTCGGTTTCCTCGATATTGCAGGGAACTGGGACCCGTCGCTTATCGTTGTCATGATGTCGGCGCTCGCGACGACGCTCATCGGCTACCGTATCGTGCTGGCGCGGCGGAAGCCGGCGTTTGAAGCGGCGTTTCAACTGCCGGTCAAAACCGTGATCGACCGCCCGCTTCTGACAGGAGCGGCGCTTTTCGGCGTCGGCTGGGGCATGGCGGGACTTTGCCCGGGGCCGGGACTGACAATCGTTACGATCGGCGGTCTCGCGCCTTTTGCGTTTTTGGCGGCGATGCTGGCGGGCATGGGTCTTCAGCGATTGGTCAAGGTCTAGCCCCTGCTATCCTGGCGCGCTAAGACGTGGCGTTCAGGATGGGCCGGAGTTGGGATTTGACGGCGGTGTTTGACGAAGAAAGCAGTACGAGCGGAGCGCGGTCGAATTTCGGCCCGCAGTTGACGGCGTCCATCGAAGCGGCGGCGGACTGGCTCGCCGCCCGTCAAAAGCCCGAAGGATACTGGGTCGGGCGGCTTGAATCGAATTCCTGCATGGAAGCGCAGTGGATTCTCGCCCTGTGGTTCATGGGGCTTGAGGACCATCATCTGCGGCCGCGTCTCGCGGAAAGCCTGAAGCAATCGCAAAGCGAGGACGGTTCCTGGCGGATCTATTACGGCGCGCCGGCTGGCGACATCAACACTACGGTCGAGGCCTATGCAGCCTTGCGCTCCTGCGGCGTTTCCAAAGACGATCTGGCGATGAAGAAAGCCCATCAGTGGATCATGTCAAAGGGCGGGCTTAAAAATATCCGCGTCTTCACGCGTTACTGGCTGGCGCTGATCGGTGAGTACCCATGGACGAGGACGCCGAACCTGCCGCCGGAAGTCATTTACTTTCCGAACTGGTTTCCGTTTTCGATTTACAATTTCGCGCAGTGGGCGCGCGCGACGCTGATGCCGATCGCCGTGCTTTCCGCGCGGCGTCCTGCGCGCAAGCTGCCGCCGGAGCAGCGGCTTGACGAACTGTTCCCCGAGGGCAGAACGAACTTCGATTATGCCTATCCGGAAAAACCCGGCGCCGACATCATCGACAGCCTGTTTCTGGGGATCGATCGCGCGCTGCATATCGGTCAGTCGGCGGGCATCGCGCCTTTGCGCAAAGGCGCCGTCAAACGCGCACTTGAGTGGATCATCGAGCATCAGGACGCGGACGGCGTCTGGGGCGGCATTCAGCCGCCGTGGATTTATTCGCTGATGGCCCTCTACAATGAAGGTTATGCAACCGATCATCCGGTGCTGGCGGCGGGGCTTGGCGCGCTTGACGACCCGCGCTGGCGCGTCGATGTCGGTGAGGCGACCTGGATTCAGGCCTCGACCTCGCCGGTCTGGGATACGGTGCTGACGCTGCTTGCTTTCGACGATTGCGCGCTCAACAAACGGCAGGCCGTGGTGGTTGAAAAAGCGCTCAACTGGGTGCTCGATCAGCAAGTATTGCGGCCCGGCGATTGGCAAGTGAAGGTACCCCATGTCGAGCCGGGGGGCTGGGCGTTCGAATACAAGAACTACTTTTATCCCGATACGGACGACACGGCGGTGGCGCTGATCGTTCTTTCGCAGTTCCGCAACGATCCGAAATGGAAAGCGAAGGGAATCGAAAAAGCGATTGAGAAGGGTGTCAACTGGCTCTTCGCCATGCAGTGCAAGAATGGCGGCTGGGGCGCTTTCGACAAGGACAATGACAAGAAGTACCTGACGCGTATTCCCTTCTGCGATTTCGGCGAGGCGCTCGACCCCCCTTCCGTCGATGTGACGGCGCATATCGTCGAAGCGTTCGGAAAGCTCGGCTTCCGCATGGATCATCCGAATGTCAAACATGCGATTGACTATCTCAAAGCCGAACAGGAGGCGGACGGTTCATGGTTCGGCCGCTGGGGCGTCAACTATATTTACGGAACCGGCGCCGTTCTGCCGGCGCTTGAAGCGATCGGCGAGGACATGTCGCGGCCCTATATCGCCCGCGCCTGCGACTGGCTGAAGTCGAAACAGCAGGAAGGCGGCGGCTGGGGCGAAAGCTGCGCGTCCTATATGGACGCCAAGTCGAAAGGCGAGGGCGCGCCGACAGCGTCGCAAACCGCCTGGGCGCTTATGGGACTGATCGCCGCGAACCGCGCAGAAGACAGGGATGCGATCGAAAAGGGCGTCGCGTTTCTGGTCGAACGCCAAAATAACGGCACATGGGAAGAGCCCGAATATACCGGCACAGGCTTTCCGGGTTACGGCGTCGGCGCCACCATCAAGCTTGGCGACCCGCTCCTGGAGGAACGCTTGAAACAGGGCGCCGAACTCTCGCGCGCCTTCATGATCAATTACAATCTTTACCGCCACTACTTCCCGTTGATGGCGATGGGACGGGTGCGGAAGGCGCTTCGCTTGAGCTGATTCGCCGCGAAAATTCGCATTATTCCGACTCAGGATAAATTTCCGCCGACATAGCGATTCGGAGGCGGCGATGCGCATCACTTTTTTTGTAATCCTGTTGGGTTTCTTCAGCGCGACAAGCGGCTATGGCGAAGAAGTGTCGATCTACGCCGAGCGCTCGGCTGGAAGGGACGGCGCCTACGCCACCAAATACGGGCGCGCGGGCGACTGGCTCGTCGCCTGTACTGAAAAGCGCAACGGCGCCGCCGTCGGAACGCGCTGGTGCTCTTTGAAGCCGGCGAGCGGCAAGCTCTTTTCCGACAGCCAGTATGCGTGGGCGCTTGAAGGCGTGTCGATTGAGCTCTGGCGTCATCCGGATACGCCCGGCGCGGCCGGTCAGGATGCGGTGATCGACTTCACGCCGATCTCGCGCATTGAGCCGGGCGTCGCCTATGTCGTTCATTGCGGCGGCCAGAAAATTATCGGGCTCGCGCCGGGCGACGGCGTGCGTCGCAAGGCGTACGGCGGACCGCAGGCCCATGCGGCGATTTCGGCGATGCGCCTTGCGAAACAGTGTCAGTTGAATGTGCTGAGCGAAACCGATGAAAGCCTCGGGCTGAGCGTCGCCGGTTTCGAAGACGCTTTCGCCTATGCTGCTGCGTACACGGATTTCGATTATAACAGGGCGGATTGACCGGCGCCGGAAAATGGAATCTCGGTCAATCGCCCGCGTTACCCGCAGTTCCCATCCATCTGCGCAATCCACTCGGCGATCAGTGCGACGCCTTCCTCATGGGAAACCGCGCGGCCGAGCTCCGGCATCATCGCGCCGGGGTCTGTTGTTTGCAAACGGAATACGGTGATCGATTGATCCGGCGCGCCGGGAACAATGTCGAACGGGCGACCGCCGGAGCCGCCGCCCGCGGCGATCGGCGATTTGCAAAACCCCATGGCGGGGCCTTGCGCATCCGGTTCTAGATTGAGCCCGGACGTGTCCGCTGCGCCGTTCGGGTTGTGGCAGTGGGCGCAATTTGCGTCGAGATAGGCGCGCGCCCGGCGCTCGATTGTTGCGGTTTCATCCGTCCACACGGCGTTTTGCGGAACCGCCGCCGCATTGCCAACGTCTCCGGTGAGAAGGCCGGCCGTCATCCAGTCTTCAAGCTGGTTGACGCCATGAACAAAGGTCGACGGCTTGTTGAGATGCCGCGCCTTGGGGCCAATCGGCTTGATCGCTCTCGTTGTCGCATTCGTCGCATGACAGGCCGCGCACTGGTTTGCGTCCGGGACGAGGTAGGCGAATTCTTCGGCGCGGCCGTCGGTGCGAACGAGGGTCAGCCGCTGGACGTCACCAGTGCGTTTCAAATATGCGTCGGTCTGATCTTCGTTCCAGACATAGGGAAGCGCCGCCCATCCGTTTTCGCGATGAACGAGCACGCGCGTCTCTATCAACCGTACGCCTTCAAGCGGCAGGGCGTTATAGGACAGGACAGGCCCTTCGGCTTGCAGGACTGCGCCGGTCCATGCCGCGCCTTCTTGTTTGTAATAAAATGTCTTCGTGAAAACTGTGCCGACAGGGAAATCAAACGCTTCGCTTTCATCATAGGTCGCCGCCTGACTTTCCGGAATCCAGACGGTCCGCAGTTTCAACGCGTAGTCGGAAAAAAGCGGCGTGGCGAGATCGTAAGGGGTGACGCCTTCGGCAAGACGCAGCGCGCCGTCCGAAACGCCGGACATGCCCCATTCGCTCAGGCGTTCGGGATTGTCCGTTGCATGATAGGCGGGCTTCGCCGTCTGTTCGCCGGAGCAGGCGGCGATCAGCAAGAACGCAATAACGACCCAGCCGCGCATTACTCAGCCAGCGGCCCGGTCAGCGTGACAGCCGGCAGTTTCGGCAGCGCGCAGTCATGATCCGCCGTTGCGACGCGCGGGTTCTTGAATTCATTCGGCCCGTCGACATTGATGACCTCGGCGTCGCCGTTCTGAATACAGATGCGCATGTCGGCGGGGAGCGCGCCGTTCTCAAGTTTCGCCGGATCGACGAAGCCGTCCCACAGCACATCCGGCAGGGCGCCGAGGGGGCCGAACTTGGCGATTTTGAGCGCCTGTAATTCAAGCCCGTCGGGGTTTTTGCCGCCGCCGCTCATTTCATTGTCGTAGACATAGATCGCTTCCGGATAGGCGTCGAAATCTTCGCTCATGCCCTCCTGAGAAATACCGGAGGAGTAGACGCTGGAGATAATGACGTTGGCGGTCTTGTTGCCGATAATGCGATTGTTGAAAATTTCGACATAGTCGTTGGAGTTGATGACGACGCCGGAGCCTGCCGGAATAGTCGCCACCGGCGTTCCCTCATGGCCGAAATTCTTCGTGTTGTTCTCGACAACATCATTGTCGAAAACGCGCGTGCGCGCGCCGGGCTGTTTCAGGTTCGGCATGTTGAAGACGAGAATGCCGCCGGTGTTGTTGGTCGCGACATTGCCGTAAACGTCGGCGTCGAACGTGTTCTCGATCTCAATGCCGGCGACATTGTATTCAGCGCGATTGTTGCGCACGACGACATTCTGCGACTGGCCGATATAAAGCCCTGCGTCGGCGGCGGCGATGGCGACGTTTTCCTCCATCAGCACATTCTTCGTCTGCACAGGGTAGATGCCGTAGGCGCCGTTCGACGTCTTCGGGCCGCCGGTCCATTCGGTGCGCACCCGGCGGATGACGATGTTTTCCGCTTCGGAAATTTTCAGCGCGTCGCCTTTCGGGTCTTCGATGGCGAGGTCTTCGATGGTGAAGTCGTTAGCCGTGACGATCAGGCCTTCCGCGCCCGCGACCTGGTTTTTGAAGGAGAGGACCGACTTATCCATGCCCTTGCCGCGTATGGTGACGCCGTCGACGGTGAGGCTTAAGGAGCGGTCGAAGGCGAAGGTCCCTTCAGGGATTTCGATGACGTCCCCCGGCTTGGCGTCCAGAAGCTGCGCCATCAGGGTTTCCTGATAGGAGGCGTCCGCCGCCGGCGCTTCGGTTTTTTGCCCGCATGCGGCGAGCGCCAGACCCGCTCCCGCCAGAATCCAGTATTTCATGATCGCAGCCTCCCTCGTGATTGCGGGGGAGAATAGGGGATCAGGCGGTCGGGAAAAAGGCTGGCGTGCAGGTCACGCCGCGGCGTCAACCACGCCTCTGAAAAACGCCGCGCCGTCTATGCCGCCGAGCAGCGGTGAGATCATGCGTTCCGGGTGAGGCATCAGCCCCAGCACATTGCCGCCGTCGCCGAGCACGCCCGCAATATCCCGCGCCGACCCGTTGGGATTGTCTACATAGCGGAACGCCACGCGGCCTTCGCCTTCAAGACGGTCAAGCGTTTCGTCATCGGCGAAATAGTTGCCGTCATGATGGGCGACGGGAAAGTCCACATACTGGCCTTTTTCAAACGCGCTCGTGAACATCGACTGGCTGTTTTCGACTTCCAGCGTGACCGTGCGGCAGACGAAATTGAGGCCGGCGTTGCGCATCAGCGCGCCCGGCAGGAGGCCGGTTTCGCAAAGGATCTGAAACCCGTTGCAGACGCCGATGACCGGCGTTCCCGCCTTCGCCTTCTCGATCACATCGCGCATGATCGGCGACTTCGCCGCCATGGCGCCGGAGCGCAGATAATCGCCATAGGAAAAGCCGCCCGGCAGGACGATGAAATCCGTTTCGGCCGGCAGGCTCGCATCGCCGTGCCACACCATCGCCGGCGCCTTGCCGGTCGCCTTTTCTAGGGCGACGGCGATATCGCGATCGCAATTTGAAGCGGGAAAGACGATGACGGCGGGTTTCATAGGCTAGGCCATGATTTCAATTGCGTAATTCTCCATCACCGGATTGGCGAGGAGCTTCTTGCACATCTCTTCAGCTTTGGCGCGGGCGGCGGCCTCGTCGGTCTCGTCGAGTTTGAGTTCGATTTCCTTGCCCTGGCGCACGTCTGAAACGCCATCGAAGCCAAGCCCCTTAAGGGCGCCCTCAATGGCTTTGCCTTGCGGGTCGAGAACGCCGTTTTTGAGGGTAATGATGATCTTGGCTTTCATGGACATTTCCGCCGGCTGCGAGTTTCGGGCATCCCTTACGCCGCCCCGGGCGGCGAGGCAACAGCGCGGCGGCATTGCCGTTGCGTTCCGGTCCTTTTAGGGTTGCGGCGAACAGAGGGGAGACCAGATGATTCGCAAAATGCTGTCCGCCGTCGCCGCCGCCGCCTTGATGAGCGCCGCCGCAACCGCCCGCGAGCCCGCTGATGCGGACGAAGCGAAGGCGCTTGAAATCTATCGCACGATTATCGCCATGCGCACCGCAAAGGGGCACGGACAGGTGCCGAAGATGGCGCAGTACCTCGCCGGCGAACTCAAGGCCGCCGGTTTCTCCGGGGAGGATATTCACATCCTGCCGGTTGAGGAAACGGCGGGGCTTGTCGTGCGCTATCGCGGCGACGGCTCCAGCGGCAAGAAGCCGATCCTGTTTCTCGGCCATATGGATGTCGTTGACGCCAATCCGGAAGACTGGGAGCTCGATCCTTTCGAGCTCACTGAAAAGGACGGCTATTTCTTCGGGCGCGGAACGATCGACAATAAATACGGGATCATGAATCTCACCCAGACATTCATCCGTCTGAAGAAGGAAGGCTTCACGCCGAACCGCGATCTCGTGCTGGCGTTCTCCGGCGATGAGGAAACCGGCATGCTGACGACGCGCATGCTCGCCTATGACCGCAAGGACCTTACCGATGCTGAGTTCGCGCTCAACGCCGATGCAGGCGGCGGCTCTCTTGGGCCGAACGGGGAAGCGCTTGGCTATGGCGTCCAGGCGGCGGAAAAAACCTACGTTACTTTTGAAGTAACAGCGCATAATCCCGGCGGACACTCTTCGCGCCCGCGCGCGGACAACGCCATCTACGACCTCGCCGCAGCCCTCAAAGCGGTTCAGGACTACCAGTTCCCGGTAATGTGGAATGACATCACGCTGGCGACTTTCGCGAGCCTCGGGCCGGCTCTCGGCGGCGATCTCGGCGAAGCGATGGTGAAATTTTCCGAAAACCCGAAGAACAAGAAAGCCGCGCGCCGCCTCGCTGAGGAAGGCTCTTATATCGGCTCGACCCGCACCACCTGCGTCGCCACCATGCTGAAAGCGGGGCACGCCGAAAACGCGCTGCCGCAAAGCGCGACTGCGACCATCAATTGCCGCATCTTTCCCGGCGTATCGGTCGATGACGTTAAGGCGACGCTTGCCGATGTCATTGACAATGAGGCGCTTGAAATCACAACGCTTGGCGACCCGACAGACAGCCCGGTCAGCGAATTGCGGCCGGACGTACTCGCCGCGCTCTCAAAGGCCGTGCACGCGCGATATCCGGACCTGCCGATCGGCTCCTATATGGAATCGGGCGGCACCGACGGCATGCATTACCGCAAGGCCGGCGTGCCGACGCTCGCGATCTCCGCGGCCTTCATCAAGGAAAGCGACATGTACGCTCATGGGTTGAACGAGCGCATGCCGGTCGACGGGTTTTATGACGGCCTCGACCACTGGATGGTCATCATGAAGGAACTGGCTGGGCCAGCCGCGGAATAGCTCCGGGAGAGAGTTACTTCTCGTTATCGCTGACCAGCACCGGGCCGGCGGCGCCGATATTCTCATTCTCGCGTAGCACGCCGAGACGTCGCGCCACTTCGCGATAGGCGTCGGTGACATTGCCGAGGTCCTTGCGGAAGCGGTCCTTGTCCATGATGTCGCCGGTTTCCATGTCCCACAGGCGGCATGAATCCGGGCTGATCTCGTCGGCGACGATGAGGCGCATCATGTCGCCTTCATATTGCCGGCCGAACTCGACCTTGAAGTCGACGAGTTTGATGCCGACGCCTGCGAAGAGGCCCGACAGGAAATCGTTGATCCTGAGCGCCAGCGCCATCATGTCGTCGATCTCCTGGGGGTTCGCCCAGTTGAACGCCGTTATGTGTTCTTCGGACACCAGCGGATCGCCGAGCTTGTCGTCCTTGTAGTAGAACTCGATGACAGAGCGGGGGAGCGCTGCGCCGTCCTCGATGCCGAGACGCTTCGAGAGGGAGCCGGCGGCGAAATTCCGCACCACCACTTCGAGCGGGACGATTTCCACATGGCGCACCAGCTGCTCGCGCATGTTGAGGCGGCGGATGAAGTGGGTCGGCACGCCGATCCGCTCGAGCCCCATCATGATGAATTCCGAAATCCGGTTGTTGAGGACGCCCTTGCCCTCCAGCACCGCGTGCTTCTGATTATTGAATGCGGTGGCGTCGTCCTTGAAATACTGGATGATCGTGCCCGGCTCCGGTCCCTCGAACAGGATTTTCGCCTTGCCTTCGTATATCTGTTTGCGGCGGGCCATTTCGTTAATCCTTTCAACGCCTTAAAGGCGAAAGCGCAAGCGCTGAAGCAATATGGGCGGGAGGTCCGCCGCGACTCACGAGAACGCAGCCGCCCGGTTTCGCTAGCATGCCTTGGGCGGATCGAGAAGCGGGGGATTTAAGGCCTCGGGACGGGCTTGGGAAGCCCTTGGCGCGAATAAGCTCTCCCTCGCGTTGCGAAGCCTTTCAAGCGGTTATAAAGAGGCTGAACCGCCTGCTTCGGCTCATAAGGTTTTGGAGAGTTTAGGAATGACGACGTTCGACGACCGCGAGGACAAGTTCGAGAAAAAGTTCGCCCATGACGCGGCGCTCCGGTTCAAGGCGGAAGCCCGCCGCAACAAACTGCTCGGCCAGTGGGCGGCGGGGCTGCTCGGCAAGACCGGCGACGATGTCGACGCCTACGCCCGCGAGGTTATCAAGGCCGATCTTGAAGAAGCCGGCGATGAGGACGTCTTCCGGAAAATCCGCGCCGATTTCGACGCCGCCGGCGTTGACCAGTCGGACCATCAGATCCGCCGCCACATGGATGAGTGCATGGAAGAGGCGGTCAAACAGATTCAAAACGAGGGATGATTTTCCGGTTTCATCCGGTCACGCGCATCCTTTTCGTGGGCGCCTGCATCTGGTTTGTTGTGGCGTTCCATGACCTGATACAGGATTATATTGCGTGGTCGGAGATTCCCGAGGGAATTTCACGGCAGGACTACAAGCTTTCTCATTCGCTTTTTTCGGTGCTGGACTCTCTGTTCATGCTCGGTTCGGCCGCCATGGTTGAATTTTTAAGCCGCATTTATGAGCGCATGAATTCTCAGTCATAAGCGTATGAAAGTCACCTTGCGCCTATGACCGTATTTGTCGCCCTGCTGCGCGGGATCAATGTCGGCGGTCATCACAAGCTGCCGATGAAGACGCTGCGGGAGATTATCGAAGGCGCCGGCGGCGAGGCCGTCTCCACTTATATCCAGAGCGGCAACGCTGTGTTCCAGGCGGCGAGCGCGAATGCGGCTACGCTGGAGAAAAAGCTCGGGGCCGCTATCGAAAAGGAAGCCGGGTTCAGGCCGGATGTCTTTCTGATCGGCCTCCCGGAATATCGCGCTGTTCTCAACAAAAATCCGTTCGCCGCGTCGTGCGGCGATCCATCGAAGCTGTTCGTCGTTTTTCTGAAAACCGCCGCGACGAAAAAGGCGCTTGCTGACGTTGAAAGCGCCCTTGTGAAGAGCGAAAGGATCGCCGCCAAGGGAAAGGCGGTCTACTTTGACGCGCCGGAGGGCGTCGGCCGGTCGAAGGCGGCGGAAAAGCTCGGCAAGGCGATGCCGGGCGGGACCATGCGCAACTGGCGTAGTTGCGTTAAGCTGGAAGAGATGGCCAGCGCGTTGACGTAACCGGGGAGCGGCGAATGTTTGAGCCCGACACATTGTTGCTTTTTCTTGCCGGCGCCTTGCTGCTCAACATCACGCCGGGCCCCGATATGGCGTTCACGCTGGCGACCAGCGGAAAAGGGGGGACGCGCGCCGGCGTCGCCGCAGCGCTTGGGGTCGGCGCCGGATCGCTCATCTGGGCGGTGTTGACCGCGGCGGGCCTTGCTGCGCTGCTCGCCGCCTCGCAACACGCCATGATGTTCATCCGCCTCCTGGGCGGGTTCTATCTCCTCTATCTGGCGCTTGAGACCTACAAGCGCCGTCATGAAACGCATGCGGCGAAGGGCGCTGACACTCTGAGCGCCGCTTTCCGGTCCGGTGCGCTCACCAATCTTTTCAATCCAAAAGTCGGCCTGTTCTTTCTCGCGTTCCTGCCGTCCTTTACCGACCCGCTCGCCGGGCCTGTCTGGCTTCAGACATTGTTTCTTGGAACAATCTTCACAGCCGGCGGCGTCGCCGTCCTGATCGCCGTTGCTTTCGCAGCGGGAAGGGCGCGGGACAGGATCGCGCGCTCGCCGGTGTTCCGCAGCTGGATAAACACGATCGCCGCCGGCGTTTTCGGCGCGCTCGGATTGCGTCTGCTTCTTGTAAAAAGTTAGGTCGCGTCCCGAAGACCATGCCGGCTGCATCTGGCGGTTCGTTTATGCGCCTGTCATTGCTATGCTCGCGCGGAAAAGCGTGAGGAGGAAATCATGGGACGGGTGCAGGACAAGAAAGTCGTGATCACCGGCGGCGCGCAGGGGCTTGGCGCCTGTTTCGGGCGCATGCTGGCCGCCGAAGGGGCGCGGGTCGCGCTCACGGATGTCAATCTTGAGGGTGCTGAAAAGACCGCCGCCGCGATCAACGAGGAATTCGAAGGCGCTGCGGTCGCCATCAAGCATGATGTCACGAGCAAGGACGACTGGGCGCATGCGCTCGGAACGGCGTCGGAATTTCTGGGCGGGATCGACACGCTCATCAATAACGCCGGCATCGGCGTTGCTGGCAGTATTGAAACCGAAACTTACGAAAACTGGCGACGCACGCAGGAGATCGATGTCGATTCGATTTTCATCGGCACGCAGCTCGCCATGCCTTATCTGAAAGACAACCAGCCGGGCTCGATCATCAACATTTCCTCCGTCGCCGGATTGATCGCCGACGGGATGATGCTTTCCTACAATGCCGCGAAAGCCGCCGTGTGGATGATGTCAAAATCGATCGCACTGCATTGCGCGCGATCGGGCTACGATATCCGCTGCAATTCCGTGCATCCGGTCTTCACCCGTACGCCGATCATCGATCCCTTGATCGCCATGGGCGGCGGGGGCGATGAGGGCGAAAAGCGTCTCGTCCAGCAAATTCCGTGGAAGCGGCTCGCCGAGCCTGAGGATGTCGGCTACTGCATCCTTTATCTCGCCTCGGACGAGTCCCGCTATATTACGGCGGCTGAGTTCAAGATCGACGGCGGCATCACGGCGCAATAGTCGCCGGGGCGGCGTTGCCGCGACCAGACGAACGCTTTATGATTGCGCCAGATTTCAATCCGGCGCCATCCCCCGTATCGTCCCGAACCGGCGCGCTTCATTCACAAAGGAGACGGCATGTCCGGCTTACTGATCGTACTTATCATCATCGTTGCGATCGTTTTCTTCGTCATCACGATCTACAACCGGATCGTTGCGCTGAGCCAGCGCACCAATCAGGCGTTTGCTGATGTCGATGTGCAGCTCAAGCAGCGTCACGACCTCGTGCCCAATCTCGTCGAGACGGTGAAGGGCTATGCGAGCCATGAAAAGGAAACGCTCGAAAACGTTATCAAGGCGCGCAACGCTGCCGTTGCGGCGCACGGCCCGGCCGAACAGGGCGCCGCCGAAGGCGTTCTGGGGGCGGCGCTCGGAAAGCTTTTTGCGTTGGCCGAGGCCTATCCCGACCTCAAGGCAAACACCAACTTCCTTGAATTACAGCGCGAGCTTTCCGACGTCGAAAACAAAATCGCCGCCGCGCGCCGCTTCTTCAACAATGCGGTTCAGGAATACAACACGGCGATCCAGCAGATCCCCGGCAATCTCGTCGCGCCGCTCGGCAATTTCACCCAGAAGGAATTCTTCGAAGTGCCCGAAGGCAGCCGCGAGCAGATCGAAGCGGCGCCGGAAGTGAAGTTCTAGGAGCAATGAACGGGGCGTCGTTCGCTGAAGCACCGATAAGCGAGGCCGGAGAGGAAGACGCCGGAAATGCGGCGTCGATCCTTTCCGAAGCCTTTGCTGACGATCCGGTCATGAACTGGACCTTCGGCGGCAACCGCGCCCACCGGACGGCGTTCCTCGAACTGGCGCGCGGGATTTACCTGAAACAAGGGTTCGGTCACCTGGCCGGCGATCAGGCGGCGACGTTGTGGCTGCCGGCTGGAACGACAGGGAAACTGCCATTCCTGAATGAGCTGCGCTTGGCGTTTTCGGCGGTGCGCGCGGCTGGCTTTGGCGTGATCGCGCGAGCAAAAAGCGTCGCCGAAGTCATGGAAAAAGCGCATCCCCAAGCGCCGCATTACTATCTTTTCGCCGTCGGCGTCAGAAAGGCCGGACAGGGAAAAGGGCTCGGCGGCCGGATCATTCGCGAGGGGCTGAAGAAGGCCGACGCGGATGGCGCGCCCGCCTATCTTGAAAATTCCAACCCGAAAAACACCGCCCTCTACGAACGGCTGGGTTTCAGCGCCATCGCGCCGCTCGGCTTGCCGGCTGGGGCGCCGCCGCTATTGGGCATGTTGCGTAAACCTGAGGGAGCCCTTTCATGAAATTGCTTGGCCTCATCGGCGGCGTCAGTCCTCAGTCGACGGCGATTTACTATCGCCTTCTCAATGACCACGCCCGAAAGCGGCTTGGCGGCGCCCATTCGGCGCGCATTCTGCTTTACGCGCTCGACTTTGGCGTGATGGTTCGCGTTTACGACGAAGCCGACTGGGCGGGCTATGAGCGGGAAGTGGTCGGCGCCGGAAAAGCGCTGGCCGCCGCGGGCGCCGAAGCGCTGATGATCTGTTCGAACACGTCGCATCTGGCGGCCGATGCGGTCAAAGCGGCGACCGGCCTGCCGGTCGTTCATATTGTCGATGTTCTGAGCAAGGCGCTTGCCGCAAGAGGTTCTCGCCGGCCGCTCCTGCTTGGCACCCCGGCGGTCATGAGCGGGGTTTATTATCTGGACGCGCTCGGCGAGCGGTATGACGGTGAAGCGCTAGTCCCGGGCGCGGATGACCAACAGGAAATCGGGCGCATCATCTTTGAAGAACTCTCGAACGGCGTCGTGCTTGACCAATCCCGCGATACCTTGCGCGCGGTCATCGCCCGCCATGATTGCGACGGGGTGATCCTCGGCTGCACTGAACTCTCGATGATCCTTTCGCAGGATGATCTCGACCTGGCGGTATTCGATACGACCGCGCTCCATGCGGAAGCGGGAAGCGCCTTCGCGTTTGAAGGAGTCTGATCCTTGGGCGCCTTCGGCCTTCAAACGCATATCTGGAACAACAACCTGAAATCCGTTCTGCTGATGTTGGGGTTTCCGGTATTGCTGCTCCTTCTGATGTATGGGCTGTCCGCTGCTTATGTGGGGATGACGGCGCCGATCGATAATGTCGGGCAGGGGCTGGCGCTGGCGTTTGACCATATGCAAAGGCTCTGGCCGTTTGCATTTCTCGGCGCCGGCGTGTGGTTTCTGATCGCCTGGGCTTTTTACCAGAATATTATAGAGGCTTCCGTCGGCGCTCGCGGACTGACCCGCAAGGAAGCGCCGGAGCTTTATAATCTCCTTGAGAACTTATGCGTCTCACGCGGGCTGACAACGCCAAAGCTAAACATCGTCGAGACTCCGGCCTTGAACGCCTTCGCCAGCGGTCTTTCGGACAAGAGCTACAAGGTCACGGTGACGCGCGGGCTTCTTGAAACGCTCGACAAGGACGAACTGGAAGCCGTCCTCGCCCATGAGCTTACCCACATCATGAACCGCGACGTGCGGATGCTGATCATCGCCGTCATTTTCGTGGGCATCTTTTCGTTTTTCGGCGAAATGGTATTTCGCGGGCTGTTCCGGTCCGGCGTCAGGATGGGCGGGCATACGCGGTCGCGTAACGGCGACAGCCGCGGCGGCGGCGCGCTTATCCTGATTGCTGTCGCGTTGATCGCCATCGCCTATCTTCTGGCGATGGTGATCCGTTTTTCCCTGTCGCGGAAACGCGAGTTCCTAGCTGACGCAGGAGCCGTGGAGCTGACGCGCAATCCCGACGCCATGATTTCGGCGCTCAGGAAGATTTCCGGGCGTTCAACTGTCGACGCGCCGAACGACATTCAGCAGATGATGATCGAAAACACGCAGCCTTTCGCCGGCGTGTTCGCCACCCATCCGCCGATTGAGAAACGGATCGACGCGCTCGTGAATTTTGGAGGCGGGGCGCGGTAGAGGTTGACTGGCGACAAATGTAGCAGTTACGAATGCTGCGCAAGTCAATTCTCGCGAGTCCCATGAAATCAGTTCTTACGCTTCTTGCCGCCTTTACCTTATTCGCTGCTCTTGGCGCTGCTTCGGCGCAAGGCGAGGGCGCGCAGCCATACGTTATTCCCTTCACCACGATGAAGGACATTAAAGCGCAGTCGAACGGCGTTAATTACCGGCTCTATATCCGCACGCCGCCGGATTACGAGACAAGCGACGAGGGCTATCCGGTGATGGTTCTGCTCGATGCGGATTATTCGTTTTCAATCGCCGTCAATCATGTGGAACACCTCGCCGACCGGGGGCAGGCGCCGGATATGATCATCGTCGCGATCGCTTATCCGGATGTTTATCCCGACCGGCGCGGTTACGCCGTGAACCGCTCTCGGGATTATACGCCCGTTTTCGTTGAACACTGCTGCTACGGACCCGAGTTTCAAAAGGCGTCCGGCGGCGGGCCGGCTTTCCGGGATTTTATCGCTGACGAACTCTTTCCGTATCTCGACAAGACCTACCGGACAAATGGCGATCGCGTCTATGTGGGTCATTCGTTCGGCGGGTTGTTCGGTGCGTTCACGTTGCTGACGCGGCCGGAGATTTTCACGCGATACATTCTCGTCAGCGGCTCTTACTGGTATGGCGATGATTATGTCATCAAGCTGGCCGGCGCGGATAAGTTGCCGGCCCTTGAAGAGACGAAACGCGTCTATATGGGCGTCGGCTCATGGGAGAACCAGCAGGGCGTTCACCTGATGGTCGATGATCAGATGCGTTTCGAGGCGGCGCTGAAAAATGCGTATGGCAGGAAGGTCGTCGTCAAATCCCGGGTCTTTGAGGATGAAACCCACGCCAGCATTTTCCCGGCGGTGCTGTCGACCGGGTTGCGGCATGTTTATGTCGGTGACGATGAAACGGACTACTGATAGAGCACGCCCGGCAGCCATGTTGCGAGCATCGGGAAGACGGAAAGGATCGCCAGCGCCAGTAACTGGATGAAGATGAACGGGATTGCGCCGCGATAGATGTCGCTGGTTTTGACTTCCGGCGGCGCGACGCCGCGGAGGTAAAAGAGAGCGAAGCCGAATGGCGGCGTCAGGAACGATGTCTGCAGGTTGATCGCCATCATCACGCCGAGCCATACCGGATCGAGCCCCATGGCGAGGAGCGGCGGACCTACCAGCGGCACGACGACAAAGGTGATCTCGATAAAGTCGAGGAAGAAGCCGAGAATGAACATCACCGCCATCACGGTGATGACAGCGCCGAGAACGCCGCCAGGCGTTGCTTCCAGTGCGGCGCGCACTGTGTCGTCGCCGCCGAGACCGCGGAACACCAGTGAGAACAGCGCGGCGCCGATAAGGATGGTGAACACCATGGTTGTGACGCGCGCCGATTGATCGACGATCGCGCTCAGGGTTTTCTCCCTACGGAGCTGAATGAAGCTGGCGATAACGCCCCAGGGCGTCAGCGCAAAAAGCAAAAAGGCGAGAGCAATGCCTGCGCTTTCAACGCCGCTGACGCTTTCGCGCCCAAGCCGCAGGTCGAGAAACGATGTCAGCAGGATAAGACCGATGATCGCCGCCGCCGACGTAACCACTGCAGGGCGGCCGGCGAGGATCGAGCCCTTGGGCGCCAGACGCAAGCCGGCGATCAGAAGCGCCCCGACAGCGCCGACGCTGGCCGCTTCTGTCGGGGTCGCCGCGCCGGCGAGGATCGAGCCGAGGACGGCGATGATGAGAATGAGCGGCGGCGGCAGGGTCTTCATGGCCGCCTTCCAGACCTCGGCGCGCGAGCCCATCTCCGCCGCCGGGATCGCCGGCGCCTTTTTGGGTTGCGTGACGGCGACGAAAACCTGCCAGAGAAGATAAAGACCGACCAGCATCAGGCCGGGGATCAGCGCGCCGGCGAACAGGTCTCCAACGGAAACCGTCTCCGGCGCGAAGACGCCTTGTTCAAGCTGAGCCTTCTGGTAGGCGTTCGAGATGACGTCGCCGAGCAGAATAAGCACGATGGAAGGCGGTATAATCTGTCCGAGCGTGCCGGCGGCGGCGATCGAACCGGATGCAAACGCGGGATCGTACCCCCGGCGCAGCATGGTCGGCAGGCTGAGCAGTCCCATGGTGACGACGGTCGCGCCGACAATACCGGTCGAGGCGGCGAGGAGCGCGCCGACAATCGTCACCGAGATGCCAAGCCCGCCCCGCAAGGATCCGAAAAGTTTCGCCATCTCATCAAGAAGCTCTTCGGCGATCTTCGATTTCTCGAGAATGACGCCCATCAGGATGAACATCGGGACGGCGATCAGCGTCGTGTTGGAGACGGCGCCGAATATCCGCTGCGGGAACGGTTTCAGGAAGCTAATGTCGAATACGCCGAAAGCAAGACCGATAACGGCGAAGATCAGCGCCGTGCCGCCGAGCGAGAAAGCGACCGGGTAACCCGCCATCAACAGCGCGCACAGTACGACCACCATCGCGATGTCGAGCCAGCCCGCAAAGGCGCAGAAGCAAAATCCGGCGTCCCCGAAAAGGTCCACTAGCCGCGCTCCCGCAAGATGTCGCCGGCGCGGGCGGCGATGACAAAACCCGCCATGGCGAGCAGCAGCGCGTAAGCCGGAATGAACGATTTAAGGATGAAAACACCCTGGATGCCGGAGGTTTCAGCTGAGCCTTCACCCACCGACCAGGAAGTCGCTACATAGGGTGAGGCCGTCCAGAACAGGAGCAGGCAAAGCGGGAAGAGCAGGAGATAGCTCCCGATAAAGTCGACCAGCGCTTTTTTCCTTTTCGAAGCGCCGCGGTAAAAAATGTCGACGCGCACATGGTCGTCCGTAAGCAGTGCGTAGCCTCCGGCGAGCAAGAAAACGGCGCCGTGCATATAGGTGATCGATTCCTGCATGAAGATGAAATTGACGCCGAAAACGTAACGCAGCACCACGACGGCGAACTGAACAAGCGCCATCAGGATCAAAAGCCACATGACGATGCGGCCCGTGACCCGCACTACAGGTTCTGCGATGACGGAGAGGCGTCCGCTCGCTTTCGCCGGTCCGCCTAGCGCGGCCACGATTATCGCCGACAAAAGCGCGAAGCCAGCCAGCCAGTAGGCGTTTCCCGGGAGCGCCGGTTCCATTCTGGGGGCGAGGGTGAGAAACAGAACGCCCGCGCCGGCAACGAGCGCAGTCAAAACCGCCCATAACATCGTCGCGACAAGTGTTGAATTGCGCGCGCTAAAAACAAGCGCCGCGAGCGGTAGCAGCATCAACGGAAAGACGACGCCCGCCGCAAGCCAGTTCAAAATGTCGCCGGTGAGATCAAGCATGACTTAAAGCGAAAACACTTCTCGGCGAATGCTCATATAGGCCTCGTCGGAGATGCGGTCCCAGGCCATCGAGCGTTCAAGTGAAGTTTTGAAGCTCTCATAGACGCGGCGCGTAATGTCGTCGGTTCCGGCGGTTTCTTCGAGAACGATCTTCGATTCCCGGGCGAGGGCGGCGAGCACGTCATCAGGCATGCGCCGCAATTGTACGCCATGATCCTCGACCAGCTGATCGAGCGCAGTGGCGTTGTGATGGATATATTCGGCGATCGACAAGTGATTGGCGCGGTGACAGGCGCCTTCGATAATCGATTTTTCCTGCAACGAAAGACCGTTCCAGAGATTGAGATTGACGCCGACGCCGAGCTGCGCGCCCGGTTCGTGAATGCCGGGCCAGTAATAATATTTCGCCTCGCGGTAGAAACCGAAAGCGAGATCGTTCCACGGGCCGACCCATTCTGTGCCGTCGATGGCGCCGGTCTGCAGCGCCTGATAGATTTCGCCGCCGGACAGTGCGACGGCGGAGGCGCCGATGCGGCGCAGGACTTCCCCGCCGAGACCCGGCATGCGGATTTTCATGCCGCGCAGGTCCTCAAGCGAATTGATTTCGCGCTTGTACCAGCCGGCGAGCTGATGACCGGTATTGCCGGCCGCGAACGGCTTGATGTTGAAACGCGCCGAAAGTTCGTCCCATAGCTCCTGACCGCCGCCAAACTCCGTCCACGCCATGATTTCGTTCGCTGTCATGCCGAACGGCACGGCGGTGAAAAATGCAAAGGCCGGAGACTTGCCGACCCAGTAATATTCCGCACCGTGATAAATATCCGCCGCGCCGCTCGAAACCGCATCAAAGCTTTCAAAAGCGCTGACGAGTTCGCCCGCCGCATAGACCTTGACGCGCATCGCGCCGCCGGACATTTCGGTGATGAACTGCGCGGTGCGCTCGGCCATGGTTCCGAGGCCGGGAAAATCTTTCGGCCAGGTGGTCACCATTTTGAGCTCGCGGGATTGGAGCGCGCCGCCGACATTCTCAAGCCCGGCCGGGACGCCGCAATCGCAAGCCCCGGCGAGACCGGCGACGCCGCCCGCCAGCAGGTGTCGTCTTTTGATCATGTTTCTCCCGTCCGGCGCGTTCTGTCGCTCTTTGTGATTCGAGTCGGGATTATTATTCCTCCTGGGGCGCCATCTGGCCAGACTGAGGAGCCGTCGCCTGATCTTCCGCCTCTTCGCGGGCCTTTTTCGCCTTCCAGCGCTCGTAATCGGCCTGTTTTTCCGCCTCGGATTTTTTAAGACCGATAAGGCTTTCCTCCGAAAGCGACGACCCAACGCCGTCATAGCCGGTTGAATAGCAGGTGGATTCCCGATCCTGGCAGCGGGCGTAACAGGCGGCTTGCGCCGGGCCGTCATTGATCCCGATGCAGCTTGAGCGGCATTGGTTGGCGGAACCGACGCAGCGGTCTTCGGCATAGCTGAAGGGCGGGCCAGCGCAGGCGGAGAGGAAGAGCGGCGCGAGGATGATTGTCAGCAGAGAGGATTTGGGCATGGGGAAACTCGCTCGAACTTAACTGATAAGAGCTTCAGGCTACCTCGCGCCAAGGCGAGAGGCAAAATGAACTCGTTATTGAGGAGCCGTTTCAGCCGGTGAGGCGATCCATGCGCACCCAGCCGTTTGCGGTGAGTTTTTCGAGCGGCTGGAACTCGGTCTTGTAGTCCATTTTCCGCGAGCCCTGGACCCAGTAGCCGAGATAGACATAAGGCACGCCAAGCTCGGCGGCGAGGGCGATGTGGTCGAGGATCATGAAGCGCCCGAGGCTGCGCGCCGATTCTTCCGGTTCAAAGAAGCTGTAAACCATGGAAAGGCCGTCGGTAAGCCGGTCGGTGAGCGCCGCCGCGATCAGCCGATCCTCGCCGTCCGCGTCGCGTTTGCGATACTCGACGATCATGGTGTCGACGGCGGTTTCCTCCACCATTGAGGCGTAGTCGAGCACGGTCATGTCGGCCATGCCGCCGTCGCCGTGGCGGTCGTCAAGATAGGCGCGCAGGATCGAGAATTGCTCGCCGGTGGCGCGCGGCCCCTTGATGCGGCGGTGAAGGTCGGCGTTGCGGGTCAGCGCCCGTTTGCGCGAGCGGGAGAGCTTGAAATCGTCGACAACGATCCGCACCGGCACGCAGGCGCTGCAGCCCTCGCAGGCCGGCAGATAAATGATGTTCTGGGAGCGCCGGAACCCCCGGCGGGTGAGGAGCGCGTTGGTAGAGGAGGCGCCGTCGCCGCTTAAATAGGAAAAGACCTTACGTTCGCGTTTGCCGGCCAGATAAGGGCATGGGGCCGGGGCGGTGATGTAAAACTCACCGCCCTCAAGGCCGAACCGCCGGGCGAATTCTTCGTTGCTCATCGTCATGATCCTACTAAGAGAATCTTAGCGGGCGATTATCGCTTGAGCAACAAAATGGGCGCGTTCCGGCGAAGAACGCGCCCATTGGTTAATGAAAGCCGTCTTACTGGGCCGGTCCGATTGTCTCCCGTACGAAACGGTCGATCTCCTGAAGCGCCTGAAGGCGGGTTTCGCTGAAAGACATATAATGATCTTCACCCTCGAGGGTGACGAATGTCACAGGTTTTCTGGCGGCGTTAAGGTTTGCATCCATCTTCTCGCTATGTTTGAAGGGAACAACGGTGTCGTCTGTACCGTGAAGCAGCAGCACCGGCGCCTTGAAGGCGCCAGCGGCGTTCGCTGGCGAGATTGCTGCAAGCTTTTCAGGATCATTGATCATGTCGCCTAACAGCTCTTCAAGATAATCCATTGTGGCGCTGTGTTTGCCGTAATCGCTCTTATCGTCTTCGACCATCATATTCATGTCTGTGACCGGCGCAACAGCGATAACACATTGATAAAGGTCAGGTGTAAAGGCTCCACCGGCAAGGGCTGCGTAACCGCCATAGCTGGCGCCCATGATACAGACACGATTAGGGTCTGCCCAACCGTTGTTAATCAGGTGATTTACGCCATCGGTAATGTCGTCCTGCATCTTGCCGCCCCATTCCCCATAGCCCGCGCGGCGATGCGCGACGCCAAAGCCGGTTGAGCCGCGAAAGTTTGGTTGCAGAACGATATAACCGCGGCTGGCGAAATACTGGGCGCGATAGTTGAAACCAAGCGAGACATAGGATTCAGGTCCGCCATGGGGGTATACGATCAGCGGGAGCTTGTCTCCGGGCTTTGCGCCGCGCGGGTGCGTGAGCAGTGAAGGAATCAACAATCCGTCGCGCGCAGGGTAGTCGATAAGATCGACGGGTTCGATTTCCTCATCTGGAATGCGCAGATATGTGTTTGTAACTTTCTCGAGGCTGCCGGTGGCGCGGTCATATAGGAAATAGGCAGGCGAAGTTTTTCCTCCATCTACATATAAAACGAGCTTTTCGAAATCACCGATCCAATCAACAAGGCTCACGCTGTCATGAGGAGCGGCGGCGGACAAATTTTTCATATCCGCGTCAAGAGCCGAGTCGAGAAAATAGTAGGAAGGTCTTAGCCCAGCGTACCAGACCCCGATCATTTTGTCCCAGTCATCGGTGTAAAGACCGCCGAGATTCCGTTGCGCCGAATCGTAGACTGGCTCTGAAATTTCTCCGTCGAAGGAAAGCTTGTGAAGAGTATTGTAGGGCTGTCCCTCAATTTCCCGCCAGACAAGCAGCGCCGATTGATCGGGTAGATAAGAAGATAACGTGACAGTCGGCCTTTCGATGTCGCGCTCTTCATAGACAAGTTCGGAGCTTCCGTTCCGGTAAGTGTAAATCCTGTAGTAGTTGTTTTCGTCGTTAAAGTCTTCGCGCCCGATGATAACGCCGTCCTCGGTGATCAACCAATCAATCGTATAAGGACTGCCCTTAGCAACAATTTTGGCTTTACCGGTTTTCAGGTTCCCTTTCAGCAGTGCGGAGGAGGGGCGATCTCCCTTCTGGCCGACGCGGGCGGTAAAGTGGGCGGTGTCAGGATCGCTCGTTGGCGTAGGCGAAAAGCCTGCGGTGGCGTTATAAAACCGAAAACGATGTTCTTTTTCCGCGGGATGCATCACCTCGCCGGTTTCAATATTGAAACTGAAGGCCTGAGTGTTTTCGAAGCCGCCCTTCCAGGCTTTGGATGTTTCGGAAACGTAAAACAGCACGTGGTGGTTCGAAACGAAAACCAAGCCTCGAGGCTTGGCCTCTCCTAGATCAGTTACGCCGATATTGCCCTTGCCGTTCTCGAAAACGACCATCAGTTGTTTGCCTTCGTTACGTAGAAAGAAGGCGAACCGGCTACCATCGGGTGAAAAATCGATAGACCGTATTTCCGGGGTTTCGCCATAGGCTTCGAGCGGCGCCTGGGCGATTGCAGGGCCGGCAAGCAGCGTGAATAACGCTGCGATGAGAATACGCATGAGATTACCCCTCAGAGCTTTTTACTTTTGCACAGGATTAGGCGCAGAACGGATCAAGTAAACCCGGGAAGAGGCAAATATTTAGAATATCTAGAACTGTGGCGTTGACGCAAAGCGCAATATTTGCGGTTTTTGGACGCGCAACAATTGCTGCGTGTGCGAAATAAGTCTAATTCAGCCCGTAATAAAAGGGTGCGACGATCGTATAGACCAGCCAGATCAAGATGATTAACGGCCCGCCGACAACCATAAAATCCCTGAACTTGTAATGACCGGGGCTCATCACCAGAAGGTTCGTCTGATAGGCGACCGGCGTCGCGAAAGAGCAGTTCGAACCGAAGATCACCGTCAGGACGAGGATGTGTTCGTCGATGCCGAGTTGGCGCGCGGCGCTCACCGCAATTGGCGTGAACAACACCGCTGTCGCGTTGTTGGAGAGAACGTTTGTCAGTCCGGCGCAAAGAATGAAGAAAGCAGACAGCACAGCCGTCGGTCCAAGTCCGCCAACCGCTGAAGAAATCCCTTCGCCGATAAGGGCGGCGCCGCCGGTGCGTTCCAGCGCTGCGCCCATGGCGAGCGAGGCGCCGATCAGAAGATAGATGCGCCGGTCAATGGCGCGCGCGGCCTGACGGACATTCAGACAGCCCGTAGCGACCATAGCGGTGGCGCCGGTAATCGCGGCGACGGCGATCGGCGCGAAGCCGGTTGCTGTAGCAGCGATGATCGCTGCAAATATAAAGGCTGCAACGCGGGCGTTGCGTGGGTCAGGCAGGCCTTGCATTGACCATTCAAGCAGCAGGATATCGCGATCTGACCGCAGATTTCTGATGTCGTTGATATCGCCAAGGATAAGGAGCACATCGCCCGCTTCAAGCCGGATCGTATTCATCTGCGTGCGAATCATGCGGCTGCGGCGTTCGATTCCGACGATGACGCAATCTGTCTGCGCATGAAAGCCGATCTGGGCGATTGAGCGGCCGATCAGCCGCGAACCCGGTGCGACAATCGCTTCCACCATTGTGAGCTGGGTCGAACGCTGGACCGATCCGTCTTCCTCGTCGGCGATCGAGGTTTCGGCCATCAGGCCTTCCAGCATCTCAGGATTGGACTTCAAAAGGCTGGTGAGCGCCGTGCGCGTCGCGGCGACAATCACCACGTCGCCGGACTTGAATGCGAAATCGTCGAAGGGCGGCAAAATCGCTTTTTCCCGGCGCTGCACCATGCGTACGGTGATATCCGGCAGATCGACGAAGAGCCCGGAAATCGGCCCCTTGCCAATCAGCGGGTGGCCGCGGGTGATTTCGATCTGCGCGATGAAATGTTTGCCCTCGCGCTCGTTGATTGCGGTCTGGTTGGGGTTTTGCCGGATCGGCATCAGCCAGCGTCCGGCGGTCAGCATGTAGATGACGCCGGCGCCGGCGAGGAGCGAGCCCATCGGCGTCAGCTCGAAAAATCCTATCTCGCCGCCAGTCGTCGCGCGATAGGATTGGAGCGCAAGGAGGTTGGTGGATGAGCCGATGATCGTCGTCATGCCGCCGAAAATTGAAAGATAGGATAGAGGCATCATGAAACGTGAAACCGATATCTTACCCTGCTGGGCGAGCGCGGCCATGATCGGGATAAACATGACGACCACAGGCGTATTGTTGAGAAACGCGCTAACGGCCATGATGAACAGGAAGATCGCCGCCGTAATGAGGATCGGCTGCTTGTCGTAAGCCCTTAAGAGATATTCCGTCGGGTGCTCGAGCGCGCCGGACTGAAACATTCCCTGACCGACGATCAGCAATCCCAGAATGGCGAACAGGGCGGGGCTGGCGAAACCCGACAGGAGGGTTTCCGTCGTCAGCTGATTGACGCCGTTATCCTCCAGCGGGGCCGCCAGGAAAAGCGCCAGCAAGGCGACAATAACGCCGCCGGAGACCAGTTCCAGCGGGAAGCGGTCGATCGTGTAAACGACAATAGTGACGCCGATAATCGCCAGCGTCGCCCACATCTGCCAGGGCGCGTCAATCAGTGATTCCATAGGGTGTTAGTCTGGCGTGTCCCGCTAATTATGTGAACGTCTGGCCTCGAGGCATGTCTTGCCGGCGGCGTACGGCGCTTTTTATTTTCCCGAATTGATGATAGGCGCACAAGGGTCAATTTTATCAATACGTTACCGAAACGTTAACGCCGCTCTGGAAGCCCGCCCATGAATGACCAGTACAGGCCCCTGAAAGACGCTTTCGCCCGGTTTGCGACCGGGGTGGCGGTGGCCGCCTGTCGCGGCCCCAAAGGCGGCTACGCGGCGATCACCATCAATTCCTTTACGTCCGTCTCTCTCGAACCGCCGCTTGTCTTGTGGTGCCTTGAAACTACCGCCGCATCCTATCCGGCGTTTATGGGGGCGGACAGTTACGCGATCAGCGTCCTGGCGGCGGACCAGCAGGATCTCTCGGCGCGGTATGCGCAATTTTCACCGACGCCGTTCAGAG
The DNA here is from genome assembly GCA_913055785.1 of uncultured Parvularculaceae bacterium. GTDB lineage: Bacteria > Pseudomonadota > Alphaproteobacteria > Caulobacterales > Parvularculaceae > Hyphococcus. The sequence goes on along the minus strand of CAJXLJ010000002.1, from coordinate 149,009 downwards.
ACGACGAAGTTGAAATCCGTCAGACAGGCGCGCCGCTTCTCAAGCATCGCCTGGCAGGCTTTGATTGCCGCGTTCATGCGCGCCACAAGGCGGGCGATCATGTGATTCTGATCGGCGAGGTTGTCGAATTTGACAGCACAGCCGGCGCGCCGCTCATTTATTTTGCGAGCAACTACATGACGGACAAGCGCTGATATGAAAAAAGCCGCTTTTCTCGGCCTCGGCGTCATGGGTTATCCGATGGCCGGATGGCTCGCGAAGAACAAGTTCGACGTCACGGTCTATAACCGCACTCTATCCAAGGCGCAAAAGTGGACTGACGAGCATCGTGGCGCCTTGGCGGAAACGCCGGAGGAAGCGGTAAAGGGCGCTGATCTTGTCTTCATGTGCCTTGGCGATGATCCGGACGTGGCGGCGGTGGCGAATGCGATCGCTGGCGCGGTTTCGACAGGCGCGGTTGTCGTCGATCATACGACCGGCTCGCCGGCGCTTGCGCGGCGACTGCATGAGGCTTTTACGGAAGTCGGCGCCGGGTTTGTCGATGCGCCGGTTTCAGGCGGTCAGGCGGGCGCCGAAAACGGAAAGCTTGCAATCATGTGCGGCGGCGACGGCGCTCATGTTGAGCTCGCGCGTCCGGCGATGAAAGCTTTTGGCGCCCGGATCGTGCATGTGGGGCCGGCGGGGCATGGCCAGCTCTGCAAGGCCGTCAACCAGATCTGCATCGCCGGGATCGTGCAGGGTCTGTCGGAAGGCGTTCATTTCGCGGCCCGTTCGGGGCTCGATATCGAAAAAGCGCTGGAGGCGATTTCCGGCGGCGCTGCGCAAAGCTGGCAGATGGACAATCGCGCCCGGACCATGGCGTCCGATGAATTCGAGTTCGGTTTCGCCGTCGACTGGATGCGTAAGGATCTGCGCATCGCGCTGGCTGAAGCGCGTGAAAACGGCGCCCGGCTGCCGCTGACGGCGCTGGTCGATCAGTTCTATGCAGACGTGCAGGCTATGGGCGGCGGGCGCTGGGATACGTCGAGCCTCATCCGGCGCCTGACGGATGTGGACTAGGGCCGGACACGGTCCTCTGCATAAGCATGTTGCGAAGGCTGGCGGCGGAACTCACATTAGTCTCGCGATACCAGACAGGAGCCGCTCATGCCCGCCGTTCAGACCGCTAACCCGTCATGGAAGACCGATGATCTCGAGCTGTTCGAGACGGAAGTCTTCAAGTTCTTTTCCCGCGAATTGACGCCGCATGTGGAGAAGTGGCGGGACCAGGGCAAGGTTGACCGCTGGGCCTGGGAGAAAGCCGGCGAAGCGGGGCTCTTATGCATGTCGATGCCGGAGGAATATGGCGGCGCCGGCGGCACCTTTGCGCATGAACAGATTTTCTGCGAACAGCAGGTGAAAGCGGGCGTCGAAGGGTTCGGCGCCGGGCTCCATAACTGCATCGTCGCTCCCTATATTCTTCATTACGGCACGGAAGAGCAGAAAAAACGCTGGCTGCCGAAGATGGCGTCAGGCGAACTTGTCGGTGCCATCGCCATGACCGAGCCGGGTACCGGGTCCGATCTTCAGGCGGTGAGGACGACGGCGATCAAAGAGGGCAACCAGTATGTCGTCAATGGTCAGAAGACGTTCATCACCAATGGCCAGACGGCGAACATCATCATTGTCGTTGCGAAAACCGACCCGTCGGAAGGCGCCAAGGGCGTATCGCTGATGGTGGTCGAGACCGACGGCGCCGATGGTTTCGAGCGCGGGCGCAATCTCAAGAAACTCGGCAACAAGGCGCAGGACACGTCCGAACTCTTTTTCAATGACGTCAAAATTCCGACAGAGAACCTGCTCGGCGTGGAGGAAGGGCAGGGGTTCTTCCAGTTGATGCAGCAATTACCGCAGGAGCGCCAGCAGATCGCCGTTCTCTCCATCGCCTCGATCGAGCGCGCGCTGGAGTTGACGATCGACTATGTCAAGGAACGCCAGGCTTTCGGCAAACCGGTCATCGCCTTCCAGAACACCCAGTTCAAGCTCGCCGAGCTCAAGGCCAAGGCGACCATGGCGCGGGTGTTTGTCGATTACTGCACGGAACAATTGATCGCCGGCAAGCTCGACGCGGCCACCGCCTCGATGTCAAAATTGCTGCTGACCGAACTTGAAGGCGAAGTCATGGACGAGTGCCTGCAACTCTTCGGCGGGTATGGCTATATGGATGAGTACCCGATCAGCCGCATGTACGCCGACGCCCGCGTGCAACGTATCTATGGCGGCACGAATGAAATTATGAAGCTGTTGATTGCCCGAACGCTCTGATGGGAGTCAGGCGCCGCCGCGTGTTTCGGTCTTTTCTTGACGTCTGAATCGGCGCAACCGTTTACGCTATGGAAACAGTGGCGGTGTTTAGCGCTTTAACGACGATTGGATTATTCGTCTTCGCCGTGTCTGGCGCTCTGACTGCGTTGCGCAATGACCTTGATTTGTTTAGCGTGTCGGTCATGGCCTTTGTCACAGGCGTCGGCGGCGGCACCATTCGTGACGTTTTGCTTGGCCAGTTTCCTGTCTGGTGGATCGCAGATCCGGGCGCCGTATTAATTTGCCTTGCCGGTGCGGCGACGGCGGTTATCGCGCAACCGATTATTACGTCCCGACTTTCAGCGTTGATATGGGCGGACGCCATGGGGCTTTCGGTTTTCGCCGTACTCGGCGCTCAAGCAGCGCTCGAGGCGGAGTCGCCTGCAATTATCGCAATTTTCATGGGGACGGTTACCGCTGCATTCGGCGGAATTGTTCGCGACGTATTGCTGAATGAACCCTCGTTGCTCCTACGGCAGGAGATTTATGCGACAGCCGCTTTAACTGGCGCCGCTGTTTATGTCGGCGCTGTTTATCTCGGCTTGGGCGATGGCGCTTCGGCCATTACAGCGGCGCTGACGACCTTCGTCATTCGCGCCGCTGCAATTTTATTCAACATCCAACTGCCGAAATTTTCTCGTCCCCGTAAAGACGAGCTCTAGTCTCCCTCATAGAGCGGGAAGGTTATTCTCCCCGCGCCTCGAGCCAGGCGACCACTTCCGGCAGGCGCTCGCGCTTGATTGAAGCCTGGAGGGTGATGAATTGCACCGCGCGCTCTACGGACTTCTTCGCGCTTTCGGGCAGATGTTCGGCAGCGAAGGCTTCGAGCTCCCGGCCGATTTCTTCATCGCCCGTAGAAGCCGCGATGCTCGCCGCATATTCGATGCGCTCGAGCGGATCGAGGTCCGCTTCGATTTCCTGATAATGCTCCTTGTAATAGTCCCAGATCATCCGCGGATGGTCGTCCGCCATTGACCGGAAATACCGCGGGCGCAATTGCGCTGAAATCTCATCGCTCAGGAATATCTCCATTGCGCGCCGCGCCAGTGCTTCATCCTCGACGCCGTCAAGCGCGCCGTAATAAAGGCGCTGCTCGCGCGGGTTATCGGCGTTGCGCGCCGCTTCGAGAAGCTGATTGAAGATGGTTTCATCCGCCTTGCGGCCGACGACATCAATCACCCTTGAAACCAGCGCCGGGTTCAGGGAGGCGGGATCGGCGCGATAGGCGGCGAACCGGCTTTTAACCTCGGCGATGACTGCTTCGTCATCCATGGCGGAGAGGGCGCCAATCATTTGTGAGCGCAGGATCATCGTGTTGTCGGACTCGCCTGCAACCGCATCCCACCCGACATTGGCGAACGCCGGGTTCAGCCAGTCCGCCGCGAATGCCTTAAAGCGATCGGCGCCGGGCTGTCCTTTGAAAAGATCGTTGAGATCGACAAGGTTGCCGGCGACGTCGCCGGTGATGACAGGCTCTCCATCGGTTGGCGTTTTAACGACGAGATCTAGGAACCGCGAATAGGGCGCGTAACCTGTAGACCCAAGCGCGGCGGCGTCCTTGATCAGGCCGAGCTGATCGATTGAAGCGAGATCGTCATACGCTCCGGATATGTCTCCGAAAGACTCGTCCGTATAGAGCGTGCGATAATAACCGCTTTCGCCGGCGTTCACTTTCACCGCGCCGCAGCCTTTCAAGGACATGGTCTGAACGTCGCCGCCGGAAATCGTCGCGCGGGCGATGTCATTTGATCCGACAACCGCCGCTTTTACTGGCGTGCGCCAGGTCTGGTTCTGCGCTTTCGAAGCCGCGTCCGCGCCGTATTGTGTCTGGTGCAGGCTCAGCTTGGTCGCGCCGTTTTCGCAAACCGCGCCGTCCACCACGATCATCGGTACGCCGGGCTGCAGCGTGAAATCGTGAGCGATGTCGAGGACAGGCGCATCGGAAGCTGCGTCAATCGCGCCCCAGAGGTCGTCCATGCGCGCATTGCCGTAGGCGTGCTTCTTGATGTAGTTGCGCACGCCTTTGCGGAACGCTTCCTCGCCCACATAATCCTCAATCATGCGGATCACCATCTGGCCTTTCGCATAAGTGATCCCGTCGAATGCGGTCGTCGCTTCTTCCATATTGTGGACGGGCTGGCTGATGGGGTGGGTTGAGGCGATGCTGTCGACGATGAACGCGTATTCGCGATAGCCGAGCATTTGCAGCCAGACATTCCAATCCGGATTGAGGTGATCGGAAATCTTCGAATCCATCCAGGAAGCAAAGCTTTCATTCAGCCATAGATCGTCCCACCACTCCATGGTGACGAGATTGCCGAACCACTGATGCGCGACTTCATGTGCGACCACGTTGAACACGCGCTGCTTGCTGGCGGGCGTAGAGAAGCGCGGATCGAGGAGAAGAGCCTGTTCGAAGTAAAGGATAGCGCCCCAGTTCTCCATGGCGCTGAAACCGCCGGCGCCGGGCGCAGCGATCTGGTCAAGCTTGGGCAACGGGTAGGGCTCGTCGAAATAGTCGTAATAATAATCGAGAATGTCGACGGTGGCGTTCAGCGCATAACGCCCTTTTTCAGATTCGCCGGCGCGGGTGACGATGCCGAGCTCCATGCCGTGATAGTCTTGCGTGATGCGATCGAAGTCGCCGGTGCCGAAATAGAGAAGATAGGACGACATTTTCGGCGTCGGCGCAAAGTCCGTGCGGACCAGTCCGTCATCGCGTGTTGTCGTATTCTCGACCGGCATGTTCGACACCGCCATCATGCCCTCGGGCAGGATCGCCGACATTTTGAAGACCGCTTTCAGCGCAGGTTCGTCCCACATCGGCGCTACCTTGCGCGCATCCCCCGGTTCCATCTGCGAGGCGAGGAGGGATTTCCGGCCTTCCGGTGTCGGATAAGTGGAGATGAAGATGCCGGCGGCGTTGTCGTAAAGCCGGCCTGTATAGCTGACGTCGATATGATGTTCGCCGGCGGAAATCGGCTCGGCCGCAACAAAGGTCATCCGCTGGGCGTCGGCGTCGACTTCAACCGTTAAAGCCGTCTCGCCATCGAGCATGGCTTCGGCGACATCGAGATTGATCGCGTTGACGACGATCCGGTCAGTCGCTTTGTTGACCATGAAGGTCAGCTTTGCTTCGCCTTCAAAGGTCTTGGCGTCAATGTCGGGCTTGACGGCGATGTCGTAGGAAACAGGCGTTGCGTCGGCGGGCAGGATATCCCGCTCATAGGAAAACGCGGCCGCTTTCGAGGCGTCCTTCGACGGCTTGGCGGCGTTGTCGGCCGGCTGCTGGCAGGCGGCGAGCGAAAGCGCGGAAACGGCGAGAAGCAGAAGTTTTTTCATCGGAAATGCTCTATGGTTGGAGACTGCCGAAGGCCCCTGCTTCGGCGTTTCTAGGGCGAACCCTGAGCGCAATCCCCTGATTTAGCAAGGAGAGGACACTCGGTTCATCGTATCAACGACACGGCTTGTCGCCTGGCCCACATGCGAGAAACCGTCGCAAGCGCCTTGCCTGGGACCGAAATTTCGCTATTTACGGGGGCTCTCGCGGGTATAGCACAATGGTAGTGCAGCAGCCTTCCAAGCTGAATATGCGGGTTCGATTCCCGCTACCCGCTCCAGTTTTTCTCAGAAAGCAAAAAACCGCTCCTTGAGAAGGAGCGGTTTTCCGGCAGGTTAATCGCGGAAGTTAGTACTTACCCATACATTTGGAACTGTACTGGCCGCTCGGAGTCGTGACTTCCGTATAATCGCAATCTGAGAGCGCCCCTGAATTCTTGCTGGCGCTCGACGGGTGCGGCGCGCCTTCCGGTAATTTTCCCTTGTCCTGATAGATAAAGCTTTTCGGATTACCATCCTTGTCGAGTTTTTGAACGATATGCCATTCGCATTCCGTATCCAGGTGATAATTGCCGTCAGCGTCGCGAACGAGGCAGCCGGTTCCTTTTAAAGGAGTCGCGGCGTTGATCGGCTTGTCAGGTTTGGCGAGAGCCGGTTCGCTGACGATCATCATGCCCGCAGTAAAAACACATAATCCGGCCACTGAACGCAGCGCTTTTGTCCGATGTTTCATACAGGTTTCCTCCGTTGAGATATCGAGCGTGTTAAAGCCCGAATGAGGATAGTAGCAGACCGGCAATCAAGCTGATGATTACGTTTTATCCATGTTCATGGCGCGCCGCCGGCGATCAACAGCCTAAGCTGCTTCCCATCATTCGATACTTCTGCGCTGACCTTGAATACTTCACGCATGCGTTCGTTCGTCAGCGTCTTGTCTGGCGGGCCGTCGGCGACGACCTCGCCGTCCTTCATCCAGATCAGGCGGTCTGCGAACCGGGCGGCGAGGGCGATATCGTGGAGGACGATGGCTGCGCCGCCGCCTGCGTTCACATAGCGGCGGATAATGCCCAGAATATTGAACTGGTGATAAGGATCGAGCGCGGCGATCGGCTCGTCGGCGAGGAGCAGCGGCGTTTGCGATGCGAATGCGCGGGCGCAATGGACCCGCGCGAGTTCGCCGCCCGACAGCCCGTCAGTCGACCGGTCAGCAAGATGCGCGAGATCGCATTCCTTTATCGCCTGTTCGACGGCCGCAGCATCGCCGTCTTTCAGTTTCGAGAGGTTTGCGCCATACGCATAGCGCCCAAGCGCAATAACGTCGCGCACGCGCGCCGGCCAGACAAGCGGCCGCGCTTGCGGCAGGTAAGCGATGCGCCGCGCCCGCTCGATGGGGGAGAGCGACGCGACGGGCGCGCCGCCGACCGTGGCGCTTCCCGAATGCGGGTCGGTCAGGCCGAGCGCCGATTTCAACAGCGTTGTTTTGCCGGCGCCGTTGGGACCGATAATGGCGGCGAGTTCGCCCGTCCTGAAAGTCGCAGAGACGCCTTTAAGGATCTCGGCGCCGCCGGCGGAAACGGAAATGTTTTCGAGCTTGAGTTCAGTCATGGCTCGCCCGCCTTTGCATCGCGATCCAGACGAAAGCCGGCGCGCCGATCAGCGCCGCCACGACGCCGAGACGCAATTCGGATGGGCTGGGAATCAACCGCACGCCGATATCCGCGAGAACAAGGATAATCCCGCCCAGCAGAGCGGAAGGAATAAGCGTGCGCGCGGGATCGTACTTGACGAGGGGCCGCACAAGATGCGGCGCGACGATGCCGACGAAACCGATGGCGCCGGCGAGGGAAACCGCGGCGCCCGCAACGAGGCCGGTTCCGGCGATGATAAAGGCGCGGGTGCGCTTTAAATCGACGCCAAGCCCGTGCGCCGCCTCTTCGCCGAGCGTTAGAGCGGACAGCGGCCTTGCGCTCCAGACGATCAAACCGCCGCCGATCGCGAAGAAAGGAAGCACGCGAAGAATATCGTCGAAGCTGCGATTGGCGACCGACCCGAGGCTCCAGCTGATGAGATCGGAGAGCGTGAACGGGTTTGGCGCGAGATTAAGGAGAAGCGCCATCAGCGCGCCGGTGAAACTTGAAAGACCGACGCCGATCAGAATGAGCGTCACGACGGACGAGATGCGCATGGCCGCCGCCGCGAGAAAGGCGGTTGAAAGAAGCGCGCCGGCGATTGCGGCGAGGGGAACCGCGACCGGCGCGATGGCCGCCGCGCCATAGAAAAGCGCCAGCGTGGCGCCCAGCGTTGCGGTCGCCGAGACGCCGAGAATTCCGGGTTCCGCGAGCGGGTTGCGCAACAGCCCCTGCAGCGCCGCGCCGCAAAGCCCGAGGGCGCCGCCGACAATGAACGCGGCGATGGCGCGCGGCATGCGGATTTCCCAGATCACGATTTGGTCGCCCGCCGGTCCGGCGCCGATGAGCGCTGACAAAAATCGAACCGGCCCCATGGGCGTCGTCCCGATCAGGCAGGCGTCGAGAATTGCGGCCAGCGAAGCGGCGGCGAGCACCGGAATGAGCCTGGCTTGCCTCATGCGCCGCCGCCTTTCGCAAGCCGTTCGACAGCTTCAACAACCGGCCAGCCGCTACAGGAGGTGAGAGCGGCAGGTAGTTCGATCACGGTGCTTTCTCCAAGCCGTCGCTTCGCCAGCGGATGGCGCGCCGGGGTCCAGATATCGGAGTGAATGTCCGACGTGTCGAAGAAGCTCGCGGCGATCACGTCCGGTTTCCCATAAGCAAGACGTTCGAGGGAAACGCCCCCCCAGCCAGGCTGGGCCTGGAAATTCTCAAGTCCCGCAAGCTGCATCATTTCATCGACCATCGTACCGGTTCCGGCGACGGCGCCTTTCGATGTGAGATAGAGCGCCGATTTTTTCTCGTCATGCTGAGGCAGGGCGGCGAGGCGCGCTTCCATGTCGGCGACGATCGCCGCGCCCCGCTCCGCAACGCCAAGATCGCGGGCGGCGTCGAGGATGACCTGTTTCACGCCGGCGAGATCGCTGGCGTAACCGATCTGCACGACCTTAATCCCAGCGCGGTTGAAAAACGCGACAGCGTTCGGTCCGCCGCCATAGCTCCTTACAACAATATCGGGTTTTAAAAGCAGGATGTCTTCGGCGCGGGGGCGAACGGTCGGCAAGCCTTTCGACTCCTCGCGCATATAGGAAAAGATCTTGTCTGCGTCAGGCGAGAGGGCGGCGATGTTCTCTCTGTCTGCAATCTTCAACACATACTGGTCGGCGCAATAATCGACGCTGACGATGCGGAGGCCCGCCGCATCGTTCGCTTCGGGCGCTGCTGAGCAAGCTGCTAAAATAATCGAGAATATCGCCGCCAGCCGCTTCATTTTAAAATGTCAGCCTCACGCCGCCATAAGCGGAGAGTCCCGGCGTCCCGTATCCTAAAACCTGCTGATACTCCTCATCAAAGAGGTTTTCGATACGCGCATAGACTTCGATCGTCTCGTTAAATGCGTAAGCGCCGGAGAGGTCGACCCTTGTCCATGAATCGACATTTCCGCCAAAGGCGTTGTCGATTTCTGCGCCGTTGTAACGAACGACGACAGCGCCGGAGAGCTTTTCCCGCCGCCAGGCGAGGGAGAGGTCGCCGGTGTGACGGGGAACGCGGATCTGCGGGTCGCCGGTGGTTGCGTCTGTTGCGTCGATAAAGGCGTGATTGACTGAAAATGTCAGCCAGTCTGTCAGGGCGACGTCAAACGCTGTCTCAACGCCGTCTGCTGTTGTCGCTGCAAGATTTTCATACCGGTTTGTCGCCCCATAAATGATGAGGTTTTCCGTATCTCGATGGAAATAAGTTGCTGAAAGCCTTGCGGCGCCGTCAAGGAACGTCACATCGAAACCGGCGTCCCAGGATTCGCTTGTTTCGGGCTGCAGGTCAGCATTCGGCGGCAGCAGGCCGTAACTTATCGTCAGCTGGAAGATCGTCGGCGCCTTGAAGCCTTCGCCCCAGCTGCCGCGCAAGGTGAGCCAGTCCGCCGGCGAAAACGCCGCAGCGGCGCGGGCCGTCGTCGCCGACCCGAACGCGCTGTGATCGTCATTGCGCACCCCGGCGGAGAGCGTCAGGCCGTCCACGGGTTTCACTTCATAAAGCCCGAATATGGAGTTGGTTGACGTTTCCTCGCCATTCGCTTCGTTTTCTTCACGCTCGGCGCCGAAGGCGAGCCGATGTCTGTCGCCGAGCCGCACGGTTCCCTGATAACGCAGGATCAGCCGGTCGCCGTCGTCGACGCTTTCAAAGCCGCTATAGACGCCGACGCGATAAATGTCCGTGAACCCGGCGGTGACGACATTTTCGAAGCGCCCGCCGAAAAGCGGCGCGCGCAAGGTCGCGGCGCCCGAGAACTGTTCCGTCTCATAGGTGTCGTCCGTGTCGGCGAGGGCATAATTCGGCGGCGGGAAACCGTCGATGCCGGTTTCGCTTTCCATGTAACGGGCGACAAGCTCGAGACGTATATTGTGAGGCAGGTTGAGCCCGCCGCGCCCCGCAAATGTCAGCCCGTCATAAGGGTCGCGTTCGGTATTGCCGTCGGCCTCGTCGGCTTTTGATACGCCTTCGCTGGTGATTCCCGATGCGGAGAACCGGAAGTCGCCCGTATCGTTCGCACCGGAAAGCGCCGCGCCGCCGCGGAAGGTTTTGTAGGAACCGCCTTCGGCGAACATCCTGGCGCCCAGACCTTCCTCCGGGCGCTTTGAGATGATGTTGACGACGCCGCCGATGGCGTCGGAGCCCCAAAGCGTCGATTGCGCGCCTTTCAGGATTTCGATCCGTTCGATCTCGCTGGCGTCGAGCAGGGAGAAATCATAGCCGCCGCCGACGGCGGTAGGGTCGCCAAGCGGCACGCCGTCGAGCAGCACCAGCGTCTGGTCGCTCCCGGCGCCGCGAATGCGCACGCTCGCCGCGCCGCCAAAGGCGCCGTTCTGATTGATCGTGACGCCCGGCGCGGAAGCGATGGCGTCCAGAGCAAAGGCGTAGCCTTTGAGCTCGATGTCATCAGCGGTGATTACCGAAACGCTTGAGCCGATTTCGGCGGCGGGAGAGGGAAGTCTCGTTCCCTCGACGACGATATCTTCGTCCGCGAATGCAAGAGCCGGAGCAAGGCCGGCCAGCACGGTCAGGGTTTTTAAATGTCGGCGCGTCATAATTTCTCCTCTGGATCAAAACGACAAAACCGCTGCGTGAGAAACGCGGGCGGCGAACTACTTGTCGCTTCTGGGGAGAAGATCCTGTCCTTACGGCTATCCCGGCCGGGGACGAGCGACGCGACGGCAGGTCTCCTGACTGGCGGGTCACTGCTTCCGGCCTCCTTCCCGGAGCCTTGTTCCCTCTCGGGAGACTCCAGTGGTTCGTGGCCGGCGGCTCGCCGCTGACAGTTGCGGGAACAGTTCCGGGTTTGCACCGGATTCCCTATTAAGCCCGGTTAAGGGCACCGTCTGGGCGGGAACATGCGACGGGCGCCTTTCAATTGTCAACAAGGGCGCCTAAGGCATTGGACAATCATGACGAACGAACTGGAATCGCTCAGGCGCATCGCCATTATCCTAGCCGGAGGCGGCGCGCGCCGCATGGGCGGCGCCGACAAGGCGCTTATCGAACTTGGCGGCAAACGCATGATCGATCATGTGATCGAGCGTCTTTCGCCGCAGGTCGACCGTATACTGATTTCTGGCAAGAACGACTATGGAACCGGCCTGACCGCCATCGAGGATCTTAAGGAAGGGCCGCGCGGACCCGCCGCCGGTCTCGCGGCGGCCTTGCGGTGGATTGAGGATCAGGCGCCTTACCTTCAGGGCTTCATGACCGTTCCCGTCGACGGGCCGCTCCTGCCGGGAGACCTTTATGCGCGTCTTACGGAAGAACCCGGTTGCGCCGTCGCCTGCGGCGAAGCTGGCGCACACCCGACTTTCGCGTATTGGCGGCGCGAGCCGCTTGCAAACGCCATTCGCATCGCCCTGTCAGAAAACAACGTCGCGCTGCACGCGCTGGCGGAAGCATGCGGCGTGCGCCGGGTTGCCTTTCCCGCCAGGACGCTCGTCAATATCAACACGCCTGAAGACTTGGCTGCGGCGATACGCATTCGGGAAAATGATCGTGAGAGCCTGATCAAATTTCGCGCATCAACGCCGGCGGATGCAGCAGCTGTTCACGACATTTGGGCGCGCTCGGTGAAAGCGACGCACGATTTTCTGACGCTTGAGGATTTCGGCCATATTTCGGAACTCGTCCGGACTGAATACGCGCCGAAGGCGGCGCTTTTACTCGCTGAAAGGGAAGGGCGTATCATCGGTTTCATGGGGATGGACGGCAAGCATATCGATTCGCTCTTCATCGATCCGGAAGCGTTCGGCATGGGGGTCGGGCGCGCATTTCTCGCCGAGGCCGGTAAGGCCGGCGCGCCGCTCACGGTCGACGTCAATGAACAAAATGAAGGCGCTGTCGCATTCTACAAACGGATGGGGTTCGAACTCACTGGCCGCTCGGAAACGGATGACGCTGGCAGACCTTATCCATTGCTGCACTTACGCAAACAGAATTGATTGACAGACGGCTTGGCTGCTGGCGGAGAGGAAGGGATTCGAACCCCCGCGCGCCATTGGCGCGCAAATTTCAAGCGAGGGTTCGGCCAAGCTTTCTCATTAAGCCGTTCGTTCGTTTCCTGCAGAAAAATACTGGCGGAGAGGAAGGGATTCGAACCCTCGATATCCTTTTGAGATATACTCCCTTAGCAGGGGAGCGCCTTCGACCACTCGGCCACCTCTCCGCCGGCGGTTCTGCCCGGAAAAGCGTTCGATGACAACCCGGTGACAGCGATTAACGAGCGGATGGTTGAGCCGGGCACGGGTCAGCGCCGCCGCTGAACTCGGCGAGCGCCGCGGCGTTGAGCGCAGCGGCGAGATCGTCCGATGCATCGTCTCCGCTCTCCGCGGCGCCGTCGCATTCATCCGGGTCGGCTTCTTCTTCTGCTGCGCCGCTGCCGCCCATTAGAAATTCGTTAAGATCGTTGCCGGTTGGCGGCGTGCTTTCCGCGCCGCTCTCCGAGGCGATCACCGCCCTTGCTTCCGCGATCAACGCCGCCATTGCTTCATCGTTCATCATTAGATTGTTTGAGGATGTGCTCATCGCTTCGCCCGGTGCGGCGGCGCTGGATGAAGGCGAGGCGAATAATGTCTCACCCGCCAGCGCGTCAGGTTTTTCCACAGGCATGACCGGCCGGTCGGCGGTTTCGCCGAGCGATAATGCAATTGGCGCCGGTTTCGCCGGTTGCGGGAGCGGCTCCGCGGCGGGCGCATCGATCATCCCGGTAGGCGCTGCTTCCGCTTCGGGCTCTACAAGGGTCGTTTGTTCCAGATCGGTCGGCGTTGCCGCCGGCGCAGCGCCGCTGTCTGTCTCTGCACTCGGCTTGTTCTTCGAAGGCCTGCGGTTGCGCCGTGAGTTTGAGCGCCTGTCCCGGCTTTTTTTCGCCGGTTCGGTTTTCACAGATGTTTCCGCCGCGGCCTCGGAGTCTGAGCGGGCCTGTTCGATAGCGGCGAGTTTGGCCGCCTGACTGGCTTGATATTCTCTGGCGCGTTCTGCTGTGCGCTCCGGCAGCGGCGCGAGCATTTGTGCGCCATGTTTCGTGGATTTGAGCGCCAGTACGCCCGATGGGGCATGGAGTTTCGCCGCTCTGCCTGATGCGCCGCCGCGTTCGATGTCCGCAGACAAGCGGCCGGAGATCGGCGCCTGATTAAGTTGCCCGCGATAGACTTGCGTATTCTCAAGAACCCGCTGGACGTAGTTGCGGGTTTCGGAAAACGGCACGAGTTCGATCCAGTCGATCGGGTCCACATTTGGACTCCGTGGGTCGCCATATTCCTCAATCCAGCGTTTCGCCCGATGCGGCCCGGCGTTATAGGCCGCCAGGGTGAGCGGCAAGGAGCCGCTGAAATCACTCATCAGATGCGAGAGGTGCGCTGAACCCAGAGTCAGATTGTAAACCGGATCGTCAAGCAGCGCCGATCTCGAATAGATCAGCCCTTCCTTACGTGCGGTGATTAGCGCTGTGGAAGGAATAAGCTGCATCATCCCGCGTGCGCCGGCGCGGGAGAAGGCGCGCGGGTTGAATTCGCTTTCCTGGCGCGACAGGCCGAGGATGAGTTCTGCAGGAACGAACCGCGTCGCCTCCTCGGGTACAAAGACAAGCGGGTAGGCTACATTCGCCGCAAATGCGTCGCGTTGCACGGCGACTTTGCCGGCGCGCACCGTAAGATGCGGCGCGCCTTCGCCATTGGCGAGTTTGGCGAGCTCGACATACTCGCCCGGCCGTTCGAGTTGATCGTCGATATGATACGCGAAGACCATGAATTCATAATCGAGGTCGAGATCGGAGAGCATTTTGAGGGCGGCGACGGTGGGGCGCGCTGAAAACAGCGCGCGGTCGGCCGGCGTCGCAACGGCGATCGGCCCGAACATGTATTGTCCGGCGCCGGCGCCAAGCTCTTCAGCGGCGAGTTGTCCGTAAAAGGAGTAATAATATTGCGCCGCTTTTTCGTAATAGGCGACGGCCATCTTGGCGTCCCCGCGCTCCGCTGAAGCGCGGCCCAGCCAGTAATAGGCGCGGGAAAGGGAGATCGGCGTACCGACCGCGGAGGCGAGGGCGAGGAAGTGCGTTTCAGCGCGGTCCGGCGCATGGAGAAAGCGCAAGGCGATCCAGCCTGCGTTGAATTCGGCCTCGGCAAGATCGCCGCCGGCTTCAAGACCGTTATTGGCTGCGAGTGCGTAAGCATCGTCGAAACGGCCGTCTTTGAGCGCGCCGCGCATCAACAGCTGGCGTTCGTACCACCACCGTCCGGGGTTGCGCAGCGCTTCAGGATCCTGCGGGGCCAGCGCTGAATATTCGATCGCCTTTTGCTCATCGCCGGCGCGGCGGTAATATCGCGTCGCCGCCATCAGGACTCCGGAGTCGAGCTGATCCTCGCGCGGCAGACCGCGATAAAGCTTCGGCGCAGAGGCCGCGCGCACCAGAAAAGCGGCGCGCGCCTGCGCCTTGTCCCTCTCTCTCGGAGACAAGCGGGTAAAGATGCGCCGGGCGTTTGTGACCTGACGCTCCCATAAAAGCCGGTCGACACGAGAGGCGTGATCTTCGGCGGACAACCGGTGCCCGAATTCGGAAAGTATGCGCCGTTCCTCGGTGACGGTGAAATTGTAATTGACCCACGCCTCCCGCAGATGGATCGAGGCCGCTTCGTCTTCACCTTTGGCGAACAGCGCGCGCGCCAGTTCGATGCGTCCGTCACCGCTCACAGGGTCGCGTGTGTCGAAAAATCTTAATACTTCTTCGACCGGGGTTGTGGATTTTAGTCTCCCCTCGACATGACGCTGAATGTTGCGGGCCAGGGGCCAGTCGCCATGCGCGTCGAGAAAGACGTCCGCCTCGTCGATATCAACCGTCGGGTCTTCGGCTTGGTAGTACATCCACTGGCCAAGCGTGCGGGCGGCCGGGTCGGCGACCTCGCCAATCAGCTGCCTGGCCTCGGTAAAGCGCTTCTTCTTGAGCGTGTCCGAGAGGGACAGCAGGCGCGCATGGTCTGCGCGGGTAAGATATTCGGGGCCTGGCGCAGGGGGCTTCAGGCGCGGCGTCGGCATGCCGCTCGCGAAAGCGGTCGTCGAGAACGCCACTACAACCGTAAGAACCCCCGTTATCAGCCACTTGCGCGCTGATCTGATCATGCCGTACTCCCGCTAACCTTACGCAGCTCCGCCTTAGATTAGCCTAAACGTCCCTTTATCAAAACAGTCGCGCCTTGCTGATTTTCCAATTGGGCGTTATCGATCGGTCACATTTCAGAAAAATGAGCCCATGAAACAGCTTAAAGGGTCAATCACCGCCCTCGTCACCCCATTCAAGAACGGCGCTATCGACGAAGACGCGTTTGCCGCCATGGTTATACGTCAGATCGAGGCGGGCACACGGGGACTGGTTCCGGTCGGAACGACGGGCGAATCAGCAACCCTCAACGATGAAGAGCATGAAAGGGCGGTTCGGCTTTGCGTCGAAGCGGCTGACGGCCGGACGCCGGTCATTGCGGGCGTCGGCTCCAACGACACAGCCTATTCAATTTCCATGGCGCAGCGCGTTCAGGAGCTCGGCGCAGACGGATTCCTGGCGGTCACCGGTTATTACAACCGTCCAAATCAGACGGGATTGCTGGCCCATTACACGGCGCTACATGACGCCACCGATCTTCCGATTATTATTTACAACATTCCGCCGCGCACCACGGTGAACATCTCGGTCGAAACCATGGCGGCGCTTGCGCGCCTGCCGCGGATTGTCGGCGTCAAGGACGCTACGGGCGATCTGGCGCGCGTCGCCTTGCAGCGCCGTCATTGCGGGGCGGATTTCATCCAGCTTTCAGGCGAGGACATGACGGCGGTCGGGTTTAACGCGATGGGCGGGCGCGGGTGCATTTCCGTGACCT
Organism: uncultured Parvularculaceae bacterium; assembly: GCA_913055785.1. Taxonomy (GTDB): domain Bacteria; phylum Pseudomonadota; class Alphaproteobacteria; order Caulobacterales; family Parvularculaceae; genus Hyphococcus. Next base: position 132,799 of record CAJXLJ010000002.1, on the reverse strand, counting down.
CGAATGTCGCGCCCGGGATATGCGCCGACATGCAGAGCGCGACAATGGAAGGCGATTTCGAGCGCGCGCTTTCCTTGCAGGACCGTCTCGCGCCGTTGCATCACGCGTTGTTTTGCGACGCCTCTCCGGGGCCGGTGAAATACGCCATGTCGCTTCTCGGTCTTTGCGCTGAGGAAGTGCGCTTGCCGATGGTCGCCGCCAACGAAGAGGCGAAGGCAAATGTGCGCGCGGCGATGCAAGAGTTGGAACTGATCGGCTGATGGCGCCCAAAAAGGATGAAGGCAGAAAGGTGGTTGCTGAAAACCGCCGGGCGCGTTTCGACTATATGATCGGCGACGTTGTCGAAGCAGGGCTCGTGCTGACCGGGACGGAGGTCAAAGCGCTGCGCGAAGGCAAGGCGAATATCGCTGAAAGCTATGCGGCGCCGGAAGACGGAGCGATATGGCTCATCAACGCCAACATTCCTGAGTATTCCGCCGGTAACCGCGAGAACCATGAGCCAAAGCGTCCTCGGAAACTGCTGCTTCACCGTCGGGAGATTGCGCGCCTTGCGCAGGCCGTGGAGCGTAAAGGATATACACTGGTGCCCTTGAAGCTTTACTTCAACGAGCGCGGGCGCGCGAAGCTCGAGCTCGGGCTGGGGCAGGGTAAGAAACTTCACGACAAGCGCGACACGTCGAAGGACCGCGACTGGACGCGCGCCAAGCAGCGATTGTTGCGCGATCGGGGGTAATCATGAATGAGTCTTGCGAAGACAAACCGGACATCTCGCTCCACCCGCCGACCATTTTCATTTCCGCCTTGCTTATCGGTTTTATCATTCGCGCGTTTGCAGGCGGCTGGCTGCCGCTGCCGCATCTGGTCGCGGAAGCCCTCGGCGGCGTGATGCTGCTCGGTTCTCTCATGCTCGCGGTCGGCGCGATTTCCGCCTTTGCGGAAGCGGGCGAGACCTTGAGGCCGGCGACGCCCGCCCATCAGCTCTTTACAGCCGGGCCTTATCGCTTCTCGCGCAATCCGATTTATCTCGCCATGGTGGTGTTCGGCGCCGGGTTCGGCGTTGCGACCCTCAATCTGTGGGTGATCATGATGTCGTTCGCTACGGGGGCGATCTTCAACTTCTTCGTGATACCGGAAGAAGAACGCTATCTCGCCCGGCGGTTTGGGCCGGAATTCGAACAGTACCGCCAGCGCACGCGGCGCTGGCTCTGACTCATTCGTAATAGGGAACGAAGGCGAGCACTGTCTGGAACGCCGCTGCGGCGCCTGCGCCGCCCGAGACGCACAATAGCAGGACGCTGATGAAGTTCGGCGCGATCAGGCCGATATTCATTCCGGTGATCAGCACAATGAAAAGCACGATCGCCGCCCGCACGTAAAATCGCAACAAACTCGAGAAGGCGTCGCCCTTGCCGGAAAACTGAGCGGCGAAACGCGGCCGCGCCAGCCAGATATAGGCCCAGCAGCCGAAGCCCGCAGCGACCACCGCCGTAACGAGGTTGCCGCCGTGAAAGAGATTGGCGATCACTTCGCGCGCTTCAGCAAAACTGATAGCAGCGACCGATGCGCCGATGATGCCGAACACCGCGGAGACGAATAGCGTCATTAACGGCTTCGCGGTCTTGGCGTCGCGGACCGCGGCTTGCTGTTCTTTCGCGGGCAGGCCCCAGTTTCGGGTCATCGCATGTTCCTCCGCCGGGATAAATTCGTTCGAGCCGGTCTTCAGCCGGTGTGGGTCCTGATTGCTGCAAAGACGTCTTCAAACATCTCAGTGGTCAGCCGTCCGGTGTTCGTATTGTAACGCGAGCAGTGATAACTGTCGAATAAGACAATCTCACGGCCCGGAACCTCATGCCGGGCGCCATGGGCGAAGGGCGCCTCTTTGGCTTTCATTCCCAGTGTTTTGAGCGTTGAGTCGTGGGAGATCCTGCCGAGGCATAAAACCGCCTTCAATGAGCGCATGGCGTCGATCTGATTAATGAGGAATGGCCGACAGGCGTAAATTTCCGCGGTCAACGGCTTGTTCTGCGGCGGCACGCAGCGCACGGCGTTGGTGATCGCCGCCCGCCGCAAAATCAGGCCGTCATCCGCGCGCGCGTCGTAGCGGCCGTTCGAGAAGCCGAACTTTTCCAGCGTTGCATAGAGAAGGTCGCCGGCGTAATCGCCGGTAAAAGGCCGGCCGGTCTTGTTGGCGCCGTGCAGGCCGGGCGCCAGACCGACGATCAGCAGCTTCGCCTTGTCGTCACCGAAGGTCGGCGCCGGCGCGTTGAAATAATCCGGATAGGTTTCTGCGTTTTCCGCCCGGAACGCCGCAAGCCGGGGGCACAAGGCGCAATCCGCGGGAGGTTCTATCGGCGAGGCTGCGCTCAAGACGCGCGCCTAGTCGATTTCTTCATACTCGTCATCATACTCGTCTTCATAATCATCGTCGTAGTCGGAATTTTCCTGTCGGGGTTTGCGCGCCGGGCCGCCCGAGCGTCCGATGGCCTTTTCGAGATCGACAAGGTCGATGAACGCATCGGCCTGCCGGCGCAATTCGTCTGAAGCCATCGGGGGGGACGACTTGATGGTCGAAACGACCGTGACCCTGACGCCCTTCGCCTGGATGGCCTCGATTGCGCGCCGGAAATCGCCATTGCCGCTGAAAATGATCAGGTGGTCGAGCCGGTCGGAGAGCAGCATCATGTCGACCACAAGTTCGATGTCGGTCGAACCCTTGAAGCGTTTGCGGCCCTGCTGGTCGGTGAATTCCCGCGTGGTCTTGGTGACCATGGTGTAGCCATTGTAGTCGAGCCAGTCGACGAGCGGGCGAAGCGGGGAGTAGTCCTGCTCGCGATCTTCCTGGATGGCGGTGTAATAGGATGCCCGGATCAGCTGGCAGGCGTCTTGCGCTTTTGCCAGCAAACTCTTGTAATCAATATCAAAACCGATATTGCGGGCGGCTTTGTAAAGATTGGCGCCATCGATAAAAAATGCAGTCTTTTCCGTTTCGCGAAGTCCAAGGAAATGTGTCATTGAAGCCTCTGATATGTGCAGGTTCTCGTATATTCCGTGCGGCGCGGGTAATTCATTTGGTCTGAAATGATCCTGATCGCGGCCGGCTCAAACTTGCCTTTTTGCGGCGTTGATTCGCAACAGCTTGTTTTACGCGCATTTTTTGCAGTTGGAAGAGTGGCGCGCATCGACGCGATGTCGCCCCTCTATCACAGCCCCGCCTGGCCGGACCCGGCCGACCCGCCCTTCGTCAATGCGGTCGCGGCGGTGAGCACCGGGCTTTCCGCGGCGGCGCTGCTTGAAGCGCTCCATGCTATCGAGGCCGGTTTCGGCCGCCGCCGCAGCCTCAAAAACGCGCCGCGCACCCTCGATCTCGACCTTATCGCTTATCATGAAGAATGCCGGGAGAGTGCAGGCAACGGGCTGGTTTTGCCGCATCCGCGCCTCGCAGAGCGGGATTTCGTTCTCGCGCCATTGCGCGATATCGCGCCCGAATGGCGCGACCCGCGGTCGGGCGAAACCGCCGCAGCGCTGCTCGCCCGCCTGCCGGCCCGCTCAGCCCGGCGGCTTTCCGGCTGAAATCACGTTTTTTTGCGCCGCAGCGCTTGTATCTGCAGCCAAGGGGCGATATTCCACCTAGCTTGCTTGAAAGCCCCCTAGGAGATTTTGATGGCCCGCGTCACGGTGGAAGATTGCGTCGAAAAAGTCACCAACCGCTTCGATCTTGTTCTGCTGGCGGCTCACCGCGCCCGCGTGCTGTCATCCGGCGCGCCGCTGCTTGTCGATCGCGACAACGACAAAAATCCGGTCGTCGCACTCCGCGAAGTCGCGGACGGGGTTTTGCAGCCTGAAGAACTGGATGAAGATCTTGTCCAGTCCCTGCAAAAGCAGGTCGAGATGGAAGAAGGCGAAGAGACCGAAGCCGCGTCGGAAAAATCCGATGCGCCGGAATTCGATCAGACGAGCGAAGAAGAATATCTGAAGGCTATTCAGGCTGCCGGAATGACAAGCCCGCAGACCTTGCCGAAAGGGTAGTGACAACGCGCTTCGGCGTCCGGGCCGGGCGGCGTTTCGGCCGAGCGCCGCGATAGTGGCCGATGGGAAATGGCTGAGAAAGTAACGGCCGATTCAAAGAACGATTTAGCCAATGCGGAAGAACCGCATCCGACTCCTGCGACGGCGGCTTCAGCAACGGGCGGCGGCGAGGCGGCTGCTGACCTTGATGGATCAGCGCAGGCGCCGAGCGCGCAAACGCCTGCTGCGGATGCAGCGCCGGCGCCGAAAAAAAATCACCCCGTAGGGTTCATCCGTCAAACCGAGCTTGTCGATCTCGTCAAGGCGTATGATCCGAACGCCGACGAGGACATGCTCAACCGCGCTTATGTCTTCGCCATGAAAGCCCATGGCGGGCAGACGCGCCAATCCGGCGATCCGTATTTCTCCCATCCTCTCGCCGTTGCGGCGATCCTGACGCAGATTCGCGCCGACCCGGCGACGGTGGCGACGGCGCTGCTTCATGATGTCGTCGAGGATACGGATTACTCGATCGCGGATATCGAGCGCGTATTTGGCGCTGAGATTGCGCGGCTTGTCGACGGCGTCACCAAGCTCACCCAATATGAGTTACGTGATGAGGCGAGCAAGCAGGCGGAGAATTTCCGCAAGTTTGTTGTTGCGATGGCTGACGACGTGCGGGTCCTGCTCGTCAAGCTCGCCGACCGTTTGCACAATATGCGTACGCTCCATCACATCCAGAAGAAGGAAAAACGCGAACGCATCGCGCTGGAGACGATGGAAATCTATGCGCCGCTCGCCGGGCGCATCGGCGTGCAGCGGTTTCGCGAAGAGCTCGAAGACATTGCGTTTCGCGAGCTCAGCCCGGACGCGCATGAAACGATCAGCAACCGGCTCGAAGAACTGCACGAACATTCCGTCAGCAGCGTTGTCGAACTCGCCAATGTGCTGCGTCAGCGTCTCGCTGCGGAGGGCCTTAAAGCGCAAGTCTACAGCCGCGAGAAGCGCGCCTATTCGATCTGGCGCAAAATGACTCAAAAGAATGTCTCTTTTGACGAGCTGGCGGATATCTACGCTTTTCGGGTGCTGGTCGATGACGTGCAGGCCTGTTATCGCGCGCTGGGGGTCATTCATTCGAACTGGCGGATGATTCCGTCGGAATTCGACGATTATATTTCAGCGCCGAAGCCCAACAATTATCGCTCCATCCATACGGCGGTCATCGGCCCGCCCTGGCGGGACGGCCGCCGCCAGCGGATTGAGATCCAGATCCGCACTTATGAAATGCATGAGACCGCCGAACGCGGCGTCGCCGCGCACTGGCAGTATAAGGATCCGGGCGCCGGCGAGGGGGCGAGCGTCGAAATCGTCGCGCCCGGTCAATACGATCCTTACGAGACGCCGCGTCGGCTGGTTGAAATGTTTCAGAGCGGCGAAGACCCTGACGAGGCGCTGCGCTATGCAAAGCTCGAACTGTTTCAGGATCAGGTCTTCTGTTTCACCCCGAAGAGCCGCGTGATCGCGCTGCCGAAAGGCGCGACCGCGCTCGATTTCGCCTATGCGGTTCATACCGATGTCGGGGATCAGTGCATTGGCGTCAAAATCAACGGCGTGCAGCGTCCCTTGCGCACGCCGCTTGAAACCGGCGATGTCGTTTATGTCCTGCGTTCGGAAAACGCGCCGGTGCCTGCGGAATGGGAAAGCATTGCGCAGACCGGCCGGGCGCGGAGCGCCATTCGCCGCCGCATCAAGAAGATGCAGTATAATGAGCATCTCGCCCTTGGCCGTTCGATTGCGGAGAGCGTGTTCACCGGTGCCAATCTTCAGTTCTCGATCAAGGGCGTGCGCGCAGGTTTGAGAAAGCTTGGCCGCAAGTCGGTCGAAGACGTGCTGGTCTCCATCGGCAAGGGCGATTTACCGGTCAACCAGCTCATCGAGGCGGTTTATCCCGGCGCTTCAGCGGCGAACGAAAGCGAAATTCGCCCCGCCAGCCTTCGTGGGTTCAAGCCGTCGATCGCGATTTCCGGTCTGACGCCCGGCGTCTCGGTGAAGATGGCGCGGTGTTGCACGCCTTTGCCTGGAGAACGCATTGTCGGCATTCGCGGCGATGATGGCGCGATCACCGTTCATACGATCTATTGCGAAACGCTCGCGGAGGAGGATCCGCCGCAAAGCCGCTGGCTCGATCTTAAATGGCGCGAAGGCGAGGAAGAAACGACGAGCGCGTTCGCGCGTATCGTCATCACCGTTCAGAACGGGGTTGGCGTTCTGAGCGAGGTCGCCGGCATCATCGCCCGTTACGGGGTTTCCATCGCCGCCATTCGTCTTCAGAATCGCTCCAAGGAGTTCATCGACCTCCTTATGGATGTCGAGGTCAAGGATGCGAAACATTTAAACCAGGCGCTCGCCGGCGTTCGCGCCGCGCCGAGCGTCATCAATGCGGAACGAAGCGGATCGGATCATGATGACAAGCTCTGAGGCCTTGCGGGAATTCGAAGAAGCGGGCGCCTTGCAGAAAGGCCATTTCATTCTCTCTTCCGGGCTGCACAGCGACACCTATCTCAACAAGTCGATTGTCTCGATGTATCCGGATCGCACCGAGCGCCTGTGCAAGGCGCTGGCGCAAAAAGCGGCGGAAGAAATTGAGGGCCGGATCGATTGTGTAATCTCGCCGGCCATGGGGGCGATCATCTACGGTTACGAGACCGCGCGCCATATCGGCGCGCCGTTCATGTTTCTGGAGCGGGTCGATGGCGAGTTCATGTTGCGCCGCGGGTTTTCGATAGAGAAAGGCACGCGCGTGCTCGTCGTTGAAGATATCGTCTCGACCGGGCTTTCCGCCCGCGAAGCGATAGACGCCGTCAGGAAAGCCGGCGGCGAGGTCCTGGCGCTCGCCTGTCTTGTGGATCGCTCGGCTGGCGAGACGCAAGTCGGCGCGCCGGTCATTCCACTCGCCGAGCTGAAGGTCGACGCCTGGCCGGCTGATGAACTGCCGGCGCATTTGAAAGACACCCCGGCGGTGAAACCCGGCAGCAGGGGCGTCAGTCAATGACGAAACCTATTCGTCTCGGCGTCAATATCGACCATGTGGCGACGATCCGTAACGCGAGAGGCGGCGTTCATCCCGATCCCGTGCGCGCCGCCGAGCTTGCGGCCACATGCGGCGCCGACGGCGTCACCGCGCATCTGCGCGAGGATCGCCGCCATATCCGCGATGACGACATGCGCCGGCTGAAGGACGAGATCGGCCTGCCGCTCAATTTCGAAATGGCGGCGACGGCGGAGATGCTGAAACTGGCGACTGAAATTGCGCCGCACGCCTGCTGCATCGTGCCGGAAAATCGCAATGAAAGAACCACCGAAGGGGGGCTCGATGTCGCCGGCCAGCATAATTTCATCGCGCCATTCGTTCGCGAACTGACCGACGCCGGTATACGCGCGTCACTGTTTGTCGACCCTGAACGCGAGCAGATCGAGGCGGCGAAATCCGCCGGCTCGCCCGTGATCGAAATTCACACGGGCGCCTATTACGAAGCGACATTTGCGACCGATCCGGCTCGGATCAAACATGAACTGGAAAAGGTGAGGGCCGCGGCGTCTATTGCTGACGGGCTCGGTCTGGAGGTTCATGCGGGCCACGGGTTGACGTTCATGAACGTCCAGCCGGTCGCCGCGATCCCGGAGATCGTCGAGCTTAATATCGGCCACTTTCTTGTCGGCGAGGCGGTGTTCATGGGATTGGGCGAGGCCATTAAGGAAATGAAGCGCCTGATGCAGGATGCGCGCACCGGGGGCCATTACTGATGATCCAGATCATCGGCTCGCCGATCTCTCCTTACGTCAAAAAGGTACTGACGCTGCTGATCCTGAAGGGCGTTGAATTCGAGGTTGACCCGATCACGCCGTTTTACGGCGATGATCGCTTTTCGAAGCTTTCGCCATTGCGCCGGGTGCCGGTGTTTATCGACGGCGATCTGGTGCTCAACGATTCATCGGTCATCGCTCAGTATATCGAGGAGACGTGGCCGTCGCCGCCGTCCCTGCCGGGCGATCCCGCCATGCGCGCGCATGTCCGGTGGATGGAGGAATATTCCGACAGCCATATCGGCGATGCGTTTATCTGGAAGGGTTTTGCGGCGATGATTGTCGCGCCTTTTGTTTTCAAAACCGAACCGGATGTCGAGGCGTTTAAGGAAAACGTTGCAAACAATATTCCGCCGATCATGGACTATCTTGAAAGCGTTGTTCCGGAGGAAGGGTTTTTCGGCGGCGTATTCGGCGTCGCCGACATTTCCATCGCAGCCATGTTTCGCAATATGTATTATACGAAATGGGCGCCCGATGCGGAACGCTGGCCAAAAACATGCGCGTGGCTGGCCCGCGCTGAAGCGGAGCCGTCGCTCGCGCTCGCCAATAAATGGTCGGATGCGCTCTTGACCGTGCCCGCGCCGGAACGGCGCAAGCTGGCGGCGGAGATCGGCCTGCGTTTGACGCCCGAAACTGTCATGCAGAAAACGCCGCGCCGCGGTCCCATGACGCAAATCGGATGACCATATGATGGATATCCGCGAAGGAGGACTCGACGATCCGCGCGTCGTCGCGCTTCTTAGATATCACGTTGACATGAATGTCGCCGTGACGCCTGAAGGAAGCGTTCACGCCTTTGAGCTTGATCGTTTACGCGCGTCCGACATTCATTTCTGGTCGGCCTGGGAGGGCGAAACGCTGCTCGGGGTCAGCGCGTTGAAGATGTTGACGCCGGATCATGGTGAAGTGAAATCCATGCATGTGAGTGAACCGGCGCGCCGAACGGGCGTCGGAGCCGCGCTTCTCAAGTTTACTATCGAGGCGGCGAAAGCGTTTGGCGTATCGCGTTTGAGTCTTGAGACGGGCTCGTTCGATTTTTTCGCGCCGGCGCGCGCGCTCTACCAGAGTCATGGATTCGCCGAATGCCCGCCATTCGCTGATTACAAACCTGACCCGAACAGTACTTTCATGACGCGGGAGATTTGAAACCCATGATCATCGGCATCGGCAACGATCTCATCGACATCCGCCGGGTGGAGAAGACTCTCGAAAAACACGGGGATCGCTTCACCAACCGCATCTTCACCGAGATCGAGCGGGTGAAGTCCGACAGGCGGCTCAACAGAGCGGCGTCCTACGCCAAGCGATTCGCCGCCAAGGAGGCCTGCGCCAAGGCGCTGGGGACGGGGCTTTCACGCGGCGTCTTCTGGCGCGACATGGGCGTGGTGAACCTGCCCAGCGGCGCGCCGACCCTCGCGCTCACCGGCGGCGCGGCGAAAAGGCTTGGTGAAATAACCCCTTCCGGCCATGAGGCGGATATCCATCTCACCATTACGGATGACTTCCCGCTCGCCCAGGCCATTGTCATTATCTACGCCCGGGTTAAATAGGACCCTCGGAACAATCGTCGGCGGGGCGGCAAAAAGGTATTCAGTTATGGCGTTCTCCCTTAAAAAACTGTTTGGGAACAAGGGGATCGAGGGCGAAGCGGTGCCTGCGAAGCAAAAGCTGACGGCTGCAGAGGAAGTCTGGGATCTTGCCAAAACGATCCTTATTGCGGTGGCGATCGCGCTGGTGCTCCGGATGGTCGTCTTCCAGCCGTTCAATATTCCCTCCGGCTCGATGCGGCCCAATCTCTTGGTAGGCGATTTTCTCGTCGTCTCGAAACCGACTTTCGGCTATTCGCGCGCCTCGCTGATTTACCCGTTTACGCGCATGGACATTCATGGCCGCGTGTTCGCCAGCGAGCCGAAGCGCGGCGACATTGTCGTGTTCAAAAACCGCAAGGACGGCAACAAGGATTACATCAAGCGCGTGATCGGCATGCCAGGCGATACCGTTCAGATGAAAGACGGCCGCCTCCTGATTAACGGAAAGCCGGTCCAGAAAGAATTTCTCGGCATGCAGGATGTCATTTGCGATGATCAGCCTGTGCCGGCGCCGACCTATCGCGAAACGCTGCCGAACGGTGTCTCATATCTCGTTCAGGAATGCGCTGGCGATGACGGCCCGCTCGACAATGTCGGACCTTATCAGGTGCCCATGGGGCGGTTTTTCATGATGGGCGACAATCGCGATCATTCGCAGGACAGCCGCGTCACCTCGCAGGTCGGTTATGTGCCGCTCGAAGACATCGTCGGCCGCGCCGAACGCCTTTTCTTCTCCGTAGACGGACACAAGGCCAAAATCTGGGAACTCTGGAAGTGGCCCTTCGCCATCCGCTACGGGCGCATTCTCGACAAGGTTGAATGACCGCAAACTCCTTTAGCGAACTCGAAGACCGCATCGGCCGTCACTTTCGCGACCCGTCGCTGCTCGAACGGGCGCTTACCCATTCGAGTCTGTCTGGCGGGAACGGACATGTGCGCGATCTTGAACGGCTTGAGTTTCTCGGCGATCGAGTGCTGGGCTTACTGACCGCTGAAGAATTATGGCGGCGTTCCCCTGACTGCGAAGAAGGCGAGCTTGCGCCGCGGCTGAATACGCTGGTTCGCAAGGAGACCTGCGCCAGGGCGGCGCTGCATTTCGGGCTAGACCGGTTTATCCGCATGTCCGAATGGGAAGCCGAATCCGGCGGGCGAAAAAAGAAAGCCATTCTCGGCGATGTCATGGAAGCGCTGCTGGGCGCGCTCTATATCGACGGCGGCCTTGAAGCAGCAAGGCTTGTCTTCGACGATTTCTGGAAACCTGACCTTGAAAAACTCTCGAAATATCACCGCGATTCCAAGACTGCGCTGCAGGAATGGAGTCAGGAAAGAAAGCTTGGCACGCCTGACTACGACGTGATCGATGCTGAAGGTCCGGCGCACGCGCCGGCGTTCACGATTGAAGTGAAGATAAAAGGCATGCAGCCCGCCCGCGGGGAAGGGCGGTCGAAACGGTCGGCGCAAATGGAAGCGGCGCGGACATTCCTTATACGCGAAGGCGTGTGGTCGAAAGATGACTGAAATTGAAACCCGTTGCGCCGTCATAGCCGTGATCGGCGCGCCCAATGCGGGCAAGTCGACGCTTGTCAACGCGCTTGTCGGCGCGAAGGTCTCGATCGTCACCCAGAAGGTGCAGACGACGCGCGCGCGCGTGCGCGGTATCGCCATGGAAGACGCGGCGCAGCTCATCTTCATCGACACGCCCGGCATCTTTTCTCCGCGCCGGAAACTCGATCGCGCGATGGTCGCCGCCGCCTGGGAAGGGCTGGAAGGCGCTGATGTTACGCTCCTCATCGTCGATGCGCCGGCTTACCTCGCCGGAGAGAGCGAGCGCGGCGCGGCGGGCAAGTCCCGCGCCGATGCCGACCGTATTATCGATGGCCTCAGGACGGCGAACCGCAAAGCGGTTCTGGCGCTCAACAAGATCGACGATATCGCCCGCCCGAAACTGCTGGCGCTGGCACAGGCGCTCAATGATGCGGGCGTCTTTACCGACACCTTCATGATCTCCGCGAAGAACGGCGATGGTCTAAACGATCTCAAGGCGTTCCTGGCGGAAACGGCGCCGCCGGGGCCCTGGCTCTATCCGGAAGATCAGCTCTCGGACATTTCAGACCGGCTGATGGCGGCTGAAGTCACCCGGGAAAAGCTCTTCCTGCGCCTGCATCAGGAACTGCCCTACGATCTCACGGTCGAGACGGACGACTACAAGGAAGCCAAGTCCGGCATTCGCATCGAGCAGACGATCTATGTGGCGCGCGACGGGCAGAAGGGGATAGTTCTTGGCAAGGGCGGAGAGACCCTGAAATCTATCGGCAAGGCCGCCCGCGAGGAGCTTTCCGAGCTGCTTGATCGCCCGGTTCATTTGTTCCTGCATGTGAAGGTTCGCGAAGGCTGGGCCGAAGAGGCGGCGCGCCTCAGAAATATCGGTTTGGATAGCGTCGATTAGGCGTTCTATCGCGCGTCATCAGGAAAATTAGGACGCATGAAACGGGTCGTTCAGGACGCAACATGTTATAAACGGCCGATTCGCGCCTGATCGGAGAGAGCCGTGAACGACATACAGCAAAAAGCCAAGCCGCCGCGTATCCAGTCCGTCGATTTCCTGCGCGGGCTCGTCATCGTCATCATGGCGCTCGATCACGTGCGCGATTATGTGACGAATGTCCGGTTCGACCCGCTTGATCTTGATGAAACGAACGCCTCGCTGTTCTTGACGCGCTGGATCACGCACTTCTGCGCGCCTGTTTTCGTTTTTCTCGCCGGCACGAGCGCCGGTTTTCAGCGGCATGCGGGTAAGACTGGCGGCGAACTCTCCATGTTTTTGTTTACGCGCGGGCTATGGCTTGTGTTTTTGGAGTTTACAGCCGTGAAACTCGCGTGGTTGTTCAACTTTCCCCCTGCGCTTTACATCATGCAGGTGATATGGGTGATCGGCGTCAGCATGATCATTCTCGCCGTGCTGGTGCGGTTGCCAATGTCCGCTGTCATCGCCGTCGGCCTTGTTACTGTGGTTGGTCATAACGCCCTTGACGCCTTTGGCGCTGCGTCCTTCGCGCCGTCGCAGGCGATGGCGTCGGGGCAGGGACAATCAACGGCGCTCGGCAATTTGTGGAGCGTGTTGCATATCCCCGGGCAAATACAGGCAGGTTCCATCACCTTCCTGATCGGCTATCCGCTCATTCCGTGGTTTGGCGTAATGGCGCTCGGATACGCATTCGCCGATCTCTATAAAAAGCCCGAAAATGTGCGACGGTCTTTGATCCTCAAAATCGGGATCGGCATGATCGCCGCCTTTGTGTTGTTGCGAGGGATCAATATCTATGGCGACCCGTCACGCTGGGCGGTGCAGGGTGATGCGGTTAAAACCTTCCTTTCCTTTATCAACACGACGAAATATCCGCCGTCGCTGCTCTATCTGTTGATGACCCTTGGGCCGACGCTGGTCGTCTTATCTTTTGCGGAGAGATGGAAAGGAGCGCTGTTCAGCGCCATGGTGACCTTCGGGCGCGTGCCGCTCTTTTTCTATATCATTCATCTTTATGTCGCTCACCTTGCCGCAGTCTTTATCGGTATGGCGCAAGGATATAAGGCGGACTCGTTTTTTAGCCTTTTTATCTTCTTTCCGCCGGATTACGGCGTCGGGTTGTTCGGCGTTTATATCGTCTGGATTGCGGTCGTCGCGTTGCTCTATCCGCCAAGCAAATGGTTCGCCGGGGTTAAGAAGCGCAACAAGTCGCCCTGGCTGTCATATTTCTGAACAGAGGGGTTTCGCCCGACATGTCCTACAGCGTTATTCCGGAAACGCCTTCTGTCGCCGACTATATGCGTTTGAGATTGGCTGGCGGTTTGACGCCGTTCGCGGAAGAGGCGGCGCAGAAAGGACTCGGCGGCGCCTATTATGGCGTAACGCTGATCCATGGCGATAAGGCGGTCGGCATGGGCCGGATCATCGGCGACGGCGGCTGCTTTTTCCAGATTGTCGATATCGTTGTGGAGCCGGCCCATCAAGGCAAGGGACTTGGCAAGAAAATCATGGGCGCGCTCATGGATCATCTGAAAGAGCATGCGCCGAAATCCGCTTATGTGAGCCTGATGGCCGATGTCCCGGCGGACAAGCTCTACACGCAGTTCGGTTTCAAGCCGACGGCGCCCCGATCCATAGGCATGGCGCAGGTTTTACGTTAAATCAGAGAGTACAAGTGCAGAAGATGAGGACGGAGAGGAAATTATGCTGTTCTTCAAACCGCAGATGAAGGGCTTCTCTCTTCCGGCGCCGGCAATATTCTGCGCATTCCTGATATCGAACGCCGTAGCTGCGCAACCGCGCGACTGGAACACGGTCGAGACGGATTCCGGCAAGCCGCTTTCTGAAGAACAGGCGGCCTATGATGCGCGCCATTACGATCTCGATTTGAGCATTGATCCTGAGACGCAGCGCATCGCCGGAGAAGTCGCGGTGAAAGCCGTAGTCATCGCGCCGCTCAAGACATTTGTTTTAGATCTGGACAAGCGCATGCAGGTTTCCGCTGTCGCCCTGTTGTCCGATGACGGGCGCGCGCCGCTCAAATACAAGCACAAGAACGGCAAGCTCAGTATAAAACTGCCGGGCAAAGCCGATGCTGGAACAATTCTCAAGATCGCGGTCGCCTATGAGGGCGCGCCGCGCATCGCGCCGAATCCGCCCTGGGAAGGCGGGTTCACCTGGGAGAAAACAGCGAGCGGGGAAGACTGGATCGGGGTTTCCTGCCAGCTTGACGGCGCTGATATGTGGTGGCCGGTAAAAGATCACCCCTCGGACGAACCGGAAGAGGGCGTTTCGCTGCATTTCACGGCGCCGAGCAAGCTGGCGGTTGTCACCAACGGGCGCCATGAATCGAGTGTTGATAATGCCGACGGAACAACCACGCATAACTGGCGCGTGACGACGACAATCGACACCTACAACGTCACGTTCAACGCCGGCCCTTTCGAGCCCGTAAAAATCGATTACACAAGCGTCAGCGGCAGGCCTTTGCCGATAACCTATTGGGCGTTGCCCGAAGACGTGGAAGCCGCGCGCGCCCAGGTGCCGGAACTCGCCGGCCACCTTCGTTTTCTTGAAGAGACATTTGGTCCTTACCCGTTCCAGGGCGATAAATACGCGCTTGTCGAGGCGCCGTATCTGGCGATGGAGCACCAGACGAATATCACCCACGGCAAAGGCTCGCTTGTCGCCATGCGGATGGGCTTTCATTACATCCCCTTGCATGAGCTCACCCATGAATGGTGGGGCAACCTCGTCAGCAACAAGGATTACTCGGATTTCTGGCTGCAGGAAGGGTTCAACGGTTATACGGAGGCGCTCTATGCGGAAAAGACGCTGGGCGCGGCGGCCTATCACGAATATATGGCGCGGTTCGTCCGTGCAGGCGTACAGGAAGATAAGGCTGTCGCCGCACGCGGCGACGCGACGGTTCGGCAGGCGCTTGCTGATTACGATCCATATCTCAAAGGCGCCATGCTCCTTCACACATTGCGCTATCTCGTTGGCGATGAGGCGATGTTCGAGATACTGCGACGGCAAGCCTATCCCGAGCCGGACTATTCGGCGGATGAGTTACTTTCATGTTCGCAATGCCGGTTAGCGACCAGTGCGGAATTCATCGCGCTTGCCGAACGGATCAGCGGCCGCGATCTCGGCTGGTTCTTCGAGCTTTATCTTTACCGGCCGGAATTGCCCGAACTTATGACGGAAGACCGCGGCGACAGCCTTTCCATTAGTTGGCGCCTTCCTGAAGGCGTTGAGTTTCCGATGCCTGTAGAGGTTGTAAAGAACGGCGAAACCATGCGTATCGAGATGACCGACGGCGAAGCCATACTCTCCAAAGGCCCCGGCGACACTATTGAACTCGACCCGACATTCTGGATTTTACGCAAGACGAAACCGGACCCCGACAAGTTCGGCCGCCTCGGGGTTGAGGATTATGCGGGCTTGAAGTCAGCGGAATAGCGACAGGCCGGAAAGAAAATCGTTTCGAGCCCTGCGCGCTCTACAAGGTCTTATGTCCTTTACCGACAACGGCATCATTCTCGACGCGCGCGCTCATGGAGAAACCCATGCGGTGGTGAATATCTTCACCGAGCATCACGGCCGCCGCGCCGCATTGGTCTATGGCGGACAGGGAAAACGCATGCGGCCGGTCTTGCAGCCCGGCAATGAAGTGAAAGTAGACTGGAAGGGGCGCGGCGAAGACTCGCTCGGACATTTCACGCTTGAAATGGAGCGCGCGCGCGCCGGCGAAGCCATGGGCGACCGGCTTTCTCTTGCCGGGCTTTCCGCCGCGTGCGCATTGGCGCTGGCGACCTTGCCGGAGCGGGAGGCGCATCAACGCGCATACGCCGCCATGGCGGTGCTGCTCGACAATCTCGATGATCTCGATCTCTGGCCGGCGCTGATGGCGCGCTGGGAGCTGGGCCTCCTGGCCGAACTCGGTTTCGGCCTGACGCTTGACCGTTGCGCGGCGACGGGCGCGCGCGATGACCTTGTTTATGTCTCGCCGCGTTCGGCCTGCGCCGTCTCGGCGGCGGCAGGCGAACCTTATAAGGACAAGCTCCTGCCGCTCCCGGGTTTCCTGCGCAATGCTTCAAGCGCGGCGAGCATGCGCGACGCGTTCGAAGCGCTCCGGATGACGGGTTTTTTCATCGAAACGCGGATCTTGCATTTGTCCGACCGGGAGTTGCCGGAAGCAAGGCTCAGGCTGGCGGCGTTGCTTGAGGCGCATCTGGAGCGAGAATAGCGGCGACCTCATCGAGCGTGCGATCGTTGTTCGATACGCCATCGACTTTCACCCGGCCGAAATATCCCTTGACCCCGGCATGGGCCATATTCCGCATGCGATGCAGAACAACTCTGCCATGCCGTTTTGCGGCGTTCCAATCGGAATGAGCCATGGCTTTCCAGCGCTCGGGATACATCGCCGCGCCGAACCGTTCCACCGTGTCACGCTCGCCGACGATATGATCGAGGCGGCGAATGAATTGCAGCCCCGGATCAGATCCCATCACCCCGCCAATGGAAATGACGTCGATCGGCGCATTGAGACGCGACCTTAAAAATGTCGACGCGCCGATCGCGATTTGCGCGCCGCCGCTATAACCGATGATGACGACCGGGGCGCCGCTCCCTCGAGCATAACCTGCTCTGGTCAACGCGCCTTCTATCACTTTCGCCGCGCCCTGATTGAAAATCGGACCGTAACGGTGGTCGGCGGAAATCATCACCTGAAAAATGTTTCTCATATTGATCAGGATGGCGAGCAGCGCCGTGCGGCCCTCGAGCTTCAAATATTGAACCCACCGCCACAGCCGGTCGAATAGGCGCGGGCTTTCAAGGAGCGGCAGACCGGACGGGGAATAGGGAAAAACGTCCGAAATGACTTTTGCTTTCGGAAAGCGGGCTTTGAGATTTTTTATAAAGGCTTTCTCTCTCGGGATGAGAAAGCGGCCAGAGATCGATGCGACGCCGGATAGGTAGACAATATAGAGACGATCGGCATTCTCCTGCACTGGAACCGGCGCGTCCTCATCGGCGATCTCGCTTTCCGTCCAGCCCGCCCACCAGCTCAGTGTTTCAATCGGCGCCAGCGCGCCGGTGACGAGGAGCGCGACCGCCCCGAAGCCGAGAACAACGAGAAAGATCGAGGAGATCACGACTTCATCTCCCGCTGCAGGGCGTCTACGAGATCGTCAATAATCTGCTGCGGACTTTTGTCGAGGGGGGAGCCGCTGACCATCAACCGCACGCGTCCGAGCGGTTTGGCGAGCAGACGGCCGAGAAAACTTCTGAGCCCGTAGGAAACCGCCCAGCCGGCGCCGCCGCAAAATACTGCGGCGCCCAGCGGCAAATCGAGCGCCGTGTGAAGGCCGAACATGGCGAGCGCCATCGCCCAGATTTCGAAAAGATTGCCGAGCGCCGCGCCAAAATAGGGGGCTATCGAAAACGCCCCGAACAGGCGTGGCGCGAAGGCGAGGGCCAGAACGCCCATCACGCTTGCAAAGTCATTCAGGCCAAGAGCGCCGACACGGGTCAGCGGCGCCACGGCGAGGGTGCTGAGCCCCCAGACGAGCGCCGTGAACACATAGGTGAGACCGGTGAAGGCGAGGCTCGCCAGAAACCGGTACAGCGCGACGCGATTGACCACGAGGATGACGCTCTGTCCGAGCATTTCCGATACGCCGGCGAGAAAGGCGATCGCGAGCGCCGCCGATTGCGCTTCGGCGCTAGACGCGGCGCGTAAAAAAGCCGCCGCCGAAAACACCATCGCGGCGCCGGCGAGCTCGAAAAACAGCGCGAGGAAACCGATAATATCGTTGATTATCGCCATCCTGGATGACGTAGCCGATTTTCTCCACAGTTCAATATCGAACGGCGGAGCCTTCATGCGGCTGAAAAATGCTAAAGGCGGCGTTTTACGCTCCTCTTGGGCGGTTTTCCGACTGGCGGCGCGGCCAGACTCTGCTATGTCCATCCGCTATGGCCCGATCGAAAACCAAAAAACCCGCCAAGGCTGCCAAGCCTTCCAAGCCGGAAGAGATTTTTCTTGAACCTTTCGACGAGGCGCTGTCGCAGCGCTATCTCGCCTATGCGCTTTCGACGATCACCGCCCGGGCGCTGCCCGATGTTCGCGACGGCCTGAAACCGGTTCACCGCCGCATTCTTTACGCCATGCGCCAGATGAAGCTCACCGCCAGCGGGAGTTTCAAGAAGTCGGCAAAAGTTGTCGGCGAGGTCATGGGCAACTTTCACCCTCACGGCGATCAGGCGATCTACGACGCCATGGTGCGTCTCGTGCAGGACTTTTCCGTACGCGCGCCGTTGATCGACGGTCAGGGAAATTTCGGCAATATCGACGGCGATAACGCTGCGGCCATGCGGTATACTGAAAGCCGGCTCACGGAAGCCGCGCAGCTTCTCCTCGACGGTATTGACGAGGATACGGTCGATTTTCGCGAGACATATGACGGCGAGGGCAAAGAGCCGGCGGTGCTGCCCGCGGCGTTTCCGAACCTCCTTGCGAACGGCGCTTCGGGCATTGCAGTCGGCATGGCGACCTCGATCCCGCCGCACAATGTCGCCGAGCTGATCGATGCGTCGCTTCACCTCATCAAAACGCCGAACGCGCGCACGGCGACGCTGTTGAATTACGTCAAGGGGCCGGACTTTCCCACTGGCGGCGTCTGTGTTGAGGATGCGGCGTCGATGGAGGAAGCCTACGCCACCGGCCGGGGCGGTTTTCGCGTGCGCGCGCGCTGGTCGACGGAGGACCTCGGCCGGGGCCGTTATCATATCGTCGTCACCGAGATTCCCTATCAGGTTCAAAAGTCGAAACTGATCGAGAAAGTCGCCGAGCTTATTCAGAGTAAAAAACTGCCGGCGCTCGCCGACATTCGCGATGAAAGCGCGGAAGACATCCGGCTCATTCTCGAGCCGAAAACCGGCAATATCGATCCGGCGGCGCTGATGGAAACACTGTTCAAGCAGACCGAGCTTGAGCAACGCTTCTCGCTCAACATGAATGTGCTCGGCGCCGATGGGAGTCCTCGCGTCATGGGCCTGCGCGAGGTGTTGCAGGCCTATCTCGATCATCGGAAAGAAGTGCTGGTCCGGCGCACCCGGTTCCGCCTGGATAAAATCGCACGGCGGCTTGAAATTCTTGACGGGTTTTTGATCGCCTATCTGAACCTCGACGAGGTGATCCGCATCATCCGCTATGAAGACGATCCGAAAGCGGAACTGATGAAAGCTTTCAAGCTTTCGGATGTTCAGGCCGAAGCGATCCTCAACATGCGCCTCAGATCCTTGCGCAAGCTAGAAGAAATGGAGATCAAGACCGAGCACGCGGACCTCAAGAAAGAACAAAAAGAGCTAAAAGCGCTTTTAAAGTCTGATGAGGCGCAATGGAAAAAAATCGCCGACGAACTGCGGAACGTCCGCACGATCTTCGTTCCAAAGAGCGAGCTGGGTCGCCGACGCACCGACATAGCGGACGCGCCCGCCGTTGAAGACATCGATCTTGAAATACTGGTCGAGAAAGAGCCCGTTACAATCGTGATTTCCGAAAAGGGCTGGGTGCGCACGATGAAGGGGCATGTGGAGGACAGAAAGTCGATCAAGTACAAGGAAGGAGACAGGGAGCACTTTGTCGTCCCTGCGCAGACGACGGACAAGCTGATGCTGTTTGCTACGAACGGAAAGTTCTATGCGCTTGATGTCAGCGCCTTGCCGGGCGGACGCGGCCATGGGGAGCCAATCCGGCTAATGGCGGACATGGGCAATGACGATGCGGTTGTTTCCGCCTTCCTCTTTGAAGGCGGACGGAAATTTCTGGTGGCGTCGTCCTCCGGCCACGGTTTTGTCGTGAAGGAAGAAGACTGTCTGTCCAACACGAAAAAAGGCAAGCAGGTGCTGAACGTTCCGGCGGGCGCGGAGGCGGCGGTCTGCCGGCCGGCGGAGGGGGATATGCTGGCTTCGGTCGGCGATAATAAAAAGTTTCTTGTTTTTCCGGCGGCGGAACTGCCGGAAATGTCCCGCGGCAAGGGCGTCGTGCTTCAGAAGTTCCAGAAGGGCGGGCTTTCCGACGCCAAGGTGTTTTCAGCCAAAGAGGGGCTTACATGGACAGACCGGTCGGGCCGGACCCAGACCGTTGATGACTGGAAATCCTATCTCGGCAAACGCGCCCAGGCCGGCCGGATCGCCCCTAAAGGCTTTCCGACCTCAAAGAAATTTGGGATGAATTAGGCCGTCGCCGCGATGCGGTTATTCGGGCTTTGAAAAGCAGCACACTTTGTTACGGCCGGTCTGTTTGGCGTTGTAGAGAGCGCTGTCCGCCCGTTGAAACAGCTCATGCGCGCTGAGGTTCGCTGCAAATTTCGACACGCCGAAAGACATCGTGATCTTGCCGAGGTCATCGTTGTTCGCCTTGTTGACGAGCCGTTTCTTGCTGATGGCGATTCGAATGTTTTCCGCCAGCTTCATGGCGTCGCCAATCTCGGTGTGAGGAAGGGCGATAACAAACTCTTCGCCGCCATATCTTGCGATCTGGTCCTGCCCCTTGACGTTTTCCCTCAGGGTTGATGCGACGAGCTTCAGGACCTGATCGCCAATCTGGTGACCCCAGGTGTCATTGAACTTCTTGAAATGGTCGATATCGGTCACGATCATGCATAATGGCGCATCGTCTTCGATCGTTTCTTCGATCATCTTGTTCAGGACATTGTCAAAATGGCGGCGATTGCTCAGCTTCGTGAGGAAGTCGGTGTTCGCGTCATTGGCGATTTCTTCAACAGCTTCCTGAAGCGATTCAATCTTGGATGACGCCTGAGACAGGTTTTTCTCCAGCTCGGCGTTTCTTTCGAAGGCGGTTTTCGCCGCATCGAGTAACGCCTCGAGCAATGCTTGCGGGTCTCGTTCGGCGGCCTTGGCGGCGTTGTCGAGATCTTCATTCAGCGCTTTTGTGGAAGAATCAAACTTGTTGGCGAGGTTGTGCAGATTCTTGGTGTGGCTGAGAAGCTGTGACGCATAGTCGTCGAGATAGCTCGCCGCTTCCGTATGCTGGAAGTATTTCCCATGAATGTTTTTCAAGAACACTTCGTCGATCGACTGTCCGGCGGACAGCTTTTCTTCGATATCGGCCGAAAGCTCTTTATTCAGCTTTTGAAGGTGGGCGAACCAGACCTCATAACAGGCGGGCACCGGCGGGATCGACATGTTCTCAAGGTCGCGCATGGCGAATTTGCCGATCTCGGCTGGATTGATCGCATTGGCTTGCAGCTCGTTCACAGTAACTCCCCCGGCTTTTTTGCATGAACCAATAAGTAGCATCCTTATAAACCACGGATTGCTTGAAACACGGTTAATCAGGCGCTTACGCTTACATCTAGTGCGGTTTGTTAACCTTTCATTAAGGATATTCGCGTTAATGGTGTGTTCATGTGTGTTATCAATTAATTGTTGGTTTACGAATAATTTGCACGATTTACTGAGCAAAGGGTGATTTAGGAAAGTGAGGTTCGCGTGGGCTCGGTACAAAGTCCCTATCAGCAGAATATTGTCGACTCATATGTTGGTCGGCGATTGAAGCTGTTAAGAAAGCAGCAGGGCGTCTCCCAGAAGGAGCTGGCCTCGCGGTTGGGCGTTACCTTCCAGCAAATCCAGAAATACGAGAAGGGTTTGAACCGGCTTCCGGCCAGCAGGATGCTGTCTATTTGTTTCGCGCTGGACATTACGCCGAACGACCTGTTTCACGACTTGCTCAACAAGACGTTCCCGTTGCCGGAACCGACCGATTATACAAGCGAAGAAATTGACCTGATCGAATGCATTCGCCGGTTGGAGCCGTCTGGAAGATCAAAGGTAAAGAGCGTCGCCATATCGCTTGTGCGAAATCCCACGCATTAGAGGCTTCCGGGTTTTTTATCCCTGTTCAGACGCATGATGGAGAGGCTTTCGCGCCGCCGCTCAGCCAGGTCCTCATTTTTTTTCTGTATCTTTCGCCAGGCCTCTGTCGAGAGCCGATCCGCAACGAGCTCCTGCAGTTTGGATTGGCTTAGCGCCTGCTTTTTTTCGCTCAGTTTGTTGTCGACTGCTGACGCGCTCATCTGGGCTGATTTGAGGCGCTCCGCGAGCTCCGCCTTATAGCGCTGGGCGTTCTTGATATCGGCGATATTCTCCACGCCCGCCGCTTGTGCTTTCGCCTGGCTGTCGAGCGTCTTGATTTCTTGAACGCGATTCTGCGCGGATATGGCCTCACACCGTACGCGGCTAAATTCAAATTGCGCGTTACGGGCTTTCGCGAAGAGCGCCGCATTAATTTTATTCAGATCCCCTAGCTTCATGTCAGATCCGTACTTTTCGGTTTCTTTCGAATGGTGTCGGCGTAGTGAATCGCCGCCGCAACCGCTGCATAGTGTTCCTTGCGGATTTCTTCGCCAACTTTGACAAGGGCGTGGATAGAACGCGCGGTCGGCGGGTCTCGCTTGATGGGAACGCCGGCCAGCGAGGCCGATTCGCGGATCTTTGCGGCGACTTCATCAACGCCTTTGGCGACACATGTGGGTGCTCTCTGTTTGTCGCGTTCCCATTTGAGCGCGACGGCGTAATGAGTCGGGTTCACAATAACGATGTCGGCTTTCGGCACGTCGAGCAGCATTTGGTTGGTCGCTATTGCTTCGGCGCGGCCGCGTCTGGCGCTCTTGAGATGGGGATCGCCTTCCGTCTCCTTGCTTTCTTCCTTGACTTCCTGATGGGTCATTTTCAGCCGGCCCTTGTAGCGGAAATGGCGCCAGGGCAGGTCGATCATGGCAATGAACAGGGCCGCCGCGGTGACGAGGCCGGTCAGAAAGATCGTGTCGCGGAGAAGGTGGGTCCCCACCGATTGCGCAGGCGTTCCGGTGAGGGAAGAAAGACCGAAAAACCGGTCCTTGAAGGCGAAGAGCAAGATAGCGAGCACTGCGCTAAGTTTGGCGAAGCTCCTTACGAACTCGGCGATGCCGTCCGGCCCGAATTTCTGCTTTGCATTTTTGACGACCGACAGCTTTGAAAACTTCGGTTTGATCTTTGAAGGGGCGAATACGAATGCCTGCTGAGCAACGACAGAAAGCGCGATGCACAAGATCAGCATTAAAAAGAGCGGCCCGAGGCTGAACAAAATACCGGAAATAACTTGCGCAAGCGCGCCTTCGCCCTGCGAGTGCAGCAGCAGGCGGACGAAATCCTGGGGCTTGTCAAAGAAGGCCGTCAACTGCGTCACCAGTCTCGATGCGCTCCAGCCGGCGAAGAGAATGCAGGCGAGAAAGAAGCCGATATAGGTCGCCGCCGTCGTCGCTTCCGGCGAATAGGGTACGTCGCCTTGCTTACGGGTTTTTCGCAGCTTTTCGGCTGTCGCCTCATGCGACTTTTCTCCGGCGCCGGATTGTTCTTCTTCGCTCATGGCGCCGTCCCCAGCAACGAGAAGACGATCCTATTGACGATGCCGATCCACGCGTTGAGCATGGCCGGCGCGGTCAGCGCCAGCAGGACGAGCCCCGCAAGCGTTATCGCCGGCGCGCCGACGAAAGCCACCATGAGCTGCGGCATTGCGCGGTTGGCGGCGCCGATCGCCAAGTTGTAAATGAACCCGAGCGCCACGAACGGCATGGCGAGTGACAACGCCGCAGCGAAGGAATACGCAGCGCGTTCCGCCGCCCATGCGCCGCTTTCCCCGGCGCCAGGAAAGGCCCCCAAGGGCATGATCGAGTATGACGCGATCAACGCATTGATCATTTCGATATGAAGGCCGGAAGCCAGAAACAACACGACACCCGCAATCATTAACAGCGTCGACATTGGCGCTTCCGGTTGGGAGTCGAGGCCGGCGCTGAACAGCTGAG
The DNA here is from genome assembly GCA_913055785.1 of uncultured Parvularculaceae bacterium. Lineage (GTDB taxonomy): Bacteria > Pseudomonadota > Alphaproteobacteria > Caulobacterales > Parvularculaceae > Hyphococcus. The sequence continues at coordinate 108,932 of CAJXLJ010000002.1, read as the reverse complement.
CGAGCGAAAAACTTTGACTGGCGATCGACCCGGCTGTCTGGAGAATGAATATCGAAACCCTGATGCTGAAGCCGATCAGCGCGCCCGCGATCGCTTCGGCGGCGATCATCATGGCGGCGGCGGAAACCGTTAAGGCTTGCGGCGGAAGGGTGCCGACGGCAGGGATCACCATGAGCGAAACGGCGAGCAAAGCTGCAAGCTTGATTCTGACCGGCGTCGTCCTTTCCGCCAGCCCCGGCAAAAAGAAAAACAGTGCGGACAGCCGCGTGATAACGGCGAAGCCGACCGCGACCGCCGGGAAAGCCAGGCTCTCGATGAGTGCGCCGTCGACCGGTCCCATCCGCGTCTCCCTAGGCGACGCCGAGAATGGAAGGCCGTTCGGTGGGGTCGATCTCCTCGTAAGCGATGACGGCGTTCCTGATGCCTTTCGCTGATAGTACGGTGCTCAGAAACCGCCGGCGTCGCGCGCTGGTGACGATGGCCGGGAACCGTCCGCCTGCGACCGCCTTGGCGACCTTGTCGCGGATGGCTGAGGCGAGCCGGTTAAAGTCCGCAGGGGGCAGAGCGATGTCTGCGCCGCCGCCGGCTTCCTCCCGCTCATTCTGGGAGAACAATTCCTCCCATTCGGGCGCCAGCTGGATAAGCGGCAAGAGGCCTTCATCGTCGCGCAGGTTCGAAATGAACTGGAAACCTATACGCTGCCGAACATATTCGGCGATCTGTTCAGGCGTCGACAAGGCGGAACGGCCTTCTGCAATCGCTTCGAGGATGACCGGCAAGTTACGGATTGAAATGCGTTCTTCCAGTAGCAGCCGCAAAATCGCCTGGATCAGATCGTGAGGCGTTTTATCCGTAACGAATTCGTCGAGGATCTTCTTGTTGGCCGCCGCTTTTGATTCATTCGATGTCGTAACAAACTCATGGAATATACGCTTGAGCGCCCGTCGCGTCATGAGGCGGCCAAAGTTCGACTTGATAACCTCGAGAAGATGGGTCGCCGCGACTTCGGCGGGCTCAATGACCGGCAAGCCGAGAACGATGGCGTCTTCCTGCCTGTCCCTGGAAACCCAGCGCGCCGGCGCATTGAACACAGGCTCCCTGACGTCAACGCCAGGTATGTCGAGCGGAATTTCATCGGAAAGCAGGACGAGTACGGATTTGGGGTCGATTTTGCTGCGCGCTACCTCGACGCCATGTACGCGGATCACATACTGATTGTCAGATAACGATGTGTTGTCGGTCAGCCGAATAGCCGGGACAATGAAACCGAATTCCGCTGCCACATATTTCCTGATTTTCCCAATTCTCGTGTCGAGTCCGGAATCTGAGTCCATGCAGACAGGAATGATATTCGGCGCGAATTCAATGTGAATCTCGTCGAGATCAAGGACGTCGCCAAGTGACTCCTCTTTTGGTTTTTTAGGCGCGGCTTCCTTGGAGACAGCTTCCTGTTTCTTGCTCTGGTTATGCTGATACGTAAAATAGGCGAGCGCGCCGAGGCCGCCTGCACCGGCGATGAAAGGTATAAAAGGCATGCCCGGGAGCAGGGCGAAAACGGCGAGAATACCGGAAACTGTGGCGATCGCCGCCGGATATTCGCCGAGCTGGTCGAACAGCGCGCGGTCAGTCGGCCCCAGAACGCCGCCTTTTGAAAGCAGGAGCGCTGCAGCGATAGAAATGATGACCGCGGGAATTTGCGAAACCAGACCGTCGCCGATGGTCAGGATCGAATAGGTTTCAATCGCCTCGCCGAAAGACAGTCCGTGGACGCCGATGCCGATGGCGAGGCCGACGATCAGGTTCAACAGCGTGATGAGAAGACCGGCGATCGCGTCGCCCTTGACGAATTTCGATGCGCCGTCGAGGGAGCCGAAAAACGTCGTTTCTTCCTGTTCAACCTTCCTTCTCGCCTTGGCTTCTTCGTGATTAATCGCGCCGGCGGCGATATCGGAGTCGATCGCGAGCTGTTTGCCCGGCATGCCGTCGAGAGCGAAACGTGCGCCGACTTCCGCCATCCGCCCGGCGCCCTTCGTAATCACCATAAAGTTGACGATCAGGAGCACTGTAAAGACCACCAGGCCAATGAAGACGTTGCCGCCCATGATAAACATCGCGAAGCCATGAATGACGTCGCCGGCGGCGTTGGGGCCCGTGTGCCCCTGACCGATAATCAGCTTGGTGGAGGAGACATTGAGCGACAGCCGCAACAGCAGTGATGAAAGCAGGATCGTCGGAAACGATGAAAAGTCGAGCGGTCTTTCAATAAAGAGCGTGATCGTGAAGATCAGGATCGCAAGCGCGAATGACACGGTCAGACCGATATCCACCGCCCATGCCGGCGCCGGAAGGACCATCATAACGATGATGGCCATCAGGGCGATGGCCAGCAATATGGTCGGCTGAAATATGGTCTTGGCGTTTAACACGGGAGATCTAATCCTGTTCGATCTGGATAAGCGCGCCGCCGGGCGGACGAACCAGCGGCGAAAGACTGGTGAAGACGGCGAGTTCGACGCCGCCGAGCTGCCCGGCTGAGGCGGCTGCGGCAGTCAGTAAAGGGGTTGCGACGGGAAATCGCGGCGCGTCATTGGAGTTGAGCGCCTGCTGGGCGGCGGCGATTTTGCGGCCGTAGACTTTCCCCCGGTTTTTTTCGCGCGAGTGATATTTTTCCGCAGCGGTCTTCCAGTCGCCGAATTCCCTGTATAGCTGCGTCAGGAACTCAGCGGCGTAACTTGCGGCATCCGCCGCATTGAACATGCTGGCGACAGAGTCAAAAGCCCCGCCGTGCCATTTGAAATTCAGCTGAAAGCAGCCGATATCCATCGACGACACGTTTAACGCCCGCTTCGTCTGGGCGAACTTTCTGGCTTCCTCATATGTGTCAAAGTAATGCCCCTTGCCAAGGACATTCACTGTCCAGGGCCAGGCCCGTTCGCTGCCCGCGCCTTCGCGTCCTGTTTCGACAAGGGTTATCGCCTGCAAAAGTCCGTCCGGGATTTTGTAGTCTTTTTCGGCCTTGATGGCCGCGGCCCGGCAAACGTCGGTTTCACCGGCGGCCATTGCGGGCGCTGCACTGAAAAGCGCCAGGACAAGAATGAAGAAAAACCGCACCATGTTACCCTGACACGTAAACCGCAATGCTTTCCTTGAAGATCGACAGCATCAGTTGCGATGAAAAGCTGATGCACAGGGTGAATGCGATCAACATGGCGACCAGCTTGGGTACGAAGGTGAGTGTTAGTTCCTGAATTGAAGTCAGCGCCTGAAACAGGCCGACGACAATACCGACGGCAAGCGCCGTCAGCAGGAGCGGGGAGGCGACCCAAACGCCCGCCCATAGGTACTCCCGGAGAATATCGATGACATCGGCTTCAGACATAATCGGTCCTGCCCTCTATACCGGCATTCTCAAGAGTTCTTGATACGCTTCGACGACGCGGTTTCTGAGCGTCACGGCGGTCTCGACGGCAAGCTCGGCAGCCGCCATCGCTTCGACGACAGAGTGGGGATCTGCTTTTCCGGTCATGAAGGCGGCGGCCGTGTTCTCACTTGCAGAAACCGTCGCGACAAAATCCTTCGCCATTTCGAGCGGCTTGAATTCGCCGCCGCCAGGCGTTGCGGCTTCCGGCTTGCCGGGCGTTAGTGTTTTCTGAGCGGCGCCGTATGTCTTGATGGCGTTAAACGCGTTGATATCCATGACTTCCTCTAGCGCTTGAGAATTTGAAGCAGGCTTGAGTACATTTCCCGGGCCTGCTGGAACATTGACAAGTTCGCCTGATAGGACCGGTTCGCCTCGCGGCTGTCGGCGATTTCAAGCAGCATGTTGACGTTTGACATTTCCACGTCGCCGTTTTCATTCGCCAGCGGATTGGACGGATCGTGAATCACCTGCAGCGGGGACGAGTCCTTCGCGAGGCCGGTGACTTTTACATGGCTGGCGCCGCTCGCGGCGTCGAAGACGTCATCGAAAGCAATGGTTTTGCGATGGAATCCCGGCGTATCGGCGTTGGCGATATTCTCGCTGATCACGCGCATACGGTGGCCTTGCGCGCGCATGCCGCTGGCTGCGGCGGACATGGAATTTGCGAAGAAGTCCGTCATGAGCCCCTCTTATGCGCCTCGTCCAAGGGTCGATCTCAAGATATCGATGGATTTTTTGTAGATCGTGATCGCCGCGTCGAACTGCTGCTGGGTTTCAGCGCTGCGCATCATCTGATCTTCAAGTGAGACGGTATTTCCGTTCGGCGATGCGAGGTCGTTGTTGGAAACGGTTTCAATGTTGTATTGCGTGGCCTCCAGCCGATCGAGCCCGCGGCTGTCGAGTTTGCCGTCCGGACGTCCCGCCATGCGCGTGAACGCATCGGAGAACGCTTCGAGATCCTTGGCTTTGTAATTATTCGTGTCGGCGTTGGCGATATTCTGAGACAAAAGCTGGTGGCGCGCTGTTGCATGCCTCGCCATCGCCGACGCCAGTTTCAGAATGTTCACGTCATTAGTCATTTGCCGACGTCCTGTTAAGGATTACAGTTTATGAAAATGCTCTTCAAAGTTGAAAATTAAATTAATGGGATTGTTTACCTTATGGCGATCGGACTGGCGGAAGCCGTCAAAGGCGGCGTTGAAAGCTTAAGCCCTGTTAAGACCTGGGGCTCGGTCGACGCTATCAATGGCGGTGTTATTCGCATCACCGGCATTAGCCGTAACGCCAGGATCGGCGACCGGGTAATGTTTCAGGGAAGCGAACGCACATTCGGTGAAATAATCGCAATTGCGGAAAGTGAAGCGCTCGCCATGCCCGACTCCGGCATCGCTGGCATGTCGCCTGGCGATCGCGCTTATCTTTGTCCGCCAGCGAGCGTTCGGCCCTGTAGCGCCTGGATTGGCGAAGTGATTTCTTCTGACGGGGTTTTCCTGAACGGCGCGCCGACGCCGAAAGGCGAGCGCAGGATGCCGCTTGCGCCTGCAGGCGTTCCGGCGACGAAGCGGCGCGGGCTGGGAGAGCGGCTGAATACCGGGCTTGCCCCTTTCGATACGTTCCTTCCGATCTGCAAAGGGCAGAGGATAGGGATATTCGCCGGCGCCGGCGTCGGGAAGTCGTCCCTGATCGCCACGCTCGCCAATAAAATGGCAGCAGATGTGGTGATAATCGCCCTGATTGGCGAGCGGAGCCGGGAAGTTCGCGACTTTGTTCTTGATTCAATGGGGCCTGAGGGGCGCTCGCGCAGTATCGTTTTCGCTTCGACTTGCGACGATCCGGCGCCGACGAAAAGAAGGTGCGCCTTGTCGGCGGTCGCGGCTGCGGAATATTTCCGCGATCAGGGGCTTCAGGTGCTGCTCCTGTTCGACTCGATTACACGATATGCGGACGCGCACCGTGAAATCGCGCTTACCGCCGGTGAGACGCCGTCCTTGCGCGCGTATCCTCCGTCGACCTTCCGTGAACTTGCATCGCTTGCGGAACGCACGGGGCCGGGAATAGACGGTGCGGGCGATATCACTGCCCTGTTTACAGTGCTTGTCGCCGGATCGGATATGGAAGAGCCGATCGCCGACATGGTCCGCAGTATTCTCGACGGTCATTTCATCCTGGAAAGAGAGATCGCCGAGCGCGGGCGATTCCCGGCGGTGAATATAAGGCGTAGCGTATCACGCTGCCTGCCGCATGCGGCGACGGCGGAAGAAAACAAGCTTTTGCTCAAGGCTCGTAATCTCATTGCCGCTTACGATGAATCTTCCGCCATGATTCAGACCGGTTTATATGCTGCGGGTTCCAATCCGACCGTTGACCGGGCGATTGAGATCTGGCCGCATCTCGACGGCTTTATTTCAGATGAATACGAATCAATCAGCGCCAGTTTCGAGCGACTCGATAAAATACTGGGTGACAACAACGAAGCTGCATCGATGTAAAGCAGCGTGTGTTAATAGGTCGCTTGTGAGAGTATCAAGCTGCTGATCGAGGATGCCCCAAGGCCGGTCGATTGCAGCATCGTCAGGGCGGCGTATCCCGGCGTCGTCTGCGAGGGACCTTGTTCTATCTGACGGTTCAGGAAGAACCGGCGAATGAGGAGATCAATGTTTTCCGGATCGGAGAGGGCGCTGACAGAAGAATCGCCGAGGATCTGATTGGCGCGATCAGCGAATATTTCCTGTTGTTTGTCGACGTCAAGTTGCGCAACTTCTGTGGGTATGTTGAGGGCTGTTGCCACAACTTCCCTGAGCGGCCTGTTACCCATGACCTGAAACCACTTGGTGACATCCGAGGCGTCGCCATTGGCGATGTCGGCGATTTCTCTTTTGAAGTTCATGGCGAGGCGCATATCGTTGTCGACTTCGCCAACAGCCCGTTCAAATTCCAGCGCTTTATAACGAGCGACAATGTCGTTCTGAAAAGATTCAGTCAGGATTTTCAGGCCGCCGTCGATATTGCCGTAGCTGAAAGCTTTCACGAAGGCTTTGTAACGGGTGTCTGTGAATCGATTCGCCAGCGCGTCTTCGTCTTCCGTGCCGCCCTCCAGCATACGGAGGACGAGACCGCGATTGTTGATTTCTTCGCCAAGGCCGAATGCGCCAAGCGCTACGGTCAACAGCCGGTAGTCGCTGACAAGGTCTTTCGGGGTCAGCGCTTTGCCGACATTCTCGAGAAAATAATCAATATTACGGTTCAGCGAAGGCGTGCGTTCAAATGCGGCCTGTTGGGCTGGCGCGGTTTTTTCAAGAACGCGCCATCCGACCAGTCCGCCGCCGCCAGTCGTTGGAAGAAAAGTCATGGCGTCGCCTTATCCGAGCGGGTCTACAGTCGCTTCGGCGTAGCCGAGAAGGCGGTCTTCATGAGGCATGAGGTCTTTTAGGTGGCGCATGACCTGAAAAAACTGCTGCGCCCGAGCGCGTACCCGCGCTTCCTGAATAAGCGCGCCGCAAAATTTCTCCGGCAGGGCTTCGGCCAGGGAATCAAGGCCTGAAACGAGCTTGTCTTCAGCTTCGCGCTCGCCCATGTCCCCGGTCAGCGCAAGCTGGGAAATGTAATACAGTCTCTTGACCGGTGTATTCGCATCGTCGGGATGCATGGCGTCCCGCAAACGCAAGACATTCACGTTGGAAGACCTGACCCTGAAGCTCACCCTTCTGTCGCCGTTTTCTATGACGGCGCCATTGATCAGGCACTTCTCGTGGGGTTTTAATCTTATGATGAGCCCGCCGGACATTCTTCGCTTCCTTCAGCCGGCTGCGTGCGCTTCAGGCCTTTCATGATCGCGGTATTGATCTCGATCAGGACTTCCGCATCGCCATCGCCGGCATACACTTTCGCGGTGTGATGGCGTGTGAATTCGGCAAGGTAAAACAGTTTCGAACGAAGCTCGCCTGGGAGTTGATTGTTATCGTTGGCGACGTCGTCAGCGAGAATAGCCCAAAGGCGCAAATTCTTGTGCAGGGCCTCTGTGATCCTGGCCGTATAATCAGGCGCGGTTCTATCGGTCGCTGAAAGATCGCGCGTTATCTGAGCGAAAGCAGCGTATTCAATGCTGCGCGGCCCCCCGGTGGATTTCAGCGAAGTCGAGTACCCGTTTCTGGCCATCGCCGCTTCGATTGTCATTTCGCCCCCATACCTCCCTTAAATAAAAAACCCGGGAGCGGCCGAGGCCGCTCCCGGGGATCAGAATTAGCGGAACAGCGCCAGCAGGGCCTGCGGCTGACCGTTTGCAATGGTCAGCGCCTGGATGCCGAGCTGCTGCTGCACCTGCAGCGACTGCAGGCGAGCTGAAGCTTCTTCCATATCGGCGTCCGTAAGACCGCTGATGCCGGCCTTCAGCGAGTCCGTCAGAGTGGTGACGAACTCGTTCTGGATGTCGATGCGCTTTTGCGCGGAGCCGAAGGCCGCGGCGGCGTCAATGCCGACCTGAATGAAGCCTTCGATCGCCGTCAGCGCGGAAGTGGCGCCTGCGGAAGTCGTCACATCGATATTGGAGACGGCTGCGAGGCCGGCGGACGAGGCGTCGGCGACATCAGAGCCAAGATCGACAGCCGCCGAACCGGTGTTGGTGAAGGTAAGCACCGCGCCGGAAACGCTGACCGAAACATCTTCGATATTGTCGCCGATAACGGCGGCGAGACCAGCCGCAACATCGTTGACGCCATCGCCAGTGCGGGCGACGTAGTAATATTCGTCAGTGCCGTTCGAGATCGTGTAGGTTTCGCCGGCGATGACCGTGCCGCCGACCGTGGAGGTCGCGGTCGTTGCTGTCGTCGAGCCATCGGCCATGGACGCCGGATCGCCGAGCGTGCCGGTGGCGGTAATAGCCGTGCCGCCGGTGACCGAGATGTCATTCCGAGAAACGGAGATATCCGTCGTCGAAACAGTGCCGTCCGCCGCGCGGTTGAGCGAAGCGAGGATGTCAATCGAGCCCGTGCCTTTGAGAAGGTTCAAGCCGTTGAACTGCGCCGCGTTGACGATCGTATCGATCTGGCTGACGAGCTGGTCGATATCCGTCTGAATCTTGGCGCGGTCGACGTTGTCTTCCTGAGCGGCGACGATGTTGTCCTTCATCTGCTGAAGAAGGCCGGTCACCTGTTCCGAAGCGCCGCGAGCAACAGCGACCGTCGAGGCGCCAAGGTCGAGCGAATTCGAGATTGCGCTAAAGCTGTCGACGTCCGACTGCATAACAGTCGACACCGCCCAGATGGCGGCGTTGTCGCGAGCGTTAGAAACCGATTTACCGGTTGAAATTTCCTGCTGAACCATCGCCAGGTTCTTGTTAATCGAACGCAGCGTGGTCAGCGCTACCATTGCGCTTTCATTTGTAAGCAAGCTAGACATGTTTCACGTTCCTTCTCATTGATCCGTGCGTGTTGCACATTCCGGACTCAATTCAGGCTTTGCCGTAAATCGAGAGAACTGATTTCACTGACAGTGGAACGGGTTCTGCCTATCCCACGCGCGGCTTTGCTCAAGCCATCGCGCGGGACAATACAACCTACAGGATAAATATCGGTTAACGCTAATCAGGCGAGCGACTGCTTGGTGACTGATCCGTCATGCGCGTTCAGTTTGCCGCCAGTTGCGGTATAGGTGCCGACGCTCTGCGCACCGCTCATCAGGTTCTGTATTCGAACTTTTGCGGACGTAACGCCGGACTTAACTGCGGACAGCAACTTTTGATTTTCTGCTGAAAGCGCTTTGATCCGGCGCGCCTGCGCAGCAAAAGGCGAGGCGTCGTTATCCGCAGTCAGTAGAAATTCATCTATCGCTGAAGCATAACGAATTTTTTCTTCGGCGATCTTCGGAAGCTCATCAAGGTTGAGTGCTTTCAGATGCCTGTTCTCGGCTTCTAAAAGGCCGATCATATTCTCAAGCGTTTGTTTAAAGCTCTGACTGTGTTCCATCGCCCGTCTCCGAAGAAAGCTGTGCGTAGATATGTTTGGCCAGCCCAAAGCCGCCCGATTCCACCATTTTGTCGGCATACTTTTCGAGCAACATAGTGGAATAGGCTTCGCCGCCGAAGCCGGCGTTTTGGCTTAAAGCATCTGCAAAGCCGCCATGTTTGAGCATTTCCGCAATGAACACCGCTTCAAAGCGCTCAGCTTGCACCTGCGCCGCATCCTTAGCGTTTGCGGGGGCGGTCTTGGCTGCGCCTGCGGTCCCAACGGGCAAGCGGTCTAAAAGGTCAATCGGCGTCATTTTCATCATCGCGCGATTCCATAAATCCTTAATGCAGATACACGCAAAAAGTTAGTAACCATTTTCTGTCATTATACGGCTAATAAAGTTTTAAAGGCGTAGTCATGATCGACCTGTTGACGTTTATCGACCCCGGGCGCGCAGCGCCGGCCTTATCGAAAAACCGCGGAAATTCAGAAGGAACGCGAGTAGAAGCGGCGTCCAAAAGCGGGGCCAAATCGCCAGAAGGCGATACGGCGCCGATGTCAGGCGACGCTGAAAAAGATGAATTCGACAGCGTTTTCGCGGGCCAGGAAGATTCGGCGTCTGCTGAATCCGATAATGCTGTGGAGCCTGCGCCGGCATGGCGCCGCACCGTTATCTCCAGTGAGTTCCTGGTTGAGGGAGACCGGCCGAACGGCCCGCCGCTGTGGAAACTGGTCGACGGCAACGAGTTTAATATGGGGGATTACCCTATCCAGCCGCTGCAGATTCAGGCTGATGCGCCGAAAGCGGATATCAAAACGCCTGCCGCGCCTGCGAATGCGCCAGAACCAAGCCGGACAATCGACTTCAAGTTTGGGGCTGATCCGAAACCGGAAGGCGTGTTCTTTGAGAAGTCAGCGACGCTGGCGGAAGCCCTGCAGCGACAGACGGCCAGCATTCCACTGCCTGAGGAGACAGTTCCTGCAGTCGAGCTAAAACCGGTTCCGGTTGTTGAAGAAAAGGGAGACTGGCGCCGGGAGATTAGCCAGCTTGCCGACCTGAAGGTGAAGCCAGACGCGAAGCTGAGCCCAGCTTTAAAGATCGATATCGGTAAAGCGCCGGAGCTGCAAAGCGTAATCGCCCAGCCTGCCGCTGAAAATGCGCTCGGGCAAACGACGGTAAAGCCGACAGTCGATGTGGCGCAACCAATAATCGCCAATAATGCGCCGACGGTCCATCAGGCAGCGCATGCGGCCGCGCAGATCGGGGCTGCAATCAGGGCGAACGGCCCGAGCGCGAATATTGAGATCCGGCTTGATCCGCCGGAACTTGGCAAGGTGCGTATTGAGTTTTCGATGGACACGCCCGACGCGGTAAAAGCCGTGCTCAGTGCTGAACGTACGGATACGCTTGACCATCTACGCCGCAACATATCCCAGTTGCACGACCAGCTGAAATCAGCCGGCTTCTCCGACGTTAATCTCGAATTTTCACAATACCAGTCTTCAACGCAGAATGATTCTGCATTCAGCAGTGAGGGCGTCGAATTCCAGAATGAACAGGAAGGCGGCGCGGCTGCCATCACCTATCTGAAGCTGCGCGATCCTGGCCGGCTCGACCTACTGGTATAGCGTAAGGGATGTAGGAAGGACTGAAAGATGATTACAGACAGCGCGGCATCCAGCGCCAAGAGCGCGACGACAGGGGCGAGTTCTTCCCTCGCAAGCAAGTCTGCGACGGCGGCGTCCGATTTCCATAGTTTTCTGACGCTTCTGACGGCGCAGCTCCGCAATCAGGATCCGCTGAGCCCGCTTGATTCGACGCAGTTCGTCGAACAGCTCGCAAGCTTTTCATCCGTAGAGCAGCAAATCGAAACGAACCAGCTTCTGGAAACGCTCAATGCGAAAATTTCAGGCTCCGGTCTCGACGCCGCCGCCGGGTGGATCGGTATGGAAGTCGAAACGGAATCTTCTTCCGCGCGCTACCAGGGAGAACCGCTCAGCTACAAGATACCTGGAGATCTGGGGCCGGGGGAGATTACTGTAACTGATCGAACCGGTAAGGTCGTTCATCGCCAAGCGGTATCGTCAAGCGGAGATACGATGTTCACCTGGAATGGCGTGGACGCCGCTGGCGTTGGAGCGCCGCATGGCGAATACACAGTGGCGATCAACTATACAGACAGCAGCGGCCAGGCCAGGACGGCTGCGCCGATCGCTGTAGCGGAAATCGTGGAAGCAAGGCTCATTAATTCCGAAGTGAGGCTTGTCCTGTCAAACGGCGCGATCGTCAAATCCGATGAGATTACCGCGGTGCGGGAAAAACAGGATGAAGAGTCCGCTGCTGCTGACGTTTTATCCTAGATCAGGCGCCTGCCTAAAGTTCCTGTTTCGAGATACTGAGTATCAGGACGTTGTTGACTTCGTCTGTGGCGACGGATCTCGCTGCAGTCAGCAGCGTTTCGCGTAACATGTCCAGGTTGGACTGGCTCAAAAAATCGCCGTCGAATACATCCTGATTTGAAAGTTGGAGCAGTGTGGAAAGGAGAACGTCCCGCAGTTTCGGCTCGCGGGCGTAAACCGAATCGAGTGACGATGCCGGCACTTCAAGATTCAAATCGAGAACTACCAGAGAATTGACAGCATCGCTGCTTACGACGGGGACGATGAACTGACGTCCGAATTTCATATATTCGTACTTCGAATCGCCGCCGGCTTTCGACGAACCGTGATGACCGCCAGATTTTTTTGATTTTTTGCCGCCGCCATGGGCATTATCTTTGGCCGGTTTTTTCTTTTCGGAATGACCGGATGCGTCTTCTTTTTTACTTTCAGCACCATGGCCGGCGTTCCCGGCTTCTTCATGGGACGGAGTAGGGGACTGCCCCACATTTGATTTGTACCAGAGGCCGGCGACAGCGCCGGCGCTCACCATCAGAACCTGAAATATCAGCGCGACAAACTTCATGATCGAGACTCAGTATGGCCGCACGGCGTCAAGAATCTTTTGACCGTAGCGAGGCTTCTGGACGTCGCTGATAACCCCGCGACCGCCGTACACGATGCGGGCGTCCGCAATTTTTTCATAGGTAATCGTATTGCGCCGGGAAATGTCTTCCGGCCTGATGATTCCGGCCACTTGCAGGTCGCGCAACTCGTGATTGACGCGAACTTCCTGATTGCCGGAAATCACCATGTGCCCATTGGGAAGTACGCTAACCACGGTCGCTGCAACCTGCAACGTAAGTTTTTCTTCCCGCTTGATCGCGCCGTCGCCGGTCGTGCCTGACGAAGAGGAGGCTTCAATCGCCGGATCAAGCCCGGCGCCGCCGGGGAGTACGTCCTGGGCCAGGTTTTGCACGCCGAAAAAGTTCGGCACGGAAAGTCCGTCTTCGGCGCTGTGCGTGCGGTTGGTTCTGTTCTTGATCTCCGCCTGTTCGTCAATTTCGATGACGACCGTCAGGATGTCGCCCTGGCCGCGCGCGCGGCGATCGCCGAAAAGCGATGTCGGGCCGGACCGCCAAAGCGAACCGGAAGAGCTGGGCTCATTGGCGTGAGTGTCGATATTGGACGCAAGCGCGAGCCGCTCCGCAGATGCGGGCGGGACTTCCTCTCGCGGCTCTCCCGGGGGGGACATGCTCGGCGCGCGGGTCAGATAGTCGAGCTTGTTGCTGCATGCCGATAAGGCGAGCGCGCTCAGTGATAAATAAAGGGCAGCGTATCTCATATCTTCGCCTCAACAATGTCGGTCCCCTTGATGGTGGCCGTTACAATTCGCTTGGAAAAAAGGTTCATGACGCGAATACGTTCGCCCAGCGCGCCGCTGTCGAGCGCGCGCCCTTCCGCAACGATTGTCAGCGAACCTTTCGCATATTCCATTTGGACGATCTTGTTGCGTTCGACGAGGGTTGGCTTGCGAAGGTCATCGCTGTCGATCGCCTGTCCTTTATAAATGGTGCGGGAAGCCTCTAGGCCGACAAAGCTGAGCGCCCGTCGCAGATCGCTGAGATTTTTCGGCGCGTCCATGTCTTCAGCGGACAACGCCTCGCCGGCGCGAATGCTGCGCGCGGCGACAATGTCGTCCGCGAGGGCCGGAGCGGAACCAGCGGCCAGCAATCCGCTTACGATAATGCCTGCATATTTGCTCATAACGTCACCTGATCTGTGTCGTCGACGCCATCATCTGATCGGCGGCGGAGATGACTTTTGAATTGAGTTCGTAGCCGCGCTGGGCTTCGATCAGCTCGGCGATCTGCTGAACGACATCGACATTGGATTCCTCAAGGTATCCTTGACGCATGAGCCCGATGCCATCCTGGCCGGCCTGCCCCTGGATAGGGTTGCCCGAAGCCTCGGTCTGCCGATAGAGATTGCCGCCCATCGGCTCCAGCCCCTTAGCGTTCGCGAAGGTCACAAGGTTGATTGTTCCGATTTGCTGCCCAGCGGGCTGACTTTCGAAATAAGCGTAAATCTCGCCTTCGGCGTTGATCGTAATGCTTCTGGCGTTGTCAGGAATTGCGACGTTGCCGGACAAGGAAAAGCCGTCGCGGTTGACAATAAGGCCGTCCGATGAACGCTTAAACGATCCGTCACGGGTATAGGCGGACTCGCCAGAGGGCAGCGTGATCTCAAAAAACCCTTTTCCTTCGATGGCGAGATCGAGGTCGCCGCCGGTGTTCTTGAGCGTCCCTTGCGTCATATCCATCGAGATAGTTGCGGTTCGAACGCCCAGGCCCATTTGTACGCCTTCCGGCGCGACGCTGCCGGTAGAGGAAGTGGAGGCGCCAGCCGCCTGAACGACCTGATAATGCAGGTCTGCGAATTCGGCGCGCCGCGCTGAAAAAGCGGTCGTATTCATATTGGCGAGGTTGTTGGAAATGGTTTCGACGCGTGTTTGTTGTGCGTCCATTCCGGTTGCTGCAATGCTAAGCGCGCGCATAAGTGCCTCCTGGCTTATAGCCTTAAGATCCGCTCAACGTGCGGATTGTCTGTTCGATCCTGTCATTGTCTTCATCAGTGACGGACTTGCTGAGTTCATAGGTCCGCTGGACCTCGATAAGCCGGGCGAGCTCCTGAACGGGGCTCACATTCGAGCCTTCGATCGCGTATTGCCTTATCGTGGCGTCGGGAATTTTGGTCAGCTCCGCCTCGCCGACATTGAACGCATTATGGCCCATCCTGGAGAGCAGGGCGGGGTCGACGTCGACAACAGCCAATTTTCCGACGGCGGCGCCGTCCGCGAAGATTGCGCCATCAATCGCAATGTCGATTTGTTCGGCTTCAGGCGGGATCGTAATGGCGGCGCCGCTTTCATCGAGTACGCGCGCGCCGGTAGACGTGATGAGCTGATTGGCGCCGTTTAGCGAAAACGCGCCATCACGGGTAAGACCCTGACCCTCTTCAAGCTCGATCCGGAAAAAACCGGGGCCGTCAATCGATACATCGAACGGATTTCCGGTGGTTTTGAGTTCGCCTGGGGTAAGGTCGATATATCGCTTGCTCAGTGTTGCGAATGAAACCTCGTCCTCGGCGTTTTCCATTCCCTCAACTTGTTCGGAGAAAAGGGCGCCTTCGCGCCGGTAGCCGTTCGTGCTGATATTCGCAATGTTATGGGCGATCGAATCCAGCTCGCGCTTCAGTGAATTCTGGCGGGCGACACTGACATAGCCAATGTTATCCATTTTGCAGCACCTCCTCGATCATGCGGATTTCCTTCTCGGCGCTGTCGACGCTTTGGCGGCTGCGTTCGAGCGTCGTACCGGCGGGAGAGGGAGTGAACATGCTCTCAAGCCCCTCGAGCAGGGCGGCATTGTGATTGGCGAGCACCATGGAAACGACGGCGGGCAGCGTTTTTTCCTTCGCCATATAGGCGGAGAAGGCGAAGCGTTTGGCGAGGGTTTCGTCAAAGGCGTTTGGATCCATCGACTTGTATGCGCTCGCCGCGCTCCGCCAAGAGTTGTCGAGCCAGGCGGCTTCCGCGCTGAGCCGTATCCGTTGGGCTTCATCTTCGATGGCGGCGGCGGCGATCATCGCCTCGCGATAACGTCCGTCTGCCAGATCGGCTTTCGCAATGATTTCACGAAAGCGGGACTCTCCGGCGTATGGCGCAGCGGTTCGGACGGCTTCGTCATACTCGCCGGCCTCGAAAGCAGAGAGAGCGGATTCATAAGCGAGGTTAGCGTCGATTTCCTGCGGATTGCGCGTTGAAAGAAAGAAGGCCGTATTCGGCAGGCCGTATTGGCGGGCGAGACGGACGAAACCGATCAGCGTGTCGCGACCGACATGGTTGAGCGCCAGCCAGTCCATGTTGGAAAGGAGCGCGTCCAGGGCGCTGACATGAGTCTTCTCACGGTTTTCAAGCGAGAACCCGGCGCGCAGGTAAGCAAGGGCGTTATTTCTGGCGGCTGCGCCGTCTGCAGCGGATTTTTCCGCGGCGCCCTTGAGAAGCAACATGGCGGCTTCGAAGTTTCCGACCCGAATCCATGCTTTCGCTTCCATGAGCGCGGTTTTGGCGGAGTCGTTCAGTTTCGCGACAGCGCCGATGTCTTCCGTCAGTCCTTCATAAGGCTCAACGCCGTCTTCCAGATAGGAATCTGCCAGCGCCATGACGGCTTCGTCGGTCGTTTCGGAGTTTGTAGACGCGACGTCGCGTAACGTGTTGCGTGCGGAGGAAAGCGCCCCCTCGCTCTTTTTCAGCATCGCCTCGACGAACTGAATCTCCGGCGTGGGATTAGGCGTTGCTTCCCTGGCGACAGTCAAAAGCTCTTGCGCGTCTTCCCAGGCTTCATGGGTCACGGCCGTTACGGCGAGGCGCGCCGCCATCAGGCTGCGAAGCTGCTCCGGCAGGCGGCGAACCGCGCCGTTTGACCGGCGATACTGACGGGTAAAATCGATGGGGTCGACCGCGGCCATCTGCCATAAGGCGTGGGCGCCGTCGCAATTTTCCGCGTACGCCAGCGCGCTATCCGCGCGAGGGTCCATTTCCGCGATAACGCGCGCCATGTCTTCGTAAACAGTGTGCTGCAATCCGTTGTCGGCGAGCACAGCCATGGCTTCTTCGCCAAATCCGATCGCCAGGTAAGTGCCGGCGAGTTTGCGGGCGAGGGGTTGCGACTGGTTCTTGGTCGCTTCAGCAAGCTGCATCTGCAGATCGGAAATTTTCGCCAGCGGGTTGTCCCCGAGCTTCTGCTCGTCAAGTACGAACGCAGCATCGGGCAGACATTTAAGGTCAGTGGCGCTTGTGATTTCTTCCGCGGGTGCGCTCAAGGCTGCAAATTCAGCTGGCTGCGCTGTTTTGGCGGGTTCATCTTCCGGTTTCTCTTCGCCGGTATTGATCTCGCCAGTCTGAGTATCAGCAGAACCGGTCTGTGCGGTCTCACTGTTTGAAGAAGGGCGAATTTTGACGAGCCCTTCGTCGGCGGCGCGTTCGAGAAGGGCGACCATCTGCTGGTGAGCCTGCTCAACAGAAAGACGATCCTTGTCCGTCAGCGTTGCCTCCACAGATGGGCGGGTTTCCTGTCCGGCAGCTTTCTTAGGTTTTACCTGCGGGACAGCCGCCGTTGCGATCGGCGCTTTCCTGATATCGATCAGGTATTTGCCGTTGATGGTCCGCAAGGCGCCGGTGCAATCGCAGTTCAGGCGCAGCTCAAGAGCTTTTCCGTTTTTTGTATCGACGATGCTGGCCGCCTCGACGCGATAAGCTTTATGCCGGTCGTTGATGTCTGAAAGCGTATAAGAACTGCGCTGATCGATGTTGTGTACAAGAATGTGGCGGCCCGCTTGTTCAAGCCGAACAGAGTTCGAGTTCATCTTGAATACGATGCGCGAATAGTCTCCATGCTCGCCGGCGGCGATGACGAGCGGGTCGTCAGCGGCCAGTGCCGAGTGAAAGCTCAAAAGAGAAACAATGAACAATATGCGATGCATCACGCAGCCTTTTGTATTTCGCGCAGGGCTTCTTCGACGTCATTGAAGCTCGGGCGCAGTTTTTTCGGAGCGTTTCGCCGCGCCACCTCGACGCAAATCTGGGGCGTGTGCTTGTTGAGGCTAGTGACCAGTGCCTCGCGGATAAGCGAGTAAAACTGCATTTCTTCTTCGCGAATTGCTTTCACCTTGTCGGCGAAGGGGCCGACGATGCCATAGGCGAGAAACACGCCGAGAAATGTGCCTACCAGCGCGCCGCCGATCATCGCCCCCAATACTTCAGGCGGCTTGTCGATCGACGCCATTGTTTTGATCACGCCAAGAACGGCGGCGACAATACCCAGCGCCGGAAGCGCATCGGCCATCTTCTGGAGCGCGTGGGCGCCGTGAAGGCTGTCATGGTGTAGGGATTCAAGCTGTTTTTCGAGCAACTCTTCGACCTGGTGAGCGTTGTCGAAGTTCATGATCATCGATCTGATCGTGTCGCAGATCAGCTCCATGGCGGAGGAGTCTTTTGTTATTTTCGGATATTGCTTGAACAGTTCGGAATCGTCCGGATTCTCGATATGGCGTTCGATTTCAACCGGGCTTTCCTTTGCTATGCGCACAAGTGAGAACAACAGACACAGGAGGTCCTGGTAGTCTGTTTTCTTCCAGCGTGGGCCGGTGAAGACTTTGACGACATCTCCGAGCGTGTGTTTGATGACGCTGAAGCTGTTACTGACCATGAAGGCGCCGACAGCGGCGCCGCCGATAATCATTAACTCGTACGGTAAAGAGTGAAGTATAATCGAAAACTTTCCACCGGCGATTACATAACCGCCGAAGACCATCGCCAGGATGAAAACAATACCGATTATCGCGCCCATGACATACTTTCCACGGCTTTCGCTGATCGAAAACGCGTCATTGGTGTATAAATTTTTATGCTTAATAAGCCGTAAAACGGCGCTAAAAGCTTACTGAAAA
This sequence comes from uncultured Parvularculaceae bacterium, assembly GCA_913055785.1. GTDB lineage: Bacteria > Pseudomonadota > Alphaproteobacteria > Caulobacterales > Parvularculaceae > Hyphococcus. The sequence goes on along the minus strand of CAJXLJ010000002.1, from coordinate 90,680 downwards.
ACAGCCGCGTTTCGACCCGCGATAATCATGCTGGTTTCGTACGCTTTGTCCGTATTCATATTGGCGAGAATGAGCGCAGCGCTGTCGGTGCTCATTTCCGTCAGGAAGCCGGCGGCGTATTCCGGGTTCATCTTGTCGAAGATTTCGCCAGCCTTTTGCGGTTTCATCTGCTCATACATTTTTGCGAGCAGGGCGATATCTTTTTCGGCCGCTTCATTGGCGAAAGAAACGAGCGCTGAAAGCTCCTGATTGTTCTTCTTGAGTTCGGCGAGCTTTTCATCGATCCGATTTTCGATGACTTCGAGGGTTCGGATACGGTCCTCGATTTTACGTTCTTTTTGGTCGAGTTGCGCAGACCGGTCCCGAATGGCGGCGAGAAGGGATGCGTTACGTGTGGCCTTCTCCGCTGCGGAGAGGTTTTTTTCTTCCGCTTCGGCAAAGGCGCTGGTTTCATTTTCATGCGCTTTGCCGGTTGTCTCGTCGGGCGCTGCCGTTGCGTGCTTCGGCGCTATGTTGACGGGCGCTCCGGGGTCAGTCGCGGCGAGGAGCGACTCGCTTTTTTCTTCGGACGTTTCCGTCTTTGATATCGATGCATTGGCGATACTTGCCGCGCGTCCCACGAAAGACACGCCGAAAAGCGCCATGATGATGAGAAGCGGTGTCGGCTTTTTCATGCAGCTTCCCCGGTCTCGGATTCGTCCCCGATGACAAACTCAACCTCGTCGCTGTCGCCCTGGCTTATTTCGCAGTTCGCGACGTTTTCAAGCAAGGTGCGCAGGTCGGATGCTTTCTTTTCAGATTCGCTCAGCAACTGTTCCAATGCTTCAGCGTTTGCTCTCGATGTCTCATTCATGTTTTTCATGACGATCTGCATTTCTTCTGCAGAATGCGAAAGCGCGGCGATGCCGGTTTGAAACCCGTCTTCGTTGCTTTGCAGGGCTTTAAGCCGCTTGTTCAACGTCCAGCAGTAAAAACATGCGCAGCCGGTCGTCGCGAGAAGAAGAAAATCGAGAATAAAGCTCATGGCGCTGCTCCTAGTTCAGCACGAAATCGGTAATCAGAAGGTCTGACACGATCTCCGGATCGGCGACGACCTGGAGACGGCGTAGCATTTGGGCGCGAAGGCGGGTCATCGCGGCCGGCTCTGCGAGGTCCCGTTCGTCAACCGCCCGCAGATAGGTGTTCAACACGTCGCGAAACCGGGGCTTCAGGTGTTCGGCCGCTTTTGCCTTGTCGTGCGCGGTTTCAATGCTGACGTTGATTTTAAGATATTCGGACGTTGCGTTAGGACCTAAGGTGATGACGAGCGGGTCGAGATTAACAAACTCGACCTCTTTGTAATTTTTCATTAACGAATTGACATGCGCCGGTTCCGCTTCAGCGACCACGCACTTCTCAGTGCGGATTGGCGCGAAAGCGGTAACCGCAGCGACAGCAGCGCCTGACGCCACTGCTGACAAAACCGGAAACAGCACGCCCTTAAGGCGTTGCGGCTTCTTTTCGGTCTCTTCTTCTACAATTTCATCGTCGCTCATGGTCAACGCGCTCTTCCTGTCGCCGGCGCAAAAAGCCGTGCCGGATCGGGATTCTTTGTAACCTCCTCTTAATGATCAAATGGTAAACGAAAATGCGCGTATTGAGATAATTCGAGTTAGAAGCGCGTTAAGCAGTGGAGATAAGATGCAAGGTATAGTTTCCCTCTGGCAGTCTCTTCCGGTGACGAAACGCATCATGCTTGTGGGCGCAGTGGCGCTGACAGTGACGATGGTCAGCATGCTCGCCAAGACGGCTTCGAAGCCTGATATGGCGTTGCTGTATAGCGGGCTGGATACGCGCGCCGCCGGCGAGGTTATCGCCGCGCTCGAAAAACTTGGCGTCGATACGGATATCAGGGGCGATGCGATTTATGTTCCCGCGCGCCGCCGCGACACGCTGCGAATGTCGTTGGCGCGCGACGGATTGCCCCAGCAAGGGCAAGCCGGTTACGAGCTGCTCGAAGATCTCAACGGATTTTCGACGACCTCTGAAATTTTCGACGTCGCCTATTGGCGCGCAAAAGAAGGCGAACTCGCCCGCACGATTATCGCGACGCCTGGCGTTTCCGCCGCGCGCGTTCATATCGCGCAATCAAGGAGCGGTCCTTTCGTTCGCAACGGGCCAGCCCCGAAAGCGGTCGTAACGGTCACTATGGGCCGTGGCGCGCTTTCCTCCTCACAAGCCCAGTCCATTCGATATCTCGTCTCTTCCTCCGTGCCCGGTTTAAGTGCGGAACAGGTGGCGGTGCTCGACTCCGACAAGGGCGTAATTTTGAGCCCGGGCAGCCTCGAAACCGCGACCGGCGATCAGTCGGAAGCGATCGACCGGGAAGGGCGCTTGGAAGCCGACCTTGTCAACCTCCTGGAAGCCAGAGTGGGCGAGGGGAACGCGCGCGTTCAAATCGCCATGGAACTCGACATGGAGCGCGAAGCTGTTACCGAACGGGTTTTCGATCCTGCCGGCAAGGTGCTGTCGGGTAAGGAAACGACCGAAATTTCGGAAAAAAGCATCGGCGCCTCGAACAATAGCGTCGGCGTTTCAAGCAATTTGCCTGAAGGCGATGAAAGCGCCAGCAAATCGACCACAGAACGTACGCAAACCGACGAGACCGTTAGTTATGACGTGTCGGAAATTCGCCGGGAGAGAGAAAAAGCGCCCGGCGCGATCAAGCGTCTCAGTGTCGCAGTGCTGGTGAACTCTATTCAAGATGCGGAAAACGACGGCGAAATCACGCCCCGGTCCGAAGAAGAACTGAATTCAATAAGAGAACTTGTTTCCATGGCCGTCGGCCTCAACGAAGCGCGCGGCGATACGCTGACCGTTCAGAGCTTGCCTTTCCGGCCCACAGCATCTTCTGAAGGGATTGTTGTTGAAAAAAGTCTCATGGACGATTTTATCAGCCGCCATCTGATGACGGTTATTCAGGTCGGCGTGTTGGGGATCGTCAGCCTTGTGCTTGGGTTATTCGTGGTCAAGCCGCTGCTGAACAGCGCGGCGGAAGCGGCCTCCAGCGCGCCCGCACAGGTCGCCGCTGCAGAGCCGGCGCGGCCGGCAGAAATGCTGGAGCAGGCCTCAAATCCGTTCGAACAACTGCGCGGCCTCGCCAATGAGCGAACCGATGAAACGGCGACCCTGATCAAGTCATGGCTTGAAGAGGAGAACGCGGCGTGAGCAGCCTGAAGGCGCTTCTGGAGCAATTCGACAGCGAACCGGACGTACAGGCTGCGGGGCGCGCAGAGCCGCTTGATATCCGCTTGCAGCAGGAAAAGGCCTCGGCCTACGCTGCTGGATATGCAGCCGGCGAAGCCGCCGCCAAAAGCAAGTCGACATCTGACACGGAGTTTTTAGAGAACGCGCTCGCCAAACTCGATCAAGCGCTGAAAAAACACATTGTTGACGGCAATGCGCAACTTACAAAGGCCCTGTTGAGCGTCATCGATACGGTTTTTCCCGCGCTGGCCGAGAAAGCGCTGCCGGAGGAGCTGACGGCCATAATCAACCGGCATCCGATTTTAAAGACGGATTCCGCTGCTATACTTACGCTCTCTCCCAAACAGGCGTCGGCTTTTCAAAAGCGCATCGAAGCTGTCCGCACGGATTTGTCCGTGAGGATTGAGGCGGATAAAGCGATGAACGACATGGAAGCCTCCATCACATGGGAGAAGGCTGGCGTTGACGTTAACTTCGGCAAGACGATTGAAGAGATAGAAATCTATCTTGGCGCCCTGCTTGACCAGTTTGAAAAAAGGAACGCGTGATGAATACCAAGACCGCATCGAAAGCCGCTGATCCAGAAGACGGTATAATTGTCGGCGTGGAAGAAAACGCAGATGCGAAAAGCAGCGGCGAAGCGCCGGTGCTTGAGCGCCGCTCGGAAGGCGATATCAACAAGCTCAAACGAGCGATTTTCAACGTCCCGATCGAAGTGGTCGTTTCTGTTGGCTCCGCAAGGCCGCTTATCGGCGATTTGCTCTCCATGGGCCGGAATTATCTGCTTCCGCTCGACAGCAAAATAGACGATCCGGTGGAATTGCGTGTCCGCGACAAGGTGATTGCGCGCGGCGAGCTTTCGGAAATTCCAGATGAGGACGGCCAACTTGGCATTCGCATCACTGAAGTCGTGAATATTTCGGAGCTTCACGAAGAATGAAGACTGCCGTCAAACTCGCGGCGATCGTGCTTCTCGCGCTGGCGTTGTCGCCTGTTCTGATCGAACCGGCGCACGCGGCGTCGCCGATTACAGGCGCGCTGGATGCTGAAGGCGGCCTCAGCGCGCGGGTCGTGCAGCTGTTCATGCTCGTTACTGTCCTGAGCCTCGCGCCGGGAATCGCGATGATGATCACTTGCCTGCCGTTCATGGTGATCGTCTTTTCGATCCTGCGTCAGGCGATCGGTCTGCAACAGGCGCCGCCGAATATGCTGATTATGAGCCTCGCATTGTTTTTGACATATTTTGTGATGGAACCGGTCTTCTCGGACGCCTGGGGAGCGGGCGTTCAGCCCTTGCTCGACGGAAACATTACGGAAGAGCAGGCGTTTGAGCGCACCCTCGCGCCGTTTCGGTCTTTCATGGAAACCCGCGTATCGCCGGTCGCCATGGAAAAGCTTTCAACCACGGTTCGGCCGGAAACTATTGCGGCGGCGGATGGCGCGACGCCGCTTTCCATGCTGATCCCGGCGTTCATGCTCTCCGAGATTCAGCATGCTTTCGAAATTGGATTCGTTATTTTTCTGCCATTCGTAATTATCGACCTCGTCGTTGCTTCCGTCCTGATGGCGATGGGCATGATGATGGTGCCGCCCGCTATCGTATCGTTACCGTTCAAGTTGGCGTTTTTCGTGCTGGCGAACGGCTGGGTCGAAATTGCGGGCGCCGTTGTGAAGGGATATGGATCATGAACGCGAGCACCAGTAAGGCGATTGCGCTTCCGTCGCCGGGCGGGCAGGGAACGCCGCAACGCGGGAATGAGTCTTCGAGTGTAGCGCCGCCCGCAGTCCAGCCGCGCCCTGCCGGCGCGCATCTGACTACAGCGCAGAAAGCTGCGCTGATCATCGCCGCGCTTGGTCCGGAAGCGGCCGGTCCGATTATTGAGCGCATCGAAGACAAGCATCTGCGCTCTTTTGCGCGTGCATACGCCCATCTGCAAAGCATTCCCAAGGAAGTGCTGCAAGGCGTTGTTCAGGAATTTGTCGGGCATTTAGGGACGGACAACAACGACATCAAAGGCGGATATGAAGAGACTAGAGAACTCTTGTCTCAGTTCATTGGCTCAGACGACATCACGAGGCTGATGGATGATATCGACGTGCCCGGCGGACAGACCGTCTGGGAAAAGCTCGAACGCACGCCGGATGATGCGTTTGCGAAATACCTTGAAAAACAGAGCCCGCAGCTGGTCGCCGTGGTGCTCTCCAAGATCAGCACCGAACAGGCGTCCCGTATCCTGGATCTGTTCGATGAAGGCCTCTCACGGCAAGTGATCTTGCGGCTTTCAAAGCCCATTCAGGCCAAGCGGGAGGCGCTGAAGGTGCTCTCTGACACGCTTGACCGTGATTTTCTGTCGCCTCTTCGGCGGTCTGTCAAAACAAGAGACCCCGGCGAGATGATCGGCGCCATGATGAACAATATCGGTTCTGAAAAGCGTGAATCCCTGCTCGGTTTCATCAGCGACTCCGTTCCTTCGATCCTTACAGGCGTGCGGAAGTCGATGCTGACCTTTCAGGATATTCCCGATCGCGTGCCTGGCAATGCCATCTCGATGGTGATCAAGGAGCTGGAGACCGCCGACTTCCTTCAGGCCGTTAAATTCGGCAAGCAGAATGCGCCGTCTTCGGTTGAGTTCATTTTCAAGAACATCTCCCAGCGAATGGCGAAGCAGTATGAAGAGCAGCTTGAAGATCTGAAGAAAGTCAGCATCGAAGACGCCGAAAAAGCGCAGGCGATGTTCATGGTGGCTGTTCGCAAACTTGCCAACGCCGGCGATATCACGCTCATCGATCCCGAGATCGAAGAAGAGGGCGGGGAAGACTAGGCGTTTTCCTTCAACGCACTTTGCTCAGCTAAGCGCTCAAAGCGTTTGCCCGGCTTTTCCTCGTAATCCGCCTTCAAACGAATGCGCTTAACTCACGCGACTGTCCTGTGCGCGAGTGTGCATAATGGCGTCATGCTTGAGCGCCCGGTTTACCGGTCAGGGGCCCCAGCCCGATAGTCTACTGAACTACCAGCTCGGCGTGAAGCGCGCCGGCCGCCTTGATGGACTTCAGGATATCGATCATCTCGCGGGGGTTGACGCCAAGCGCGTTCAGCCCGTCGACCAGGTCGGCGAGGGTGATGTTCTCATCGAGGACGGCGACTTTCCGGTCTTCAGATTCTGATATGTCGATATCCGTGCGCGGGACGATAATCGTCTCGCCGTTGCGGGAGAACGGGTTGGGTTGCGACACGCCCGGCGTCTCGCGCACCCGGATTGAGAGGTTGCCTTGCGCAACCGCAACGCTTGAGATGCGCACTTGCGATCCCAGTACGATCGTGCCGGAGCGCTGATCGACCACGACCCGCGCTTTTTGCGCCGGAACGATTTCAATATTCTCGACCTGGCTGATGAGATGCGCAGGAGAGCGGAAGCGCTGGTCCATCTTCATCGAAACCGTCGCAGAGTCGAGCATCGCAGCGAAAGAACCGCCGAGCGCCTGGTTAATGCTTTGTTCAATCCGCGCCGCTGTCGTGAAATCAGGCGCGCGAAGCGAAAGATTGATGTTCTGGAGGCCGTTAAAGTCAAATCCAAGCTCCCGTTCGATCCGCGCCCCGTTCGGGATGATGCCTGCGGTCGGCACGCCTTCGGTGACGGATTCCGCTTCGCCGCTGGCGGAAAAACCGCTGACAATGATCGGTCCCTGGGCAACCGCGTAGATCTTGCCGTCCGCCGCATTGAGAGGCGTCATCACCAGCATGCCGCCGGTGAGATCCTTTGCGTCGCCGATCGCCGAAACAGTGACGTCAATCTGCGAGCCAGTGCTGGCGAATGGCGGAAGGGTGGCCGTCACCAGAACGGCGGCGACGTTTTTCGGCCGGAAGTCTTCGCCCTGAACGTTGACGCCAAGCCGTTCGAGAAGGCTCGACAACGCCTCTTCCGTATAGGGCGTGTTGCGAAGGCCGTCTCCGGTGCCGTTGAGACCGACAATGAGGCCATAGCCGACAAGGTCGTTGCCGCGTACGCCTTCGATTTCGACCAGGTCCTTGAGCTTCACCCCGGCGGATGCATGCGGGAAGGGCAGCAAAAGCGCGCATGAGGCAATCAGAAAGAACAAGCGTATCACGGCATCACCTCATGAAATTCGTCAGGGAGAGATTCCCAAGTCTGACCGAGAGCAGATAAGACGCTTCAAGCTGGCTCTCGAGAAGTTGTAGTTCGGACGCCGCCTCATAAGGGTCTCGCGCCGTCTTCTCATTGTAAAGCTTGCCGAGGACGACTTCCTCGTTGGCGTAACGATCCTTCGCCGCAGCGATGCGGGCCTCGTTGACGCCGATGCCGGCGCGCAGCGCGGTCAGATCGACTTCCGCCCGCATGACCCGTTCTGCACCGGCTTGCCCGATGTCTTGCGCGTCTCCGTAGGTCGCTGAATCGTAAAAGGCGAGTTCCGCGAGCCCGCGCATAAGCGCTTTTATTTCAGTCGAATTGGCTTTCGCCGAAATATCGACGCGAACGCCTGGCGACAGTTCGACGTTGGGCGTTTCGCCGTCCCCGCCGGCATATATATTCGTTTCAAATCCGCCCGCCGGATCATCGAAATAGGCGTCCAGCTGGGCCTCAAGATCAGCGGCGTCGGCCGCGCTTGCGAAAATCGCGTTCATATCGGCGAAGAATAGATCCGGGGCGGTCAGGGCCGGACCGTCCGGCGCGTCGCCGGCGAACAGCGTTCTTCCGCCGAGCGTGGTGTTGAGATCGGAAAAAAGGCTGGTGAGCGCGCCGCGGGCTTGCGTGCTGATTGTTTTAAGCTGTGTCTCATCGCCGGTGCTGAAGGCTGAAAAAGCCGCCGGGCCGATGCCATTGGCGGACGATGACGCGCTGTCCAGAACAGATTGCGTCATTTGCGCTCTCAGCTCCGCCTGCGACAGGAGAGAGCCATAAGACTTTGCATCGTTGATAGCCTTTTGCAGGAGATGCGCGCTGCCGACGTCGCCCTTCAACTGAGCGGTTAAATCTTCATAGCGCCCCGTCACCGCCTCGGTTCTGGTCGTGTCGGCGCGAGATTTAATGTCAGCGATGCTGCGAGACAGGCGCGTAAATGAGAGAATATCCGGAACGGAGAAATTACTCATTTATATCTCCAACAAGGTCCGGAGCATCTCGTCCGCTGTTTGAATAACGCGAGCGTTCGCCGCGAATGCCTGCTCGATGATCAGCAGTTTTTGCATCTCGAGGTCCGTATCCACGGAGGTGACGGCGAGTTCTGCTTCTTCCAGCGACTGCGCGCGCGCCATGTTGGCCGCGAGCCGCGTTTCCGCGGTCATACGCGCGGCGCCGATCAGTGAAGAGACATCGGCGACCGCGGAGGCGGCGGTTTTCTGTCCCTCGACGCCAGCGCCCGCCGGAATGCTTTTCATTTCCGTCAATGCGTCCAGCAAGACAGTCAGCAGGTCGCCATTGCCGGCCGCGCCTTCGCCAGCCGCGCCGAGGCCGTCACGCAACCGCCACAAAGAGCCGCCTTGCGCCGGGTCAACGGCTGCGTTGAGCGTTATTCTTGATGCGAGCCCTGCTTCATTTGCCGGATCGAACGCCGCGCCTGCATCGGTAAATAGTCCTGGCGCGCCTACGGCAAGCGTCGGATCAATTCCTTCGAAACGCTCGATCATGTCGCGCGCAAGTCCGTCGATCTTCGTCTGAAAATCGACGCCAACGCGATCTCGCGTTTCAAAAAGACCGGCGAGGGCGCCTTGCTGGATGGCTTGCGAACCGCCGCCCGGCGTAATGTCGGCGCCGGCGACGGTGAGACCGGAAAGCGCGCCGTTTGCAAGCGTGGCGTCCGCCGTAACGATATTGGCAGGCGTAAACTCGATTGGCCGCGCTTTTCCGGCGAGCAGGAAAACGCCTTCGTTAGTGATAAGATCGACTTTGCCGTAGTCGCGTGCGACTTCCCTGACCGGAATGATGGCGGCAACCTGGTCGATCAGGACTTTTCGCTGATCTTCGAGCGCCGCGACGTCGCGGCCGCCAGAACCGCCGGTGCTGATCTGATTGTTGAGAGACTCGATCTGCTTGACTGCGTCGTTGACGAAACTGACCTGTCTGGCGATTTCAGAATCGGCGTTCTGGCGCATGGTCTGGGCCTGAACGGAAAGTTGTTGGAAACCGAAAACCAGCGCATTCGCCGCATCGAGGACCTGCGATTGCATCGGCTGGGATTCGGGCGTTTGCGACAAGGAGCGCAACGCCGTTTCGAACGATTCATACTGTGCAAACAGGCTGTAAGGGTCCGCCGGGTCGCCCAACGCGTTGCTCAGCGTAGCGTATGCCGTTGAGATCAGTTGATCGCGCTGCGCCATGCCATCGGCTACCCGCCGGTCGTTGGTGATTGCAGGGTCGATAGCTCGGCTGACGCCGCTGACCTTTACGCCCGCGCCGATGCCGCCAGCGACATTCTCGCTGACGCTCAAGTCGCGCCGGACATAGCCGGGCGTCAGCGCATTGGCGATATTGCTTGAGACAAGGCCGGCGCGACGCGAAGCGGCGCTCAGACCGGAATTAGCGTTTGATATGGCGGATGTTAAGCCCATTCTCGAACGTTCCCGGCCGGAGCCGCTTTATTGCCTAGCGAATGAGGTTCGTGGTTTCCTGAAGCATCTCGTCGACTGTCTGGATGATCTTCGCGTTGGACGAATAGGCCCGCTGCGTCTGGATCAGGTCAGTCAGTTCGGCGGCGATGTCGGTGGTCGATTCGGTCAACGAGAAGCCGATTGTCGTACCGACCGGCCCGGAACCCGCGTCCCACAGATAAAAATCACCGCTCGACTGGGAGACTGCGAAGGTCTGGTTATCGAGCGCCGTCAGCCCGTTGACGTTCGGCACGTCAGCGAGCGGGATCTGATAAAGGACGCGGCGGAAGCCGGTGTCGTAGATTGCTTCGAGCATACCGGTTTCGCTGATTTCGACTGCGCTCAGATTGCCGATCGGCGCACCGTCAGAACGAACGCCGACAGGCGCAAAGGTCGACGAGAGCTGCGTCAACAGGCTGTTGCCCGGTACGCCGATTTCGATATCGATATCGCCTGACGCGACCGAGACCCCGATCAAGCCGCTTGTTCCGTCATATGTAGCGCCTGCGCCCGGGGTGACCGAAAGGAGCGATCCGCCTGTGGTGGTGGATTCGTCGAAAACGACATCGAAAGTGGCGATCGGCGTCGTCGGGTCGCCTGCATGATCGTAGATATCAACGGTCCAGGAGTTACTGGAGCCGGTGGCGGGAACTTGCGGCGTAAACGAGAGAGAAAGCGTCTGCGAGCGGCCGAGGGAATCGAAATATTCTATTGGCAGATCGTATGGCGCGCCGTCAGAGCCTGCATTGGTCGCGGAGGCGGGGATGTTCATGCCGAGCGTAATGTTGGCGGTCGGCGCTGTAATGAACTGATCAGAACTGATCTGCACCGGTTCAAGACCCGCGGACGTGTTACGGCCGGGTACGGTTATCGATCCATCGGCGTTGGCCGGCCAGCCCATCAGATAGGACCCGCTTGGGGTGCGAAGATAGCCGTTCTGATCGGACGAGAAAGAACCGGTCGTCGTGAGCAGCATCGGGCGGTCGCCGGACTGGGAGCTGAGGCCGGCTGTCGTCGTTACCGGGAGCATGCCCCGGCCGGCGACGGAAATATCGGTGCTGTTGCTGGTGGTGACGAGGGCGCCTTGTGCGGCCACATCCTTGAAGGTCGTCACACGCACGCCGCCGGCGGTGTATTCGCCGCTGCCCTGTTGCAACACCATATTGGTGAAATCGGTTTCAACGCGCTTGTAGCCGTATGTTTGCGAGTTCGCGATGTTATCGGAAATCGTTGAAAGCTTTGTCGAATTGACGGTAAGGCCCATAACGGCGGCGTTCATTGAAGATGAAAGACCCATAACTCACAACTCTCAATTGGCGTTAATGTTAACACTGCAGTCTGAACATTCGTGCAAAATGATTAAAATTTGAATAAGTATAATATCTGTATCAGGATCGTTTGATCGTGATGGATATGCGCCGGTTCTGGGGAGCGTATTTATCGTCAACCAGCGGATCGGTGTCCGCTTTGCCGGCTACTTCACTGATTTGAGTAGAGGGAAAGCCGGCGTTCACCATGATGCGGCGTGCGGCGTTGGCGCGGCCGGTAGAAAGATCCCAATTGCTGTAGCCTTCAGGATTGGCGTAGGCGTAAGCATCGGTGTGCCCGACAATTGACACTTTGTTTACCACCATTGACAAAGTGTTGGACACGATCGTGAGCAATACGTCCATGGTCGGCGATGATTTCGTCGACCCTTTTTCGAAAAGCGGGCTGCCGTCCGTATCGACAAGCTCGATAACCAGGCCTTCCGGCGTCACCTTTGTCTGGATGTGTTTGGCGAGGCCGCTGGACGGATCGGAATTGATCTGCTCCATCAATTCTTGCTGCAGTTTCTGAAGCGCCTGGTTTTGCTGTTCCTCATCCGTCTGTTTCAGCACGTTCGCTTCCGGATCGTGTTCGCGCGACCGGCCGGTGTTGGCGCCGCCAGTGCCGTTCTTGGCGAGCGTGTCTTCAGCGAAAATCGTGGCGCCATGCAGTAATTCCGCTCCCCCGCCTGATACCGGGCTGATTGGAACGGCGGGATTGAAATAGTCGGCGATGCCTTTTCGCTGATCCTCTGTTGTTGCATTGAGGAGCCACATGAGGAGAAAAAACGCCATCATCGCCGTGACGAAGTCCGCATAAGCGACTTTCCAGGCGCCGCCGTGATGGCCGTCGCCCGTCACTTTTTTTACTTTCTTGATGACGATTTGAGACGAGCCGGACACTTTACACGCAACGATTTTGGCGAGGCGCGAAAGCTATGCGCACAGCGTTAATTTGCCGCTAACACCAGCAGCGCGAACAATTATTAGGGTTAGCAAAAATTAAATGAAAACCGTCTATTGATCGTCGGCAGGTTAATGAGGCTTGGGAAGGCGGTTATGGCGGCGGGTGAAAATTCAGTGATGATCCTGAAGGTCAGGTCTTCCAATCTGGATCTTGCTGCGTACCCGCAGCTCCAAGATCTTGCCCGATTCATCAATACGATGACCGCGCAGATTCTTGCGGAAATGACTGGCGCGACGGTTGAGCCTTCATCCGGGCGTTCTGGAATGGCGGCCCTTGCCGAGGCTGTTGCAGACGCGCCGGCGAACGCGGCCGCTTATGTCCTTCCGGAAAGCGGGAAGACCGGCGCGGCGATTATTTCAGTTCCGCCGTCATTCGTGGCGGCTTTCGCTGAGAGTCAGTTCGGTGGTGCGTTTGGGGCGGACGAGACAGAGAATATTCCTGGTCCGATTGAACTCGAACTCCTCAGAGAATTTATCGAACGTGTGCGCGCCCGTATCAACACGTATTTTCGTCAGAACGGACACGTGGCAGGTCCGGACTTGCTGTCAGATTCTGAAATCGCCGATAGTCTTGACGGCCTGGCGTCGCGGTTTGATTCAGCGATTTTTTTCAGCATCGAAGTCGTTGGAACAGTAGCGGAAGGGAAGGAACAACCCTTCGCGAAAGTGTTTTTCCCGATGAACATGCTTGAACGTCTCGGCGTTCTTGAGCTGCAAAAGAAATCGGCGGCGCCTGCGGAAACGAACGACGAATGGCGCCCCGTGATGGAGCGAAACCTTTTGCAACTGGATTTGGAGCTTGGCGTCGTCATCGATCGTTACACGGCGATGATTTCTGACCTTTCACGGCTTGAAGTCGGTGACATCATCCCGCTGTCGGGCAACGCGCAAAACGCGCTGGATATTACGCTGCGCGTCAATGACGGCGAGGTTTCGCTAGGGAAGGCCCGGCTGGGCGTTTATAAGAACAAGAAAGCGATAAAGCTCGAATCGGCCCTGTCGCCGCAATAAAAGACAATATTATAAAGGGTTTAAAATAGAAATCTTTGGTTATTAGATAAAATAGATTAGTTATAATACTGAAGAAAATACGATTTATACTTTAGTGTCAATTGCTCATTTGCGCGCATTTCAGATACGGCTCCACCCAGCGCCAAGGCGTCTGTCTTCGTTCGTTTTTATAGTGAAATGCACAGGCCATACGCCGCAGTTGACATAATACAGGATTTCTATTTTCTGTGCCGCAATGAAATATTGTTAATATTAGAGGGGCCATGCAGGGGAGAGCTGATCTTGGCGGCGATTACGCCGCGAGCGTGGATGGTTTTGAAACTGTCGATGGTCTGGTAGCCAGATATAAGCGTTTGCAAACCGAGCAGCAGGACCATGAAGAAGCCGATCGGGTTGGGGATTTAATCCTGAATGAGCTCGCTTCGGCTGGGCTCGAACTGGCTAGGCGCCCTGCAGATAACATCGACCAGCTACTCTCAAAAGTGAAACTCTGGCGGGCGCTCGCCCCTGAGGAAGTGATTGCGCCAGACGAAGAACCGACAGACATGCAAGTACTCTTGTCGATCATGAGCGACATTGAGCGGTTGCTCAAACAGGACGGTAGCGAAAAGTAGGGAGTCGCCGACTCTGAGTGCTTGCCGCTTGCTGTGTCATTTTTTGCTGATTGTTGAGTGATAACAAGCTCATCTGCGCAACAGAGAGCTTCCTGCCGGTTTCCGATAATCCAACACCATCCCCCGCTTCGGGAAGTTTCGATGCTGGTGCGGCGGCCAAACCGGTTGCCTGGATTGTTTTAAGCCAACATGGTCAAGGGTTGGCGGCTCGGTCTAAAAGAGGCCCATCCGCCGGTTCGACAAAATGTTTCATCACCGCAGAACCGCTCAGGATTCCCGTTCCGGTCTCCGTGCGTTACTCGTTTAGCGCGCTAGTAGAAGTGAGGGGTGTGAGGCGGCAAACGGGCTGCTGATGCAGTTCTTTGACGGCGATTGGGGAGGTGAGGCCGGTTTGGTCCGCGAAGCCTGCTCAAAGCAATATAAATTCGATTATCTAATCATATCTTTGCACAGCCTATCTGCATATCGTTGTTATTGCTAATAAAATAAAGACTCAAGGGTTAGGGCTGGCGCAACTGCGATCAAAATTGCTCAAAACTGTTTCGTTTTTCAAATTAATATTTATAACAGCCCTATCAATCCATCAGATTCGGCCATCGCCGCGTTGAAACGCGTTCTTCGTGTTTTCGCTTAGCCGGATCGCGAAGGCCTGCGGTCGCCGCAGGCGAAAACCACCGAGGGGTATCGTCAGTGAATAAATATCTTACCGGCGCATCATTGATCGCCGTTTCCGCCGTCTTTTGTTCCGGCGCGCAGGCGCAGGTCGACCAGATTGTCGTCACCGCTACCAAACGGGCTGAAAACGCGCAGGACGTGCCGGTCGCCGTTCAGGCGCTCGGCGAGAAAAGCCTCGACGAACTGCGTGTCGATAATTTCAACGATTACCTCGCGCAACTGCCCGGCGTGACCGCCGGCGGCAGCGGCCCCGGACAGAACACGATTTACATTCGCGGTATCGCCTCGACGACGCCAAACCTGACGACGGCGGGCGTCGCCGGCCTCGCGCCAAACGTCGCGCTCTATCTCGATGAACAGCCTCTGGCGCAGCCGGGCCGCAATCTTGATGTTTATGCGGTTGACCTTGAAAGGGTGGAGGTTCTGCCAGGGCCGCAAGGCACGCTTTTCGGCGCCAGTTCGCAGGCAGGCACGGTGCGCCTGATCACTAACAAGCCGCGCCTCGGCGAATACGAAGCTTCATTCGCTGCTGGCGTAGAAACCACCAAAGGCGGCGAACTGAGCAAGAAGTTCGAAGGCATGGTCAATGTCCCGCTATCGGAAAGCCTTGCGTTGCGCGTGGTCGGCTATCTCGATCAACAGGGCGGATATATCGACAACGTCGCCGGCGTCCGCGATGCGTCAGATTCAGCGCGCTTCCGGCCGGAAGGTACTGTCCGCGCCAATGGCGTGCCTGTGTCGGCTGGGCGCGCCGGTTTTCAATCCACAGACGATCTGTCGGGCGTGACGTTTCTGGAGGCGAATAACAACGCGCTGGTCGAGGAAGACTTCAATAACCTTCAATACGCCGGCATGCGTATCTCCGCACTCTATGAAATCAATGATGACTGGCGCGTCACGGTGGGGCATGCCCGTCAGGATATCGAATCGGAAGGCGTGTTCTTCGCCGACCCCGAGCTTGATGATTATGAGATCCAGCGGTTTGAAGACGATAATATCGAGGACGATTTCAACAATACGAGCTGGACGATAGAAGGCCGTCTTGGCGCGCTTGAAGTCCTCTATACAGGCGCCTACACGGATCGCGACACCCAGCAGACGGTCGATTACACGGACTATCTGTTCGTCGGTCAGTACCTGCCTGACTATATTTGCGACTATAGCGTCGTTTATCCGGCGGGCGATCCGATGGGGACCTGTCAGCCGCCGAACCTCCGCGTAAATTCAACCACACAGACGCAAGTCTTCACCCATGAGCTGCGTTTCAACACGCCGAAAGAGAAACAGTTGCGCGCGACTGTCGGCGGTTTCTATCGCAATCTGGAAATCGCTGAGCGCAATGACTTTGTCTATCCGGGCGCGCTTGCGATTATCAATTCCGACAGTTCCGTCGGCATCGGTTCCTTGCCGCCAAACTTTCCGTTGACGAACGGCGCGGCGACGGCCGGACAAATCGGAAAGGAATCCGACTTTGGATATTTCAGCGATCCGGGACCCTTCCCCGATGAGGTGATATTCCGCAATGATGTGCTACGCACAGATAAACAGTTCGGTTTCTTTGGCGAGATCAATTTCGATGTGGTGCCGGACACGCTGACACTGACATTCGGCACGCGTTATTACGATATTGAAGTCGACCTTGAAGGCAGCGCGAACTCGGCGTTCGACCGGTTGTTTCCGACAACGGACACAAACGGAGACCCCGTTGAATCGCAGTGCTGCGGCACCAATATCAGCGCGCAGTTTGCGCCGGGCAACCCGTTTGGCGCGCCGGATGCGGCGAAGACGGATGGTTTTATCTTCAAGGGTAATATCAGCTGGACGCCGACCGATGACGTGTTGCTCTACGCAACTTACTCCGAAGGTTTCCGTCCCGGTTTGCTCAATCGTCCGGGCGGCGCTGCGGGGCCCGGCGGCTACACCGTACCTTATGCAATCGATACGGATGAAGTCACCAACTACGAGATCGGATGGAAAGCGCAGCTCTTTGATAACCAGCTGCAATTCAACGGCAATGCGTTTTATGTCGATATCGAACGCCTGCAAACGACCATATTCGATCCAAGCATTGTAAACCTGTTCTTTTCGGACAATGCAGCGAATGCTGAGATCGTGGGGGTTGAAGGCGATATCATCTGGGCGCCGGCTTCCATTGACGGGTTGACTGTGTCGAGCGCATTTTCTGTCCTCGATACGGAAATCAAGGAGGTCCTGACGCCGACGAATGATGTGACCGCCGGTGCGGAACTGGCGTTCGCGCCGAGCTTCCAGGGCAATATACGCGCCCGTTACGAATGGGATGTCAGCACGAGCGCCCGCGCGCATTTCCAGGCGCAAGTCGTTCACTCCGGATCAGCCTACAGCGATATTATCGAAATCAACAAGGCCTATATGGATGACTGGACGACCTTCGGCGCATCATTGGGCGTCAGAAACGATAGATGGTCGATTGAAGTCTACGGTGAGAATCTTGGAAACTCCTATGGGGTTCTCGCCAACAACTTCGTTTATGACCGTGAGCGGATCACCGTTCTCCGGCCGCGCACGATCGGTGTTCGCGTCGGCTTGAGTTACTGATCGTGACACCGCCTGCTGCGGTTTGATTTTGCAAAATGGACAAGCGCCCCTTTTTGAAAGGGGCGCTTTTCATCAGAATGGATTTGATGTCTGGCGCGCAAAATACTGAGGAGTTGCTCAAACAGGCGAAAGCCCGTCTTTATGACGGCAAGTATAACGACGCCCTGGATTTTCTCGGCGTCATCTTGCGGCGCACGCCGGATCTGGCTGACGCTTTGTATATGAGCGCGGTTTGCGACCGTTATCTGAAAAGGCCGGATGCAGCGTTTGAATGGCTGAAGAAGCTGAAATCCGCAGCGCCGGAATTTGGGCGCGCCTATCAGGAGGAAGGACATCTTCTGCGGTCGCTCGACAGGGATGACGAGGCGCTGAAAGCGTATCAACAGGCATGTCTGTTTAACCCTGCGCTGGAGGCGAGCTGGCGCGCGCAAGCCGAAATACTGGAGGCTTCCGGGCGGGAAGAAGACGCTGCGAAAGCGCGTTATCAGGCTGACAGGTGGGCGCGATTGCCGAAGCCGCTGATCGCGGTCGCCAATCTGATTTATGAGGGGCGCTTGCTGAAAGCGGAAGAGATATGCCGCGCTTTCATGCAAAAAAACCCGCGACATGTAGAGGGGATGAGGCTGCTGGCGGATATCGGCGCGCGGTTCAGTGTATTCGAGGACGCTGAATTTCTGCTTGAGAGCGCGCTGACTTTTGAGCCGGAAAATGTAGAAGCCCGCATTGATTACATCAATGTCTTGCGCAAAAGGCAGCGATATGACCTTGCCCGCAAGGAAACCTTGAAACTCTATCAGCGGCATCCCGAAGACCCGTTCTTTCAATCGCAACTTGCGATTGACTGCATGCATCTTGGCGAGTTTGACGAAGCGCTCGCACAATTTGAGAAAGTGCTCGAAAAATCTCCTGACGATCCGGCGACGCTTGTCTCGCGCGGACATGCTTTGAAAACCTGTGGCAGGCAGGAAGAAGCGGTTCAATCCTACCAAGCGGCGTATCGCGCGCGTGCAAGCCTTGGAGACGCCTATTACGGCCTCGCGAACCTGAAAACATATCGCTTCACGGAAGATGAACTCGCGTCGATGCGTGCGCAGGAGAGCAGCGAGCAACTTCCCTATGGCGCGCGTATTCAGCTCTGCTTTTCGCTCGGCAAAGCGTTTGAGGATCTTGAGGAATTCGAGGCGTCCTTTGATTACTATAACAAGGGGAACGAACTGAAGCGTGTTCAATGCCGTTATGACGCCGATCAAATGACCGGCGAGCTCCGCGCGCAAAGCGAGGCATGCACTAGCGAACTCTTTGACAGACGCAATGGTGGCGGGTGTTCTGCGCCGGATCCAATTTTTATTATCGGTTTGCCTCGCGCCGGCTCGACGCTGCTCGAGCAGATCCTCGCCTCCCACAGCCAGGTGGACGGAACCTTTGAACTACCGAACATATTAGCGATGGCCCATAAATTACGGCGGAAAAAGAAAGTTGATGGAGAAGAGGTTTACCCGCACTCGCTGTGGGAGATTGAGGCGGACCAGCTTTCTGCGCTAGGCGCGAAATATATTGCCGACACGCGCATACATCGCGCGGGAGCGCCTTACTTTATTGACAAGATGCCGAACAATTTCAGACATGTCGGGCTTATCCAGCTCATCCTCCCGAATGCAAAGATCATCGACGCCCGCCGCGAGCCCATGGCGTGCTGCTTCAGCGGATTCAAGCAGCTCTTCGCCGAAGGGCAGGAGTTTACTTACGGCCTAAAGGAAATCGGCCAATATTATCGCGATTACATTGACCTCATGCGGCACTGGGATTCGGTCTTGCCCGGAAGAGTTCTTCGGGTTCAGCATGAAGACGTGGTTGAGGATCTGGAGGGGCAGGTGCGCCGGATTCTTGATTATTGCGGCCTTCCTTTTGAAAGCGCCTGCTTGGAATTCCATAAAACGGAACGCTCGGTTCGTACAGCGAGTTCCGAGCAGGTGCGCAAGCCGATCACTAAATCCGGAATAGATCAATGGCGGCGGTTTGAGCCCTATCTTGGCCCGCTCAAACAAGCCCTGGGTGCGGCGCGAACGGAGTTTAAAAACTGATGACAGAAGCGGACAATGAAGATCAGAAATTCCTGCTTCCAGAGCAAATCGCGCCGGATGAGTCGGTGTACGACACGGACTATAATACCGGTCAGGACAATATTCAGCTCCTTGGCCTTGATATTCACAATCCCGTATTCTTTATCAGCGCCGCGGCGATTTTAACATTCGCTCTCGGGACGCTGGTGTTTCCCGCGCAAGCCAGCGCATTACTGATCGGCGCCAAGGACTGGACGCTGCTTCATTTCGACTGGTTTTTCGTCATCACGACGAACATCGTTTTCCTTTTCTGTCTCTTTGTCGGCTTGTCTCCCTTGGGCCGGATTCGCCTTGGCGGGCCGGAAGCGAAGCCTGAGTTCAGCACAAAGTCATGGCTTTCCATGCTGTTCTCGGCTGGTGTTGGCATCGGCATGATATTCTACGGCGCCGCCGAACCCATGGCCTATTACACGGACTGGTTTGGCACGCCGCTCGATGCGGCGCCTTTAACGGAAGAAGCAAGGCGGCTGGCGTTCAGCGCGACAATCTTTCACTGGGGGGTGACGCCCTGGGCGGTCTATGCGGTCGTCGGTCTGGCGCTCGCGTTTTTTACGTTCAACAAGGGGCTGCCTCTGACAATACGGTCGGCTTTTTATCCTTTGTTAGGGGAGCGTGTTTGGGGATGGCCGGGCCACATTATCGACCTGCTCGCCGTACTGGCGACTCTGTTCGGGTTGGCCACGTCGCTCGGGCTTGGCGCGAAGCAGGCGGCGAGCGGCCTTCATTTCCTATTCGGTGTTGAAAACAGCCTCACAACTCAAGTGATCCTGATCATGGGCATTACGTCGATGGCTATTTTCTCCGTTGTGCGCGGGCTCGATGGGGGCGTCAAAGTGCTCAGCAATATCAACATTGTTATAGCAATCGGCCTGTTGATATTTGTTATTATCGCCGGGCCTACCGGCGACATCCTGAAAAGCTACGGCAAAAACGCGATCGGCTACGTCCTCGATACGCCCCGTCTCAGCAACTGGATCGGGCGCGAGGACAAGGAATGGTTTCACGGCTGGACCACTTTCTATTGGGCGTGGTGGATTTCCTGGTCGCCGTTTGTGGGCATGTTTATTGCGCGCGTGTCCAAAGGGCGGACGATTCGCGAATTTCTGAGCGCAGTGATGATTGTCCCGGTGGTTATCAGCATCATCTGGTTTTCATCGTTCGGCGTCACGGCGCTTGACCAGATCGACAGAAATGTAGGCGATTTGCCGAACGGCATTTCGGAAGTTTCGCTCGTCTTGTTTCAGATGCTAGAGAACCTGCCCTTCGCCGAAGTTTCAATGTTCGTCGCCATTGTTCTTTTAATCGTTTTCTTTGTGACCTCGTCGGATTCCGGTTCGCTCGTCATCGACAGCATCACGGCGGGCGGCAAGCTTCATGCGCCAGCGCCGCAGCGGATTTTCTGGGCGACCATGGAAGGGCTGGTCGCTATTGTCCTGCTCGCCGGCGGCGGCTCTGTCGCCTTGTCTTCGCTGCAGGCGGGGGCGATTACGGCGGGGCTGCCGTTTACATTAGTGTTGCTGGCGTGTTGCGTCAGCCTCTATCGCGGATTAAGGACGGAAGCGCCCAAGCGGCGATAGCCAACCCGGAACGTTGATCCCTTACGGCCATGAACGATCGTCTCGACCCCGCCCTGATCGCCCTGCGCCAGATCTTGCGCGCGACGGAAATCAGTTCGCGGGCGCTCGCCAAGCAATGCGGGCTGACGCCGTCGCAGCTGATTCTCATGCAGATCATCACCAGCGCGCCTGATGCTACGCCAAGTTTCCTCGCAAAAGAGATATCGCTTAGCCAGGCGACAGTGACGGCGCTGATCGACAAACTTGAAAAGAGGGGGCTCGTTAGACGGCGCCGGGATGAGACCGATAAACGCCGTGTCTATATTGATTTGACGGAGGAGGGGTTCGCGACGCTCAGCGATGCGCCGGACAGTCTTCAAAGACGGTTCCAGAAAGGATTTTCGAAGCTTGAAAGCTGGGAACAGTCTTTTCTGGTTGCAGCGCTGGAGCGAACGGCGTTTTTGCTGAACGCGGCTGAGCTGGACGCCGCGCCTGTTCTGGATGTTGGTGAGATCACGGCGCCGCCTGACAATTTTCCTGACAAAAACGGCGGTGCGTAGATACGCGGCGCCGTGTCTTCAGTTAATCGGAGAAACGCGCTGACGCGGCTTAAATAGCCGGAGAACTCTCGCACTGGATTCTATTCCTTTTATCGCTCAGCATTATTAAATCCGACCCGCGGCATCGGCTCCCAAACTGCTTTCTTGCCGCGGAAATGGGCGATGACGCCTTTGATGCGCCAATAGTTGCAGAGCTGTCTGTAGCCGAAATGTTCTACAATCGATGTCAATATAAGACGCCCAATATCCTTTGGTGACGCAAACCGCTCCAGCTCAGACTGTTCGAGTAGCACTGACATCGTACTGATGAATACGCCAAAAACAATGACAAGCGCCAGATAAGCAAAAAGAAAATGGACGCTCAAAATTCCTGAAGCGGCAAAAAGCGGTATCAGGATATAGCCGGTCAGTTCGACAAGAGGAGCGATCAGATCAACCAGCAGCATCAATGGCAACGTCACCATGCCAAATCTACCGAATTTTGGATTGAAAATCATATCGCGATAGCGAACGAGGCATTCGACCGCCCCCCGCTGCCACCGTACCCGCTGGCGCGACAGCGTCGTCAATGTCTCCGGCGCCTCTGTCCAGCAGACAGGCTCCGGCACATATCTGATCTCATAAGGCTCGCCCTTTGTCTTCATATGCCTGTGCAGCTTGAGGACCATTTCCATGTCTTCACCGAGCGTTGTCCGGTCGAAGCCGCCAGCGGCGATCGCGACGTCGCGGCGAAAGATACCGAATGCGCCGGAAATGAGCGCAAGGGTTCCCACCCTGCTGCTTGCAAGCCGCGCCATCAAAAACGCCCGGGTATATTCGACAACCTGTATGCGCGGCAAAAATTTCTTGGGCAGGCCAAATTTGATCATCTGCCCATTCTTGATGACGCAGCCATTGGCGATGCCTACCGTTCCCCCGACGGCGATGACGGGCGCGAATGATTCCATGAAGGGCCGGACCGCCACCAGCAGCGCGTCTGATTCTAGCACGGAGTCAGCGTCGATAACGCAAAATAACGGCGTGCGTACGCAGGAAAGACCTGCGTTGGTTGCATCCGCCTTGCTCCCTCCGTTTTTCTTGTCGACTACAAGCAGGTCAGGATAAATCGATGAGCTGTAAACGCCTCTTATTTCTTCATGCTTCAAAGATTCGCGGTCTCTGACGCGCACTGTCGGCTTCAGGTCGAATTTCTCGATCAGAACCTGAAGCGTGTTATCGGTAGAGCCGTCATTGACGACAATTAGCTCAAAATTCGGATATCTGAGCGCCAGCAGGGATGAAAGGCTTTCTGCGATTGTCGCTGCCTCATTATAGGCCGGCACGACTATTGAAATTGGCAGACTTGCTTTCGACGTCAGAAATTCCCATGCGGTCTGGGAATCCTGATGCTGTGAATGTTCTTTTAGCTCGCGCCACGCAATGGGGATTTGAGACGCGTAGACAAGGTTCTGAATCAAACCGACGGCAATGATGGTCCAGGAGATAAATTCTAGAACAAAGCCGTACTGCGAAAGCCAGTCGATGAAAAACGTCCAGTTTTGTTCCATCATGGGCGCTCCGCTTCCGCAAGGACTTCCGTCGCCAACACGCTTTCTGCGCCGCCAATGCGGGAAAGCGAGCGGAGAATGGCTTTTCCCTCGGCTCCAAGCCCCAGCAGGGCCTGGCATGCGCGATAGCGCACCCACCAAACGGGATCAGAATAAAGCTCCACCAGCTTGTCCATAAGAGTGCGTTTTTCCGCGGTCCTGATGGCCGAAGCCGCGCGCGCGCGCACAAGCGCGGATTGATCCGATACTGCGCTCAAAAAAGGGGCGTCGGATTCCATATGCGTTGCGCCGGCAAGCGTGACCGCGGTCGCACGGATATTTACGTCTGGACTTTTCATGCAAGCTTCCAAGTCCACAGACACTGTCGGTGCGGAAACATATGTCAGCGCGGTGAGCGCGGCGGCCCTTACAGTGGCGCTTTCGGCGGACATCGCCAGTTCGGATAGGAATGGCGAAATTTCCGCGCCGAAACGGTATAGAATTCCAGCCAACAGTCTTCCGTTCTGGTCGTCTGATCGCTTTAGCCTTTCGATTATGCCTGGAATGAGGTGAGTCGCGTTTCGCCTGGCCGCCGCGCGCATGGCGGCAAGTTGAATATAAGAATCTCTCGACTCAAGATTCCTTGAAATTACGGCGAGTGACTTCTCAGACGAAAGGTAGGATAGGACAGCGATCGCTTCAATTCGTCCGCCGCGCCGTGCTGACAAGGCTTGCGCGCAAGCTATGTCTTCCGCCCCCCAGCTTTCGATGATCTGTGTTAGTTTCTTCAGGACCGGTCCTGACAAATTACGCAGCAGCATCAACAGCGCATCTACAAGCGGGCTTGCGTCCTCCTTCTTCAAACGCGGCAGGATATCCGACGCGTTTTCAATCTTCTGAAAAAGAACGATATTGAGCGCCTGCGTCAGTTCCTCGTTCCGATCCGCCTGCGCGCACCGCAGCCTGTCTCTCGCGGCCCTGCGGATTGCGAGTACGCCAACCATCAAGATGGACGCCGCCGCCAATGCCAGCGAAACGCCAATAATGGCTTCCAGAAGGAACCGTTCAAAATCTGTGAGTGACGTTGACACTGAACACGTTCCTGATGAATGAGTTTTGCCGATCGTCCCTTGCATAATCGGCGCGCAAAGACAGCTTGTCTGATATGTCGAGCAGCACCCCGCCAAATACCGACACCGTCCGAACGACAACGCCGTCAATGGCCTCAGGCGCATTTGCCGCGCCGAGCGTGACGCGTATGTTTTGAACGACCGGCGCCGTTAGGCGCGCCATGCCGCCGATCTCGACCGACTCGTCGCGCTGTGCGCTAGTTATCAAGCGTACGTCAAAAACCCAGCCGTTCGCCAGATATGCATTGGCGCCCGGTGAAATCATATGGATTGGCTGTTCGGCGTACTTGTCGAAATTGTAGCGGACATACGGCCTCAGCGCTGGAATATCGGAGGATAGAAAAAACGTTCGCCCAATTTCGACGTCAATGGCGAATTCAGGCCTAAAATCGGCGTCTGGAGTGCCCTCAATGGTCAGCGCGGCGTCCCAGTTGTCGCCAATTTTGCTTGCTGCGCCGATGGCGACCGTAGAATCGCGCAAGCCGAAGCGTTGATAATGCTCGCCTTTTATCCACAGCGATAAGCCGCTGCGCTGTCTCGTTATTTGCGCTGTGTAGTACTCCCATTTGTCATTGGATGAGCGCTCAAAAGTATTTAATTCCGCGGCGTAATCCAATCGCCAACGGCTTTTGGGATCAGCATCTGCAGACGACAAGGCGCGGTTGGTCCGTTCCAGCCCGATTATCGCATCGTCATATTCCGGATAAGCCGCCGCCACTCTCGCGAAGCGTTTTTTCGCGGCTCCGAAATCTTGCTGATAATAGGCGAGTTGGGCGTATCCGATCAGAATATCGGGGTCCTCGGGATAATCTCCCAAAAGGTCCTGATAGACCTGCTCAGCCTGATCGTATTCGCCAGCCCAGGCGAGTATCCGCGCCCGAGCGAACCGAACTTCATAGGCGGCGGAAGCCCGGCCGTCTAAAGCGTCAAGAGCGGAAAGCGCGTCTTCATACTGTTTGCCCGCGGCGAGGTTCAGGGCGCGGACAACATGTGGGTCTTGCGCATGAGCCGGCTCGCCGGTTGCGAATAACATGAAGCAAATCGACGCCGCTGAAATAAGGAGAGATGCTGACCTCGGGTTATTCCTCATGAGCGAGATTCAAAATTCGCGACACTCGGAGCACAACCTCTTCCGGATTGAATGGTTTCGACATGAATTCGACCGCGCCACTCTGCAGCAATTTCAGCGAATCCTCCGGGTTGCTTCTGGCAGTAAGAATGACGACAGGAATATCTTTATATTCATCCTGGCGTTGCAATTCGCTGAGAACGGCGCCGCCTTCCATTCCCGGCATCATCCTGTCGAGTATGATGAGGCTTGGCGTTCGCTGGCGAACTGCTTCAAGCGCCTCAATGCCGTTGCGCGCCTCGAAACATTTAACGCCAATCGTTTCAAACCGATAGGACAAGAGCGACCTTATGGATGCGTCGTCGTCTACGATCAAAATCGTGATATCTCTTCGCGAAAGCAGGTCACGAATATGATTCACAAACTTCACCGGCTCGAAGGGCTTGGTGAAATAGTCGCTTGCGCCAGCTTTGATTGCTTTCAAAACATTTCGAGGATCAGCGTTGCCTGTCAGCATGATCACTGGAATCTCACTCAGATCGTTTTCTGCTTGAAGCTTTTCGATGACCTCTATTCCCGTCAATCCTGGAAGATCATCGTCAAGCAAAATCAGATCGGGTTTTTCTCTTTTTACGAGATCGAATACGCCACAGCCGTCGCTGGTGAATATGATGTCCATCTCGTGCTGCAGGAGATTCTTGAGAAGCTCGACCACAATCGGGTCATCCTCGGCCATGAGCAGCTTGGGTCGTGACAGTGCGGACTCCGGCGCCTTATCTCCAGGGGCTGGCGCGATCTTTAAGTGATCGGCCTGGCCGTCATCAACGGTACATAATGCGTCAATCAGGACCAGAAGGCTTTTTTTGAGCACGCCGGCGCCGCGACTATTGATATCTCGAACATCATTTTCGACAGCGCGTGCAGCGACCCCGACAGTTTCGAAACCAAAAGTTCCAGCGGCCCCGGCCATCTGGTGCGAGAGCATGCGCAATTCCGCTAGCTTTTCCGGTTCAATCCGGCCGGAACGGAAATCAGCCAGGAATCCGCGCAATTGCGGAATGGACTCGTCAAGCTTTACGCGATAGTCGCGCTGCAAAGCGTCGAAAACATCAGCATAGCCGGTATGATCAGCTTTCACGCTTGCTACTATCCCTCGCGTTGTCCGCCCGACAGGCAGATTGAACAGATATTCAAGCCGCTGCTCGCCAAAGATTCTTTACTTCCGACGCCAGTGACACCGGATCGAACGGTTTGACAATGACGCCGATCGCTCCGGAATGTTCGTAGCGTTGAATTTCATTAGGCTGCGCCTTGGCGGTCATAAACACTGCAGGAACAGCCGCTAACGCCGGCAGGGCGCGGATGCGTTGCAGCGTTTCCAGTCCATCCATTCCCGGCATCATCATATCGAGAATAATCAATTGCGGCTGAAACTTTTCGATATGTTCCAGCGCCTGCGCGCCGCTCTCATAGAGAGTAATCTGAAACCCGCCGAGATTGGCCAGCGACAATTCCACGATTGACCGAATATCAGCGTCATCTTCGACGCAAGCAATTCGCTGTAATTCGGAATGGCTCATACGCTAATACTCACTCGGTAGCCGGGAGGAGGGGCGGATAATAGCTCAAAGCTCGCCCTGAAACCGTTACTGCATAGCAATTAACCAATTTAAAAACCCTTAACTGTTAGCGCCTAATAAGCTTATAAAATTGTGGGATACAGGCATGAACAGCATCACAAGCCGGATTGTTTTCACAGCTGTGGCGCTCGTCTTATGTACGGCCGCAACAATCGGCCTTATTCAATATCACGACTATACGAAAGATCAGGTCCAGCGCCGGGGCGAGCTTCTCGCCTATGAAATTGAAAATGTCGCCGCCTATCTGACAGACACCATCAATGATGCGAGCCGCGACGCACTTTTGCTTGCTGAAACGCCGCCGATTCAGGGGCTGATCAGAGCCGGAAAAAACGGCGGCGTTGATCCGCGAGACGGGTCAACAGAAAAGGTCTGGAAGGACCGGTTGGCCCATATTTTCACCAGTCTTGCGAGCACCAATCCCGACTATATGCAGGTCCGCTACATTTCCTTGGCTGACAAGGGCCGGGAAATATTGCGGATCAACCAAGATCGAGACGGCATAATTCGAGTGCCCGACCAGGGGCTTCAGCAAAAAGATCAGCATTCATATGTCTCGGAAGCGATAAAGCAAAAGCCGAATACGGTTTTTATCTCCGAGATCAATCTCAATCGCGAGTTTGGAGAAATTCAGAACCCGCTGGCGCCGGTTCAACGTATTTCAACGCCGATATACGCCGAAACCGGCGAGCCATTCGGGGTTGTTGTTATCAACGTCAACATGAACACCGTATATAGCCGTCTGAACGAATTCATACCTAGTCAGACGCATTTCTATCTGGCGGATCAGGATGGAAACTATCTGGTGCATCCCGATCCCGGCAAAACCTTTGGCTTCGATTTGGGCGCGCCCTATCGGGTTTCCGACGAATTTCCGAAACTGTTCACCGAGCTGGAAGCGCGCGCAGATGGCGTATTCACAAGCATTGCCAAGCTGCCGAGCGGCAAGCAAATCGTTCATTTACAGAAATTGCCTTATGACAATAAATATGGCGGCGGCGGAAAATATATGATCGCGGTCGCAATGTCACCGCAAAATTTGCTGCTGGCTGATATCCATGCAACCCGGAACAATATTCTACTTGTCACGCTTGCTTTCGCCATCGCCGCCGGCTTTCTCGCGTTTATCTCAGCAAGGATGATCGTCAAGCCTCTCGATGATTTGACGAAGGCTGCGAAAGAACTTGAAGCCGGCGCCTTTGTGGAAGATATATTCCGGCCGCGGGCAGGGGCAGGAGAAGTTGCAACCCTCAGCAATTCGTTTTTTTCGATGGCAGCAGTGCTTCGGGAACGCCAGGGTATTCTGGAAGAGAAGGAAGCCAGCATCCGGTCGATACTGGATAACGCCAGAAGCCCGATTCTCACTGTTAGTCATTCTGGCGTGATTGAGAGTGCGAACCCTTCAACAACGCAATTGTTCGGTTTTCCGAATGAGCACCTGGTGGGCTCAAACCTTCTTGATTATGTGGTGCAACCTGATGGTTCTGGCAATTCACAAAATATCGAAGTGAACTGGCGCTCCATTCAAAGCGCCGTCAGCGCCGGTCAGGAAATCCTTGCGCGCTCAAAGGACGGTCAGTCAATTCCGGTCTATGCTTCCGTGAGCGAGATCGAGGCGAGGGGCGACAAGCTCTACACTGTTATTTTGACCGATATAACAGAGCAAAAGAAAATCGATCGACTGAAATCCGATCTCAGCGAGCAAAAACGACTGGATAAATTGAAAGGCGAGTTCATTTCTACGGTCAGCCACGAACTACGTACGCCAATGACGTCTATCATGGGGTCTTTGGGTCTCATCCGGTCTGGCGTATTTGGCGCTATTCCGGAAAAAGCAGTCGAACTCCTGGAAATGGCGCAAAAGAACGGCGAGCGCCTCGTGGATCTCATCAACGACATACTTGATATTGAAAAGATTGAATCCGGAAATTTCAGCGTTGCGATCAGCGCGCATTCTGTAAACAAGCTGCTTTCGGACGCCAAGGCCGCAAATACAGGCTTCGCCATAAAACACGACGTCTCTATTGCCGTAACGCCTTTGGGCGAAGACGTTCTTGTCAATGTGGACGATGTTCGATTTGCGCAGATTATGGCGAATCTATTGTCCAATGCGATTAAGTATTCACCGGCGAATTCCAAGGTTGTTGTGCGCGCGGGACAAACCGCCGACGGGGTTCGCATTGCTGTCAGCGACAACGGCTCGGGCATTCCGGAGCAGTTTCAGAAGCAGATTTTCGAAAAATTCACTCAGGCTGATTCTTCAGATACCCGCGCCAAGGAAGGCACAGGTCTTGGCCTAAGTATTTCGAAAGCGCTGGTTGAACTGTTCGGCGGTAAAATCGCTTTTGATACGAAAGAAGGTGAAGGAACTACGTTCCACTTTGACCTGCCGGTTTACATGCAATCTGCAGGCAATACTCTCGAAGAGGGCGCAAAGCCTGACACCGGCCTTCCAACGATATTGATCGTTGAAGATGATCAGGACGCGCTTTTTGTGCTGAAAAAGATTTTGGATGGAATGGGTGATATTATTACGGCCGTGAACTATGCCGAAGCGGAACGTGAAATATTTTCGAAAGCGCCCGACGTCGTGATATTAGACCTGCAGCTTCCCGATAAGTACGGCATGGAGTTAGTCCACAAGTTTTTTGGCGATGCCGATGCGGCGAGCACGCTTATCATATATTCTGTTGAGGAAGTTCCATCTTACCGTGTTCCGTCCGGCGCGCAAACGCTGGTGAAATCGAAAGCGAGCAATAAAGAGTTGCAATATGCAGTGTCATCGGCGCTGAAACATGCAGCTGTTAAGAACATTCGACGCAGTGTCGGACAGTGAGCTCCCGGATGGGGTAGCGGTAGTTCTATGAAATCCCAATAACTCGGGTGTTGGCTTTCATCGCTTGCTTGCACGGGAATCGCTAATAAGCCGCAACTCTTTGCGCCATGGGGCGCCCAGCGTCACAGGCTGCTGACTTGAGGATCCCCGACGCACCCAGCGATAGCAATTTTCCGTATTTAGATCGTTGGCGCTTCTACTCGCCCGCTTGCCGTAGTTCGAAATCAAAAATCGATTCGACAATTTATATATTAATTCATTGATTATATTGAAGGAAATAAATGGCTCCCCGAACTGGACTCGAACCAGTGACCCGCTGATTAACAGTCAGCTGCTCTACCAACTGAGCTATCGGGGATCGCCCTTGGAAAGCGGCGATATAGCAAAGGCTTCGGCGCGAATCCACCATGTTTTTGCCTTGCCCGCAGGTTTTTGGTCGTGAAGCGGCGCCATGTTGGAAAACAGTCACGGAATCAGCTTTAGAGCGAGAAGCGCGCAAGGGCATTTCTGCAGGTGGTGCAGGGAGAGAGCCCGCGGGAGGCCAAAAAGCGAGACGGCCGCGTCTTGGGGGAAAACGCGGCCGGTACTCACTGTCGTGGGGTATGGTGGGGTATCTTCTCGGGAGAAGACACCTTTAACCTCTCATCAAGGTGTTAACATAAGGTTAACACAGATCCGGGCCCCAAGCCTTATTCCGCCGGCCCCGGACGCCACAGCGGATTGCGGCGCTTGCGGCCTGAAAGATCGGCCTTATGCGCTTGCGCCGGCAGCTCCCCATATTCGTTTTCGAGCGGGTGGCCGTGGCCGACCTGGGGCTGTTTTTCGCCAGTCCAGGCCCAGCGGTAGAAGCGGGCGATATCTGCGCCCACGGCGTACATAGCCGGGACGAAGAGGAGGGTCACGAAAGCGGCGAAGAAAACGCCCCAGGCGAGCGCGACCACGGTCGGCATCAGAAACTGGGCGTCGCTGGACCGTTCGAACATGATCGGCAAGAGGCCGACAAAGGTCGTCACTGATGTTAGCAGGATCGGTCTGAAGCGGCCGACCCCGGCCTTTACGAGCGCGCCGAAGGCGCCTTCGCCCTGCGCTCGCAGCCGGTTTACATAGTCGATCAGAACGAGGTTGTCGTTGACGACGACGCCCGCCGCGGCGCCAACCCCGAAGAATGAGAACAGCGCGAAATCAAGGCCGAAGATGAAGTGGCCGAACGCGGCGCCCATGAAACCGAAGGGAATGGCCGACATCACCAGCAGCGGTTGCCAGTAGGAGCCGAAAGCGATGGCGAGGAGCATGTACATTGCGAAGAAAGCCATGGCGTAAAGCGACATGAACTCACCCATGAACTCGGCCTGCGCTTCCGCGTCGCCGCGTGCCGCGAGATTGACGTTCGGATGACGAGCTTTCCACTCGGGTACGAACTGGCCCATGAAGACTTTCATGATCGCCGCGCGATCGACATTCTCGCGGAGCTCGGCCGTGATGCGCGCCGAACGCGTGCGGTCGCGCCGCTCGATGCGTTTGAAGCTTGGCGCGAATTTCGCGTCGGCGACAGCCGATAAAGGCACTTCGCGGCCGTCGGCGGTGCGGATGCGCATGTTCTCGATCGTCGTCAGCGACTCACGCGCGCTGCGCGGATAGCGGACCATGACGCGGACATCCTGCCCCTCACGCGGCAGGCGCTGCACTTCTTCGCCGTAGAAAGCCTGCCGAACCTGCCGGGAAACCTCGGCAAGCGTAAACCCGAAGCGCGCGGCGCCCGGCTTGAGGCTGATCTGGAGTTCCGGCGTTTCGGACTGGAGATTGTTTCTGACGTCATACACGCCGGGAAGGGAGCGCAGGTAGTTCTGCACGTCGAGGGTGGCGATACGCAGCTCTTCCAGGTTGTCGGATTCAATCCCGAAAGCGAAATCCGGTCCGCCGTCATTGATCGTGTAGGTGACGTTGATCTCTTCGGCGTCGGGAATATCCGCAAGATAACTGCGGAACTCTTCAGCGACTTCCTGTGTGGACTGCTTGCGATGTTCGGCGCCGGTTATCGTAACATAGGAGACGACCTGGGTTTCGTCGGCCCGGATGTAGACCGCTTTGACATAGTCCTCGCCGGTCTTGTCCTTGCCTTTTGCTTCCTTGAGCTTCTCGGCGGCGACTTCAACCTCCTCGAAGATTTGAAGGCTGCGGTTAAACGAGGCGCCTTCCGGCAGGCGCACAGTCATTGAAATGAACGTGCCCTGAACCTCGGGCATGAACTTGAAGGAGATCCAGCCCTGAGCCAGCAGCGCGAAAGCGACCATGAACGCCACGATAAAGCCGGACACGGTGAAGTAGCGTAGCCGGAGCGCCAGCTTGATGATCGGCTGATAGACATTCTTGGCGAAGTCCATCAGGCCCTCGGCGAATACTCGCTGCAGGCGGAAGTAAACGCCTTCGCGGTTCTGGCGTTTCATGTGCCCCAGATGCGAGGGCAGGATGAAAAAGGATTCGACCAGTGAAAATGTCAGCGCGAAGATGATCGTCAGTGTGATGTGCTTGGTGAATTGAGACGTTCCGCCCGACATGAAAAGCCAGGGCAGAAAGGCGATCATGGTCGTCAACACGGCGAACAGCACCGGCTTGGCCACAAGCTGGGTGCCGAGTATCGCGGCGTCGATCCCGCTGTTGCCCTCCTCAGTCTGGTTGTGAATGCTCTCTCCTACAATGATTGCGTCGTCGACCACGACGCCGATCACAAGCAGAAATGCGAACAGCGAAAGCATGTTCAGGGAGACGCCGGTCGCCGGCATGAAAATAAAGGCGCCGGCGAAAGAAACCGCGATGCCGACGCTCACCCAGAAGGCGACAGACGGGCGCAGGAAGAGGAGGAGAATAATAAGGACAAGGATCAGGCCGATGACCGCGTTCGAGGAGACAAGCTCCATGCGCGCGAAATAAAGATCGGCGGTGTCGAACCACACGAAAATTTCCGCCGAACCGTCAAGCTGTTCGTTCTTCTGCTTGACCCACTCGTTCACCGCGGCGGAAAGCTTGACGATATTGAGTGTCTCCGGGGCCATAACGGCGATTGAAATCGACGGTTCGCCGTTCATCTGCCGCTTCATTTTCCGGTCTTCAAAGCCGTCGACGACGGTGGCGACGTCGCGAACCCGCAGCACGGAGCCATCGGGGTTCTGGCGCACGACGATGCGGCCGAATTCCGCCTCAGTATCGGCGAGGGCGCGGGCGGCGACCTGGATATTGCCGGTTTCGGTGCGGACCTGGCCGGCGGCGATGTTGAGTGAAGAGCCGCGGATAGCGCGCGCGACATCGTCGAAGGTTAGTCCGTAGCGGCGAAGCGCCTCTTCAGAAACCTCGATCGAGACCTCTTCACGCATTTCGCCCCACAGATTGACGAGGGGGGATCCGTTGGGGATTTGCGCGACTTCATCGCGCAAGTCACGCGCCAGGCGGTTGAGCTCCCTTTCAGTCAGGTCGCCGTATAACGCCATGTAAATGGCGCCGCCCTCATTTCGCCATTGCGCGACAACGGGCGGAAACGCGTCCTGCGGCAGTGTGGAAATGCCATCGATGCGGTTTTTGATGTCGTTGATAAATCGCGTGGCGTCGACGGTGTCGATACCTTCGATGTTAATAGCGGCGACGCCTTCGCGCGCTGTGGAGTCGATATGTTTGACGCCGTCGATGTCGGCGATCGCTTCCTCGATGCGCAGGACGATCTGCTCTTCGATTTCACGGGGCGATGCGCCGGGCCAGGCGACGCTGACGGTTGCGCCGTTAAAGTCGGCGGAAGGAAAGACTTCCCGTTCAAGACGGAGGAACGCCAAGACGCCGGCGATGATGCAGGCGATCATCAGCAGATTGGCGGCGACGCCGTTGCGCGCCCACCATGCGATCAGTCGGTTCATTGGCCTTCTCCGGAGCCGGCGTTTTCGCCAGAGCCGCTCTGGGCGACATCCTGCTCATCATCCGTGGAAGCGGTATTCGCGATCGCCGAAGGGTCTGAGGGCGTTACCTTGTCGCCTTCGCTGGCGCCGCGAAGCGGCGAGGTGACGACGCGTTCGCCCGGCTCAACGCCGGCGGTGATTGTGATCGTATCCTTGTCATCGGTCACGATGTCGACCGTGCGTTCTTCAATGGTGTCGTCGCTCGTGATGACAAACACGGCGTCGCGGCCGTAAAGCGCTGAGCGCGGAAGAATGATCGCCTCTTCATAGGGCTTGCCCTCGATGACGGCGTCCACAAAAAGCCCCATCGCGAGCGGCGTACCGTTATCGGCGCCCTTGCCGTAAGGGTCGTCGACGACGGCGATAACGAATACTTGCCGCGTGTTGGGATCGATCGCGCCTTCGGCCCGTTCGATGCGCCCTGTCCAGGTGTGTTGTTGACCCGCAATATACGCCGTCATGATAACCGACGGTCCCGGGTTGTCCTCGGTTTCGACGAACGCGATCGGCAGACCGAGCTTGGCGAGGTCGGTGTCGGTGAGCGCCAGCCGGATTTCAGCAATGTCGGTGGAGAAAATACGGCCAAGCTGCGCGCCCGGCGCGACATACTGGCCGACGCCGACGATGCGTTCCCGCACGCGTCCCTTGAATGGCGCCCTGATCGTCGTGCGTTCAAGGTTTAATTGCGCCGCCCTGTATTCCGCCCGCGCCTGTTCGAGTTGCGGGATGCGCAAGGCGAGGGCGGTCGGATCTTCGTCACGACCGAGGTCTTCGTAATCCTTGCGGGCAAGCGCGGCTTCAGCTTCTTCCTGAGCGAGACGCGCGCGCGCCGCCGCCGCCGTGGCGCGGTAAGGGGCGTCTTCAATTTTGATCAGGATGTCGCCTTCTTCGAAAGCGCCGCCATTGACGAACGCGTTGGACGTCGAAACGACCTGGCCGGCGACCTGTGCGGTCAGGTTGATGTCGGTGCGGGGGCGCACTTCGCCCTGCGCGGCGACATCGAGCGTTACCGAACTCGATTCAGCGACAGTGTAGAACACGGTCGGCGGCGTGATCACCGGTTCCTTCGGTTCGATCTTCGGGCGCATGGCGCCCATCATGCCGATCAGGACGATCCCGCCGAACAGGATTCCGACCGTGCCGATGAGTGTGAATAGTTTGCGAAACATAACGCTTACTCGCTTTCCCCGGTGTCATTTGTGGCGAGATCGGCTTCCGTCAGGAAGTCGCCGCCAATCGCGAGATAAAGCTGAACGCGATTGGATACCCGCTGCTGTTGAGCTTGGATATATTGGCTCTCCGCCGAAATTCGGCGGGTTTGTGCGTCTAGAAGGTTAAAAATGGTCGCCGCGCCATTGGCGTAACGCCGTTCGGTCAGTTCCTCCGCGGCGGCGGCTTCTTCATAGGCGAGCTTCAGCGCTTCTTCACGGACCGCGAGAAGACCTTCGGCGGCGAGCGCGTTTTCAGCTTCCTGAAACGCGTCAAGCACTGTCTGCGCATAGTTATAGAGCGACGTTTCAGCTGCGGCGCGGGCGCGCTTTGAATTCGCGAGCAGCCGGCCGCCCTGGAACAATGGCTGCAAGACGCCGCCGGCGAGATTGCCGCCGAGGCGGTAAGGGTCGACGAGGTCTGCGAGCTGCGGTCCGGACGTGCCGACCTGTGATGTTAAGGTCAATTGCGGCAACATTTGCTTGCGAGCGGCGCGAGAACGCAGGCCCGCCGCTTCCATCCGGGCTTCGGCGGCGATGAGATCGGGTCGGCGGGCGAGAATGTCGCCCGGGGCGCCGGCGCCGGCGAGCGCTGGCAGTTCGGGAAGCGACTCCGCAGCTTCGAGTTCCGCAGCAGGGTAACGGCCGAGCAGCACTTCAAGCGCGCGGGACGCTTCCTGCTCGAGGCGCTGGCGCAAGGCGAGCGTAGCCTCGCTTGAGGCGAGGGCCGATCGGGACAGGCGAACGTCGAGACTTGAGGAGACGCCGCGCTCGTAACGGCGCTCCGTTACGCGCAAGTTGCTCTTGCGGGCCTCAACGTCGCGATCTGAGAGTTCGCGCTGCTGGCGCGCTTCGATCAGCGCGAACCAGGCTTGCGCCACGCGACCTGCGATCGACAGGCGAGAACCGGCCAGATCGGCGTATGCGGCTTTGGCGTCGCGATAAGAAGCGCGCGTTTCATCCGTCAGCCGGCCCCAGAGATCGATTTCCCAGCGGAGCGAGCCGCCGAATGAAAAGTTATTAATATAGAGTCGGCCATGACTGTCGGTATTCGGCAGGCTCGAACTTGTCGAACCGCCGCTCGAACCTGCCTGGGCGGCCGTCGTCGGATCGGTGACGATGGCGTTGCGTGCGGAGTTGAAATTGGCGCTCAACTGGGGAAGGAGGCCTGCACGCGTTATCTTGGCGTTGGCGCGGGCCTGATCCAGATTGGAAGCGGCGGCCAGGAACGTATTGTTATGAGTCAGGGCTTCGTCGATCAGTCGGTAGAGCGCGTCGTCCCTGAACGCCGCCACCCAGTCTCCGGTCAGCGGCGCGCCGGCGTCGGGATTCGCCGTCCAGGCCGCCGGGGTGTCGGGCAATTGAGCTTCCAGCAGCTCCTGATTAACGCTGGCGCACGACGCGGTGAGTACGGTTGCAACGATAATAGCCGTCGACCGCATCATAAGACGCTTCGTTCCTTGGGCTGCACGCATTGAATATCGCCCCTCATTTCCTTTGCACTTCGGCGTCTTAATTGATGTCAGGCGGCCTTGACCGCAAGCTTTATTCGGCGGGAAGTGCGGCGCGTGCGATGAACGCCGCATAAACCTTCCGGTTGAGGTTACGAAGCCAGTTTAACGCTATGGTTAATATTACCCCCGACCCCAGAAATTATGCGGGAATTAGCCGATTTGACGCGGACTGAACCCCATAATTGACGCTCTAGGGTCGGTTTTTGAGCCGGTGATGTTTAACCGCAACGGCGCAGAGGGGCTGCTACGTTTGTAGGAGCTAATCCGCAGCCTGCTTCGCGCTGCTGCGATCCTCGTTCAGGTGGGGCGAAGCGGCAGCGAGGGCGGACAAATCGAAGAGGCGGCCGAGATAGGTCGCGCCGGCTGCGCTCAAGTGGCCTCTGTCGCGATAGACGAAAACGCCGTCTTTCAGCGGAGAGCATCGCTCGTCGTCGCAAAGCAGGTTGATGGGATCGATATAGACGACGTTCGGATCGCCGCGAGCAAGGGATTCGAAAACGGGCTGTGTTCTTGAAAGTCCCCGTGTCGCATGCTCGCGGTCGAGGCCGCAAAGGGCGGGGTCGCGCTTCGCGGCGACGGCGTCGACCACGCATCTGACCGGGAGCACTTCATAGTGCGGGATCCTGCCGATGATCAGCACTTTGATCCCCCGCGCTTCGAACATCTCCACGATGCGGCGCATATAATCGTCAAAGTCTGACTCAGACGTCAGATCGGCGGCGAGGTCGGCGGCGGCGGCGTTGGGCGTTATGGCCGCGCCATAGGTCGGCCAGTTGCCAGAGAGGACGGCGATTTTCAGATCCTCGTTCCGATTGATGAAGGCGAGCGCTTGCGCATGATAGTCTTCGCAGGTCTCTTCGAGGGACGCTGAAAGCCTTTCGCGTCTTGCGCCGAACACCGGCCCGCACTGCGATTGCGTCACCTGTCGGGCGGAAAAGCTGTTGGCTTTCGCCCACTCAGCCAGGAATGGCGCAAAGTGATCGGCGTTTGAATCGCCGAACAGGGCGACGTCGAACGATGCGCCTTCCGGCTTGGCGACGCCAAAATTGCAGGCCGCGTCTTTTCTGAAAATATTTTCAACGCCGTCACACGCCGCGCGGCGCGGGTTGCCGCCGCTCATGTCGACAAAGATCTGGGAGACGGCGGGCGGAAAGCGCCCGGGCAGCCCGTCCGTCAGAACTATGACGAGGCCGCAGAGCGCGGTTATTCCCATTGCGCCGGCCCCGCGCCTTAGAACCGGCGTGAGGCGTGTGAGCTTTGCGCTTCGGAACGGCGTTTCCACGAAGCGCCAGGATAGATAAGCGGCCGCAAAACTGACGGCGAGAACCAGAAGCGTTTCCGGCGTCGTCAGCGAGCGGCCCAGCCCATATCGGCTGAGCGCCAGAAGCGGCCAGTGCCATAGATAAAGGGAATAAGAGATGAGGCCGACGAAGACGGCGGGTCTCGAAGCGAGCAGCGCGATCGCGGGCGACGACGCGCGCATGACGCCCGAAGCGATCGCCATCGCCGTGCCGAGACAAACAGGAACCGCGTAAAAACCCGGCGCGCGCGCCTCATCGCCGACAATGAAAAATCCGGCGATGATCATCGTAAGACCGGCAGCCCCGAACCATGGGGCAAGCGGCGCGCGCGACGCCGCTTGCGGAGCGGCGATGGCGAGCAGGGCGCCGGTCATTAATTCCCATGCACGCGGCGCCAGCATGTAGAAAGCGTAGCTTGCATCGGATCCGAGCATCGCCTTGGCGTAGATGAAAGAAGCAGCCGCGAGCCCCGTAATCGCCGCGATCATCCATCGCCGGCGCAGGTAGACCGCGAGCCCGAGAAGGATGAGCGGCCATAACAGATAGAACTGGTCTTCGACCGCGAGCGACCATGTATGAAGCAGCGGTTTCTCATTGGCCGGCGCTTCGAAATAGCCGGTGCGGTCGTAGAAATAGAAGTTGGCGTAGATCAGCGCCGCTGAAGCAAGCGAGCGGCCATATTCTTTATAGGCGTCCGGGAGGAGGACGAAGCCGCCGATGATGCTGACGAAAAGAAAACAGACGACAGCCGCCGGCAGGAGGCGGCGCATGCGCTGGGCGATGAAGCCGAAATAGGAAAACCGGCCGTCCCTGATTGCGCCATAGAGCTGGCGGGTGATGAGATAGCCGGAGATGACGAAAAAGACGTCGACGCCGAGAAACCCGCCGGGAACAAGGGAAGGCCAGGCGTGATAGGCGAGGACGCTTAAAATGGCGACCGCCCGTAGGCCGTCCACATGGGGGAGATACGAGTCTTTTTGCGTCATGGCGGCTGGTCTTAACCGAATCGCCGGCGAACGGCATCCTCGTAATCGCTCCAGGGATAAGTAAGGACTTTATGGAGGCCACGCCCGGAATCGAACCGGGGTACACGGCTTTGCAGGCCGCTGCGTCACCACTCCGCCACGTGGCCGTCATTCGGACCGGCGAGGCCGGCCCCGAGAGTGGGGCGGCTCTCTTAGCGCGGGGGCTTGCGCCGGTCAAAAGAAATTGGGGCGAACAGGCGCGAGCCGGCAAATCGGCCACATTGCGCGGCCTGCCCGACAGCGCTATGCCGCTCCGCATTGGAATTTTGGCCTTCAGGGAGGGCGAGATGGATTACGCAGCCGCGCGGCGGCGCATGGTCGACAGCCAGGTGCGTACGAATGACGTCACCGACTTGCGAATCCAGACGGCGATGGAAGCAACCCCGCGGGAAATATTCCTGCCGTCTGAGCTTCGCGATCAGGCTTATGTCGAACGCGAGATCGTGTACGGCCCGGGGCGTCATCTCCTTCGCGCCCGGGACTTCGCCAAACTTGTCGCCGCGGCCGATCCCCAGCAGGGCGATCTGGTGCTGAACGCGGTCTGCGGCAGCGGCTATTCAACGGCGATCCTGGCGCGTCTTGCTGACATGGTCGTCTCGCTCGACAGCGATGAGGCGCTGGCGGCGCAGGCTCAGGAGAATTTGACCAGTCTCGGGTTTTCGAACGCCGCGGTGATCGTCGGCGACGCCTGGACGGGGGCGGCGGATCAGGGCCCCTTCGATCTCATTTTCCTTGGCGGGGCTATTGAAACCCGGCCGGACCGGCTGCTCGATCAGCTCAAGGACGGCGGACGGCTGGCGACGATCTTGCGCCGCGACGGGGTCTCAAGGGGGGGGATCTATCGCCGCAATGGCGACGCCTGCGCCTTCACCGGCCTCTTCGACGCAGCAACGAACGCCATTTTACCGGGCTTTGAGAAACCGAAAGCCTTTGTATTCTAAATATTAAGCCTTGAGGCTGTGGTTTTTCCTTGAATAACTGTCATGATCAACAAACCTTAACCAGGGTTTGCCAGACTTGTCTTGAATTGGGCCGGACGATGCGTGAGCCGGCGCGAGTGTTAGTAAGGAGGCGTTCAGGGTGCGCGCGCTATTCCTGATTGCGGCGGCGAGTGTCGCGCTGGCGGCGCCGGCGAACGGCGAAACGCTGAAAGATGCGTTATCGACAGCCTACCAGACCAACCCGACTATCCGCGCCGAGCGCGCGCGCCTGAGGGCGATCGAGGAATCGAAGGCGCAGGCCTGGGCCGGCGCGCTGCCGCAGATATCCGCGAACGGCAGCTATTCGAAAACCGATTCCCAACAGACGGCGCTTTTCACAGGAACGCCGTCGCAGATCGATTCCAACATCTCGCCGCTGATCGGCGCCGTTCAGGCGGAACAGCCGGTTTTTACGGGCTTCCGGAATTTTAACGCCATCAAACAGGCCCATGCGCGCGTGCGCGCTGGCGGCGCCCAGCTTGCTTCGGTTGAACAGCAAGTCCTGCGCGATGTCGCGGGCGCCTATTTCAACGTGCAGCTCAACATGGCGATTTACGACCTTAACAAGCGCAATGTCGCAGTGCTGATGCGCCAGAAGGAAATGGCGTCGGCGCGGTTTGAGGTCGGCGAGATCACACGGACCGACGTCGCCCAGGCCGACGCCCGCCTCGCTGAGGCGCGCGCCAACCTTACGAATGCGCAAGGCAATCTCGCCATTGCGCGCGCGTCCTATGCGCGGCTTGTGGGCCAGATGCCCGGCGATCTCGAACCGGTGGAAACCCTGCCGGACCTTCCTGAGAATCTTGAGGCCGCTCATGCGATCGCCGGCGAGTTTGCACCGCCGCTGATCGCCGCTCGCGAGCAAAGCGAAATATCCCGGCGGCAAGTGAATATCGCCCGCGGCGCGTTGCTGCCATCTGTTTCGCTTACCGCCGGTTATCAGTATGCGGATGAGCCGAGCAGTTTTGTCCTGCAGCAGGAGGAATTCTCCTACGGCGTGCGGGCGAGCATGCCGATCTTCCTCGGCGGGCTCAACTATTCGCGCGTCCGTGAGGCCAAAGCCCTGCATGCAAGCGACCGATCGCGCATTGTCGAGGCGGAACGGCAGGTAGACGAGAATGTCGTCTCCGCCTGGGAAAGCCTTGTCGCCTCGCAGGCGGTGATCAAGTCATCGCAAAGCGCAGTTGAGGCGAACCAGCTGGCGCTTAACGGCGTCAGGCAGGAAGCCATGCTCGGCACGCGCACCACGCTCGATGTGCTCGACGCAGAGCAGGAGCTGTTAAACGCCGAGGTGAGGCTCGCCCGGGCCCACCGCGACGCCCAGACCGCCGCATACGGCCTGTTGGCGGCTGTGGGCCTTCTGACGCCGGAAGCCGTCGGGATCGAAAGCCTCGATGCAGACCCTGAAAATGGCGGCGAACTTCTTGATTCGCTCAGGCGTTAACATTCCCGCAAGGGGGTCTTGATAACTGGTCCGAAGCGCGGGAGAACGTTGATCTGCGGGGCCTATTGCGCGCTCGCCGTTGAATAGTTGACTTCCTAGAGGACGCCGTTTGATGGAAAATCCCCAGCCGGAACCCAGCATGGAAGAAATTCTGGCATCTATCCGCCGGATTATTTCCGAAGACGAAGAAGAGGGCGCTGCGGAAGCCGATAAAGGTCCGTCAAAACCCGCCGCCGTGAAGCCGGCGCTGGTCAGGCAACCCGAAAAGCCTGCGCAATCGAATGCAGGCGCCGAAGACGCCGCGCAATCCCGCCTCGCAACGGAAGATCTGGAAATGATTAAGAGAAACGCAGCCATGGCAGCATCAGACGAAGTCGAAGACGTCATCCTCGACAAGGGCACGGAGGAGGCGGCTTCAGCCGCGTTTCGCACCCTTTCGCAATCGGTGCGGGTCACCGAAGGCCCGGGTCGCACCCTTGAGGACATTGTGACCGAAATGCTCCGGCCGATGGTCAAGGAGTGGCTTAACGCCAACCTGCCTGCGATCGTTGAAGAAAAGGTCGAAGAGGAAGTCCAGCGCGTGGCGCGCCGCCGCCGCGGGTGATTTCCTATTCCCTGTTTGAGCTGAGCCGGCCTTCGGGCCGGCTTTTTCATTTTGGAGGGTAGTTGCAACCGCGCGCGCATCGCCTAACCTTCAGCCGGGCTCAAAGGGAGGGCGTTCATGACCATGTTGAAACAGGCTGCGCTTTGGAGCGCGGCGGCGATGCTGGCGGTTTCCTGTGCGGAAAACGCGCCGGGCGAAGAGGCGGCGAAGGAACCGGAGGCGAAGCTGACATATCCAGAAAGCAAAACGGTGGATCAGACCGACGATTATTTCGGCGTGACCGTGAGCGACCCCTATCGCTGGCTCGAGGCGGACGTTCGCGAGGATGAGGATGTCGCGAACTGGGTCGCCGCCCAGAACGAAGTCAGTTTCGGCTACCTCAAGGATCTTCCCCGACGGGACGAGATTGAGGAACGCCTGCGCGTCCTTTGGGATTATGAAAAATTCACGCTGCCGTCCAAAAAGGGCGACCGGATTTTCTATCGCCGGAATGACGGCCTGCAAAATCAATATGTGCTTTATGTGCAGGACGGCGAGGATGAGCCGCGTGTGCTGCTCGATCCGAACGGCTGGTCTGAAGACGGCGCGACGGCGCTCGCCGCCTATTATCCGTCACCGGACGGATCGCAGGTCGCCTATCTGGTGCAGGATGGCGGGTCCGACTGGCGCACCGCGAAAATTATCGACGTCGCGACCGGCGGCGTTCTTGAAGACGCGCTCGACTGGTTGAAATTTACCGGGCTTTCCTGGGCGAAAGACGGTTCGGGCTTTTATTATTCGCGTTACCCCGAACCGGAGGAAGGCGAAGCGTTTCAAAGCCTCAATCACAATCAGGCGGTTTATTTCCATAAAGTCGGCGACAGCCAGGAAAACGACACGCGCGTTTATGCGCGTCCCGAAAACCCGGAGGAGGGCTTTTCCGCATCGGTTTCCGACGACGGCGAAACCCTTGTTATCACGGTCTGGAAGGGCACCGACGACCGTTACGAAGTGGTGCTGATCGACCTTGCCGATCCGAACGCGCAGCCGGTCGATCTCGTTACCGGTTTCGAGCACGACTACTCTTATATCGCGACGACCGCCGGGCGGCATTTCTTCTTCACCGATGACGGCGCGCCGAAAGGCAAGGTGGTTTCAACCCCGGCCGAGGTCGGTCCTGACGGCGCCGTATGGATGGAGGTCGTTCCTGAAAGCGAACACGTTCTTTCCGGCGTGAGCGTCGTCGGCGGGCGGATTTTCACCGAATATATGGAAGATGTGAAATCCGCCGTACGCATGTTCAGTCTCGACGGCGGCGCGCTCGGGCAGGTCGATTTGCCGGGCGTCGGTTCTGCCGGCGGTTTCGGCGGCGAGCCCGACGATACGGTGACCTTCTACAGCTTTTCGAGCTTCAACCGTCCGACGACGCTTTATCGCTATGACATTGCGAGCGGCGAGACGTCGATCTTCAAAGAGGCGGCGGCGCCGTTCAATCCGGACGACTATGTCGTCAAGCAGGTCTTTTACACCTCAAAAGACGGAACGCGCATTCCGATGTTCCTTGCTCACAAGAAAGGGCTGAGCCTCAGGAAAGGCGCGCCGACGCTGCTCTACGGTTATGGCGGGTTCAACATATCGCTGACG
Organism: uncultured Parvularculaceae bacterium; assembly: GCA_913055785.1. Taxonomy (GTDB): domain Bacteria; phylum Pseudomonadota; class Alphaproteobacteria; order Caulobacterales; family Parvularculaceae; genus Hyphococcus. The sequence goes on along the minus strand of CAJXLJ010000002.1, from coordinate 47,606 downwards.
CCGGGCTTTTCGGTGACGCGCCTCGCCTGGATGGAGATGGGCGGGGTTCTCGCGGTCGCCAATCTTCGCGGCGGCGGCGAATACGGCAAGGCGTGGCATGACGCCGGCCGGCTCCTCAATAAGCAGAACGTCTTCGACGACTTCATCGCCGCCGGGGAATATCTCGTCGAGGAAGGGATCACCACGAAAGACAAGCTCGCTATTCAGGGCGGCTCGAATGGCGGGCTCCTTGTCGGCGCGGTCGTTAATCAGCGTCCCGATCTTTTCGCGGCGGCCCTCCCGGCGGTTGGCGTGATGGACATGCTGCGGTTCAACCAGTTCACGGCCGGCCGGTTCTGGACCGACGATTACGGCGATCCGGCGAATGAAGAGGATTTTAAAAACCTCTACGCCTATTCGCCCTATCACAACATTCGCTCGGGTGAGGATTATCCGGCGATCCTGGTGACGACCGCCGACACCGACGACCGGGTCGTGCCGGGCCATTCCTTCAAATATGCGGCGGCCTTGCAGGCGGCCGATATCGGCGACGAGCCGCATATCATCCGGATCGAGACCCGGGCGGGCCATGGGGCCGGCAAGCCGACCGACAAAATCATCGAGGAATACGCCGATATGTGGGCGTTTCTCGCGCGCCACACGGGGCTTTCCGTCGCACGATAAGGATCGCGGGGGAAAGCGGTTGAGCATTTCTGCGGCGGCGGATAAACCCGAATTTCCGCTAGCCGCAGAAGACCCGCCCCATGTCCAATACGACGCTCGACAAGAATTTCGATTTCGCCGCCGCCGAACCCCGCATCTATGAAAGCTGGGAGAACTCCGGCGCGTTCAAGCCCTCCGGAACCGGCGAGCCTTTCACGATCGTCATCCCGCCGCCGAACGTCACCGGCTCGCTCCATATGGGGCACGCCCTCAACAACACGCTGCAGGATATTCTCATCCGTTTCGAGCGGATGCGCGGCAAGTCCGTTCTCTGGCAGCCGGGCACTGACCATGCAGGGATCGCGACCCAGATGGTCGTCGAGCGCCAGCTTGCTGAGAGCGGCGGCAATCAGGATCGCCGCTCCATGGGCCGCGAGGCGTTTGTCGAGCGGGTCTGGGAGTGGAAGGAACAGTCCGGCGGACAGATCCTCAATCAGCTGAAACGCCTCGGCGCCTCCTGCGACTGGAGCCGCGAGCGCTTCACCATGGACGAGGGCCTCTCGGACGCGGTCCTCAAGGTCTTCGTTCAGCTTTACCGCGAGGGGCTGATCTATCGCGACAAGCGTCTCGTGAACTGGGACCCGAAATTCGAAACCGCGATTTCCGATCTCGAGGTTGAGAACAAGGAAGTCGACGGCCATTTCTGGCACTTCAAATATCCGCTGGAGAACGGCGAGACGTATGAGTTCCCGATCGCCTATGACGATGACGGGAACCCGACCGAATGGGAGACGCGCGATTATATTTCCATCGCGACGACGCGGCCGGAGACCATGCTCGGCGACGGCGCGGTTGCTGTTCACCCGGACGACAAGCGCTACGCCCCGATTGTCGGCAAGCGTTGCCTCCTGCCGCTGGCGGATCGCTACATTCCGATCATCGCCGACGAACACCCCGATCCGGAATTGGGGTCCGGCGCCGTGAAAATCACCGGCGCCCATGACTTCAACGACTATGCTGTCGCCCGCCGACACGACATCAAACTTTACGAGTTGATGGATACGAAGGCGCAGATGCTCGACGCCGACTATATCCCTGAAAAATACCGGGGCATGGATCGCTATGAAGCGCGCATCGCCGTCGTTGAGGACATCAAAGAGCGCGGGCTGCTGATCAAGATCGAAGACAAGAAGATCATGCAGCCTTTCGGCGACCGCTCCGGCGTCGTCATCGAACCGATGCTCACCGATCAGTGGTATGTGGACGCGAAAACCCTCGCCAAGCCGGCGATCAAGGCGGTTGAGGACGGCAGGACGAAATTCGTTCCCGAGAACTGGACCAAGACCTATTACCAGTGGATGCGCAACATCGAGCCCTGGTGCGTGTCGCGCCAGCTCTGGTGGGGGCATCGCATCCCCGCCTGGTACGGGCCGGACGGCCATGTTTTCGTCGCTGAAAACGAAGAGGAAGCGACCAAGGAAGCGATCGCCAAATATACGGCGGAAGGGTATTCGCTCGCCGAGATCAACGATATGCGCCGTCACGAACATGACGGCTCGCCGCTGCTGGTGCGCGACGAGGACGTCCTCGACACCTGGTTCTCGTCGGCGCTCTGGCCGTTTTCAACGCTCGGCTGGCCGGAAGAAACGCCGGAACTTGAGAAATACTATCCGACCAGCGTTCTCGTCACCGCTTTCGACATCATCTTCTTCTGGGTCGCGCGGATGATGATGGACGGCCTTCATTTCATGAAGGAGATCCCGTTTCACACGGTCTATATCCATGCGCTTGTGCTTGATGAGCACGGGGCGAAGATGTCGAAGTCGAAAGGCAACGTCATCGACCCGCTGCTGCTGATCGACAAATACGGCGCCGATGCGCTGCGCTTCACGCTGGCTGCGCAAGCCGCGCAGGGACGAAATATCCGTCTTTCCGAAGCGCGCGTCGAAGGCTATCGCAACTTCACCACCAAGCTCTGGAACGCGGCGCGCTTTTGCGAGATGAATGCGTGCAAACCTGTCGAGGCGTTCGATCCCGACAAGGTGAAATCGACTCTCAACCAGTGGATCATTCACGAAGCGAATGAATGCGCGAGCGTCGTCACGCGCGAGATCGAGGCTTTCCGTTTCAACGATGCGGCGGGCGCGGTCTATAAATTCGTCTGGAACGTTTTCTGCGACTGGTATCTTGAACTCGCCAAGCCGGTGCTGCAGGGCGACGACAGCGAAGAGAAAACTGAAACGCGCGCAGCGGCGGCCTGGGCGCTGGGCCAGATTCTCAAGCTCCTCCATCCATTCATGCCGTTTGTCAGTGAAGAGCTCTGGGCCGCTTTCGGGACAGGCGGCGGGCGGCTGATTGTCGCCGAATGGCCGGTTTCAATGGACGCGCTGAAAAACGATGCGGCGGCCGGTGAAATGAACTGGGTGATCGATCTCATCACCGGCGTTCGCTCGGTCCGTCAGGAGATGAACGTGCCGGCGGGCGCGAAAATCCGGCTGGTTTTCGTCGGCGCGGAAGAGATCGACAAGGCGCTGCTCCTGAGCCATGAAGATGTCCTGAAGCGCCTGGCGCGGCTTTCAGAAATAAAGACCGCCGACGAAGCCCCAAAGGGCGCGGTGCAGATCGTCCATGGCGGTGCGGTCGCAGCATTGCCCGTTGCGGATTTCATCGACATTGCAGCGGAGAAGGCCCGCCTCGCCAAGGAGAAGGACAAGGCCGAAAAAGAAATCGCGGCGATCGACAAGAAACTGGCGAACAAGAAGTTCGTCGAACGCGCGCCGGTGGAGGTTGTCGAGGAACAGCACGCACGAAAGACGGGATACGCCGAACAGCTTGAAAAGCTTGAAGCGGCGCTGGCGCGGCTGAAGGATCTTTAAACCTCATACCGTTCTCCCCGGCGGAAGCCAGGGCCCAGCTTAATAAAAAGCCGGGCTTTGCCCGGCGTTATTTCTTACTGGATCCCGGCTTTCGCCGGGAAGAGCGGGTGGTTAGATAGTGTAAAATTTTACAACCCGCCGACGAATTCAATGCGCGGATCATCGATCGAGATTGTCTCGTTCAACTCGTATAGATTTTTGTAGCCGTAACCGTAGAGATTGATGAAAGTCGGGATGTTGAGCGCCAGTTCGACGCGCTTCAGCATTACCGGCGCGACGTTATCGCTGAAATTGTTGTTGCAATAAATAAGAATGCGCTTCGACTTGTCGCCAAGCAGGCGGTCGAGTTTGTCCTGCGTGAAATCCGAAAATGGGATATTGATTGCGCCCTCGATATGTCCCGCCTGAAAAGCCGCCGCCGAGCGCGAGTCGAGAATGATCGTACCCCTGTCTTCGGCGTAGGAAAGAAACGTATCGAGATCGATCAGGCGGTCCTGCCGGTAGGGGTCAACCTCGCTGACCAGCGATGAAAAGCCTGGATAGTCGACGCTCTCGTTGTTGGTTTGCGCCAGGGCTGGATTGAGCAGCAGCGCCAATAGCGGAAAAACAAGCATAAATTTCATCATGTGGACGCTTCGTTATGTCTGGAACATAAAGTCTGATCGAAGATTCTGGCGGAATTATGCCGGAAAGGGCGGTTTCAACCGGCGCTGATTGGCGCGTTGAGTTCTTCGAAAATATTCTCACCGGTTTCATTGCGAGATTCCCACTGGAATGTCTCAATCATACGCATCCGGTCGTCGGTCATGCGCTCAAGACGGCAATTGGAAACGCCGCCGTCAAGATTGCCGTTTATGTCGGTTTGACAATAGCGGAATTTGAGGGAGGAGCCTTGAACTTTTCCGACCAGGAAACCTTTAGTAACGCCGCCGCCATCATATTCGGCCCAAACGGTATCGCCGGACTGATGGAAGGAAAACAGGGTGTTGCTGTTTACGACGCCGTTCGCCGCTGTTTTGACGACATTCATTTTGACGTTGTCAAAATTGAATTCAGGCACGGGTGAATTTAGCTCGACTCTGCGAGGAATGAGAGCTGCGTAATCATCGCGTCGCGGTCGAACCGGTTGCGGTCGGTAAGGCGCGTCGGGTAGTCGCCGGTGAAGCAATGATCGGTGAAAGCCGGGGCGTCGTCGTCGCGGCGGCCTTTCCGGAACGCCTTGTAAAGCCCGTCGAGCGAGAGGAAGGCGAGGCTGTCGGCGCCGATCAGTTCGCGCATCTCTTCGACCGTACGCCCGACCGCGAGCAATTCTTCCGGCGAAGGGGTGTTGATGCCGTAAAAATCAGGATGAACGATCGGCGGGCAGGCGACGCGGAGATGGACTTCGCTGGCGCCGGCTTTTCTGACCATCTCGACAATTTTGCGGGAGGTCGTGCCGCGCACGATGGAGTCGTCGATCAGGACGACACGCTTGCCTTTCAGAAGGCCGCGGTTGGGAGAATGCTTGCGCGCAACGCCTGCTTCCCGGATTTTCTGTTCCGGCTCGATAAAAGTCCGTCCGATAAAATGCGAACGGATGAGCGCCATCTCATAAGGCAGCCTTGTCTTCTGCGCATAACCGATGGCGGCGGGAACGCCGCTGTCCGGAATCGGCGAGACGATATCCGCATCGCATGGCGCTTCCTTGGCGAGGCGTTCGCCAAGCCGCTTCCTCAGATCGTAGACGCTCTGGCCGTCGACTACGGAGTTGGGCTTTGCAAAATAGATCAGTTCGAAGATGCACGGCCGCGCGTGCGCGGGTTCATTGAACACCTGCCGGCTTTCGACCGATCCATCGGCGCGGCAGATCACGACTTCCCCGGGTTTGATGTCGCGCACGAACTTCGCCCCGATAATGTCGAGGGCGCAGGTCTCCGACGCGAGAATCGGCGCCTTTCCGAGACGGCCGAGAATGAGCGGGCGGATGCCGACCGGATCACGCGCGCCGATAAGGCCGTCCGGGGTAAGCACGGTCAGCGCATAGGCGCCTTCGACCTGTTTGATGGCGTCGATAATTTTATCAGCCATGCCGAGCTGATGGGAACGCGCCGTTAACTGGATGAAAAGTTCCGAGTCTGACGTCGACTGGAATATGCAGCCGTGTTTGGTGAGGTCGCTCTTTAACGTCCGCGAATTGGTGAGGTTGCCGTTATGGGCGATGGCGATGCCGCCGGCGTAGAGGTCCGCATATAACGGCTGCACGTTCCTTAGAACGGTGTCGCCCTGGGTCGAATAGCGCGTATGCCCGATAGCGGAACCGCCGAACAGGCGGCCAAGCGTTTCAGCGTCGGAGAAATGCTCGGAGACAAGGCCGAGCTGGCGTTCGGTATGGAAATGCTCGCCGTCATAAGATGCGATACCCGCCGCTTCCTGCCCGCGATGTTGCAAGGCGTGAAGGCCGAGCGCCGTCAGCGCTGCTGCGTCCTTGGTGCCGATAATGCCGAATACGCCGCACTCTTCCTTCAGCTTCGAATCGCCGAGAAGGAGATCAAGCTCGGATTGGCGGCGCTGGTATTTTGCGCCTTCCGCTTTCAGGAAATCGGCGGCGCGCTGATGCATGGGAGGTAAAGCGTCGCCGGAGACTGTCATTATTCGTCTTCCTCCTGAAGAAGGATATCGGCGATAGGGTCTTCTTCCTCATCGACTTCCACTTCCGGCCCGGTTGCGCCGCTCGCCGTCGGACCGGCGGTCGCCGCGATCGCGGGGTCGGTGGTCGTCACCGTGTTGACGATATCCTCAAGCCCGTTGCGGTCGCTGCGGCCATAGCCCTCGATTGCGGCGTTGCCGGCGTCGCCGTCTCCGGCGTGGTTTTCAATCTGCGTCGATTCCGGCGCGAAACTTTCAAACCATGAGGCCATACCCGCCGCGATCGGCTGCGTCATGGCGTTCCGCACGGAGTCGGGCTGGCGCTCTTCATCGAGATAGTAGCTGTAACCGAGATAGGCGAGGCCGATCAGGACAAGCCCCCGGAAAAGGCCGAAGGCGCCGCCGCCGACCCGGTCGGCGAGTCTGGCGCGCCCTTCAAGCGGCGTGCGTTGTAACAGGATATGAAAGCCGATATGGGCGATAATGAAAAAGATCGCCGCAAGCGCAGCGATCACAAAGACTGTTCCGAAGAAACTGTCGTCAAGACCCAAGACGCCCAGCAGCGGCTCAGCGATGATCCAGGCGAGACCGGCGGCGATGGCGAGCGACAACAGCGTAGCGAGTTCGCGCAAACCGCCGCGCATGGCGGCGAAAGCGGTCGACAACCCAACGACAAGTACGAACAGGAGATCGAACATTACTACGCCTGTGTTTAGTCGCTCCAATACCTAGAGCGAGTCATGGATCCCCCAAAGGCTCCATAGCCTTGAACCGGTGTTTTCTCAACCGCCAGAACGCACCCAGGCGGCCAAATCGGCGAGGGTTCGCGCCTGCGTAACCTTAAGGTCGCCTGCGGTCGCGCCCGCCGGCGCCATAGCGCCTTGAAAGCCCAGCTTTTTGGCCTCTTTAAGGCGGGCTTCGGTCTGGTTGACCGGCCGCACAGCGCCGGAAAGCGCGACCTCGCCGAAAACAACCCTGCCGGGCGCCAGGGGGGCGTCGAAGAGCGAGGAGCAGAGCGCCGCCGCCGCGGCGAGATCGGCGGCCGGCTCGGCGATGCGAAGGCCGCCGGCGACATTGAGAAAAACGTCATGCCGCCCGAAATCGAGCCCGGCCCGCGCGTCGAGAACCGCGAGCAGCATCGAGAGCCGGGCGCCATCCCAGCCGACCACCGCGCGGCGCGGCGCGGCGAGCGAGGAAGGCGAGACAAGCGCCTGTATTTCCACAAGAACGGGCCTTGTGCCTTCGATCCCGGCGAACACGGCTGCGCCGGAGACCGGCTCCTCATTGGCGGTGAGAAAGAGTTCGGACGGGTTCGCCACCTCGGCAAGACCTTCCGAAGTCATCTCGAAAACGCCGATCTCATGAGCGGCGCCGAAACGGTTTTTCACCGCGCGCAAGATTCGGAAGTCGCGGCCCTGTTCGCTTTCGAAATACATGACTGCGTCGACCATGTGTTCGACGACGCGCGGGCCGGCGATCTGGCCGTCCTTGGTGACATGCCCGACCAGCAGCAGCACCGCGCCGCTCGACTTGGCGAACCGGACGAGTTCGTGGGCGCAGGCGCGTACTTGTGTCACCGTGCCCGGCGCGGCGGGGAGGGCGTCCGACCACATTGTCTGGATCGAATCGACGATCACCGCTTCCGGCTTTTCCGCTTTCAGGGTCGCGAGAATGTCGCGCAGGGACGTGGCGGAGGCGAGTTTCACCGGCGCCTTGTCGACGCCGAGGCGCGAGGCGCGAAGTCGGATCTGCGCCGGCGCTTCCTCGCCGGAGATATAGGCGACGCTTGCGCCGCCCCTGGCAAGCCCGGCGGCGATCTGTAGGAGCAGGGTCGACTTGCCGACGCCCGGATCGCCGCCGATCAAGAGCGCCGAACCCGGCACCAGCCCGCCGCCGCAGGCGCGGTCAAACTCGGTGTTGCCGGTGAGAATGCGCGGCTCCATTTCGCCGCCGCCTGCGAGAGACGCAAAATCGAGCTTGCGGCCCTTGCCGCCTCCGAGCGAACCGGAAGGACCGGGTTCTGAAACTTCCTGCTCGATAGTGTTCCATTCCCCGCACGCCTCGCAGCGTCCGGCCCATTTCGCATAGACCGCGCCGCAGGACTGGCAGACATAGGAATCAGCAGATCGCGCCATGCGCCTACATCGCCGGTTTGGCGTCGGCTGGCAATAACCGGCGATCCAACTTAAAACCGGGGCTGAAAGACGAGGAGGGGCCGATGTTTAAGAAGGGTTTGCTTTCATTTTGCGTGTTTGCCGCGGCGCTTGCCGCCGGGTGTTCGGAACAGAAGACGGAAACCCCGCAAGCAGCGAATACATATTTCGATAATTCCGGCCGCGACGACGTTCTCGCCGGCGGCGTAAAAATGATCCCCATCGAGACCGACTACGGGACATTCCGCGTCTGGACCAAGCGCATTGGCAACAACCCGACGATCAAGGTGCTGCTGCTGCATGGCGGACCGGCTGGAACGCATGAATATTTCGAAGCCTTCGACAGCTTCTTCCCGGGCGCCGGTGTTGAATATTACTATTACGATCAGCTCGGCAGCTATTATTCCGATCAGCCGAACGATGACCGTTTGTGGACTGTTCCTCGCTTTGTCGAGGAAGTCGAACAGGTGCGTCAGGCGCTCGGGTTGAACAAGGATAATTTCTATATACTCGGCAGCTCATGGGGCGGCATGCTCGGCATGGAATACGCGCTCAAATATCAGGAGAACATGAAAGGCCTTATCATCTCCAACATGATGGCGAGCATTCCCGACTATGTGGACTACGCCAACAATGTGCTGGCGAAAGACATGGACCCGGATGCGCTGGCGGAAATTCGCGCGTTCGAAGCGGCGGGCGATTATGAAAACCCGCGTTATGAGGAGCTTCTGATCGAACAGCACTATGTGCATCATGTCTTGCGCATGCCGGCGGAAGAGTGGCCGGAGCCTGTCGTTCGCTCCTTCAAGCATCTGAACAAACATATCTATGTCATGATGCAGGGGCCGAGCGAATTCGGCGCGAGCGGCCTTCTGGAGAACTGGGACCGCAAGGCCGACATTCACAAGATCACGATCCCGACGCTCGTAACGGTAGCCGCGCACGATACGATGGATCCGGAGCATATGCGCTGGATGGCGGAAGAAATTCCCAACGCTCGCGCGCTCGATTTGCCGGACGGCAGCCATATGGCTTTTTACGACGATCAGGACCGTTACTTTGACGGCGTTATTCAATTCCTGCGCGATGTAGACTCAGGGGTGTTCGCCGCCGGTAACTAGCTATTACGCTATCTATTTGCTTTGGATAGCGAATTTCGCCAAAGTCCCCCGAACCATATGGAGGGACAACAATGGCTGCCGCCTCGACAGAACAAAAGGGAATTCTCGGCTGGATAGAACGAACCGGCAATAAACTGCCGGATCCGGCGTTTATCTTTTTCTACCTCATCATCGCGCTGGTGCTGATCAGCATCGTCGCTGCGATGACGGGATACTCCGCGCCGCACCCGACTCAGAAAATCGAGGGTACGAACGACCCGTTCATCATTCAGGCGGCGAGCCTGTTGTCGGCGGATAACATCCAGAAGCTGTGGGTGGATATGCCGAAGACCTTCACCCATTTCCACCCGCTGGGTTACGTGCTGGTGGTGATGCTCGGGGCGGGGATCGCCGAACGCACCGGTCTTTTCGCAACGGCGATGCGCGCCGGCGTGCGTAATGCACCGAAATTCCTGTTAACGCCCATGGTGGCGCTTGTCGCGATGATCGGCAATCTTGCGGCGGACGCCGCCTATGTGGTGCTGATTCCGCTGGCGGGCGTTTTGTTTGCGGCGGCGGGGCGTCATCCGGTGGCCGGCATCGCGGCGGCCTTCGCCGGCGTTTCCGGCGGCTTTTCCGCGAACCTGTTGCCGGGCCAACTCGATGCGCTGTTGTTCGGCATCACCGAGCAAGCCGCCGAAGCGATCGTTCCTTCCTGGGACGCGAACATCGCAGGCAACTGGTACTTCATCGCCGGCATGACTTTCCTGTTCCTGCCAGTCATCTGGTTCGTGACAGACAAGATTATCGAGCCGCGTCTCGGCAAATATGTGCCGGCGGGATCGTCCGGGAAAATGGTCGAGGACGGCGACAAGCCTTTAACGCCGGCGCAGAAGAAAGGGCTTTGGTACGCGTTGATCGCCGCGATCATCGTCTGCGCGCTCTGGACCGTTTTCACTATCGGGCCGGGGACGCCCCTGATAGACGAAGAGGCGAGCCCTGAAGCGCGCCTGTCGCCGTTTTATAAATCTCTCGTCGCCGCCTTCTTCATTTTGTTTTTCTTTGCGGGATGGGCTTACGGCAAGGCGGCCGGAACGGTGAAAACCCATCGCGACCTTGTCGAGATGATGACCGGCGCAATGAGCGATCTCGCCTATTATCTCGTGCTGGCGTTTGCGGCGGCGCATTTCGTCGCGATGTTCAACTGGTCAAATCTGGGGTTGATCTTCGCCGTGCAAGGCGCCGGCGCCATTCAGGCGCTCGGCATGCCGATGCCGATAACGCTCGCGCTGCTTGTTATTCTTGCGGGCGTGGTCAATCTCTTTGTCGGGTCGGCGTCCGCCAAATGGGCGCTCCTGGCGCCGGTCTTGATCCCGATGCTGATGATCTTGAATGTCAGTCCGGAAATGACGACCGCCGCCTACCGCGTCGGCGATTCGGCGACCAACATCATCACCCCGCTGATGGTTTATTTCCCGCTGATCCTGACCTTCTGCCAGCGCTGGAAGCCAGACTTCGGCCTCGGCAGCCTGACGGCGACGATGATCCCTTATTCGATGTTCCTGCTGGTCGTCGGACTGATCATGGTTATCATCTGGGTCTCGCTCGGCATCCCGCTCGGGCCGGGCGCGGAAATTGGCTATCAATTGCCGGCGCAATAACCAAAAGGCGGCGCCTTGGCGCCGCCTTTTTTCACACGCGCATAGTGAATTAAGCGACGCTGACTTCCGGCGCGGCTTCGGGGAGGTCCTCGCCGAAGGCGCGCTGGTAAAATTCCGCAACGGTCGGGCGCTCAAGCTCGTCGCACTTGTTGAGGAATGTCACCCGGAACGCGTAGCCGATATCCTTGAAGATTTCCGCGTTCAGCGCCCAGTTGATCACCGTTCTGGGGCTCATCACGGTGGAGATGTCGCCGGCGATAAAAGCGTTACGCGTCATGTCCGCGACGCGGACCATGGCGTCGATCGCCATCCTGCCTTCTTTCGAGTCGTAGAGCGGCGCCTTGGCGATAACGATATTCACTTCCTGATCGTGAGGAAGATAGTTGAGCGTCGTCACCAGCGACCAGCGGTCCATCTGGCCCTGATTGATCTGTTGCGTTCCGTGATAGAGGCCGGTCGTGTCGCCAAGCCCGATCGTGTTGGTCGTGGCGAACAGCCGGAACCACGGGTTCGGCGTCAGAACCCTGTTCTGATCGAGCAGGGTGAGGCGGCCTTCGGCCTCAAGGATACGCTGGATCACGAACATCACATCCGGACGTCCGGCGTCGTATTCGTCGAAGACCAGCGCCACGGGACGCTGGAACGCCCAGGGCAGCATGCCCTCTTTGAACTGCGTCACCTGTACGCCGTTATCGACGACGATGGCGTCCTTGCCGATAAGGTCGATGCGGGAGACATGGCTGTCGAGGTTAATGCGGATGCAAGGCCAATTGAGGCGCGCGGCGACCTGCTCGATATGGGTCGACTTGCCGGTCCCGTGGTAGCCCTGAACCATCACCCGCCGGTTGCGTGCGAAGCCGGCGAGAATCGCCATGGTTGTTTCCGGGTCGAATCGGTAGGCCGGGTCGACCGGCGGCACATATTCGTTCGGCGCCTCGAATGCGGGAATTTTGAAATCAACGTTAACGCCGAAAACCTTTTTGGCGTCGACTGTAGCGGTTGGATTTTCAGGAAACGCGTCGTCGGTGATCACGGCCATGGGGCGAGGGTCTCTTGGAATGATGTCTCGGTCGGCGCGAACCTCGCCTGAACGGCGAATAATGACAAGTGCCCGAACAGCATTTGGGCGTTCTGTCGCTGCGGGAACGCCGTCATGTTATGCTCCGTTCGAAAGCGCGCGGCGCCGATTTCCTGAACCGCCTTGGCGGTCTTTTCCAGGCGTTAAAAAAAGCTTGGGAATTCATACAAAGTCCTTGATTTTTTTAATTTTTTGTTATAATATCCATCCATCTTCCGGCGCTATTTTGTCGGAACTGTAAAGTTTTTGGGGTATTATATGATTAATCGAGTCATCAGTGCGGTAGCTTTTCTGGCGGCGTCTTCTTTTGGCGTTGCTCATGCAACGGCGATTACCGGCACGGGCGGCGCGCCCAGCGCTTCGGAACTTGCCGGCGGGACCACGATCAATTTCGATTCGGCGGCTGCCGGCGAATATAGTTCGATCACCATCGCCGGCGTGACGTTTATGGGCGTTGACGACGTTTTCACCATCGATGGCCAGTATAACGGCAACTACAACACGAGCGGCGGTCACTCCCTCCACAACGGTCCCGACAGCAACAACTCTGACTATGCGCCTAATAATTGGCGCGTTGATTTCGACGGGACGGTCAGCGCTTTCGCCTTTAACTTCGGCGCGTCAGACTCGTCCTGGCTGTTGTCGGCGTACAGCGCTACGAACGCGCTGCTCGATACCCTGCTGATCAGCCCCACGAGCAGCTCAAATGCGGGCAATTACTTCGGTCTTGCGGTTGCGGGCATTTCCTATTTCACCCTGACGAATCAGGGCGGCGGCGACTGGGTCTTCATCGACGACCTGACCTTCCTGGCGGACGGCAGCATGGGCGAAGTGCCGGTTCCCGGCGCGGCGTTGCTGCTCCTGACGGGTCTTGCCGGTCTCATGCGGCTCAACCGCAAGAAAGCCGCCTGACCCCAATCAGACGGCCTCAGTCCTATTCATAAACGCGCGCGATCGAGCAGGTCGCGCGCGTTTTCTATAGGAAGCGGGCCTTTTTCAGGATGGTGTGGGCTTTCACCACTTCGGAAAGCTGCTGCTCGGCGCTGCGGTCCCCGCCATTGGAGTCCGGATGGAAGCGGCGCACCAGTTCCGCGTACCGCCGGCGAATTTCTCCGGACGGCGCGGTATAGGGCAGGGCGAGCGTTTCGAACGCATTAACCTGAAGTTTGGTGAGGCGTTTGCCCTCGCGATAGTGGCCGCTGGCGTCGGCCTGGGTTTTGGCTTCCTTGCCGAGAACGCCGAAGGCGTCGGCCATGTCGGCGGGACCGCGCGCGCCGGCGGCGGCGCGGGCGCGGTCGTTCTTGCCCATCGACCAGGTCGGCCGGTCGCCATAGATGTTGGCTTCGCGGGCGGCTTTGGCTTCCTCCGCGGTCAAGCCTTCGAAATAGTTCCAGCTTTTGTTGTGGGCGCGAGCGTGCTCCATGCAGTACCACAGCCGGGAGCGGGGCTCGCGCGGGCTCTTGGCGACGGAACAGGCCGCCGGCTCCTCGCAGCCTTCCATCTCGCAGGTCTTGTCGACCGGCTCGGCCCAGGCGGGCGGCTTGGTTTTGCTGCGGGAGGGTTTCTTGACCCTGATGTCGAAACCGAGACGCGGTTTGTACTCTTCCTTTGGCATGGCGCTAATATGGTGCAGCGCCGCCGCCCGCACAATCTTGACACTTCCGCCGGATATGCGATGACGTCGCGCCGATGTCTGTCGCGGAAACCATCCGGAAAAAAATCGAGGAGCGTCTTGAGCCCGCCCGGCTCGAGGTGAAGGACGAGTCGCATCTCCATGCTGGCCACGCCGGCGCGCGGGAAGGCGGCGAGTCGCATTTCCGCCTGCTGATCGTTTCGGACCGGTTCGAGGGGCTTTCCCGCGTCGCGCGCCAGAGGATTGTCAATGACATCCTGCGCGAGGAGCTCGCCGGACCCGTACACGCCCTCGCCATGAAAACCCTGACGCGAGGGGAAGCCGAAGCGTGACCGCGGGCGCGCTTTCGCCTAAAAGCAACCGCCAAATCGATTGAGGGGACGATCTGATGGAACTGCCCGGCGCCCCGGCGACATACGCGCTCATCATCGCCAATCTGATCGCCAGTATATACGGGCTCTCTTTCGACCGCCGTTTTGTCGACAGCTTTCTTTTCAATGTCGGCGCGGTCGCGCGGAAGAAGCAGCATTACCGCATCTTCACGTCATCGTTCCTGCACGGCGATTATTTTCATCTTATGTTCAACATGATGACGCTGTGGTTCTTCGGCCCTGTGGTCGAAAGACTGTTGGGTACGGACGGGTTTCTTGTCGTCTATTTCGGCGCGGTGATGGTGAGCGGCATGCTGTCTTTCTACGTCAATCGCCGCAACCTGCTTTATTCCTCACTCGGCGCTTCGGATGGCGTTTCCGGCGTCGTTCTTTCGTTTTGCCTGTTTTATCCGCTGGCGCCGATCTACATCTTTTTCATTCCCATCGGCATTCCGGCGATCCTTTACGGCGTGATCTTCATCGCGATCTCGGCGCAATTAATGGGCCGCGAAGGCAACCGCATCGCCCATGAAGGCCATTTGGGCGGCGCTATGGCTGGAGTCGTGCTGACGATATTGATGCGGCCGGATGTAGTCGGTCAGTATTTCGGGTAGAAATACTTTGGCGCATTGTTTTGGCTTTCGCGCCCGAGCGACGCATCCGCCCGTTTCTGAAAATAGATCCATTGCGCGAGCGCCCGCATCGGCGGCGTGAAGAGGGCCGCATCGATCAGCGGATTGGCGGGGGCGAGGGACCACGCCCTGCGCATCCATTTTTTAACGCCGAACTTCGGGTACTCCCGCGCCATGACCGCGCCCGGATCGGCGCCGCCGTCCTGCAGATAGGATGAGATCGCCGCGCTGACCCGGCGGCCATATTGAAAAGCGAAACGGATGCCGCCGGCGGTCAAGGGCGAGACAAGGCCCGCCGCATCGCCGGTGAGGAGTACGCGGTGAGTGGCGATCGGCGAGACGACCCCGCCGCAGGGAATGGGCCCCGAGCGCTTCGCCTTCACTTCGCAATTCCAGAGCGCGAAGAACGGATCGGTTCGTTTCAGGAACGCCGCGAGATCGGGCTTTCGCTTTTCGCCGAACGGTCCGTTTGAAACCGCGACGCCTGCCTGCGTCATGCCGACGCCCGGCACGACCCAGCCGAGATAGCCGGGGGCGAGCGCCGTATCGATGAAACAATGCAGGAAATCCGGATCGACAGTCGGGGTTTCTTCAAACTCCGTCTCAACGCCGATCAGGAATTCCGAGTTGCGGCCGAGCCCGAAGACGTCCGCAACCCGCGACTTCGCACCGTCTGCGCCGAGAAGATACCGCGCGGAAAGGCCGGGCCCGTGGAGGATGACGCGGTCCTCGGCAAGCGTCGCATCATCGAACCGCATGCCGAAGAACAGATCCGCGCCGGCGCGGGCGGTCTCCCGGGCTAGCCAGCGCATGATCGCCGGCGTGTCGGTCGCGAGGAAATAATAGCCGGGAGCGGAGAGGTCCATCGAGCGTCCGCCCGGCGCGTAAAGCCGTACGCCGGGGATCTTGCGCGTCAGCGCCGCGGGGATGTCGCATTCGTCGACCGCTTCCTTGACGAGGATGCCGGTGGTGCGCACCCGCGCGCCGGGCTCGCGCTTGGCGTCGATGACGGCGACCCTGAGGCCGCGATGAGCGGCGGCGCGGGCCGCAATCAATCCTGCGAAACTCGCGCCCACAACGATGAGGTCGTAATCGGGACCCAGTTCTCGCCGTTTGCCGTTCATGCCGCTCTCCCTCATCGTCGCCTGTCTTCCTGCAGGAGAAATGGGGCCCTATCCGGGCAGGCTCGTGGAATTCGCGAGGCTGCTCATCAGGTTTTGCAGCCTCGGCTCGCGGGTGGTAGCCTTCCGCCGGAAGGACGGAGACGCCATCAATGAAGAAATTTTCAACTTTACTTTTCGCTGCTTTGCTCGCCGGTTGCGCGGCGACGGGCCCGGGCGGTTACTCGGCGGCGACCGGAGACGATTTCGGCTACACCGAAATGCGTATCGAGGAGAACCGCTATCGCGTCGTTTATCGCGGGTCGGCGGGCATGCCGCCGGAAGTCGTGGAGGATTATGCGCTTCGCCGCGCGGCGGAGCTGACCATTCAAAACGGGTTCGACTGGTTCCGGGTCGTCGCCCGCGACCTCATGCATGAAGAGCGCGGCGGCGTTTCCCTTGGCGCCGGCGTCGGCACCGGTTCATACGGCCGGCGCAGCGGCGTTTCGGTCGGGGTCGGCGGCGATTTCGGCAAGGTCGGCGCGAACGACTACTTTACGGCGCGCATTGAAGTCCTGATGAGTGAGGGCGAGGCGCCCGACGACGCGGAAGCCTATGATGCGGCGTCCGTGATCGAATCGTTTACCGGCGACTATTAGGGGACAGCACCGATGGATTGGCAGGGTTTGCGCCGCGTCGTAACCGACAATGGCAAGGACGGGCGTTCGCGTATTCTGATCGACGGCGGCGCGGCGAAAATGATCGCCGTCGAGGAGGCGGGGCTGGCAGAGATCTGGTCGGCGCCGCTGGCGAAGGACAGACTTTTCGATGCTACCGACCGATTGGCGGATGAGGACCTGAAACTCGAGCCGGCCGAAGGTGCGGTAAAAGTGCGCTGGTTCACCGTCGCGCCAGAGGATGAGGCGAAACCGAAAGAAGAGATTGAAGCCGGCGCCGCGTTTGCGTTCGGCGCGGTCGGCGCCGCGCATTGCCGTGTGGACACGTCGCGCCACCCGATGATGCACAAGACCGACAGTCTTGATGTCATCGTGCTCGTCAAGGGCCGTATCGACCTTCTGCTTGACGACGGCGAGGCCTTCGGGCTCGAGCCCGGTGATGTGGTGATCCAGAGGGGGGCCAATCACGCGTGGGTCAATCACGGGACGGAGACGGCGCTGCTGGTGGCGGTCCTGATAAACATGTAAGTGGTTTGATAGTATAACGCTGCGCCGCTATAACATTACTCAGAATACAGACGAATTGTTGACAGACAGTCCCGATTGATATCCTTTCGCAGTGAAGCGAAAGGAATATTCTGTGTCAGAGATGCTGTTACGGTGGGCTGTTGCAGGCCTCACGGTTTTCTTTATTGCGTGGATCGCGGCATTCGCCGCCTATTCGACACGCCGAAACAGAGTGAACGCGATTGCGGTGACGCCCCGGCAGGCGAGCCTATGGCAGCGAGTTTTGCTGCTGGTTGCGGTTGCGCTCGACGCCTATCTTATGTTCCGCGCGCCGTTTCCATTGTTGGACGGTTGGGCTTTCGCCTTGCCCTCGCCGGCGCCGGTATTTGCGCTGGCGCTGATGGCGCTCGGCGGCGGGTTCATGATCGCGACGCATCTCCATATGGGCGCGTCGTGGCGGATCGGCGTGCCGCAGGGCGAGGGCGATATCGACGAACTGGTGACGACCGGCCCGCACGGGCTATCGCGCAATCCGATCTATCTCGGCATCCTTACAATGATCGCCGGCGCGGCGCTCGCTGTCCCCGGACCTTTAACGATCGGCGCATTCGTCGTAACATTTGTCGGCCTGCAGTCGATCATCGCCGAAGAAGAAGCCTATCTCGAAGAGCGTTTTGGTGATGAATATGCGGCCTATAAAAAGCGGGTGCGCCGCTGGATATGAGGGGAAATGCCGGAAGAAAACCTCGCCGCCGCCATCAATGAGAGCAATGCGCCCTTCGCGCGCTTCATGGGCGCGCATATGACGCTCGTTACGAAGGACCGGATTGAGGGAGAACTCAAGGTCACGAAAGACCTTTGCACTGTTCCGGATATTCTTCACGGCGGCGCGATCATGGCGCTCGCCGACAATATGGGCGGGCTCGGCTCATTCCTGAACATGCCCCCCGGCGCATCGACGACGACCATCGAAAGCAAAACGAACTTCCTGCGGGGCGTTCCGATCGGCCAAATGGCGAAGGCGGTGACGACGCCGGTCAACATCGGCGCAACGCTTCAGCTCTGGAAAACGGAAGTCTTCCGCGAAGACGGCAAGCTCGCGGCGGTGGTGACCCAGACCCAGATGATCCGCGGCGCGAAGAAAGGCTGAATTCTCATGTACGACGTCTCGCTGACGGACTCCTATTTTCCGGCCCGAAAAGGCGGCGGAGAAAACGTTGAAACGATCGGCGAGATGTTGCGCCGAATGGCCGGGGCGATCCCCGACATCGAGGCGCTTGTCGAACTCACGGATGAGGGAGCGCGCGGACGGTCCTGGACCTACGCCGAGCTTCACGCCGATTGCGAACGGTTGGCGCGCGCGCTCGCGAGCCGTCATCAGCCGGGCGCGCGCATCGCCGTTTACGCCAACAATGTTCCTGAATGGATGCTGATCGAGTTCGCCGCCGCCATGGCCGGCGTCGTGCTGGTGACAGTCAACCCGTCCTATCAGGCTCGCGAGCTCAAATATGTGCTCGAACAGTCGCGCGCCGAGGCGATCTATTATGTGGAGGGCTTTCGCGGCAACCCGATGCAGGCGATCGTCAATGAGGCGTGCGATCAGGTTCCGGCGATCAACGCGCGCATTCTCCTGACCGATCATGAGGCGCTTTACGCCGGGGCCGCCGAGGGCGCGCTGCCTGAGGTCAAGCCGGACGATGTCGTGCAAATCCAATACACGTCCGGAACGACCGGTTTTCCGAAAGGCGCGCTTCTACATCATCACGGGCTCGTCAAAAACGGATACGACGTCTGTATGCGGGCCGGCATTCGTGAAGGCGATGTCTTCGTTCATCACATGCCGATGTTCCACACGACAGGCTGCGCCATTCTTGCGCTTGGCGGTCTTGGCGTCGGCGCGACACAGCTTCTGGCGCCGGCGTTCGATCCGGCGATGGTCGTCCGCGTTATCGAGCGTGAAAAATCGCGATTTCTTTTCGGCGTGCCGACCATGATCGTCGCGATCATCGACGAAGCCAAAAAGAGCGGCCGGGATGTTTCTTCCATTGAAAGCATCATGTCCGGCGGCGCCATGGTCGCCCCGGAACTGGTCCGAAAGGCGAATGAGGTTTTCGGCGCGATGATCCAGATCGTCTACGGGCAGACGGAAAGCTCGCCCGTTATCACCGGCGCCTGGTGCGATGATTCGATAGAGGACTTGACCGAAACCATTGGCCAGCCGCTGCCGGACGTCGAAGTCTCGATCCGCGACCCGCAAACGAACGAACTTCTCCCGGTTGGCGGGCAAGGCGAAATCTGCTGCCGCGGCTATCTCGTCATGACCGGCTACAACGACAACCCTGAAGCGACTGCGGCGGCGATCGACGCCGAAGGCTGGCTGCACACCGGCGACCTCGGGCGCATGGATGAACGCGGCTATTGCAAAATCACCGGGCGAGTGAAGGAGATGATCATCCGCGGCGGCGAAAACCTGTTCCCGGCCGAGATCGAAAACGCGCTTCTGGAACACGATGCGATTACAGAAGTCGCGGTTGTCGGTATTCCGGATGAAAAATGGGGCGAGGAAGTCGCCTGCTTCATGCGCTGCGCCGGCGGCGAACAGCCTGCGCCTTTGGAGATGAAAGCGTTCATTCGCGAACGATTGTCGCCGCAGAAAACGCCGGTCTACTGGGTTTATGTGGGGGAATGGCCGCTGACCGGGTCCGGAAAAATACAGAAATTCAAATTGGCTGAGGCGTTCCAGCGCGGCGATTTCGACGTTCTGAAAGCCTGACAGCGTTTAAAGCTGCGCCGCGAGTTCGATAAATTGCGTGACGCTGATCTCTTCCGCACGCTGCGTTTCGCGCACGCCTGCGGCGGCGAGCGTGTCGCTCAGGCGCTCGCCGAATACGGATTTCAGCGAAGCGCGTAGCATCTTCCGGCGCTGGGAGAATGCAGCCTGCGTGACGCGCTCCAGTGCGCCGGGATTTTCCAGCGGCGCCGCCGGAGGGGCGAACAGAACGACGGTTGAATCGACTTTCGGCGGCGGCGTAAACGCGCGCGCCGGCAGGTCGAACGCTCTTGAGGGGCGCGATGCGGCCTGCGCGATCACCGAAAGCCGTCCATAGGTTTTCGAGCCGGGCGCCGCGAGTATCCGGTCAGCGACCTCTTTTTGAAACATCAGCGCCATCACTGACCAAAGGGCGGGCCCGGCCTTGAGCCATTTGATCAGAAGCTCCGTCGAGATGTTGTAGGGCAGGTTGGCGGCGATTTTCACGGGCGCGCCATCGCCAAGCAGAACGCGTTCGTTGGCGGTAAGCGCGTCGCCCTCGGCGATCTTGAGCTTGCCGGGATAATGGGCGGCGAGTTCGCCGAGCGCCTCGATGCAGCGGCTGTCCCGCTCGATGGCGGTGACATGCGCGCCGGCTTCAAGGAGCGCGCGCGTAAGCCCCCCGGGGCCGGGGCCGATTTCCAGCACCGCGTCGCCGGGCGCGATCCCGGCGGATCGTGCGATCTTTCGGGTGATGTTGAGGTCGAGCAGGAAATGCTGGCCGAGCGACTTCTTCGCGCCGAGATCGTAGCGCTCGATGATCTCGCGTAAGGGGGGCAGGGCGCCGGTCATTGCCGGTTCAAGCGCCGGGCCGCCATCTCGCCGGCGAGCCTGATCGCCGCGATCAGGCTGTCTGCACGCGCAACGCCCTTTCCAGCGATGTCGAGCGCTGTTCCGTGATCGGGCGATGTCCGCACAATCGGCAGGCCGAGCGTGACATTGACCGCTTCGTGGAAAGCAAGCGTCTTGGCCGGGATCAGCGCCTGATCGTGGAGCATGCAGATCGCCGCATCATACGTCGCGCGCGCTTCTTCATGAAACATCGTATCCGCCGGTAAGGGGCCGCGCGCGTCAAATCCCAGCTCGCGCAGCCGGTCGACCGCAGGGGCGATAATCATGTCGTCTTCAGCGCCGATCATGCCGGCCTCGCCCGCATGAGGGTTCAATCCGGAAACGGCGAGGCGCGGGGCGCCGATACCGAAATCGAAATGCAATGCTTCAGCCGTTACAATCCCGGCCCCGACAATCGTCTCCATGCGCAAGGCGGCCGCCGCCTCCCGCACCGACATATGAATGGTGGCGGGAACGGTGCGTAACTCAGGGCCCGCCAGCATCATCGCCGGGCCGCGCATCCGTTCATCGGGCATCGCGGCTTTGTCGGTGAGGGCGGCCAAAAACTCCGTGTGCCCAGGAAACGCAAAACCCGCCGCCCGGAGCGAGGCTTTCTGAATAGGATTGGTGACGACGCCGGATGCGGCGCCGGCAAGCGCATGGGCGACGGCGCGTTCGATGCTTTCAATGACGGCGGCGGCGTTTCCCGGCGAAGCCTCTCCAAGCCGTGCGCCGATCCGGGAGTCGAGTGCAATCACGGGCAGCGCTTCCATGAAAACGGCGCCGGCTTTTTCGGGCGAATCGATTTGCGCAATTGTCGCGCCGAGCGCCTCAAGCGCCGCCGCGTCGCCGATGATGAAGAAGGCAGGGCCTTCAGCCTTGAGAGCCCGCCATGCCTTGATGGCGATCTCCAGGCCCACGCCGCCCGGTTCGCCCATGGTCAGCGCGAGGGGCGGAAGCGGCGACGGCGCGGTCATGTTCGGGGTCCGGACCTTTAGCCGCTGATCGACAGGGGCTCTTTCAGGCGAATGTCGACAGTCGAACGCCGCTCGAGATCGCGCAGATATTGCTGGCTAAGACGGCTTAGCTGACGCTGCATGATGTTGCTTTCGAGCTGCTCGCGGGAAGGAAGGCCAAGCCCTTCATCCTTGTCGCAGACATAAGCCACATGAAAGGCGCCGTCGGCGCGAATGACCGGGCCAGTATCGCCCCGGCTCAGATCCTCGATAAACTCGCTGAAACGCGTGTCGATCTTGTCGAGGGTCATATTCTCGAGAAGCGCGTAACCGACCTTTTCACCCAAATCGATGCGTAATTCCCGGCCTGCGCAAACATCCGCCCGCGTGATTTTATCAAAGGCGGCGCGCGCCGCCGTATCGCCGATCGCTTCAGGCGCCGTCGCATAGGCGAGCGTGAAAGTAGGCTCGCCCGCGACAACCGCTTCGCGCTTCTCGCGAACCGCGAGGATTATGAAAGCGCCTTGCGACGGGATCGGGTTCGTCACCGAGCCCGGGGGCAGGTCGCGGATCGCCTGGTCGAGTTCCGCGTCAAGTTCGCCCGCGCGCACCCAGCCCATGTCGCCGCCAACCGCCGCCGTCGTGCAGGCGGAAAATTGTTGCGCGACGACCGAAAACGGTACGCCGCGGCGCATTTGTTCGATCAACTGAAGAGAGCCTTCGTAATATTGCTGGGCTTTTGACGGATCGTCCACGGGAATGCAGATTTCCGAAACGCGGTATTGCTCCTGGCTTGCATCCTCACGCATCCGCTTAAGCGTATCTTCGACTTCTTCGGGGCTGACCCGAATGCGGTCGCGATAACGTCCTTGTACGAGTTGCGGCCAGGCGATGCTCGCCTTGATCTGCTGTTTAAGAGTGTCGACAGAAACGCCCTGGGAGGCCAGCACCGCGGTTAGTTCTTCAGGTTGAAGGTTTGATTGCGCCGCCATGTAGGCGAGTTCGGCGTTGACTTCGTTGTCGGTGATTTTGACCTCATAGGAGGTCGTTTCCTGAAGCTTGAGCTGCTCCTCGACGAGCTCGCGCAACGCCTGCTGCTGGACCTGCGGCATCGCCTCAAGCGGGATTTGGCCTTGTGCCGAGATGATTTTCAGCCGCATGCGCTGGCGCACGTCATAGGTGGTGACGACCTTGTCGTTAACGACGGCGGCGACCGCTTCCTTCGGCACGCCGGATCGTGCGATCACCTGGTCGGCATCGCTGACCGCCTGCGCAAAGCTCTGGCTGCCGATGAAAAAAGAACAGCAAATTGCTGAAATTATTGGGAGAATGTTTTTCAAAGTCATACCGGTCTACTTGTTGGACAGCGTTTCATGGACTGTCTGTTCGTTCCTCGCCGCCCCAGCGCCGCCGAAGCGACGATCCGGAAAATAGAACATATTCGCTTCCGTGCAAGCGTCACTGGACGAGGGTGTTGAGGGTGAAGGTCAAAAGCACGGCGTTGTCCGGGGGGAGGTTGGTGTCGCGCGTGCGGTCGCGGCGATAGGTGATCCCGAAGGTGGAGCATTCATCGGTATAGGTTACGTTGAAATCCTGAGTAATGGTGCTGAAGCGGCTGGCCGTCGGGTCTTCCATCAGCTTTTCCTGATCATTGAGATTGACGCGCCATGCGCCGCCTACCGACCAGTGTCGAGCGACTTTCACGGACGCCCGGGCCGTCAGTTCCTCCCGCCGGTCTACGACATCCGCCTCGATGAGCCGCACATAGCTGAGATTGGATTTCACCGGGCCGAGATTGAGAAACGCCAGTGATTCAGCGCGTTGAATTCTGCCGCTCTCATTGTCCAGGCGGAACCGGTTCTCAACGCCGAATTTGGAGCCGTAGCTGACATTGAGGCTGCCGACGATATCAGATGATCGCTCGCCGATTCCGGATGACAGGACGAAAGCGTCAGTCGTCTGCGCTCGAAACTGCTGGCCGATCGATCCCTCGATCGTAAAACCGCTCGACCATTCGGCCGCCGCGGCGACGCCCACATTCATGCGCTGACCGTCCTCGAAAGCGTCATACCCTGTGGCTTTGTTGAAGTCGAAAAGACCCGCATAGTCGAACTCGATGCTTTGCGAGTCTTCATTGAAGATCGCGTCCTCGACATTGGTCGGGCTGGCGACGAGTTGGACGCGCGGTTCTAGGAAGACGCGCACGTCGCCGAAATGACGGGCCACCGGATAAGACCATTCAAGTCCGACTGTCGGCGCGAAGCGAACCATTGAGTCGCTCTTCGCGCCGGTCAGACCCGCATAGATTTCTGTGCCCTGATCGATGTCCTGAAAGAAATAGGCGTCGCTGCGCAATTCGGTGAAGAGGCGGAAACGATGGCCGCGTCTTGTGATGATGTCGCGGTTCCAGTTTACGACACCGGTAAACCGCTGGGAGTCTGCGCCGCCCGTGCGATAGACCGATGCGATATTGGCCCCGACGGAAAGATCGCCGCCGGCGATTTTCGTTTGAACGTCGTGTTTGAAGTCGATCAACGGCAGGATGTAAGGCGTTGTCGCCGTATCGTCCTGCGCGCGCAGGCCCTGAAAAAGATAAGTATCGAAAGTGAGCCGCGAGTCGCCGCTTTCCCAGGCGACCCGGGCGTTGCTGCGGAGCTGGTTGGTGCTGCCGCGATTGAGCGCTTGGCGCAAATCGCCTTGCCGTCTGACGTCGTACCGCCGCAGATAGGTTCTGTCCGAGACCCGTTCGAAATCGTAGCTGACCCGCCAGTGATCGCCGATATCCCGGTAACCGCGGCCGAAATAATGCCAGCGCACGCCGGGAAGTAATGGTTCCCCGTCAGGAGGTATGTTTTTCGGCGCTGTGTTGTCGAAATCGATAACCCCGCCTGCAAGCACATGATAGCCGCGTTCGCCGCGGATGCGGTATTCGCCCTGCCAGAGAACGCCGTCTTCGGCGGTGTATTTGGGGTGAAAGGTTGCGTCCTGCGAATTCGAGATCGCGAGGTAGTAGGGAAGCTCGAAATTGAACCCAAGACGGCTCGATGCGCCGATATTGGGCGTTAGAAAGCCGGACTGGCGCTCAACCGAAGGATCGGGTCCTTGAAGATAGGGCGTATAGAGGATAGGCACGCCCTTGAGTTCGAGAAAGGCGTGGTGAAACCGCACGACCTTCCGTTCAAGATCGCGCGTCACGCGGAGCGACTTGATCCGCCATGTCGGCGTTTTGCCTTCGCCGTTCTCGTTGCAGACATTGCACGCAGTATAGACGGCGTTGTTGAGCCTGGTGCGCGCGCCCTGTTCCTGTATGGCGTTTGCGGCGGCGATGCGCACATTCTCTTGGAGAAGCGCGCTGAAATTCTCGACGATGCCGTCGCGCAGGTCGCCGGAAAGAACGACGCTGCCGGCGAACAGCGTCTCCATATTCTCATCGGTGATCGAAACATTGCCTTCGGCGGTGACAACGTCCGTCGAGGGATCGTAGGTCAGCCGGTCAGCGCGAAGATAACGCTCGCCGAAATACGCCCGAACATCGCCTTCCGCAACAATTGCGCCTTCATCCGTTTCGCGGGTGACGGTGTCGGCCTCGAACAGGACCTGGCTCTCATTGTCCGCTTCTGCGGCGATCAGGTCCGGTTCGTCGCGCGATGGTTTTTGAGAATCCGGCGCAGTCGCCCATACGTGGAGAGGATACGCCGCCCCAACGTTCGCTAAAACAGTGGTGATCCACAGTCGCGCTATGCGGCGATTGCGATGCAAGACGACTCCCTGACACATCCGAATCGGAATTTCTTCGCGCTATTACAGTTAGATGAGGACCATGGCGAGGTCCAGCCGAACCTCACGCAGAGGCGGAGATTAGCCCTCCTCAAAATGCAGCAGGATCGTGATGGCGGCAATGGCCGCCGCAACCGCCGGCGTCCATGCGGCGAGCGCGGCGGGCGCGAGCTCTGATTCGCCGAACGCGTTCGAAATCTCGGTCAGAATATAGAGCAGAAATCCGGCGCCGATCGATATCAGGCCGAGATAAAGCGCGCCGCCGGATCGAGCCGGGCGCAGGGAAAAAGCCGCTGCGATCAGCACCATGGCGAGGAGCTTTAAGGGGGTCGCGCAGAGGTCGTGAAACCGCAGGTGATATTTTGCGGACGGCAGGCCCGCCGCCTCGGCGAGGAGGATGAACTCTGGCAGTTCCCAGAGCGATATGGTCTCAGGCTGGACCAGCCGCTCGCGCAGGTTTTCGGCGGTGAGGGTGGTGCGGATGGCGTATAGCGGCGTGCGTCTTGTGTTCTGGTCGCTGATCGACGCCAGCCGCGCTTCGCGCATTTCCATAGTGCGCCCGGAAAGCACCGCTTCCTCGGCGTCAATGCGTTCGAGGAAGGTATTCTCAGGTCCGAATCGCCAGACGGTCACTTCTTTGAGCGCCGCCTGCTCACGGTCGAGATTCTTTGCGTTGATGATGATCTGCATGGTCGCGTCGCGCTGGCGCAGCCACATGCCGTCATCAAAAATACGGACAAGGTTCTGGGCGTTGCCGCGCTTGGCGGCCTTGATCTGCTCTGCATAGGAAAGAAGGGTTGAAGACAGAGGGTCGATCGCGGTGATGATCAGAACCCCGGTAATCGCGGATATCAGCGTCGGCGGGCCGAGAAGCCGCCAGATCGACAGGCCGGCCGAGCGCATGACGGCGATTTCAGAGCGCCGGTTCAACTGGTAGAACATCCAGATCGACCCGAAGAGAAAGGTGAAGGGTGTCAGCGCCTGCACGACCGACGGGAGCCGCAGCAGCGTCAATGTCACGGCGAGACTGAACGTGCCGTCGCGCAGCTTGCCGACAAATCTCATATTCTCGATGAGATCAACAAGCATGATAAGAACTGACATCATTACGATCAGCCCGCCAAGCGTCATGACTGTTTGAGCCGCAATATAGCGGAAGAGGGTCTTTGGCGGCATCAGACGGGCTCCTTCCGCCGCCGGGGAAGCTTCGGCCCGAATAGCAACAGTGTGAAAAGTACGAGTACGGCGCCGGGAACGGCGTAGACCGTCCAGTATGCGGCGGTGCCTTCCGCCATGCCCTGAGCGACAAACCCTAGCACCCGCACGCCGAAGATCACCGCGCCTGCGCCGACCGCCCGGGCCAGATAGCCGCGCCGACTGTATGGTCCGCCGATCATCGCGTAAAGGCCGACCATGACATAGGCGAAGGCGTAGAGGGGGCTTGCAAACCGGGCGTGCCCCTCGGCGATCAGCTTGCCGGCGTTTGCGTTGTCATAAGGCTGGGTAAGGTCAGGATTGAGGAGTTCGCTCGGATATCGTTCGGCGACCTCAAGCACATAACCGCCCCGTTGTTGCTGCAGGCTGGCGATATTGATCGCCAGTTCCTCGAATCGAAGAAAGTCGACTTCGCGCGATTCTTCGGAGAGGCGCTGGATATTGCCTTTCTTGAGAAACAGCATGGGCCCCTGAGGCGTGTCCTGAATGACGGCGCGCTCGGCCATATAGGTTTTGGGATCTTTCGGATTTCTATAATCGTTGACCAGCAATCCCAGAAACAACCCGCCGGCGTGCGCGTCGTCCACATAGATGGTGAATCCGTCGGCGAAAGTCGTAAACTCGCCCGCCTTGATGACGGAACTCGCCAGGTCGGCGCGGATATTGGCCACCGTCTCCTTAATAATTCGATTGCTCCGGGGCATCAGATCGACATTGACATAGTATGTGGCGAGCGCCCCGAAGCTCGTGATCAGCAGCAGCGGCGCAGCGAGCCGCCACCGGCTGACCCCGGCGGCGAACATGACAGCGATCTCACTGTCTGTATGGAGCCGGTGCAGCGTGAATATGCAGGCGCCGAACAGGGCGAAGGGGATGATCAGCGCCAGAAGGCTGGGGACGATCAGGGCGGACAGCAGCAGAAAGACGCCCAGCCCCTGGCCGTATTCGACAATAATATCGATACGCTGCAGGCTCTGCGTCATCCAGACGATTGCCGTGATGACGATGAGGATAAGGATAAGCGGCGTGATGCACTGACGGAGAATATATTGATCGAGGCTGTTCAACCGGGCGATATTCCCTTATTCAGCAAGGCTTCTAGTCTAATCCCTCCCGGCAGGGCCCTACCACAGCTCGTCTCCGGCTCGAAAGCGCCCGCCTGATCCGCCGGGGACGCAACATGAAATAACGAGGCGTTCATGCAAGTAACTTTCTCCGCAGCCGCTCTAGCCAAAAGCGGCGCGATTGTCATTCCGCTTTTCGAGGACGGCAAGAAGCCGAAGGCGTTCGATGCGGTCGATGAAAAGACCGGCGGCGCTTTGACGCGCGCCCTCAAGGCGGCGGATTTCAAGGCGAAAAAGGGCAAGCTTCTGGAGATCGTTTCGCCTGCGGGCGTAAGCAACGCCCGCGTCATTGTTGTCGGCGCCGGAGCATCGAAGGATTTCGGGGCCCTTGACGCTGAGGCGCTCGGCGGCGCCGCGACGGCGCGGCTGCTCGTCACCAGAGACAAGGCGGCGCTGTTCGCGCTTGACGGATTTTCGGCCAAGAAGGTCGACGATGGCGAACTTGCAGCGCGGATCGCCCATGGGGCGCGGATGCGGACTTATCGGTTCGACAAGTACCGCACCAAGGAGGAACAGGAAGAAAAGCCGGTCCTCGCCAAGATCGCTGTCTACACGCCGGCGGCCGGCGCCAAGGCGGCGTACGCCGTACATGAAAAAATCGGCGACGGCGTATTCCTGACGCGCGATCTCGTTTCCGAACCGGCGAATGTTCTTTATCCGGACAGTTTCGCAAAGCGCTGTCAGAAACTCGCAGATCTCGGGGTCAAGGTGACAGTGCTCGGCGAAGCGCAGATGAAAAAGCTCGGCATGGGCTCGCTGCTCGGCGTAGGTCACGGGTCAGATCGGGAAAGCAAGCTGGTCGCCATGGAATGGATGGGCGGCAAGAAGGGCGATGCGCCCGTCGCATTTGTCGGCAAGGGCGTGACTTTCGACACTGGCGGTATTTCGCTTAAGCCTGCCCCGGGCATGGGTGACATGAAATGGGATATGGGCGGCGCCGGCGCCGTCACGGGAGCGATCGCCGCGCTCGCTGGCCGCAAGGCCAAGGCCAATGTGGTCGGCGTGATCGGGCTTGTCGAAAACATGCCCGACGGCAAGGCGCAGCGGCCCGGCGACGTCGTCAAGTCGATGTCCGGGCAGACGATCGAGGTCCTGAACACCGATGCGGAAGGCCGTCTGGTTCTCGCCGATGCGCTGTGGTGGACGCAGGAAACCTACAAGCCGAAAGCCGTCATCGATCTGGCGACCCTTACCGGGGCCATCATTATTTCCCTGGCGCATGAGTTTGCGGGCATGTTCACCAAGGACGACAAGCTTTCCAAACAGCTCGAGAAGGCCGGCGAGGAGGTCGGGGATCTTTTGTGGCGCATGCCGCTCACCAAGGCCCATGACGAAATGATCAAGTCGGACATCGCCGATATGCAGAATATCGGCGGTAAGGGCGGCGGTTCGTCTACCGCTGCAGCTTTCCTCGGACGGTTTATTCAGGACGGCGTACCTTGGGCGCATCTCGACATCGCTGGCATGGCCTGGAACGAAAAAGACAAACCGACGATCCCGAAAGGCGGTTCGGGCTATGGCGTGCGCCTGCTCGACCAGTTCGTGCGGGAGAATTTCGAAGGCTGACACTGCATCGCTGAGAGGGTCATGGCTGACTTTTTCGATCAATTATCACCCGAACACATCGCGTTCATCGAACGCCAGCCGATGTTTTTTGTTGCGACCGCCGCATCGAGCGGCCGGATTAATGTCTCGCCGAAAGGTTATGACACGTTCCGCGTCATCGATCCGAAAACCTGCGCCTATCTCGATCTCACTGGGAGCGGCAATGAAACGGCGGCGCATCTCAAACATGACGGACGCATCACCGTCATGTTCAACAGCTTCGAGAAAAAGCCGCTGATCATGCGGCTTTACGGTCACGGGCGCGTCGCTGCGGCGGGCTCTGATGCGTTTGCGGTGCATATCGGCAAGTTTCCGGAGATCGCCGGCGTCAGGCAGCTCATCTTTATCGATATCGATAATCTTCAAACCAGTTGCGGATACGCCGTCCCTCAGATGGAGATGGTGCAGGAGCGGCCGATCCTGAAACAGGGCGCCCAGGCGAAAGGGCAAGAGGGCGTCAGGGAATATCAGCGCCAGAAAAACATGGTGAGCATCGACGGGTTCGAGACCGGACTTGTCGTGCCCGATGAATAATCGACGCGGCTGGCCGTGACTGTTTGTTAACAGATCGTCACTAACTTTCCTGAGAATTAACTGAATTCCAGCAGCTGCAGATTCAGCAGGGAGGCGTCATTCATGAAACGTAATCTGGATCTCATCCGTCGCATTCTGTTCGCTATTGAAGTCAGCCAGGATGACGAACCGGCCTCGATCGATCTAAATTTTGCGGACGTGGACGAGCTGCATATTTCGCATCATGTGCGGCTATTGCAGGAAGCCGGGTTTATCCACGCCATTCAAAGGCAAGGGTTCAATACACGGGCGTTCTGGATACCGCATTCCATCACCTGGCGCGGTCATGACTTTCTCAGCGCCATCCGCGATGAATCAGTGTGGCGGCGGGTGAAGGCGAGGGCCAAGCTTGCAGGAGAGGATTTCCCCGCCGAGCTTGTGTATGAGCTCGCCCTTGAGGAATTGAAAACCCGTTTGCGTCAGTTGGCGGCAACCGCAGCTTAATTGGCAAGGGTTGAGCCCTGCGGGCCGTCGCAAATTCGCGCGGCAGGTGTTAGGCTGGGGCATGACCGAAGTCCTGTTTTATCATCTCGAAAGCGCGTCGCTTGATCAGGTCTTGCCGGGCCTGCTCGAGAAAACCCTGGAACGCGGCTGGCGGGCGGTTGTGCGGGCGAGTTCGCGCGAACGCGTTGAAGCGCTTGATAGTCACCTGTGGACATACCGGGACGAGAGCTTCCTTCCGCACGGGGCCAGCGGCGACGGGGCTGGCCAGCCGGTCTGGATTACCGACGACGACGAAGCGCCGAACGCGCCGCAAATACTGTTCCTCGTGGATGGAGCGTCGGCCGATCCAGCGGCGCTCAATGATCTTGAACGCTGCGTCATGATTTTCGACGGCCGCGATGAAGATGCGGTCGCCGATGCGCGCCGGTTCTGGACGGCGTCAAAATCGGCTGGTCATGACGCCACATACTGGAAACAGTCGCCGCAAGGGCGGTGGGAAAAACAGGGTCAGGGCTGACATTATGGACGAACGGCAAGCGGCGCGTTTCAGGGCGATCCTTGAAGCGCGGCGGCAGGAATTGAACGCCTTGTCCGCCGGGTCATCAGAGGCGCGCAAGCCGGTTGAACTTGACCAGCAATCGGTGGGAAGGCTGTCGCGTCAGGACGCCTTGCAGCAGCAGGCGATGGCGAATGCGCAGCAAGCGCGGCGGGAGAACGAACTTAAAAGGATTGGCGCGGCGCTTGTCCGTATTGAGGATGGCGAGTTCGGCTGGTGCGCCGAATGCGGCGAAGGGATTGCCCTGAAGCGCCTCGACATCAACCCGACGGCGACGCATTGCGCGGGCTGCGCTGCGGGGCTCACGCCATGAAGGCGAGCCAGCCGAGATAGGCGGCGTAGGCGGCCAGAAGCAATGCGCCTTCCCAGCGAGCGACCCGGCCTCCGCTGAAGGCGAAGACAATCATCGCCGCTGTCGCCGCCGCCATCACCCAATTGTCAAACGCAACGATCTGACCTGAAACGCTGACCGGTTTGACAAGCGCGGTCGCGCCGAGGATGCCGAGAATGTTGTAAAGGTTCGAGCCAACCACATTGCCTAAGGCGAGGGCGCTTCTGCCGCGCATCGCCGCTCTCACCGAGGTGAACAGTTCCGGAAGCGAGGTGCCGACAGCGACGACGGTGAGGCCGATAAGGGTTTCCGAAACACCCAAATTCGACGCCGCCGTGATCGCGCCGCCGACCAGCAATTTGGCGCCGACAGCCAGCAGGAAAAATCCGAGAACCGTTTGAATCAGCGCTCGCGCCAGCGCAGGCGAGGCGGGCGCCGGCAACGCTGCGGCCTCGCTTTCGCGCCGCAAGGTTTCGGGCGCGGCCGGCGCATTGGCGTCGGTCAGATAGGCGTAAGCGATATAAACGGCGAGCGCTGTCAGGAAGAGCGCGCCCGAAAGCCGCCCGATTTCGCCGCCGGAAGAAACAGCGATGGCGAGCGCCGTTGCGCCGGCCAGGGCGAAGGCGTCGCGGCGAAAGGCTTTCGGTTCGACGATCACCGGCGCTATCGCCGCCGAGAGGCCGAGAATGAGGAGAATGTTGGCGATGTTGGAGCCGACGACGTTGCCCACGGCGATGCCGGGCGCGCCCGAAAGCGCAGCCTCGATGCTCGAAACCAGCTCCGGCGTTGAAGTGCCGAAACCGACCAGGGTGAGGCCGATCAGCAACTCGGACAGGCCGAGACGGCGGGCGAGCGCGGTCGCTCCCGCGATCAGAAGTTCCGCTCCCAGGGTGAGGAGAATAAGGCCGACGGCGATAAAAAGCAGATACATCTCGAGTTAAAGTCCCCGTGCGGACTATCCGCAGCGCCGCCGCATATTGGCGGCGCAAGCCCGCTGCGCCAGAGGTCTGCGCAATTTTTTTATTCGCCGATCCGCAGCCGGCATCGCGCCTTGGCGACCGGGCGGGCCTCATCCTCCTGCCAGCCGGTCGCCTCGACAAAGGCGATGCGCCGCCCGAGGCGCAGGATGGTTGCGCGGGCGGTCATGTCCTGCGCCCTGGAGCTGGCGAGATAGTCGATATCCACATTGACGGTTTTCAGCGTTGCGCCGGGCTCGAGCTTCGCCGCGAGCGCGCACTGTGAGCAGAATTCGAGGAAAGCCGCGATGACGCCGCCATGGAGCGCGCGGATCATCGGGTTTCCGATATGTTTTTCGTCGAAGGACAGACGATAAAGGGCGCCTTGGTCGGTTTCTTCCATGGAAAAACCAAGCCACTCCGCTATCGGGGAGGCGATGAGGGTCGGTTCCGCGCCGCTCATAGCCGTGATTCCTTCTTCAGGCCGCGCGTGCCGACCATGAAGGCGCCGGAGCCGGTCGCAATAAGCTTGTTTGTCGATTGCGTTTTCAAGTCGCCCGAAACATACGCGACCTCATCTCGTATCGTGATGCATTCCCCGGCGCAGACCACGCGCTCGCCCGGGGCGGCGTCGGCGATATAGTCGACGCGCAGGTTGATGGTCGCGATGGGTTTGAGCTGATCGAGCGCCGTGAAAACCGTGAAGCCGAAAATCGAATCCATGATGATCGTCATCAACCCGCCATGAATGACGCCGCCAGCGCCGGTGAAGCCGGCGGGGAGATCGACAGCGACGCTGAGCTTGCCTTTGCCGACCAGCAAGGGTTCGAAATTCAGCGTGCGAAACAGGGAATGTTCATGGGCTAGCCAGTCGCTCGCATTCCTCAGCATCGCGCCGATGGCGGGATTGATGTCGGGCCGGCTCATTCTTCTCTCAGGCGCTCTTCTTCATACTGGATGCCCCAGCCGATGATCAGCCGCCACAGCGCTTCGGCCATTTCAGCCGGCATACCCATTTCGTCGGCGCGGGCGCGGACTTTTTCGATCACTTCCCGGTTGCGCCACGGGACTGAGGCTTCTTCCGGCGAGCGCTTGAACACCCAGGCGCGGTCCACATAGGTCCAGCGCTCGGCGAGAAGGTCGACAAGCGCGGCGTCCACGCGATCGATTTCAGCGCGCACTTCGTTCATGGTCTGACAGTCGGCGGCTTTTTTCATTTGCTGTCCTTGTCGCATTTCGCGCATTCATCTCACAGGCATGTCATGCCCGGATTTATTCCGGGCATCCAGTCCGGTATACAATAGACGCTGGATCGCCCGGATAAACCCGGCAATGACACCTGGCTTCGGCAGCGGTTAGTTAGTAGCAGCCTTCGCCTGCTCGTATTTTTCGAGCACAGCAATCCAGGTCTCTTCAGCCTGATGGATAGCGGCGACAAGGGCGGCGCGTTCCTTCTGCAGCTTGGTCGCGCGCGCAAGATTCTTCTCGTATAGCCCCGGTTCGGCGAGCGCTTCGTCGAGGCGCGAAAGCGTCGCGTTCAGCTGATCGACCCGGGCTTCAGCGGCCTCCGCGGATTTTTTGAGCGGCGCCAGCGCCTCGCGCGCTTCGGCCGCGGATTTGCGAGAGATCTGCTTGTGATCCGTTGGTTTTTCGCCGTTTTTCGCGGAGGGGGTCTTGTTCGCGGCGACCACAAGCTCGCGATAGTCCGCAAGGTCGCCGTCATAAGGCGCGGCCGCGCCGTCTTTCACCAGCCACAAACGGTCGGCGACCGTGGCGGCGAGGTGCGCGTCATGGGTGATCAGCAGCACCGCGCCCTGAAAGTCATTAAGCGCGTCGATCAGCGCCTCGCGGGAGTGAATGTCGAGATGGTTGGTCGGTTCGTCGAGGATCAGCAGGTGCGCGCCGTGAAAGGTGATAAGGCCGAGCAGGAGCCGCGCTTTCTCCCCGCCGGAAAGTTTTTCGACCGCCGTATCCGCCTTGTCGGGGCCGAAGCCGAGCCGGGCGGTTGCCGAACGGGTTTCGGCTTCAGTGGCGTCGGGGATGAGTTCACGCACATGATCATAGGCGGAGTTTTTCGGTTTTAACTCGTCGACCTGATGCTGGGCGAAATAAGCGATCTGCAGTTTCTTGTGCTTGTAGACATTGCCCTCAAGAGGCGGAATGCGGCCGGAAATCGCCTTGACCAGAGTCGACTTGCCTTCGCCGTTCGGTCCGAGGATGGCGATGCGGTCGTCCTGATCGAGACGCAAGCTGACCTTTTTAAGAACCGGTTTTCCTTCCTCGTAACCGAGATCGGCTTCGACGACGCGTACTATCGGCGGCGCCATCGGTTTCGGGTTCGGGAAGTGAAAGGGGAGCGTCCGTTCCGAAATCGGCTCGGCTGCGGTCTCCAGCTTCTCAAGCATTTTGAGCCGGCTCTGGGCCTGCTTCGCCTTCGACGCCTTGTAGCGGAAGCGATCGACAAAGGCCTGCATGTGCCGCCGGCGCGCTTCCTGCCTTGCATTGAACGAGGCGGCGTGAGCCCGCGCCTCTGCGCGCCGGCGTTCATATTCGTCGTAAGTTCCCGGATGCACCGAAAGCTTGCCGCCCTCGAGCGCCAGAATATGCGTGACGGCGTTGTTCAATAAATCGCGGTCGTGGCTGACGATCAGCGTCGTATAGGGATAGCGCCGCAGATAGTTCTCAAGCCAGATCACCCCTTCCAGATCGAGATAGTTGGTCGGCTCGTCGAGCAGGAGCAGGTCCGGCGCGGCGAAGAGTACGCCGGCGAGCGCAACCCGCATGCGCCAGCCGCCGGAGAATTCCGAGCAGGGGCGCTGCTGGTCATGGGCTGAAAACCCGAGACCGGAAAGAATGGATCCGGCGCGCGCCTCCGCCGAGTGGGCGTCGATATCGGCGAGCCGTATCTGGATTTCCGCGATGCGGTGCGGGTCGCTCGCCGTTTCCGCCTCGGCGATCAGCGCCGCGCGTTCGCGGTCCTGTTCAAGAACGGTTTCAAGCAGGCTTTTTTCGCTCGCCGGGGCTTCCTGATCGACGCCCCCGAGCCGGGCGCCTTTGCGCAGGGAGATTTCCTCGCCGCCGGCATAGGTTTCGCCCTTGATCATTTTCAAGAGCGTCGACTTGCCCGAACCGTTGCGGCCGATAAAGCCGACCTTCCAGCCGCCGGCGATCGCCGCCGTCGCCTGATCGAACAGGAGGCGGTTTCCGATACGGTAGGTCAGGTCGTTAATATGAAGCATGACGGCGGGGTTCTACTCAAACCTGCTCCGCCGTCAAAGACGGGGCTGCAAATTATTGCGGTTTCATGTTGGAAGCGTTGCCGGCGTTCAACCAAACGCCGTCGATCTTGCGAACAAGCATCACCCAGGCCCATTCCATCTCAAACGGCGCGCCGCTTTCCTTGTCCTCCCCGGCGGCGAGGACATTGACCGCCGCCCAGCCGATATCGCCGCTTTCGGCTACTTCGATCACCGGCGATTTGAGGTCGACATAGCGCTGATAGTCGCTTCTTCCGAAGACCTCTTTAAACCGCTCACGGGTTTCCCGATCGCTTGACGCAAAGAGGCCGCCGCGGCTGACGACGGTGATTTCAGGCGCAGTCAGATCACCCATCATGCCGGCATCACCGAGGCAGTGCGCGGCGAGGAGCTTACGGTGCAGGCGGTGAATTTGGACCGGTGCAAGGTCGGGGGCATCGATTTTGTCGAAAAACCATGTGGGCGCGCGGTCTTTGATGGCGACATCCGTGTAACGATAATCGAAGACTCGTTGCTGGTCGTCGATGCGAATGTGAAAGGGTGCCATCAGTTTATTCGTCCTGCGCCAGTCGTGGAACGTGACATCGATCGGCGCCGTTTCCGGAAACAGGAATCGCAAGCCCTGAAATGCGCCGTCTTCGCCGGCGAACCGCATGACGACGCCGCCAAAGGGAAGGTCGCCCTTTTCCCCGCCGCCCGGGCCGCCATTGAAGTCGATATTCTCGAACGGCTCGATATTCGAGACGATATCCTCGAAGCGAAGCAGGAGCGCATGAAACTGATGGCCGAGAGCGAAGGATTTTGTAGCTTCCGGCGCCAGCGTTTCACCGTCTGCGTTTCGTATCCAGGCGTTCGGCCCCTCAACAGCATGGAAGCTTTCCGCATCGTCAATGATGGATAGTGCGGCTGTATCTTTCGTCTGGAAATGCGAGCGCGCCGTGTAAGTCTTCCCGTCTGAGACAGTGACGTTGGCGGCGGTTGTGACGGAAACCGTTGAACAGGCGTCGGATGCGAAGGCGGGTGTTGTGAGCGTTACGCACGCCGTACAGGCGAACGCAGCTTTTCGAAGGGCGCTGTATTTCATTCCCTCACGCTAGCCGTGTTTCTCGCGCCGGGAAAGCATTCGCCGCCACACGAAAAAGCGATGAACAACGAACACTGAACGCACTGTTGTCTTGTTCAATATTTTCGCTGCAATCGCGAATAAGCGTATGAAGTTTTTGCGAAATTCGCAGACTCATATGGGCGGTCTTCTTGTTTTCATCAGATTGCTTCCCATCTCATCTAAAAACAGAAGGAGGGCTGAAGATGTCGAGCAATCTTGGACGTTTGGCGACAGGGCCCTTCAGGGCGTTTTTCAAAATCTTTCGGCGCGGCGCGCGGGTTGGCGTAAAAAACGGCGGCCGCAACGGGGCCTCCGCGGCGGGGGCGGCTGCGAAATCGGGCGCCGGCGCCCTGGCGAAAGTCGCAGCAGCGGACATTCTTGATAATGAATATCGCGAAGAACCGCCCAGCGGCATAGAAGCGGCGATGTTCAAACAACTGCCGCGTCCGCGCCTGACGGAAAAAGCGGCGTCGGACCTGACCCTTGAACAGGCTGACAATTATGCTGAGCAGTCGAAACGATTTTATAATTTCAATTTCACGCTGTTTCCGCGCGGCGACTTTTTCTATGAGGAGATCGAGGAACACTATCTCGCTTCCGCGCTCGGCTATGACGCCGACAGTATCGACAAGCGGTTCATCGATGTCTCGACCCTGTTCAGGCGCACCCTCAACGACAATACGCGCGCGCTGATGCTTGGTTGGGCGCCGGTGATCGGTCTGGCGGTGTTTGCGGCGGCGTCCTACTGGGCGCCGCGTTTTCAGGCGCCCGGCCTGGAAAACCAGTTCGCGCAATCGGGCGCGCTCTACGGAGCGGCGGCGGCGATTGCGATGTTTCTGGCGTTCTTGGTCTATAGCTGGCCCTATAAGGTAGTGCAGCAGCGAAACCTTTTGAATCTCGACAATTACGTCACGTCGAAATTCGCGCGCATCAACAATAATTTTCAGGTCGCCAAGAGGCGGGCGCTGAATGTCGAACGCGACAAGCGCATGGCCGAACGCGACGCCCTGCGCGATGAAGCCGGTTCATGGACGCTCGCTTACCACTGGTTCGCAACGCGTCTGTTTCTGTGCGAAACCATGCTGCGCAACAAGTTCTACCAGATGCGTCGCAACACGACGCTCTACTGGGTTTCGGGCCTGTTCTTTTCCATCCTGGGACTTGCCGGCGTCGGCGCCTGGCTCGCTGTTTCAGGGGCGACAACGCCGGCGCTGACCGCCTATAGCGTGAGCGCGTTCGCCTATGTTGTCGCCACATGGGCGATCATGGCGCGCGCGACAGGCATGATGTTCAGCGTGCTTGAGTCGAACGAATGGAGCCGCTTCTACGTCATCGA
Organism: uncultured Parvularculaceae bacterium; assembly: GCA_913055785.1. Lineage (GTDB taxonomy): Bacteria > Pseudomonadota > Alphaproteobacteria > Caulobacterales > Parvularculaceae > Hyphococcus. The sequence continues at coordinate 9,676 of CAJXLJ010000002.1, read as the reverse complement.
TCTCGACAAAACGATTCGCGACCATGTCGGCGAGGACAAATTGCAGATCGTCACTTTCCGCGATCGCAACCGCTTCGAGTAAGCGCTATCAGTGATGGCCGCCCGGCGCTGCGTCGCGAACCTCGAAACTGACGGTTTGCGGCGGCGCGTTTTCAAATTCGAGGGTCATTTCGACGGTCTCGCCCGCTTCGAGCGGGGCGGTGAGGCCGATCAGCATGATATGAGCGCCGCCGGGCGCCATGCTCGCTTCGCCGCCGACCGGAACCGGGAGCGAGGCAAGCGGCGTCATCGATGCAACCCCGTTCTCGTCCAGAGAGCTGGCGTGCAGTTCGACATTTGCAGCGCCGCCGAACAGGGCGCCGGTCAGCGCCGCCGTGGTTTCGCCGCCGTTACAGAGCGTCAAATAGCCCGCGCTCATCGGCCGGCCGGCTGGCGCGGCGCGCACCCAGGCGTCACTGACGACGATCCCTTCGCCCGCGCAGGCCGTTTTGGCCTCATGATGTGACGCCTTGTCATTGCCGCAACCGCTCGCCAACGCCGCAGAGACAAGTAAAACCGGTAAAACCGCTATCCGCATGAGTTCGTTCTCCAAGCATATCCGTCAGCCGCGACCTTCCTCCGCACGCCTGAAACAGGCAGGGAGGCGAGGTTGGCGCCCACGCCGGATATGGTTATGACGGGAGTTGCAAAAAGGGACAATACGTCATGGATCCAACAGAAATCGCCCGCTTGCAGCAGTATCTGTGCGCCAAATTCTCGCTTGAGAATCTGACAGTGCGCGGGCGCGCGAACAAGGACGACTCGGCGGAGGTATATCTCGGCGAGGAGTTCATCGGCGTGATTTTCCGAGACGATGAAGACGGCGACGTGTCCTACGACTTCAATATGGCGATCCTGGAAATTGACCTTCCAGAACGCCTTGCGAATTAGCGGCGGTCGCCTTGTCGGGGGCGCCCGCGGGCATTGTCGGCAAGATCGCCGCGCACCGGCCGGTGCTTGCAATGTCCATCCTGTCAGCCGGGCTGATTTCGCTTTGCGCGGCGGGTTTAAGACGGGCTGAGCCGGGCGTCGCCGGATTGATACTCGAATATGTCGTGAACGCGCTTTACGTCATTGCGTTGCCGATGACGCTTGTCGCGATGCGGCCGCGCCAGCCCTTACGCCGCGTTATTCTATTCGCCGTCATTTTCGCAATCGGCGGCGTGCTTGTCGCCGCCGACGCTGGACGCGTCGCCTCGCTGACCGGTGTTTCGGCTCCGCCTTATACATTGACGCTCGCCGCCATGGGATTGACCGCGTTTTTGCTGGCGCTTGCGCCGATTACGGCCAACACGGCGCGGCTCTCCGCCGCTGCTCCCCTTGCCGCCGTCCTCGGGGTCGCCGGCGGCGCCGGTTATCTGACGCTTGAGGCCGTATGGGGGACAAAAGAGGGCGCGCTCGCCGTTTCTCTGGCGCTCGCTCTTGGCGCAGGGACCGGGGTCAGCGTCGGCGCAGACTTCGCCAGATTTTTTTCAGCGGGCGAGCCGCACAAACACGCTTGTGCGGCGGCGGGGCATAGCGCGGTTGCGACGGCGGCGTTCTCATTACTGGCGGTCGCGGCCTTTTTCGGCGTGCAAACCTTCAATGCGAATTTTGGATCGGTTCAGTGGAATGTACTTTGGGCGGGCGTCACCATGGCCAGCGCCGCCATGGTCGCCGCGCTTTTCGCCGTCACGGGCACCTTGTCGATGGCGGCGATCAGCGAACAGGCCGCCGTCAACGAAAATCGCAGGCGGCAGTGGTTCGCCGCCGCATGGCGTCCGATGCGCCGGATCTTACCCGTGACGACAGCCGTTGCAGTGACGGCGATCGCCGGTGTTGCGGTGGTCGTCGCGGTTTTTGAAGCCGGCTTTTCGACCCCTGTCGCCGTGTCAGTGTTCTTCCTGCTCATCTGGCTCGCAGCCGCCGTCGCCTTCGTTTCGCTCAAGACCAGCATTTTGATCATGGCGCTCCTCGGCGCCGGCGCCGTGCTGACGGGATATTTTTATGCAGCGCTTTCACTGGAGCTCCCCGGATTGCCGGAACGGCTCGGCGCGCTCGCCTTGTGTGCTGCGGCGCTCGGCCATCTGACCGTCAGCTGGCGCGACGCCGGCGATGTCTGGCGCAATCCGCGCGATGTTGCGGAAAATGCGCTCGGAGACGGCGTGCGCCGCTTCGCCGTTATGATCGGCGTCGGCGCCGGTGCGTTTTTCGTATCGGCGCACAGTTTTGTCTGGGAAGGCGGCTACGGCGCGCTTTTATACTTTCTGACGGCCGCGTTTTTTAGTCTGCTGCTGGCGCCGGCGGTGATGATGACACTGAGCGCCCGGGCCAACCCGGCCTGAGCCCCTTCGGCGATCGCCGTCAGGAGGCGTCGGCCGAACGGTCGATGCTTTTCACATAGTTCCGGACGGCTTCGTCTATCGCCCGCCATTCCGGCAGGAAGGGGCGTTTGAAACGATAACTCACTTCAATCTTGTCGCTATATTCATAGGTGCGCCAGCATTCAGGGCTCGGTATGTCCGAGCGCTCCTTGAAGCAGAAGAGCGCGATAACATTTTCGTTTTCGTCGGCGCCGACAAAAAGTTCCGAGTCTGCATAGCCGTTGGTGGGAACATTAACCCGGCGGTCGGCGAAAGCGAATTTGGTGAGCTGGTAGGGCGTTCTGACGCCGCGCTTGTCCACTGTATTCGGCAGATAGAGCGTCTCGAGGCGATCGGCCTCGGTAATCGGCATCGTTCTTTTGGTGATGACAATGTCGATGCGGCGCGTTTGCGGATCGTCGTCAACGAATTCTCGGCGATTGCCCGGCGTGAAACCGGTCATGTTCGGCCACAGGGCGTAGAGTGAGACTTCATCGCGGGAGCCGCCCCGGCGCGCGCGGGGATAGACCGTGAAGTTCGCGGCCGGCGCGAAAGTGTGATTGGCGATCTGGATCGACACCGGCTCTTCGGTGATCGCCGGGCTCGGCAGGTCGCCTTTAAATTCCTCGACGCTCGGGCCGACGTAATAGTAGAGGAAAATCGCGCAGAGAACGAGCGTCGCAAGAAATATCCCGATGGGATATCGCCAGCTCGATTCCTGCTTAATTTCTTCGCCGCCGAAGCCGTAACCGTTACTCATGATCTAGCCTGTTTTCCGCCGCCTGCGGCGACGGAAGGGTCCTATCACGAAGGCGGCGGGTTTGAAAATCCCGACCGGGCTAGAGGACGTCGATCATTTCCGCCACAAGCGGATGGCGCACAACGTCCGCGCGCGTAAACCGTATGACTTCAACGGACTGGAGCGCTTCAAGCTTTTCGGCGACTTCCTTGAGGCCTGACATGCCCGGCAGAAGATCGGTTTGTTCGGGGTCTCCGGTGACGACCATGGTCGAGTTCCAGCCGAGCCGGGTCAGCAGCATCTTGAGCTGCCCGTAGGTGCAGTTCTGGGCCTCGTCGATCACCACATAGGCGTTGTTGAGCGTCCGGCCGCGCATATAGGCGATCGGCGCGATCTCGATCACGCCCTCGGCGGTGAGCGCCTTGAGGCGCTTGGCGGACAGCCGGTCGCAAAGCGCATCGTAGAGCGGCCGCAAATAGGGCGACAGTTTTTCTTCCATGTCGCCGGGCAGGAAGCCGAGGCTTTCGCCGGCCTCGACGGCGGGCCGCGACAGGATGATCCGGCGCACGTCGCCAGACTCGAGCGCCTCTACGGCCTTCGCGACGGCGAGATAGGTCTTGCCGGTGCCGGCCGCGCCGGCGGCGAAGACCAGCGGCACGGCGTCGATAGCGTCCAGCATGCGCTGCTGGCTTTCGTTCTGGGCTTTAATGTTCTTTCTGTATTTCTGGGTTCGATCATTGTCGTCGAGCGGCGACCAGTTTGGTTCGTCAAACAGACGTCTGACATTGTCCGACTCTTCATAATGCGCAGTCTCGTGCATACGTCGCGACGCGCGACGCGCTGAGCGTTTCGCCATTCGGATCTCCCATGGTGACAATGATGAGCTTGGTGCTGATACGGACTGAAGAAGCGTCGTCGGCGTTATCTGCGCCGATGAAAGGGCGCAGCTTTTGAGGCTTGAGTTCCCCTCTGCCGCAAAGTGGCATTACACCGCCTGACGCTGCCGCGAATCAGTTACCGCGTTCACTATAACGCGGATCAGGCGCGTCGCCGATAGAGTAGTGAGAACTTTATGTGAAAGCTTCGGCGGTTAACGAAGATTGAAGAAAAATTAACCGGCTTGCTTTATCGGCGCGCCGAGATAGGCGGCGGAAATCTTTGACGCGCTTTCGGGCGCATAATTTTTCCAGGCGGTGCGGCCGCGAGTTGCGTCCACTACGAAAATCGATTCCCGCGGCGTCAGATAAGGCGAGATCGCATTAAGCACGCCGACCGCCGTCAGCTCGCACGTAATGCTCCATACATTGTCTGCGAGCCGGAATGCGTTGCCGAGGCTGAGAACGGCGGCTTCGACGCGGCTTGCAGCGGCGTTGACGACATCGAAAACCACGACGAAATTCGCCGCTTGCGGTTCTTTTTTGCGCGACGGCTTTTTCGTCGAGTCATTGGCTGGCGGCGATTGCTCTTCATCGTCGTTGCGCTTTCCGAAAGTACGGTGCTGGGCGGCGCTTTTGTTCGAGAGGGCGTCGAAGCCGAAAAATTCCGCGAAGGTTGATTCGCGAGAGGCCTCGCGCCAGGCGCGGCTGCCGGCAGGCGCAATCAGCGACCATGAGGCGAGGCGGCCCTCATGGGCGAATTTGCGCATCTGGTCCGGCGTGTAAGGGCCGTAGACCTTTTCGTCGACTTTAACGCACCAGTTTTCGGCGAGCATGGGCAATCCTCATTCTCAGGCGTTATCGCCTTTCTTGCCGAAGCTGCGTGCAACGGGGGCGCCAAATTCAGGCGGTGTCTCAGTATCGGACGCCGTCTGGATGATTTCTTCCATTCTTTTCGCCGAACCGGTGAACACCACGCCGACGCCCTTGTCGTGCCGCCGGACGACCTTTGCGGTCATGCGTCCCAATATGAGCTGGGCGCCGAGGGGCGGGCGGGGGCTGATCTCGATCGACGCGCCGGTAAGGGAGATATCCATAATGGCGCATTTTTCGGAACGTCCGTCCTCGAAATAGACCATCGCCGGCGCATCCTGAGCAAGGCGCGGATCGTTGCGCCGGTCGCTGCCGCGGCGGCCGTGATTGACGATGCGCGTCAGCGTGTCCGCCGTGCGCGCCGTTTTCTTGCGCGTGCTTTCATACGTGACGGCGAACTTGTCCGGTCCCGAGCGGGTGACCTTCCCTTCGAAACGGCCAAGCTGATCGATGTAGATGATGACAGATTGGCCAAATGCTGGAGGGTTTTTAGCTTTCAGCAGGGCGCCGCCAGCGGAAATGTCCACCACCATGCACCGCGCTTCCTCGCCGCTTTCCTTCAGAAACCGGGCTTTCAGCGGAACCTGTACGCGTACATGCTTCCGACGTTCGGCGCCGTCCTGTGTCGGAGAGGGAGTTTCGCCCGGGGGAGGGCTCGGAGGTTTTACCATCGTGTAACCTATTGCGGCGTTGAGCCGTTAGACCTTATGCTGGTTTAGTGAACAAAGATTTGCCTGAGGCGATTGGTTGCGCGATTTTTGTCAATCACGATGCGGCCTTATCTGTTTTTGGGACGTGTTCGGCTTTTATTGTTAAGGTCTGGTGTTAGTTGAAAGTAAAGTTGTCGCGAAACGAGCCGATGCAGGATAAATCCTACGAATTGCGCCGGCCCGGCGGCGAGATTAATCCCGGGCGCGTGTTCAACGCGCCGGGCGTCGTGCTGGCGCTTTGTCTCATTACAATTTTATTTTTTGCGTTCATCGTTTTTTCACCGGACAGAACGGCGCGGGCGGTAGGGATCGCCGGCGCGGTTTTTCCGGATCGTTTTATGGCCGGGGCGGAGGCGAATGGAGGCGTGCTGCGCTGGCTGTCGCCGCTGACCGGCCACATGTTTCTCCATGCAGGCATTGCGCATCTCGGCTTCAACATGCTCTGGCTGCTGGCGCTCGGCACGCCGACCGCCCGCCGGATGGGGGCGGACAATGCGCTCAAATCGTTTTCGGCCTTCGCAGCGGCCGGTCTGTTCATGACTTTTTACCTGTTGAGTGGCGCTGTCGGCGCGCTTGCATTTGTTGCAACGCATACGGCCTCTTCCATACCCATGATCGGCGCGTCGGGCGGCGTTTCGGGGCTTCTCGGCGCAGTTGTTCGTTTCGCGTTCAACCGCACCACTTTGTTTGGTCCGGAAAAAGCGAAAATGAGCCCGTTGTTCAGTCCCGTGGTGTTGACCTGGACGGCGCTGATTGTCGTGATGAATATTCTGATTGGGGTCTTTGGCGGTTCTCTCGCCGGCGGCGGGGGCGGCATCGCCTGGGAGGCTCATCTTGGCGGCTATTTCTTCGGTCTTCTGGCCTATCCTCTCTTTGAACGTCTCGCGCGCGCTTTCGGATAAGCGGCATTAACCTATTGTCGTCCCTGCGCTTTCGTCGCACAATGCTGGTTGCGGGTGGGAAGGAGGCGCTATGAAAGTCGAACAGATCCTTCAGGCCAAGGGCGCGGACGTTTTCGCCGTGAGCGACGCCGATTCAATCGCCGAGGCGGTTTCCGTACTGAACGACAAGAATATCGGCGCGGTGGTCGTCAAGGACCAGAGCGGCGGTGTTGTCGGCATTTTGTCGGAGCGCGATATTGTCCGCCGGCTTGGAGCCAACGGTCCCGAAGCGCTGAACATGCGCGTTGCGGACTGCATGACACCGAAACCTTATACATGTTCGCCGGAGGCGACGATCGATGATGTCATGGGGCAGATGACCGAAAAACGCATACGTCATTTGCCGGTGACGAGTGACGGGGCGCTGGTTGGCGTCGTGTCGATCGGCGACGTCGTGAAACGCAAGATAGAGAACGCCGAACAGGAAGCGGCGGCGCTGAAGGAGTATATTGCCACCTGAGCGCCGCTTTGAGCTTCATGTTATTCACCAACTCGCTTGTATGTCACGCGATAGAATGGCCGCCAAGTTTCGCCTTTATCTGAAGACATGCCAATGTTCATCACGCGCTCATCGCCTGAAACCGGGATTTCCAGCTTGAAAAACAACTCGCCGCCGTTTTCTAGCGGATAGCTTGTGCCGGATTTCAGATTTGTGACTGTTAGAACGGCGTCTTCTAATTCGCCTTCGTAAACATCCATAATGCCCCAGCCGTCGTCAATCACTGAAAGACGGTAAACATCACGATACTGATCAAAAGTAATATCAAGTTCCAGAGCCGGGTTTTGCCCCTCCCAGGAGAGTCGTTCGGTTTCAATTTCAGAGATAAGCAGGCCGTTCAGCCGCTTTTCGAAAGTCGCCATAGCGACGGATTGCTCCGTCCAATCGCCGTCCTGGGTGATAATTTCGGTAACGACGCGCCAGTCGCCGAGGATGCCGTCCAGCAGACGCATTGCCGCAAAAGGCTCCTTCGCTGTTTCTGGAATGTCTTCTGCGAAAGCGCCGGGAGTCAGGGAATTGAGACCTAAACAGGCTACGACGCATGTCGCCAAGCTGATTTTCTTGTTCATGAAGAGTAACCCCAAACTTGTGTAATTGCCTCATAATTGGATTAGAATGAGATAGAAACCGATTGCTGCGGCTTTCGGGATAAATTTTGTGTTAGCCGCTCAGTCCAGATAAGCGAGGGCGCTTTCGATTTGGGGAAGGGACGCATCGACGGCTTTGGCGCCTAACTCGATCAATTCTTCAGCTCGGTCGAAATCGAGAAGCGGCACATGACCGACCTGCGGCGTGACAAGGACGTCAGCCGGATCGCCGCCGAGCCTTGAACGCGTGATGCGGTCCATAAGGATGTTGAACGACGCGAGCATGACCGAACCGAGGCCGGGGGCGTTGTTGCTGGCGTGAAATAGCCGGCGCAACATGAGTTTTTCAGTGAGGCCGCCTTTTGACGCGTGTTCGAGTTCCTCGCCGCCATCCTCTGCGAGCATTCCGAACTTTTCTTTTCGCTGCTGTACGCCAATGCCGAAAGCGTCCGCATGCAGACCAATCGCAATGACGACGCGGGCGCCGAGCGCGCGGCACGCCGAGACGGGCAGGGGGTTGACGAGCGCGCCGTCGATAAGCCAACGGCCGTCAATGGCGCGCGGCGGAAAGACGCCGGGCAGGGCGTAGGCCGCCTGAATGGCTTCGCCAAGATCGCCGTTCATCAGCCAGATTTCATGGCCGGTGGCGAGTTCGGCGGTTACCGCGACGAATTTCCTCGGCAGGTCTTCAATGTTCGCAGGCGGAAGATACTGCCGGAGCGCCTTTTCAAGGCGTTTGCCGCCCATGATGCCCGATCCGTTCAGCATCACGTCGAAATAAGTCAGCATGCGCGTCTTGGTGAGCGCGCGCGCCCAGCCTTCCAGCGCGTCGAGATGGCCGGCCAGCCAGAACCCGCCGACAAGCGCGCCGACCGAGGTGCCCGCGATGATGTCGGGTTTGACGCCGAGCTCCTCTAGCCGCCTGACCGCCCCGATATGGGCCCATCCGCGGGCGACGCCGCCGCCAAGCGCCAGGCCGACCGCGGGAGGCCGGGCGGACGCTGGTGGCGATGAGGGCGCGTTCGGGTCAGTGATGTCGGTCATTTCACGGGTAATATCGGCGGATTCGGTGACAAAACCCTGAATTCGGGGGCGGTTGAGGGCGGGCGGGCCCCTGACGAAGCCTCTGGGGAAAAATCGGCGTCTTCGGAGCGGTAAAGATTCGCGAAATGCGCGAATCTTGTCTTGTGTATTCGCGAACACCCCTATAAATATCGGTTCTTCGCTTTTTCGAATAGCTTCTGTCGCGCCCCGGCGCGCGTAAAAAGTTGCGGATTTTTTGGGGAAAACACCCCTCGAAACGCCCGCGAAAAAAAGTTTGAAATTTGCGTTGACAGGGCGGGAACGGATGGCTAAATCCGCCGCTCACCGACGCGGCCGGGACGGGCCGCCGGGGACTTTGAAAAGGGTTCCAGGGGCGGTCTCGGGAGTGTCGGTTTTTTGTCGGCTTTTTTCGTTAACAGCGGATTAAGCCGGCGGGTTCCAAGGGCTGAGAAGTTCGCGGGGCCAGGCTCTTTGAAAATTGAATATTGAGGAAGAGAAACGTGGGCGGCGGCGTCCTGGCGAACCCTTTTTAGGGTGGAGTTCTTTGAACTCCGACAGGACTGACCATCACTGACGTTTTTCAGTTTACAAACCAAACTTCGTTTATTCTTTCGAGGATACTCGGGGTTTTGATTTGTGACGTACTAATGTCAGTGATTTATGCGGGATATTCCTCCCGCTGGTCAGTTTCAAACTCAACTTGAGAGTTTGATCCTGGCTCAGGACGAACGCTGGCGGCAGGCTTAACACATGCAAGTCGAGCGCCCTGCTTGCAGGGAGCGGCAGACGGGTGAGTAACGCGTGGGAACGTGCCCTTCGGTACGGAATAGCCCCGGGAAACTGGGTGTAATACCGTATACGACCTCCGGGTGAAAGATTTATCGCCGAAGGATCGGCCCGCGTTAGATTAGCTAGATGGTGGGGTAAAGGCCTACCATGGCGACGATCTATAGCTGTTCTGAGAGGAAGATCAGCCACACTGGGACTGAGACACGGCCCAGACTCCTACGGGAGGCAGCAGTGGGGA
>CAJXLJ010000001.1 GCA_913055785.1 uncultured Parvularculaceae bacterium | reverse complement strand
ACGGCATGGAAATGTCTTCGAACGGCGCAGGCGTCGGCGATCAGACCAATCCGACCATTGCCAACTTCACGATGCTGTCAGGCACGCCGACCGGCGCGAATGCATTCCGCATCAACTCCGGTCATATCGGCCGCTTCATCAACGGCGTTGTCGTTCACGACAATGGCCAGCCCTGTATTGAATGGGCGGGCTCTGCGGGTAACGCCGTAGCCGGTTATCAGGGCGGCGGCGTCGACCCGATGTTTGACTCGGTCCTGATCGATTGTAATGGCGGCGGACTGGCTGAAGACGATACGGCCGCTGCTCAAGACGCTATCGATATGGGTGCGAACAATGACGACGCGTATTCCGATACCTTGGTCGCGACCTTCATTAACGGTTCGGCGGAGATGGCGGCGGTGGAATTTGCAACGCCGCTGTCAACGATCGACCCGTGGTTTGAAGACACCGACTATGTTGGCGCAGTTAAGGACACGTCAGCAAGCTCGCGCTGGTGGGCTGGCTGGACCTGCGGCCTTGAAAGCGGCTCGGACTGCTAATCAAGCGACGAATGGCGGCGCGCTAAATGCGCGCCGCTCCTCAATCCATCGCAATTAGATCAAGGTCATTGTTATCATGAAACGGTCATTCAAATTAGGCAGCATGCTCCTGGCGACGACCATGCTAGTTTCGCCCATTGCGGCGAACGCCCAGGAAACTACCGTCGCCATCCCCGAGCCCGCAGCCGACCAGATCGTCGTGCGGGGCCGCAACATCCCCGAGCCGCAGCGAGCGACGGCGCAGGTTGCATCTTTTCTCTCTGCTGAGGATCTGGACCGCACAGGCGACACGAATGCGGCTTTGGCGCTGACGCGTCTTAGCGGCCTTTCAGTCGTTAGCGGCAAGTTCGCCTATGTTCGCGGTCTTGGCGATCGCTATTCCGCCGCGCGTTTGAACGGCTCGGTTTTGCCGAGCCCGGAACCGCTCAAGCGTACGGTTCCGCTGGACTTGTTCCCGTCAAACGTGCTCGGCGGGGCGATCGTCCAAAAGTCGTATTCCGTCAACTATCCTGGCGAATTTGGCGGCGGCATGATCGACCTGAGTACAAAGGCTGATCCGGGCGAGGACTTTCTCGACGTCAAATTCGGAATCGGCATGAATACGGTTACGACCGGTCATGAGGGCCTCTTCGTTAATGGCGGCGGCCGTGACTGGTTGGGCTATGACGACGGCACGCGAGATATTCCGGGACCAATCCAGTCGCTCTTCGACTCGCAGACCTCGCTCAGCGATCTTTCCGATTCCGAGCGCGAGGCGGTTGGCGAAAGCCTTGTAAACTCACCGCTGTCTGTGATTCAGAACGGTACGCTTGGACCGAATTATGACGCCTCGATTGAGGGCGGTCTTTCACGCGACGTGTTCTCTGACGGCGTGTTCGGTTTTGTCGGCGTTGTTGGATATTCGCAGGACTGGGCGACCGAGGAATCGGTTCGTCAGTTTGTTGCGAGAGACGAAGTCGGTCTCGATTTTGAGACGACTGAAACGAGTCTTACTGCCACAACGAACGGGATGGGCACGTTTGCGTTGACCTTCCCGGAGCATGAAGTCAAGGCGACGCTGCTCTACATTCACTCGGCGCGCAAAGAAGCGCAGATTGACAAGGGCGAGGACTTCAACGCATTGGGTTCGCGGATGGTTCTCGATCAGTCAAGCAGCTGGCTAGAACGCCAGCTGTCCATGGCGCAGCTTACCGGCGAGCATCTGTTTGGCGACTTCGAGGTTAACTGGCGCGGCGCGCTCGCGCGGTCGAAGCGGAACTCGCCTTACGAACGGTCCTTGCGACTGAACGAGTCGGGCGGATCATACATCTACAACGAAGCCAACAATAATCGCATCAGTTTTTCCGATCTGACTGACGATGCGGTGAGCGGCGGTATCGACCTCATTTACAACGTACCGGTTTCCGGCGCTCGTGAGGTCATTGTCTCGGCCGGTTACGAGTATTCGAAAACCGAGCGTGAAGCGAATGTTCACAATTTCCGCTTCATTGGCGGCGGCAGTTCCTTGCCTGCCGATGTGCAGATGGCCCGCGTGGACTATCTTTTCTCACCGGACAACATCGATCCTGCTCGCTTTGTTCTTGAAGAGACGTCCAATACGAACGTTGAATCTTATCGCGGCGATCTGCTTATCCACGCCGGCTACTTCCAGGCGGATATGGAGCTTATTCCGACGCTCCGCACGACGCTTGGCGTTCGCTATGAAGACGCCGAACAGGTTGTTGAGACCTATGATCGCTTCCCGGGAAACGACTTGCTTCGTCCGGTGACGCCGTCGGTCATTGCTAACGATTACTGGCTCCCTTCTGCGATGGTGACCTGGAACTTTGCGGATAACATGCAGTTCCGCGTCGGCTACTCGCAGACAATCGCTCGTCCGCAGCTCCGCGAACTTGCGCCGTCGGAGTTCCTGGATCCGGAAAGCGACCGGACCTATCGCGGCAACAAGTTCCTTGTGGACAGCAAGTTCCAGAATTTTGACGCCCGGTTCGAGTACTATCTCGGGCGGAACCAGTTCCTTACGCTTGCCGGCTTCTACAAGGAAATCGAAAACCCGATCGAAGAAGTTATCTTCGAAACATCGACCTTCCGGTTCAACACAACCTTCATCAATGCGCCGAAGGCGGAATTGTTGGGCGGAGAATTTGAATACCGGACCCGTTTCGGTATCGATTTCCTGAATGACTGGTTTTCGAACCGCGAATGGCTGTTTTCTGTGAATTACACATTCACGGATTCGTCTCTGGTTGTCGCCGAGGGCGATGAGCTTATCAGTCCTTTCTCTCTGTTCCAGGGATCGTTGACCACATTCGACGCCTCGACGCTTGGTCTCGACGGCGAGCCGCTTCAAGGCACGCCGAAGCATATCGCTAACGCGCAATTTGGCTGGGAAGACGACGACGAGCAATTCACGCTGCTATTCGGTTGGGTTGACGATCGCATCCTTCAGCGAGGCGATCGGCTGGCGCAGGTGCCGGACGTAATCGAAGAGCCTGGCGTTCAGCTTGATGCTGTCTATCGTCAGGACGTCGTGATCGGCGGCATAGACTTCACGATCGGTCTCAGCGCTCGAAATCTGTTGGGAACCCAGCATAAGGAATATCAGCTCAGCGATGCTGACATTGACGGCCGCACGGAGTTCAACACCTACAAGCGTGGGCGCAGCCTTTCGGCGAGCTTGACGGCTAAGTTCTAACACCTCCGGTTGAGGCGGGGAGATCCCCGCCTCAACGCTTTTTTGGGGCTTCGTCCAGCCCCGGCATGGTTAACGGACATGGCGCGAATTTTGCCTGTAGAGTTCGTTAAATGCTTGAATAAGCATTGATTATTGGGCTGGTTGTTGCGTAAACTGTTTGAGGCGTATCAGGACTATGCGTGCAGCCGGCCCAGATTTGCGGCCGGCTGTTTCGCGCTTATAGTTGCGTCAGGCGGATCGTCACGCTGGGCCTGGTCGCAGAGTGAGGGTGCGGTGGCGGAAACTGGGATCAATGGCGGCGCGCGATTGCCTGTTGCGCCGTTGCGCTTTGTGGAGGCTCTCTTCAAATCGCCGGGCGTCAAGCCGAGCGATACGCGGATAGCGATGCTCGTCAAGGCTGCAGAGATTACCCTCATTGTCGTGCTTGCCCTGCTGCTCGTCCGGCTGCTTGTCCATATCTGGGGCGTGTTTGTTCCCGCAGAGATGCCTGCGGGCGAACCCATTGTCATTACTGCAGCGCCGGCTCCCGCAGTCGCCGAGAATGCAGCGCCTAATCCCTTCGCCACGAAAGCCGCGGTAGTCGCCGCCCCTGAACAGGTCGCCGTCGAAACTTTGCAGGAGACTTCGCTGGATCTCGTCCTCCACGGCACTTGGATTGATGAGTCGGGCGCAACAGCATTCATCAGCGAGAAAAACGGTCCGCAAAAGCGTTATCAGGTTGGCGACCGCATTGTGTCGGGCGTTCGGCTGCAAGAGGTTCACAAGGAATGGGTCGCCCTTAGCCGCGGCGGCGCGTATGAAGCGTTGCGAATTAAAAACCGCAAGGCGCCCGCCGCTGGTTCGGAACAAAAAAAAGAGAGTGTTACAGCATCGGGCACGCCCGCGCCTGGTGAGGCTCGGTCGCTCGACGCAATATTCAGGGTTTCGGTTGAAAACGGCGCCATTGTACTCAATCCAGGCAATGACGGTGAGGTTGCGTTTTACGCACTCGGATTTGAGTCCGGCGACATATTGCGAGCGGTCGACGGCGTGCCGGTAACCGACCTGCAATCGGCGCCGGCGGTTGTCAAACAGCTGACAAGTCAGAGCGCCGCGAAAGTAACAGTTGAAAGACGCGGCGCGCCTGTCACCTGGAATGTTTCATTACAGTCGGGCGAAGCCGGCGGGGATGATGATGATGCTTAAGAACGGTAGCGTATTGGCGATCGCCGCTGCGATCTGGGGGCTGACGGCGGTTCCTTCCGCGGCTCAGGATAATTGCGGTGCGCTCAATCTTGAAGAAACCGAGATTGGCGAAGTCATCGACGAGATCGCGATGCGAACAGGGCGCAAGTTCGTCATGGATCCGCGCGTGCAGGGCAAGGTGACGATCAAATCGGGCGCCGCCGAGGTTTGCGCCGATGAGGCATGGGAGTTGTTCCAGACGTCTCTGAGAACAATCGGATTTACCGCCGCGCCGATCCGCGGCAATAATTACCGTATCGTTCCGGCTCAGGAGGGCGCCCGTACGGCTGGTCCGGTCGGCGACGGAAAAAGCGGCGACATCGTCACCCAGATTGTCCGTCTGCGCCACATCGACGCCCGGGAAGCGGCCGCCAATCTCGCCCAGATAATCGGCGAACGCGGCGTTGCCGCACCGGTGCGCAGCGGCAACGCCATCATTCTCGTGGACACGGCGGAAAATGTTACCCGTCTTACCTCTGTGCTGACTGAGATCGATCGCGACACCTCAATTTTTCGCACGGTTACGTTGGAGCATGCGTCAGCCGCGGAGGTGGCGCAGGTGTTGTCCGGGCTGGCTCAGGAAATTTCTGAAGAAGGGGGCAGGCCCGGGCGCGTGAGCGTGGTGCCGGTTGAGGCTTCAAACAGCGTGCTCATCCGCGCGGAGCCGCAGGTGCTCAACCGTCTTACTTCGGTCATCGCGGAACTTGACCGCATCGGCGAGACGAAATCGGATTTGTCGGTTGTTTCCCTCAGCCATTCCGATGCGGAAGAAATCGCGGGGCTGCTGCGCGAAGTTGCTGACGCGCAGGCCGATGGATCCGGAGCGGTGCGCAAGCGCGCTACGATTGCTTTTCACAAACCGACGAATTCGATCATCATCAATGGCGACGCCGATATTCAGCGGACGTTGAAGAATGTGATCGCCCAGCTTGATGTTCGCCGCGCGCAAGTGCTTGTGGAGGCGATCATTGTCGAGATCTCCGACAATACGGCCCGCGAGCTTGGCGTGCAGTATTTCTTTACCGGAGAAAAAGTCCCGTTTTCGGCGACGAATTTCTCTGCAGCGCCTAATATTCTACCTGCCGCCGGCGCCGCTTTGTTGAATTATTCGAAATATAGCGGGGCTTTTGAGACAACGGAAACGACGATTACTGACGCGAATGGCGTCGTCACTAATTCGACAACGGAAGGATTGCAGTCTCAGCTGGCGACCCTCGCCCTGCAGTCGCTGCTGGGCTTTCAGGGGCTCGGGCTCGGCGGCGGGATTGAATTTGATAACGGTAATATTTTCGGTGGTATTCTAACGGCGATCAAGACGGACCAGACGTCTCATGTTCTCTCAACGCCCTCTGTCGTGACGCTTGATAACCAGCCGGCGATGCTTTCCGCAGGTCAGGAAATTCCGATTACTACAGGCGAAGCGATAGGCGACAATTTTTCGAACGCTTTCCGTACGGTTTCCCGCGAGCAGGTCGGCGTCATTCTCGAAGTAACGCCACAGATCAATGAAGGCGGCACGGTTACGCTTGAAATCCGGCAGGAAACTTCAAGCATCAACAGCCAGATCATTGAAGACTCGACGGACCTTATCACGAACAAACGTGAAATCACGACGACCGCGCTGGTTGATGACGGCGAAATTCTGGTGATCGGCGGACTGATCGATGAAATGAACAGCGAGCGAGCTGAAAAGGTGCCGCTGCTCGGAGATATTCCCGGCGTCGGCAATCTTTTCAAATCAACAGGGCGCAGCCGCGAGCGGCGTAACTTGATGGTTTTTATTCGCCCGACTATTTTGCGCGACCGTGACACCGCTTCGGCGGCGACGCGCAAAAAAATGGACTACATTCGGGCGCGTGAAATGCTGTCATCGGGCCGGCCGGTTTCCGATATGGAACGCCTGATCGATCAGGTCACCGGCTCGGGGGCCGTGGAAGGCGACGGAGCGAATGAGTGAACCGGGCGCCATAACGCCTCGACTGACCTACGCTTTCGCCAAGGAACACGGTCTTCTGGTGCTGGAGCCAATGGCTCGACCCGTAGTTATCGGTGCGCGCGGCGCGCCGGATCCATGGGCCTTGGTTGAGGCGCGCCGCGTTGTTGACGCGCCGATCACTGTCGATGAAATGCCGGCGGAAGCGTTCGAGCGGCGGCTTTCGGAAATCTACGCCGTAGCGGGCATCGATGCAGACGCTTTCATGCAAGGAGAAAGCGACACTGACCTTGCATCCCTCGCCGAAGGCTTGCCGAAAACGGCCGACCTTCTCGACGCGCAGGATGATGCGCCGATTATCAAGCTTATCAACGCGATGATCGCTGAGGCGGTGAAGCTCAAGGCATCGGATATTCATATCGAACCCTATGAAACGGCGCTGTCCGTGCGATTGCGGGTGGATGGCGTGTTGCGCGAGATCCTGTCGCTGCCATCCCGGATGACGCCGGTCCTCACGTCGAGGGTCAAAGTCATGGCGCGGCTCGACATCGCCGAAAAACGCGTGCCGCAGGATGGCCGGATCTCGCTGGCGCTTGGCGCCAAGACGGTCGATGTGCGCGTGTCGACGCTGCCGTCGCGCTTCGGCGAGCGCATCGTGATGCGTCTTCTCGACAAGGATGAGGCGCGGCTGGATCTCGATTCGCTCGGCATGCCGCCTGATACGCTGCACCGCTTCCAGCAGGTGCTGAAGCGGCCGAACGGCATCGTTCTCGTTACGGGCCCTACAGGTTCAGGCAAGACGACGACGCTTTACGGCGCCCTTAATTTGCTGAACGAGCCGTCCACCAACATTCTGACCGTCGAAGACCCGGTTGAATATGCGATTGACGGCGTCGGCCAGACCCAGATCAACCCGAAGGTCGGCATGACTTTCGCCACCGGCTTGCGCGCGATCCTCCGCCAGGATCCGGATATCGTGATGGTCGGCGAGATCCGCGATGTCGAAACAGCGCAGATCGCCATTCAGGCGGCGCTGACCGGGCACCTTGTGTTGTCAACCGTGCACACCAATTCGGCAGTCGGCGCCGTGACGCGCCTGCGCGACATGGGCGTCGAGCCCTTCCTGCTCTCGTCGACGCTGGCTGGCGTTCTGGCGCAGCGGCTGGTGCGCCGGTTGTGTCCGAGCTGTAAGGAGCCTGCTGAAGCGACGGCCGCCGAGAAGAAAATAATCGGTGCAGCTGAAGATGAAGCGGTGATTATTCATCACCCCAAAGGCTGCGGGCGCTGCGGACAGACCGGCTATGAAGGACGGATCGGGGTTTATGAGTTTATCGCCGTGGACGACAGGCTGAAAGGGCTGATCCACGATGATGCGGGAGAGCGCACGCTGGCCGCGCATGCGTTCAAGAATACCGACACGCTCGCCGCTTGCGGTTTCCGTCATGTGCGCAGCGGATTGACGTCGATCGAGGAAGTGTTGCGCGTCGTTAGACAGAAGGAGGACGACGATGCCCTCCTTTGAATATGAAGCGCTCGACGCCAGCGGCCGCTCGAAGCGCGGCGTCATCACAGCGGATACGGCGCGCATGGCGCGACAGGAACTGCGTCGTCTGTTGTTGACGCCGACCCGGATTTCCTCGCCGAAAGAGGCGGGGGCGGCGGATCAAGGCGGCAAGTCGCTGAAGAGGATGTCTTCAGGCGACCTCACCAATGCAACACGCCAACTTGCGGCGCTGCTTGGCGCTGCGACGCCGCTTGAAGAAGCATTGAGCGTTGTGGCGCTGCAGGCGGAAAAGCCGCATGTTCGCGCCCGGTTTCTCGCAGCGCGGGAAAGGGTCATGGAAGGCT
Source organism: uncultured Parvularculaceae bacterium (assembly GCA_913055785.1). Taxonomy (GTDB): domain Bacteria; phylum Pseudomonadota; class Alphaproteobacteria; order Caulobacterales; family Parvularculaceae; genus Hyphococcus. The sequence continues at coordinate 184,360 of CAJXLJ010000001.1, read as the reverse complement.
GGCGCTTTGCGGACGCGCTTGCCGAACAGCCGCGTTCGTTCCCTGAACTCTATCGCGCGGTCATCTCCGCCGGCGAAACCGCGGGCGATCTTGGCGGCGTGCTCGACCGGCTTGCGACCATGCTGGAAAAAAACCGCTCCATGCGCGGCAAGGCGCTTGGCGCGCTTATCTACCCGGCGGCGCTGACGGTGATCGCCGGCGGCGTCGTGACGGCGTTGATGACGCAAGTGGTTCCGAAAATCGTCGATCAGTTCAATACTTTCAACGCCGACCTGCCGGTGATTACGCAGGCCGTCATGTCGGTTTCCGGCTTCTTGAGCAATTACGGCTTGTGGTTGTTGCTTTTGCTCGCGATCGCCGGTCTCGCTTTCTGGCAGGGATTACGCATGCCGGCGTTCAGGCGCGAGTTCGATCGCCGGTTGCTGGGTGCGCCCGTGATCGGCAAATTGCTGCGAGGCCTCGACGCCGCGCGATTTGCGCGAACTCTCTCGACGCTCTTTGCTGGCGGCGCACCGCTCCTCGACAGCCTTGAGAGCGCGACGCGCACGGTCGGCAATGTTTATATGCGCGAGCATCTCAACGCCGCGACGAATTCCGTGCGGGAAGGGGCGGCGCTTTCCGCTGCGTTGAAACGTACGAACATTCTGCCGCCGATGATGGCGCCAATGATCGCTGCGGGCGAGCGCGCCGGCGTCATGCCTGACATGCTGGACAAGACGGCGCTGCAGCTCGAAGACGAATTCGATGCAGCGTCCAATCTCGCGCTGCGGCTTTTGGAGCCGGCCATCATTGTCGGGATGGGCGGGGTGATCGCGCTTATTGTTGTGTCCATTCTGTTACCGATCCTGCGCCTCAATTCGCTGGCCGCCGGATGAACAAGGAGTTTCACATGTCTTATTCGCATTCGCATTTCATCAAGAAACGCATGCCTCAGCGAGGCGTGACGCTTGTCGAGCTGCTGGTTGTGCTTGCGATCCTCGCTTTCATTTCGGCGATTGTCGTCGTCAACGTGCTTCCTGAACGCGACAGGGCGGCAGTGCGCAAGGCGAAGATCGATATCAATGTTATTGAAAGTGCGCTCGACCAGTATCGGCTCGATATGATGACTTATCCGTCGACGGAGGAGGGACTTGACGCCTTGACAACGGCGCCGTCGGGTTCGCCGCGGGCCGCGCAATTTCGTCCGGGCGGGTATTTACGCGGCGGGGCGCCGCTCGATCCCTGGGATGCGCCCTACCAATATCGCTATCCGGGCGAGCATGGCGTTGTCGACATTTATTCCTACGGCGCCGACGGCAAGCCCGGCGGCGAGGGACTTAACGCGGATATCGGTAATTGGAACGAAGACAATCAATAATAACGCATGCGGGCCAACGGGGGCTCACGCTCGTCGAGATGCTGGTGGCGATCGCTGTCCTGGCGTTGGTCGCAACCGTGGTCGCCCTGAATGCGCCGCCGCAGCGAAGCGCGGCGCAGGAAGAGGCCGAACAGCTCGCGGCGCGCCTCAAACTGGCGATTGAAACGGCGGTTCTCACCGGCGCGCCCTTAAGGCTGGAAATCGATCAATCCGGATATGCTTTCTTGCGGCGGCGTGGCGGCGCCTGGGAGCAGACGGGTCGCCAAAGTCTTGCGGGCGGCCGGTTCAGCGTTCCGGTTGAGATCGATCTCGGGTCTGCCGGTCGTTCACACGAAAATGAGCGCTTTCTCAACGCTGCCTATGCGGCAGAGGAAGAAGATGACACGCATCATGTCCTGATCGACCCTCTCGGGACCTCAACGCCGTTTTCGGTCTTGATCGGCGGCGTTAATGCAGTCGCCGTGTCGCTCAGCTCTGAAGGCGAAATCGAGGTCATGAAGTAGTGACGACGCGCAATCCTCTGTCCCAGCGCGGTATGACGCTGATTGAAGTGCTGGTCGCGCTGGCGATCCTCGGCCTTGTCGCCGGCGGGGTGCTTGTGATGACCGGACAAAGCGCGCGCTTCGCGGCCGCGTCGGAAGAAAAGCTGCTCGCGCGTATCGCCGCCGACAACGCCATGGTTGAGGCGCTTATAACAACGCGACCTTTGAGAATAGGCGCGGAGATCGAAGAACAGGCGCTTGGCGGTCATGACTGGCTGGTGACGCGTAGTGTGGCTTCAACAGGCGTTGAAGGCGTCTTGCGGATCGATATTCAGGTTGGCCGGAAAGACGGCGAACAAGTGCTTGCGCGGGCGACGACGCTCAAAAGAGGCCGTTCATGACGAGGCAAGCTCAACGCGGGTTCTCGGCGCCGGAGCTACTGGTGTCGCTTCTGATTTTCGCGACCATTGCATCCGCCGCCGTTTACGTCCTGCGTCTCAGCGTTGACGCCCGCGATCAGCTTGAAGTCGCAAATGACCGTCTTGCTGGGGTGGAGATCGCCCGCTCGATCATTAAGGATGATCTCGCTCAGATCGCTATTCGTCCGGTGCGGGATGCGTACGGCGTTACCGCCGGTCCGGCTATGCAGGGCGGTGAATTCGCCGATACGAAACTGGCGCGGGAGGGCGAAACGCGCCTTCTGGCTTTTGTGCGCCGAGGCTGGGTCAATCCCGGAATGGATGCGCCGCGTTCCACGCTTCAGTATGTGGAATATATTTATAAAGGCGACAAGCTGATCCGCCGCACGCGGCCCTATCTCGACGACGCCAAGGAACAGAAAAGAACGGATCATACGCTGCTTTCCGGGCTGGAGTCATTAAAGGTCGCCTTTGTGCGGGGGGAGAATTCTCGCGGTCTCGATCTGGTCGATCTATGGCCGCTATCGGATAATCGCCTTGCGCCGCCGCCGAAAGCAGTCGAGATCACCATGGAGACGGAGCGCTACGGCGTCTTGCGACAGCTTTTCTGGATCGGCGCGGAGGCGCGAGGATCGTGAGCGTGGCGCGTGAAATAAAAGCCGAACTGGCGAGACAAAAGGGCGCGGCGCTGATCATCGTACTGATCCTCGTTGCAACGCTTTCCTTTATTGTGCTCTCGCTGGCGCAAGTGACGACGCTCGCCGCTCATCGCAGCCTCAATGTGAATGCAAGGCAGGAACTCCTCTGGCGCGCATTCGGCGTTGAAGCGCTGGCCGCCGCCGCGATAGAGGCGGTTTATGACAAGAAAGACATACGCATTACGCCGGATAACCAGCTCTTTTCGACCATGCATCCGCTGCCTCTGGAAGAGGGCGCCGGGCGCGTCTATTTCGTCGACCGGACAGCCTGCTTTAACGTCAATTCACTGGTGACGGGAAACAACGGCGACTACAATTCCGCACCAGCCGCCAAAGCCGAGTTTCTGGCGCTTGCGCAGAGCGCGGGTCTCAGTGCTGGCGAAGCGTTGAATATCGTTTCAGCGATAACCGACTGGCTCGATACGGACAACGGCGTCCAGCCCGGCGGCGCCGAGGACGGTTTTTACGCCGGGCTGCCTGCGCCTTATCGGACCGGCCAGACGCTACTGGCGGATCTCAGCGAATTGCGCGCGATGAACGGCGTTACCAGAGAGATTTTCAATACATTGCAGCCATACTTATGCGTGCAGCCTGAAGCGGCGCCTTCCAAGGTGAACGTCAATTTCCTTACTCCCGACCGCGCGCCGGTGCTGGTCGGGCTGTTGCAAGGTCAGATCAGCATGGCTGACGCGCTGGCGATCATCGATGCGAGACCGCCCGGGGGCTTTACGGATGCAAAAGCTTTCGAAACCATTTTAGGCGCCTATTACACGCCGTCTTCTGACGGCGCCAATCCCGCCGCCGGCCGTTTCGATGTCAGGTCAGCCTATATCGCCGTACAGTCGGAGCTGGAGCTTGGCCCTGCGGCGCTCGACGTGTCGATGGTCTATGCGATTGATAGCGCCGGAAAAGCGCAACTTCTTTCGCGCGCATTTGGAGGCGGGCTTTGAGCGGACGCTTTCTTTTCATCCTCGGCCAAACGCTCGACGAGCCCGTCACATGGGCTCGGATCGAAGGCGGCGACGTCATCGATGGCGGAGAGGCTGTCGACCGGGACGAACTCGCTACGATCGGCGAGAAGATCGTTGCCGCGGACCGGGCGATTGCGCTTATTCCCGGTGAACAACTCGCCATGCGCTTGATGCAGGCGCCGCCGAAAAACGCCGTAAAGCTCGCTGCGGCGGCGCACTATCTCCTTGATGATGAATTGGGCGAACCGGTAAGCGACCTTCATATCGTTGCGGCGGACGGCGCCGCCTATGCCGTGAAACACCGCATTCTCGACGGCTGGGTTGAGGCCTTTATCGCCGCCGGTATCGAACTTGATATGCTGACCGCGGACTGCTTGTGCCTGCCCGTCGAGGAGCAAAAGACGACATTGTTCATCGGCAGGAACCGTACGCTCGCAGTCCTTGGCGGCCGGCGATTCGCCGCCGAAAACAGGTTGGCCGAACAACTGCTCGCCGCGGAACTAAGCGAAGAAAAGCTTGAGAACCTTTCTATCTACAAGATGCAGTACGCCACGGTCGCACTGACCGGCGGTTCCGCCGAAACCATTCGAGAACTCGACAGCGACGGCGTGATCAAGCTTTTCCTGAAAGGGTTGGATGAGGGCGAGCCAGTCAACCTTTTGCAGGGAAAGTACAAGAATGTGCGGCGCTGGCGCGAGACCTTCCAGGTCTGGCGGCGGGCCGGCGCGCTCGCAGCAATCGCCGCCGCCGCCGGTTTTCTCGGTTTCATCGCCGGCGGCATTGAGGATCTGCGCGCTGCAGGGGCGTTCGAAAAACGCGCTGCGGAGCTCCAGGAGACATACTTGCCGGAAGCCGCTGGCCGGGATTTGCGCGCTTATGCGAATGAAATCCTGTCTGCGAGGAGAGGCGCGAGCTTTCTTCCGCTCGCTTCGGTTTTTTCTGATGCGATCAATCAAACAGAAGGGGTGCGGATCGATCGTTTGCGTTTCGATCAGGCGCGCGGTCAGCTGGTTGTCAGCGTCAGGAGCGACAGCGACGCCAATATCGAGGCGCTGCGCGTTGCGCTCGCCGAACGAAACATCGCCGCGCAGGAAGCCGGCGGTTATCGCCGCATCGGGAATGAATGGGCGGGCGACATGGTTGTGAGGTTGCCATGAACGATTTCTGGGCGGAACGCACAGAGCGTGAGCGTTTGCTCATATGGGCGGCGGCGGCGATATTCGCCTGCGCCATCCTGTACTATCTCATCGTAAGCCCGCTTGGGCGTTGGCGCAGCGATGCGGCGCGCGAGGCCACCCGCGCCGAAGCGACATATTCAATCGTTCGCGAGGCTGCTGCGTCTGCGGCGGCGGGCAATGTTCCGTCTGCATCGGGCGAGGGGCAAACACCGGTCAGGAACGCACTCATACAAACAGCGCGCGCCAACGGCGTTACATTGAACTTTGTCAATCCGCGCCCTGACGGCATGGTTGAGGCGGGCGTCGATGTGGTCGGGCCGGATCAGCTATTTACTTGGCTGCGCCTGCTCGAAGACCGCTACGCTGTCACTGTGGTGACTGCCGATATCGCCCGTGACGGCGGCGATCCGGGCCTTGTGCGTGCGCAGTTCGTGTTTGGGTCAAGGTGATGAAGAGACGCAAAGATAACAGCGTGCAAGAAAGCCTGCGGCCGCGCTTGCTGCTGATCGTTTTTACCGCCGTGTTTACAGTGGCGCTGATCGCATCCCTGCCGGCGTCGATGATCGGACTTGCGCTTGGCGGGACCGGCGTTTCCTATCAGAAAATCGAAGGCACGATTTGGCGCGGCGTTGTTCGCAACGCCGGGGCCCAGGGCATCTACATTGGCGATATCGACTACCGCATCAATCCGTTGCGTTTGCTCACTGGCGCCGCCGGCGCCAAGCTGCAGTTCAATGGCGGCGCGGTTGACGGCGATCTGAACGTTACGGCGGGCCTGGGCGGGCTTTCCGTCGCCAACAGCGAACTCACGGCGCAGCTTTCAGTCATCAAGCGTTACCGGCTCATGGGCGCGCCATTCTCTGGCCGCGCGGTTGTGTCGATGGATCGACTGCGGCTTACAAAAAATGGTTGCCGGCGGGGAGAAGGCGCGCTCTGGACCGATGCGTTGAACGCGCCTGCAAAACAGTTCGACCGATCCGGCGTTGAGCTTCAGGGACCTGTTCGCTGTGAGGATAACGACCTTGTTCTGGCGCTCGCTGGCGTCAGCGATGACGGGAATCTTGATATTCTTATTCGGATCAAGCCGGATTTACGCTATGACATGACCGTGACGGTCGCAGGAGCGGCGCCCGAAACCCGGGACACACTGAAGGCTTTCGGGTTTGAGGAAGCAAACGGCGCTCTTGTCCTCGGCTCGATCGGCGTTTTGCAGGGAGTGGGATCATGAAGCTTGGATCATGCGGCCTAGCCGTAGCAGCGTTGTCGGCTAGCGCTTGTTCTACCCTGACGAAGTCAGAAACGCCGGCGGAAGCTCAGTCTGCGAAACAGGAAAACACGGAAGCAAGCGTACTGTTAAGCGGCGTCGCCGACGCTCGCATTGCTGCTGGCGATTGCGGCATGATCCTTTGGACCCTCGACGCCGAGCGCCCGCTGCCGGTCTTGCGGTTTGTCGCCGGCGGGAGAGCCGACATCGCCATCAATGGCGCGCCGGTTTCGCTCAGCCTGACCGGCGCGTCCGGCGCTTCCGGTTTCGGCGTCTATGAAGAGCAGACCTATGAAAGCGAGGGCGGGGTGAAGATGACAGTCTCTGTCCGGTTCGGCCAAGGATTTGACGGCGGGGCCTACCTCCATCGTGGTCTGATTACTCTCGAACAACCGGATGGCTGGCGAAGTGTGACGCCGGCGGCCGGAATCGCTGGTTGCCGCGGCTAATCTGTCGTAAAATTGTTGTAATTATTAACGCCTGCCATCTTCGGGATGAGGTGGCGAAATATTTCTATAAATTACAAATGGTTAAATGGATGCGGGCCGCTGGCTGGCAATACTTCTCGCGCGTTGATTATGTCTATCAAGCCCAAAATGGGCGCACATTGTGCGGATTATAGTTGACTGCCGCTACGAATATGACATTTATATTACAGTTCCATAACACAAAAATGACACCTGAGGAACGGGTGCGAAAGGAGCATAAAATGAAGAAATACAAGAAAATGCTGCTCGGCGCCGCTGCTTTCGCGGCGATGATTTCAGGGGCGATCGCTGCGGATTTTGGCGCGATGCCTGCCAACTATGAACAAGCCGCAGAAGACTATGTCATGAGCCGGCTCGCCGATCCGCGCGGCGCCAGCGTACAGTTTATGGGCGACCCATATCCGGTGATTGCTGACATTGCCGGCTATGACGATCTCGAAGCATGGGCGGTGGATATTCGCGTTCGTTCCAAACTGCCGAATGGTGGAAAGGGCGGCTACGTTCCCTACACGCTCATTTTCTACAGGGGCGAGCCGGTCGCTTTTGAAATGGACGTTCAAAAGGTGGTCCGGGCGGACGGCTATCAGCTTGTCGCCGACAACCAGTAACCGGTTTTTTCATTCCGGAACGACAGATAGCGCGGCCCTAATAAGGGTCGCGCTTTTTTCATACGCCCTGCGGAAAGAACATGACCGCGCAATAACCGGCGACGCAAAGGCCCGGTCCGAAGGCGAGCGCGGTTTTCGGCGTGACGTTTTTGTGCGCCAGCCGAAGAAACAGCGCCGCTATCAGCGTGAGCACCGAAGCAGCGAAGATGACAAGCGGCAGTGCAGACCAGCCGCCCCAGGCGCCGATAGCAGCAAGCAGTTTTGCATCGCCCTGACCTAACCCCTCATAGCCGCGCAGGCGGATGAAAGCTTCTGCGATCAACCGAAAGACAAGATAACCTGCGACTGCGCCGATAAGCGCGTCAGATAATGTCGCAAACGCGCCGAAACCGTTCGCTATGAGTCCGAGCGGGACCAGCGGTAAAGTCAGCCAATTCGGGAGGTATCCGATCTCCCAGTCGATGACGGCAAGGGCGATCAGGAACCAGCCGAACAGTGTCGCGAAGATCGCCGCGAGTGTGAGGCCGAAAAGTGAGAAAGCGGCGCCGGCGGCGAGAGCGCCCATGATTTCAACCAGTGGATAACGAACCGGGATGCGGGCGCCGCACTCTGCGCAACACCCGCGCTGCAGCGCGTAGCTCACGATTGGAATCAGTCGCCAGGCGGGAATCGGTTTGCGGCATGCCGGGCAATAAGACCGCGGTTGGATGAACGAGCCTCGCGAAGCGTCGTTATCATCGATCAGCCCCCACATGGCCGGGCCGCGATGGATAACCACATTCAAAAAGCTGCCGATCAGCGCGCCGGCGACAAGGACCATTCCCCAGACGACGGCGCTTTCGCTCATTCAGCGCGCAGCCTTTTCAAGGTCGGTGAGGCCGTGTTGCCGGCACGCGGCGATATAGGTGTTCGACATCAGCATGGCGATGGTCATCGGTCCGACGCCGCCCGGCACGGGCGTAATCGCCCCGGCGACGGCGGCGGCGCTTTCAAAATCGACATCGCCGACCAGTTTGGTTTTGCCTTCGCCTTTCTCGGGCGCAGGCACGCGGTTGATGCCCACATCGACGACTGTCGCGCCTTCCTTCAGCCAGCCGCCTTTCACCATTTCAGCCCGCCCGACGGCGGCGATCACCAGATCGGCGCGGCGCACGACAGTTTCGAGCTCGCGCGTACGGCTGTGCGCGATGGTGACGGTGCAGTTTTCTTTTAAAAGCATCTGGGCGACCGGCTTGCCGACAATGTTCGATCTGCCGATGACGACTGCGTTGAGCCCGGATAGATCGCCGTTACGGGCCGATTTCGCGAGTACGACACAACCCGCCGGAGTGCATGGAAGAAGCGCCTGTTCGAAATCGCCGACGCCGAGCCGGCCGACATTGATCGGATGAAACCCGTCAACGTCCTTTTCCGGGGCGATGAGTTCGATGATTTTCGATTCATTGATGTGGTTCGGCAAAGGCAGTTGCACGAGGATGCCGTTCACCGAGGGATCGCCGTTCAGGTCTTTCACGAGTGCGATCAGGTCGTCTTCGGGCGTCGCCGCTGGCAACGTCTTCTGGATCGATCTAAACCCGAGTTTCTCCGCCATGCGCCCCTTGTTGCGGACGTAAACGGCGCTGGCCGGATCTTTGCCGACAAGAACCACTGCGAGACAGGGCGGCGCGCCGGTTTCCTCGACGAAGCGCTTCGTTGCTTCCGCAATCCGGTCGGTAACGGTTGCTGCGATGGCCTTGCCGTCAATGATCGTAGCTGCGTTCATCTCTTACCCTTGAGGACGTAAATCTTGTGCGTTGCGGGATGTATAAGGGCGTCCGGGCGGGAAGGCCAGAAGCGGCGGTTTATGGAATTTTGACAAGTGCTATAAAGGGTTGGATGACGGCGCGCTTCAGGGAGGAAAGCCGGAAAGGCGATGGCGGTCTTGATCGATAACACGGATGATGAGGAAGTTCGCCGGATTTGCGCCGCCCATGGCGACCGCCCCGACGCGCTCCTGGAAATCCTGCATGAATTGCAGGCTGCGCGTGGCTGGTTAACGGATGATGCGCTGCGCGCTGTCGCCCATATCCTCAATATTTCCAGGGCGGAAATTCATGGCGTCGTCAGTTTCTATCATGACTATCGCCGAGCGCCGCCGCCGCGCTTCGTCGTCAAGATCTGCCGCGCCGAAGCCTGTCAGGCGGTCGGGTCGGAAGAGCTGGCGAAGCATGCGGAGGCGACATTGGAGCAGGGGGACGATGCGGCTGTTGAAGCCGTTTACTGCCTCGGTAATTGCGCCCTGGGCCCCGCGGTCATGATTGACGATACCCTTTATGGCCGTGTCGACCGTGTGAAGTTCGACGCGCTTTGTAAAAAATATGCGTCCGGAAAGGAGCATGCGTCATGACAGGCGCGGTCAGAATCTTTGTCCCTTGTGACGCCGCCGCGCTTTCGGTCGGCGCCGATGATGTCGTCGCCGCGATTTCTGCAGAGGCGGCAAGGCGCAAAGCTGATATCCAACTCGTTCGCAACGGTTCGCGCGGCATGTTGTGGCTGGAGCCGCTCGTGGAAGTCGAAACCCCGGCGGGCCGAATGGCTTATGGAGCCGTGGCGGCGGGTGATGTCGCCGGGCTTTTCGATGCAAATTTCCTTGCAGGCGGCGACCATCCGCTGAAACAAGGCGAGACGGAAAAGATTCCCTATTTCGCCAAGCAGGAACGGCTGACCTTCGCCCGATGCGGGGTTATCGACCCGCTCGACCTTAAGGATTACGAGGCCCATGGCGGGCTTCAGGGACTCGGCAAGGCGCTCAAGATGCAGCCGGCGGAGATCGTCGCGGCGATTACCGAGTCAGGCCTGCGCGGTCGCGGCGGCGCCGGTTTCCCGACAGGGATCAAATGGAAAACCGTACTCGAACAGCAAAGCGGCTTGAAATACATATGCTGCAATGCTGATGAAGGCGACAGCGGAACCTTCGCCGACCGCATGCTGATGGAAGGCGATCCGTTCAGCCTGATCGAGGGCATGATGATCGCAAGCCTCGCTGTCGGCGCAAGCGAAGGGTACATCTATCTGCGCTCTGAATACCCACATGCGGCTGCGACCTTGCGTAAAGCGATCGCGTTATGGGAGGAGGCTGGCCTTTCCGGAAAACGCGAGGACGGAAGCCCTCGCTTCAAGCTTCATCTGCGCATGGGCGCGGGCGCCTATATCTGCGGTGAAGAGTCCTCGATGCTTGAAAGTCTGGAAGGCAAGCGCGGGCAGGTCCGCGCCAAGCCGCCGATCCCGGCGATCAGCGGTCTCTTCGGCAAGCCGACGGTTGTCAACAATGTGCTGAGCCTCGCCACCGCGCCGCTTATTCTCGCGAAGGGCGCGGACTATTACAAAAACTACGGCATGGGCCGCTCGCGCGGGACGCAACCGTTTCAGCTAGCGGGAGACATCAAGCAGGGCGGTCTCGTTGAAAAAGCGTTCGGCGTTTCATTACGCGAGCTGATCGAGAATTATGGCGGCGGAACTCGTTCTGGGCGTCCCGTGCGTACGGCGCAGGTGGGCGGACCGCTCGGCGCCTATATCCCGGCGGCGGGATTTGACGTGAAGATGGACTATGAAGCGCTCGCTAAGACCGGCGCCATGCTCGGCCATGGCGGCGTTGTCGTCTTCAACGACGGTGTCGATATGGCGCGACAGGCCCGCTTCGCCATGGCGTTTTGCGAGATTGAATCCTGCGGGAAATGCACCCCATGCCGGATCGGCGCGGTGCGCGGAAAAGAGACAATTGAAAAGATTATTGACGGTAAAAACGCGCCGGAGAACTTGCAGCTTCTGGAGGATTTGTGCGATCTTATGACGGACGGATCGCTCTGCGCCATGGGCGGCCTGACGCCGATGCCGGTCATGAGCGCGGTGAAGCATTTTCCTGAAGACTTCGGCGGCAAGAACGCCGGGAACTGAGGAAACGCATGGCTCTTCTGAAGGAAACGGATTTCGGTACGCCTGAGCGGATCAGTACTGAATGCGTTACGCTTGAAATCGACGGACAGGACATCACCGTCCCCCGGGGAACGTCGGTGATGCGGGCGGCGGTCGCCGCCGGTCTGCAGATTCCGAAACTCTGCGCCAACGATATGACCGAGGCGTTCGGCTCCTGCCGGCTTTGCCTCGTCGAAATCGACGGCCGCAAGGGAACGCCGGCTTCCTGTACGACCCTGGTCGAAGATGGCATGAAGGTTCGCACCCAGACAGAGCGGCTCGCCAAGCTGCGCCGCGGCGTGATGGAGCTTTATATCTCCGACCACCCGCTTGATTGTCTCACCTGTTCCGACAATGGCGATTGCGAGTTGCAGGACATGGCCGGCGTCGTCGGCCTGCGCGATGTGCGGTATGGGTATGATGGCGACAATCACACGCAATCGGTCAAGGATGAGAGCAACCCCTACTTTGCGTATGATCCGTCGAAATGCATCGTCTGTTCGCGCTGCGTGCGCGCCTGCGACGAAGTGCAGGGAACGCTCGCCCTGACCATTGAGGGCAGGGGCTTTAAATCCCGCGTCGCCCCGAGCATGGGCGAGAGTTTTTTCGAATCGGAATGCGTTTCCTGCGGCGCCTGCGTGCAGGCCTGCCCGACGGCGACATTGCAGGAAAAATCCGTCATCGAGCAGGGCGTGCCGAACCGCACGGTCCTGACGACCTGCGCCTATTGCGGCGTCGGCTGCTCCTTCAAGGCGGAACTTAAAGGCGATCAGGTCGTGCGCATGACGCCGGCGAAGGACGGCAAGGCCAATCACGGTCATTCCTGCGTTAAAGGCCGCTTCGCCTGGGGCTACGCGACCCATAAAGAGCGCATCACGACGCCGATGATTCGAGAGAAGATCACTGATCCCTGGCGAGAGGTGGGCTGGGAAGAAGCGATTTCCTTCGCAGCAGACCGCCTCAAGGCGACACAAGCGAAATACGGTCCCAAATCTGTCGGCGGCATCACGTCGTCGCGCTGCACGAATGAAGAAGTTTGGCTGGTTCAGAAGCTGGTTCGGACGGCGTTCGGGAATAACAATGTCGACACCTGCGCGCGGGTCTGTCATTCCCCCACCGGCTACGGACTTAAGCAGACTTACGGCACTTCCGCCGGTACGCAGAATTTCGATTCCGTGATGGAAGCTGACGTTATCGTTGTGATCGGCTCCAATCCTACCGACGCTCACCCGGTTTTCGCCTCTCAGATGAAACGGCGGTTGCGCCAGGGCGCCAAATTGGTTGTCGTCGATCCGCGCGCCATCGATCTTGTGCGCACGCCCCATATTGAAGCGGCCTACCATCTTCCGCTGTTGCCGGGCACGAATGTGGCGATGATCAATGCATTCGCCCATGTGGCGGCGTCCGAAGGCTTTCTGGACGAGACATTCATCAAGGAGCGCAGCGACCTTGAGTCCTTTAAGGAATGGCGCGACTTCATCATCGATCCGGCGAATTCGCCGGAGGAAGTGTCGAAAATTTCCGGCGTTCCCGCCGACGACATTCGCGCCGCCGCGCGTCTTTACGCTTCGGCGAAGAACGCGGCGATCTATTACGGTCTCGGCGTCACCGAACACAGCCAGGGCTCGACCATGGTTATGGGCATGGCCAACCTCGCGATGGCGACCGGCAATATCGGCCGGCCCGGCGTCGGCGTGAACCCCATGCGCGGGCAGAACAATGTGCAGGGCTCCTGCGACATGGGCTCGTTTCCCCATGAACTCGCCGGTTATCGCCCGGTGGGCGACGATGCTGTGCGCGGCGTTTTTGAAAAGGCCTGGGGCGTCACTCTCGACAACAAGCCGGGTTACCGGATCCCGAACATGTTTGACGAAGCCTGCGCCGGAACGTTCCGGGGCATGTATATTCAAGGGGAGGACGTCGCCCAGTCGGACCCCAATACACACCATGTCGAGGCGGCGCTCAAGGCGCTCGATATTCTGATTGTGCAGGACCTTTTCCTTAACGAGACGGCGCGCTTCGCGCATGTCTTCCTGCCGGGGACATCGTTCCTTGAAAAGGACGGCACCTTTATCAACGCGGAGCGCCGCATCAATCGCGTGCGGCCGGTGATGAAGTCAAAGACCGGCAAGGACGAATGGGAAGTCACGCAAGACCTAGCCCGCGCGCTCGGCTATCCAATGAACTATCAGCGCGCTTCGGAAATCATGGACGAAATCGCTGCGCTGACGCCAACATTCAAGAATGTTTCATTCGCGATGCTTGATGAGAAGGGCAGCGTCCAATGGCCGTGCAACGACGATGCGCCGGAGGGAACGCCGGTAATGCATGTGGACGGTTTCGTGCGCGGCAAAGGGCTGTTCGTCATGACCGAATATGTGCCGACTGAAGAGAAAACAACGCGCAAATTCCCGCTTATTCTGACGACGGGTCGTATCTTGAGCCAATACAATGTCGGCGCGCAGACAAGGCGCACCGAGAATAGCCGCTGGCATGATGAGGATGTTCTGGAAATTCATCCGTCCGACGCCGAGATGAGGGGCGTCCGCGACGGACAATGGGTTTCGATCCGCAGCCGTAAGGGCGAGACAAGCTTGCGCGCCCGGATTTCAGAACGCGTGGCGCCGGGCGTCGTCTATACGACGTTCCATCATCCGGAATCCGGCGCCAATGTGGTGACGACGGAGCTTTCCGACTGGGCGACAAGTTGTCCGGAATACAAGGTGACGGCGGTGGAAGTCGCGCCCGCCAATCACAAGTCTGACTGGCAGAACGCTTATGACGCCGAAACGCCCGGCTATCGCCGCATTGAAACCATTCCGGCTGAATAAGGGCGATGTTTCCGGTCAAGATTATTGGCAAACCGCCGGCGACGGACCGGAGCGTTGATATCCGCTCCTTGAGCGACGGCGCCCAATCAATCTGGAACATACCGGAAGAAACGCCTGTCGCGTTTGTCTATAACCGACGCAATTACGCAGTGATGCTGGCGACGCCGCATGACATCGAAGATTTCGCTCTCGGCTTTTCACTGACCGAAGGCGTTGTCGACAAGCCGGAGGATATAAGCGCGCTCGACATTGCTTATGTTGATCGCGGTGTCGACCTGCGCATCAGGATCAGCGACCAGTTGCTTGAGCGTCTTGATGTGCGCCAGCGCCGGCGAAACCTGCCAGGCGCCGCCGGATGCGGCCTTTGCGGCCTTGAGAACGCCGACGCTTTTTTTGCATCGCTTCCGAAGGTCGCCGAAGAACGAGTATCAATCGATGAGACGGCTATTTTGAGCGCCATGGGGCGACTTGCCGGGCGTCAGCCGATCAATCAGCGAACGCGCAGCGTCCATGCGGCCGCATGGGCTGGCCTTGATGGCGAAATCGCGTTCGTTCGGGAAGATGTCGGGCGGCACAATGCACTCGACAAGCTTCTCGGGGCGATAGCGCGGGAGGGGACAGATGTTGCGACCGGATTCGTTTTAATGTCGAGCAGGTGCTCTTATGAGCTTGTCGAGAAGGCTGCCCGCCGGGGCGTAAAAGCGCTCGCCTCGATTTCGGGTCCGACCGGTTTCGCCCTAGAGAAGGCGAGAGAGGCCAATATGGCGCTTTTCGCGCGGGCGCCGGGCGGTGTCGTCGCCATGCTGGATTGAACACTGGCCTGCCGCGATGCAGCAACATTTATATCGTGGCAAACACTGACAAGCAGCCAAAATCCATTTAATTGGGACGCAAGGTCAATTTACGCTTCGCGCGCCGAGGCGTTGCAAATAGGGGCGGCCGCCGCCGGCCGTAAGATGCGTGAACGACGACAATCTGCCGGCGCCAGGCGCGCCCGACATCGATATCGCCCGTGCTGCGAAGATGCAGCCAATCCTGAAACTCGCTGAAGAAAGGCTCGGCGTTCCTGCTGAAGCGCTGGTTCCTTACGGTCATTTCAAGGCGAAACTTTCCCTCAATTATATCGACACGCTGAAGGAGCGCTCGAAAGGCAAACTGGTGCTGGTGACAGCGATTACGCCGACGCCTGCAGGCGAAGGCAAGACTACGACCTCGGTCGGTCTGTGCGATGGGCTGAATGCGATTGGCGTAAACTCCATGGTGTGCCTGCGCGAGCCGTCGCTTGGGCCCTGTTTCGGGATGAAAGGCGGCGCCGCCGGCGGCGGGCGGGCGCAGGTGCTGCCGATGGAAGATATCAATCTTCATTTCAATGGCGACTTTCACGCCATAACTTCGGCGCACAATCTCCTGTCGGCGATGATCGACAATCATCTCCACTGGGGCAACGAACTCGGCATTGATTCACGACGTGTTACGTGGCGGCGCGTTGTTGATATGAATGATCGCGCTTTGCGGAACATCAATGTCGGGCTTGGCGGTCCGGCAAACGGCGTACCCCGGGAGAGCGGCTTCGATATCACCGTCGCGTCGGAAATCATGGCGATCTTCTGCCTGGCGACTGATTTCGCTGACCTTCAGCGCCGGCTTGGCGATATCATCGTTGCCCGGCGCCATGACAAGTCCCCGGTAACCGCCCGCGATATCGGCGCCGATGGCGCGATGGCGGTCTTGCTGAAAGACGCATTGGCGCCAAATCTGGTCCAGACCATCGAACATAACCCGGCTTTCATTCACGGCGGCCCGTTCGCCAATATCGCCCATGGCTGCAATTCAGTGATGGCGACCAGGACGGCGTTATCCCTTTGCGACGTCGTCGTTACAGAGGCCGGTTTCGGCGCCGATCTCGGCGCGGAAAAATTTCTTGATATCAAATGCCGTCAGTCGGGGTTGCGCCCCGATGCGGTCGTGCTGGTCGCGACGGTGCGTGCTCTCAAAATGCAGGGCGGCGTTGACAAAAAGGACCTCGCGGCGCCGGATCCGGGCGCGGTCGAGCGCGGCGCGGCGAATATCGCGCGTCATATCGAGAACCTCAAAAAATTCGGACTTACGCCGGTTATGGCGCTCAATCATTTTTCTGCTGATACGCCTGAAGAGGTGGCCGTGGTTGAGCGCCTTTGTGCGGATCAGGGTATGCGCATTGCGATCGCCAGACACTGGGCCGAAGGCGGGAAGGGCGCCGCCGCGCTCGCCGAAGCTGTAAAAGAACAACTCGACAGCGGCGCGCCCGAACTCAACTTCATTTATCCGGACAAGATGTCGCTTGCCGAAAAGATCAATACCGTGGCGACGAAAATTTACGGTGCGGCGAATATTTCCCTTTCGACCGTCGCCGCCCGTGCGCTCCGGGAGTTTGAAAAGCTCGGCTATGGCGACCTGCCGGTTTGTATCGCCAAGACCCAGTACAGCTTTTCGACTGACCCGTCGGCGCTTGGCGCGCCGGAAGGGCATACGCTCACCGTGCGCGAGGCGCGGCTTTCCGCCGGGGCGGGATTTGTGGTCGCGGTCTGCGGGGACATCATGACCATGCCGGGCTTGCCGAGGAGCCCCGCGGCGCTCAATATCGGACTTGATGAAAATGGCGAGATTGTCGGTCTCGCCTGACCGTCGTGCGATTGTCGCCCGGGTTCGACCCGTGCTAAAGTTCTGGTCCTATGTCCTTGAATTCCCTTCGCGATGCGTTCGGCCGTGAGATCACATATCTGCGTCTTTCGGTAACGGACCGGTGCGACTTGCGTTGCGCCTACTGCATGGCGGAGGAGATGCGCTTCCTGCCGAAGCGCGAAGTGTTAACCCTTGAGGAGCTTGAGCGCCTCGCCGGGGCTTTCATCGAACGCGGCGTAAAGAAAATCCGCATCACCGGCGGCGAGCCGCTCGTGCGCCGGGATGTGATGACCCTGTTCGGGAAGCTGGGAAGCCGTCTCGGACGCGGCCTTGATGAGCTGACGCTCACCACAAACGGGACGCAGCTTGCGCGCCATGCGAAAGACCTCAAAGCCGCAGGGGTTGAACGGATCAATATCTCACTCGACACGCTCGACGATGAGAAGTTTCGGAAACTGACGCGCCGAAATGCGTTGAGTCAGGTCCTCGCCGGTATCGAGGCTGCACAGGAAGCCGGCCTCAAGATCAAGATCAACACGGTGGCGCTCAAGGATTTGAACCGCGCCGAACTGCCGTCAATGATTGAGTGGGCTCATGGCCGCGGCATGGAATTGACCCTTATCGAGATCATGCCGCTGGGCGAGATTGAGGAAGACCGCTTCGATCAGTACCTGCCCTTGTCTGAAGCGATGAGCGATCTCGAAACCCGCTGGACATTGGAAGGGATCGACAAACGCACCGGCGGGCCGGCGCGATATATGCGCGTTGCAGAGACGGGCGGCGTCATCGGGTTCATTACGCCTCTGACGAATAATTTCTGCGCCGGCTGCAACCGCGTGCGCGTCACATGCACGGGCCAAATCTATATGTGCCTCGGTCATTCGGATCGCCTCGATCTGCGCGCGGCCTTGCGTGGCGACAATCCGCATGAAGCGCTCAACGCCGCGCTCGATCAGGCGATGCTCAAGAAGCCCGAACGGCATCATTTCGAAATCGCCGAACCTGGGACTGCGCCGGCGCTCGACCGGCATATGTCAGTGACGGGGGGTTAGGCGTGGCGCGGCTGCTATTCTTCGGCAGGCTCGGCGATATCGCAGGCGGCAGGACGCGCGATATGACGGTCACCGGCGATGTGGCGACGCTTTCGATATTGATCGAGGCTATCGCAGCTGAAGACGAAGCGCTCGGCGCGGCGCTGAAAGACAAATCCGTGCGCTATGCGGTTAACGAAGCGCTCGTAGCAGGCGATACAGCGGTGACGGATTGCGACGAGATCGCTTTTTTGCCGCCGGTAAGCGGCGGGTGAGGCAGATGATTCGCGTCGCTTCCGAGCCTTTCGATCCTGCCGGCGAACTTAAGGCCTATGAAAGGTCATGCGAAACCGCCGGCGCGGTCGTCAGCTTTCTCGGCAAGGTGCGCAGTGGCTCAAAAGGCGGCGCCGTAACGGCGCTCGAGCTGGAACACTATCCGGGCGTCACCGAAAAAACGATGGCCAAAATCGTAACGGAGGCGACAGCGCGCTGGGCGATTGACGAGCCGCTGATTATTCACCGGGTTGGGCGCCTTGCGCCCGGAGAGGCGATCGTGCTGGTGGCGGTCGGCGCCGCGCATCGCCGGGACGCTTTTGAGGCCGCCGACTATCTGATGGACTATCTCAAGACTGAAGCCATGTTCTGGAAAAAGGAAATGCGCGAAGACGGCGAGGCGTGGATTGAACCAAGGGAAAGCGATTACAATGATGCGCGCCGTTGGGATGGAGCAAAGGATACAAACTAGGAATGCATGGCATCAACGAGAGTCTCGAATTCAAACCTGTCCGCATCGCGGTGTTGACGGTTACTGACAGCCGCACGCGGGCGACAGACACATCCGGCGATATTCTTGCGCAGCGCATTGCAGAGGCCGGACACCAGCTTGCAGCGCGCGAACTTGTGCCCGACGACAAGGCAATCATTCAGAAAACGGTTTCCGGCTGGATCGACGATCCGGAAGTCGATGTGGTGGTCTCGACCGGCGGTACAGGGCTGACCGGGCGGGACGTAACACCGGAAGCGGTGACGCCGCTTTTTGAAAAGGAAATCCAGGGATTCTCCGTTATCTTTCATCAGGTGAGCTTTCAGTCGGTAGGGTTGTCGACCTTGCAGTCGCGCGCTTGCGCCGGCGTGGCGAAAGGCACCTTTATTTTTGCGCTGCCGGGCTCCAACGGCGCGGTGAAAGACGGTTGGGACAAGGTTATTGTCCATCAACTCGATTCCCGTCATCGCCCGTGCAATCTGGTGGAGTTGATGCCGCGGCTGATGGAAGAATGACAAAAGATCTTTCTCATTTCGACGAGAAGGGGCGGCCGCGTATGGTCGACGTCTCGGATAAAGCCGACACGGCGCGGCGCGCCCTTGCGCAAGGGCGCGTTGTTTTTTCGGCGGAGTCATACAAGACCGTGCGTGAAGCAGGCGTCAAAAAAGGCGATATAGGCGGCGTCGCCGAGCTTGCCGGCGTTCTGGGCGCGAAGCGCACCGCCGATCTCATTCCTCTATGCCACCCTTTGCCGATTACCGGACTGAATGTCACTGTCGAACCGGACGACGGTGCACATGCATTCGTTGTGACGGCTGAAGTCAAAACCAGCGGCAAAACCGGCGTTGAGATGGAAGCGCTCACGGCTGTCATGACGGCCTGTCTGACGATTTACGACATGGCGAAGGCGGTCGATAAGTCGATGACAATTACGGACGTCATGCTGGTTGAGAAGTCAGGCGGTAAATCCGGCGACTACAGGCGCAAAGCGTAAGGACGACATGCGATGCTGAGCGTCGAGGAAGCGATCGCCGCGATTTTGGATCGTGCAGAGCCTTTGGGCGGCGAAGAGATTGCGTTGTCGGCGCTTCCCGGGCGGGTTGCCGCCGAGGATGTCAAAGCCCGCCTGACGCAACCGCCCTTCGCAGCTTCCGCCATGGACGGTTATGCGGTTCGTTTCGGTGACGCGCAAAAAGGCGCGGTCCTTAAAGTGATTGGCGAGGCCCCGGCCGGCGCGCCTTTCCGCGGCGTTGTCGGCAAGGGCGAGGCGGTGCGCATATTCACCGGCGGGGTTGTGCCCGAAGGCGCCGATCACATCGTCATTCAGGAAGAGGCGACGCGCGACGGCGACATGATTACGGTCAAGGCGGAGCAGGATGCGCCGAAACATGTCCGTGCTGCCGGCGTCGATTTTCAAAAGGGCGATGTTCTCGTTCATGCCGGAACGGTCTTTCATGAGATCCACGGATCGCTCCTCGCCGCGGCGAATGTCAGCGCGGCGCAGACGCATCGCCGCCCGCGGGTTGCTCTTTTCTCGAACGGCGATGAGCTGGTTGAGCCCGGGGCGGCCCTCAACGCCGGCGAGATCGTAAATTCCAATCATTACGCGCTCACAGCGATGACTAAAGGCTGGGGCGGCGCGCCGGAATATCTCGGCTGCGCGCCGGACGACGAACAAGCGCTCGATGATTTTTTTGAAAGGGCGAAAGGCGCCGACATTATTGTTCCCGTGGGTGGCGCTTCGGTCGGCGACTATGACTATGTAAAGTCCGTCTTCCGCGCGAAGGGCGGCGAAATCGTTTTCGAAAAAGTCGCTGTCCGCCCCGGCAAGCCGACATGGTTCGGACGGCTGGGGGATGCGCGCGTCATCGGTCTGCCGGGTAATCCCGCTTCCGCCATCGTTACGGCGGCGCTGTTTCTCCAGCCGCTGGTGAAACGGCTCGCCGGTCTGGAAGCCGACGCCATGGGCTCAGGCGACGCCATTCTTACGACCGGCCTAAGCGCCAATGGCGGGCGCGAGTCTTATCTTCGCGCCAAAGCAACGCCGGGTAAGGCGGGGGCCTATGAGGTGACGCCCGCCGCCAGTCAGGACAGTTCGCTCCTGTCGCCTTTTGCAAAAGCCAATTGCTTGATCCGCCGGGAAGTCGATGCGCCGGCTTGCGCCGCCGGCGATGCGGTTGAAATCGTCTGGCTGCGCTAGAAGACGAGATTGAACCACCGGAACAGCAGTCTTGCAGCGACGTAAAGGATCAACACCGCGGTCAGCCGCTTGATGAGCGACGGGCTGAGATTGCCGCTGGCGAGGCGCGAGCCGACCTGTCCGCCGATCAGCACGGCGGGAAAAAGCGGCCAATAAGCGCCAAGATCGGACAGCGCATCGAAGTCATCGAGCTTCATCAACTGGCCTGCAAGGCCGGACAATGAATTCACCAGAATGAAAAAGCTGCATGCCGCGGCTATGGTGCGGGGATTGTCCCACCGCATGAGATAAAGAATCGGCGCCAGAAAAATGCCGCCGCCAATGCCGACAAGTCCTGAAAGAAAGCCGAGCCCGGCGCCGACGGAGAGCATGATCCATAAGGGCGTGTCGCGTTTTTCTTCAATGGCCTTGGGTGCGCCCTCAACCATCAGCCGCGATCCGGCGGCGAGGAGCGACAACCCGAGCGCGCCAATGAAAAAGGTTTCTGATACGGGCAGTCGTCCGCCGATCAGCGCAGCGGGGACCGAGGCCGCGATCCACGGCGCCAGTCGTTTAATGGAGAGATGCCCGGCGCGGGAAAACCGCCAGACGCCGCCGGAGACGACGATCATGTTGCAGATCAGGGCGATCGACGGGAGGAGGCGATAGTCTGCGCCGTGTAGGACCAGCAGCGCGTTATAGGTCGAGCCGCCGCCGAAGCCGACGGAAGCGTATAAAAGCGCGGTGATGAAAAATAGAGCCGCCAGCAGCCACACGATCTAATTACTCTCGCTTTGCGTAACTCTACTTATCCAGGGACGAGAAGTATTCGGCAAGCATGGCGGCGTATGTTTCGCGGTTCTCGCGCACATAAGGGGTGATCTGCATCATGGTCGCATAGACGCCGCTATTGATGTGCGCCCGCTCGTCATTCGACGGCGCAGTCAGACCGCGATATTGCAGCCAGAAAGTCAGGTGCGCGGCAAGCCGCATGGCGAGCGCTTCGCGTTCTCCCTTGCCGAATGCAACGAGCTTTTCTTTCTCAAGCGTCTTCAGGACAGCATTCGCCGTTTCCTGCTTCAGCTTGAGCAGCCGCGTCATGCGCGGGCGCAAATCCGGGCAGCGCTCGAGGATCGAGGAAAGGGCGTAATAGAAAAAGCGGAAGTCGTTGATTTCTTCGAAGACGATATAGACAAACACCCAGTTGTCCTCGATGGCGAGCGGCCGGTTGATCGGCGCGGTCAGGACGAGGCGCATTTCCTCTTCGAAATTATCGAACAGCGCCTCGATAATCGCTTCTTTACCGCGGAAATGGTAATAGAGATTGCCGGGGCTGATCTCCATGACGCCGGCGATATCGACAGTCGAGACTTGCGCTTCGCCTTCCTCGTTGAAGAGGGCGAGCGCCGTTTCAAGGATGCGGTCTCGGGTTTTGACTTTGCCGGCCATATTGCGGCGTTAAGTAGAGCGTTTTCGGGTCGCCGTCTTCTTTTTTGCCGGGATCTTCTTGGCCGTCGTCTTTCTTGCCGGTCGTTTGCGGGTTGGGGGTCTCGCGGTTTCCGCGAGGGCGGCGAGCGTTTGTTCGATGGCCGAAAGGCGGTGTTCAATCGCGTCGAGCCGGTCTTCGCGCCGTTCCTGACGGAGATTGAGGCGCGCCCGCATTTTCTTGATGCGGTCGTCAATGGAAAAGTCCTGCGCCTTGACGCGTTTGGCGATTTCCTTACCGCGCTCTTCGACGGTTTCCTCGATCTCTTCGCCCTTGGCGACGAGGTCGTCAAACAGCCGGGTGGACTCTTCGCTCATCTTGGCGAGCGAGCCCTGCGCTTCGGTGAACGCCTTGCCATAGGCGCCGATGCCGGCGAGCCAGATCTTGCGGGCGATATCGGTCGTGCGGGGCGGCGATTTCTTTTTCTTCTTGGCCAAGTGCGTCTCCATCAGGAAGCCGCTTGCGCAGCGGCCGGGATTTCGCCGCCAGCTTCGTCAGCCGGCGTGTCGAGAAAGCCGCGCATGACGTCGAGAATTTCATGCGCGCGCGAAAGAAGAAACAAATGCCCGCCGCCCTTCACCACATAAATCTCCGAGTTCCGGATCATGAAGTTCAGGATATGGGCGTTCGCAATCGGTACGATCTTGTCCTGATTGCCGGCGAGGATGAGGGTTTTATGCGGCAACAATGGCAGGAAGGGCAGCGCCGTCCACCCCGCCATGGCGCTGAGCTGAGCGAGATATCCACGCACGGTCGGCGGCTTCATATGCTCGGCGAACATATGCGCGCCGCCGGGCTCGTCGCCATAAAGCGTCTCGAAATGTTTGATGAGATAGTCCTGGTTCGTATAGCGCATGGGGTGCGCCATCTTTGTAAGCGCATTCATGTCGCCAGGCACCATGATGACGCCGGGGGAGGTCGCCGCGAGGACAAGACGATTGACGCGTTTCTGGTATTGAAAGGCGAATTGTTGCGCCGCGCCGCCGCCCCAGGAGACGCCCATCACGTCGACCTTGTCGTATCCGTTGCGTTTGAGGATTTGCTTCGCTGCATGGGCGACCCACCAGGGCCGGTATGGCGCTAACGGTTTCGGCGAGCCGCCGACGCCCGGGAGGTCGAACGTAATGACGTCGCGGTCGCGCAGGAGCTCTCCCATCGGCTGGGCGATTTCAAGATTGGCGCCGACGCCGTTGAAAAACAGCAGCGGCGTTTTTTTGACGATCCCTTGCCCGCGCCATATGGCCGTGCGCAGTTCCTGCAGGCC
This sequence comes from uncultured Parvularculaceae bacterium, assembly GCA_913055785.1. GTDB lineage: Bacteria > Pseudomonadota > Alphaproteobacteria > Caulobacterales > Parvularculaceae > Hyphococcus. The sequence goes on along the minus strand of CAJXLJ010000001.1, from coordinate 160,729 downwards.
GATTTTCTCGAACCGGATTTCAGGCAGGTGTGGCTTATCCGTACTCATACATTTTCCAATGCTGTTAGCCGAACACATATTTCCCGGGCGCTTCGTCGCCGGGCGGGAAGGACTTGTTGCCTAGTTTCTTAGGCGCGTTTTTCTTTTCGCCCGAGCGCTCGCTGAGCCAGTCGGTCCAGCGCGGCCACCATGAGCCCTGTTGCGGTTCGGCGCCGCCGAGCCATTCGTCGGCGTCCTCCGGCAGATTTGAATTGGCGAAATACTGAGCCTTCGGATTACCGGGCGGATTGAGCAGCGCCTGAATATGACCGCTGTTCGACAGAACGAACTCGACATTCCCGCCGAAGAGATGCGCATTACGATAACAGGCGCGCCAGGGCGTGATGTGATCGGTGACCGCCGCGACCATGAAAGAGTCCTGTTTAACTTCGCGCAAGTCGATCATGTGGCCCATGAACTCCACATTCCCGGGCTCGGCAAAGCGCTTGTCGCCATAAATGTCGAGATAATCCGAATGGAGTTGCGCAGGCAGGTTAGTCGAGTCGTTGTTCCAGTAGAGAATGTCGAATGGCGGGGGATCGTCGCCCATGAGGTAATTGTTGACCACATAGTTCCAGATGAGGTCGTTGGGTCTGAGCCACGCAAACGACCGCGAGAGCGCGTCCCCGGACAGAACGCCCTTCTTGCGGGAATGCCGCCGCGCCGCCTCGATGGCCTCGTCAGTGACGAAGAGGCCAACTTCGCTGTCATCCTTGTGGGGATCGAGAATGCAGACCTGCAGGGTGAAGCAGTTGATGATGTCGCGCCCGCGCGCGGCCAGCTCGCTTAAATAGGAGGCGGTTGTAATGCCGCCTGAACAGGCGCCGGAAACGTTGAGCTTCTTCTGCTTGGTTATCTTCAGGATCGCATCAGACGCTTCGATCAGCGACTGAACGTAGTTTTCGAGCCCCCAGTGAGAATGCTGTTTTTGCGGATTGCGCCAGCTGACCGCGAAGACCTGATAGCCTTGCGAGAGCGCATAACGTACGACGCTTTTGTCCGGGCTGAGATCGTTGGCGTAGAATTTGTTGATCTGTGGAGGGACGATGAGAAGGGGGATTTCGTAGACCTCTTCGGTCGCCGGCATGTATTGGATCACTTCCAGCATCTCGTTTTTGTAAACGACCGCGCCCGGCGTCGTTGCGAGATTTTCGCCAACCTTGAACGGCCGTCCGTCCACCTGACTCGGCATGCCGCCATTGTGCCGGATGTCGTTGTAGGCGTTCTTCAGTCCCTTCACGAGCGACATGCCGCCGGTTTCGTAAAGCCGCTTGATCGCCGCCGGATTGCCGACAAGGGAGTTGGTGGGCGCGAGGCTGTCGGCGACAAGATCGAGAATGAAGCGCGCGCGAATGCGGTCTGATTCATCGACGCCTGAATCCTCGATCCAGCCTTCAAGCCCTTTGCGCATGGCGAGCCAGGACTGCAGCGAGAGTTTGTAAGCCGGGTTGAATTTCCAGGTCGGATCCTGAAAGCGGCGGTCTTTTCTATCCGGCGCGATCTCCGACTTGCCGCGCACGATCTCATAAAGATCCTTGCTGTAGGCGGCGAAATGCTTCGCGAAGGGCTGCGGTTGCCGCGCCGCATGAGCCATCACGACGCCGAGGGACTTCATGAGTTCCGATGCGCGCAGGCCGATGATCGGGTTGAGCGCGGTCGGGGTTTCGGCGGCCTGTTCGCCGAGATCGTCGGTCTGCTTCGCCATGTCGCCTCCCTGAAGGCCGGTATTGTTTTGTTTTTTCAGGGAGTATCGGCGGTTTTCCACGAGCGCGCAAACGGCTCCTTCAGGATAAGAAGGCCGATGTTGCGGCGCAAAAGAAAACGGAGCGCCAAAGAGCGCCCCGTTTTCAATGCAACCGTACATGATAAAGCTTAGGCCGCTTTCGCGCGGGCTTTCGCCTTGCGCTTCGCCGCCGGCTTTTTCGTCAGTGAGGCGATCTTTTTGTTGAGCGCTGCGACTTCCGCTTCGAGTTCATCTACACGAGCGCGCCCGCCGCCGAGTTTCGGCATGACGCTGCGAACCCGGGCGACGCCGTCGCCGTAAAATCCTTGGGCGCGGGCGCGTACGCCGCCAGCCAGTTCCTGAGCGCCGGTTTCAACCGTTTCGCCTTTTGCGACGAGGCCTTCGAAAGCATCGCCGGCTTTCGCCGTCAGCGGCTTCACGCGCTCATAGGCGGCGCCGTAAAGGCCCAGATAGGCGAGCCAGCCCTTGCGCAGGACTTCCGCCGGAGTCGTGTCGATCTTCACAGTTTTCTTCGCCATTTCATGGCTCCTTTCCTTTAAGAGGGCCGGTTCGGGCGATGCGTCGCCGATCGGGCCCTGAATTCCCTGTTTCCCCGGCAAGATAGGTGCGGAAATTAGAAACCGCGCCCTAATTTTGCTGCGACGCAGCAATTTTTTAGTGATGCACCACAAGCAACTACTGGATTCTCAGGCAGCGAAAGAAATGAGTGAATAATCACTCACAGCGACCCCTGGCAACGGGTTGGGGTGCGAGTTTGGGGGAGCCTTTGTGATGTTCGCTTGGCGGTGGCGTCCCGGGAAGGTGAGAGCGTCCGTGTCAGTGCTGGTTTACTCAAGCGCCTGAGCCAGCGCCTTCCGCCAGCCTTCGAGATTACGATTGCGAACGCTCGCTTCCATTGCAGGCTGAAATCTTGCGTCAAGGCGCCAGCGTTCCGCAATTTCCTCAGTATCCTGATATAGTCCGGCGCCGAGGCCGGCGAGATAAGCGGCGCCAAGCGCCGTCGTTTCAAGGACTTTCGGACGCTCGACCGGAACGGCCAGAATATCGGCGAGAAACTGCATCAGCCAGTCATTGGCGACCATGCCGCCATCAACACGCAATGTTTTCGGCCTGACGCCATCCCTGGCGATGGCGTCCATGAGGTCTGCTGTCTGGTAGACGACCGCTTCGAGCGCGGCGCGGGCGAGTTCCGCCCGGCCGGCGCCGCGGGTGAGCCCGGTGATGATCCCGCGCGCATCCGGCGCCCAATGCGGCGCGCCAAGACCCGTGAATGCGGGGACGAGGTAAACGCCGTTATTGGTCTCAATGCTTTCAGCGAGTTCCGCCGTCTCGGCGGCGTTCTTGATGATTCCGAGTTCGTCACGCAGCCACTGCACGGCGGCGCCGGCAATGAAGATCGACCCTTCAAGCGCGTAACGGGTCTCGCCATTGAGGCGATAGGCGACAGTTGAGAGCAGCTTGTTTTTCGAGGCGAGGGCTTCGTTCCCTGTATGAACGAGGACGAAACAGCCGGTGCCGTAGGTGCTTTTGATGTCGCCGACATCGAAACAGGCCTGCCCGAAAGCGGCGGCCTGCTGATCGCCCGCCACGCCGCAGATCGGGACCGGGCGGCCGAAAATTTCCGGATCGGTTTCGCCATAGGCCGCCGCGCAATCCAGAACCTCAGGGAGGCAAGGGCGCGGACAGTGGAAATGTTCAAGCAGAGCGTCGTCCCACTGATTGTCATGGATATTGTAAAGGCTGGTGCGGCTCGCATTGGTGGCGTCGGTGGCGTGAACGCGCCCGGCGGTGAGGCGCGAAATCAGAAAACTGTCGACAGTGCCGAATGCCAGCTCGCCTTTTTCGGCTTTCCCCCGTGCGCCCTCTACATGATCGAGTATCCAGGCGAGTTTGGTCGCCGAGAAATAGGGATCGAGTACGAGACCGGTTCGCGCGGCGACATGCGCCTCAAGTCCGTCTTCGCGCATCTTGCGACATACCCCGCTTGTGCGCCTGTCCTGCCAGACTATTGCATTGTAGACAGGCGCGCCGGTAACGCGGTCCCAGACAATTGTTGTTTCGCGCTGATTGGTGATGCCGATGGCGGCGATCTCACCGCCGGTTTTTTCCGCTTCCTTGAATGTCTGGCGCGCGGTTTCGAGCGTTGTCTTCCAGATTTCTTCAGGATCGTGTTCGACCCAGCCGTCTTTCGGATAATGCTGCGCGAATTCTTTCTGTGCGACGGAAACGATACGGCCTCCATGATCGAACACGATGGCGCGGCTCGATGTCGTCCCCTGATCGATGGCGAGAATGTAAGGGCTTTCAAATTCGCTCATGGTTTCCGGCCTTCAAATCTGATAACGCGTCTTCAAAAGACCTTATCGCAGTTTCCCGGCGGAGAGAATGGCGACGAACATTTACGTGGATGCGGACGCCTGTCCGGTGAAAGATGAAGTCGTGCGGGTCGCCGACCGTCATGGACTAACGGTGCATTTCGTTTCGAATTCGCGCATGCGCTTGCCTGCCGGTATCGATGTGCGCCGAGTCATTGTGCCCGAAGGGCCGGACGTCGCCGATGACTGGATCGCGGAAAGGGCGAGCGAGGGCGATATTGTCATTACAAGCGATATTCCGCTAGCGGAGCGTTGTCTGAAACGCGGGGCGCAGGCGCTAGGGGCGACGGGCAAACCCTTCACCGATGACAATATCGGCATGGGGATGGCGATGCGCGACCTTTCCCGTGAATTGCGCGAGACCGGCGCGATCTCCGGCGCCGGGCCAGCGTTTTCCAAAAAGGACCGCTCGCGTTTTCTGGAAGCGCTTGAACTTGCCGTCCGGCGGGCCGGCTAGTTCTGGCTTGCGGATTTGCGGTCTCGCCGAACCGGGTTAGATTAGGCAAGTTTGCTGAGGGGAATGGCGATGAAAAACACCTTATTGTTTGTTGCGCTGATCGGCGCGCTTGGCGTGGCGGCGTGTTCGAAAGAGGCGGCGAAAAAGGATGAATCCCAGGCTGTGAGCGCCGCCGGCGAAGCGGCGCCGGCTTCAACCGGTCCTCATGTCAAACTCTACACGTTCAATTGCGGCGAAATCGACATTTCCGACCTCGGCGTTTTTTCGAGCAATGGCGAATATGACGGGCGAGAACATAAAGTCGCCGTATCCTGTTTCCTGATCCGGCATCCGGATGGCGATCTCATGTGGGACGCGGGGCTTCCCGACGCCATTCATGAGCAGGAAGGCGGCGTCACGAACGGCGTATTTCACCTGACCATGGAAAAGACGGTCAAAGGGCAGCTTGAGGCTCTTGGTCTGGGGCTTGACGATATTGAATATTTCTCGCTTTCCCATTCCCATTTCGATCATGCGGGCAACGGCTCGATGTTCGTCGGCTCGACATTCCTGGTCGATCGCGATGAACGCGCTCACATGTTTCGGGACGATATTCGCAACGATCCGCAGCAATTCAGCTTTGTTTCCGCGCTAGAGGCGGCGGAGACGCTGGAGTTTGACGGTGATTACGACGTCTTCGGCGACGGCTCGGTCATCATTCTGGAAATGCCGGGCCACACGCCCGGTCATACGGCGCTGCTGCTCAATTTACGGAACGCCGGGCCAGTGATGCTTTCAGGCGATCTTTATCACCTGATCGAGTCGCGCGAGAAACGTATTGTTCCGAGTTTCAACACCAACGCGGATGATACGCTCGCTTCCATGGATCGTTTTGAAGCCATTGCTGCGGAAAAGAACGCGCTTGTCGTCATACAGCATGCGCAGGAGCATGTGAGCGAGCTGCCGCAACCGCCGGAATATCTGGATTAAAAGCTTTTCCTGTCATGCCCGGGTTTATTCCGGGCATGATAGAAAGGTCGGCTTACCCGAAAACTTTCCGCAAAATCTCCGACGTGCGCTTGGCGGGGTTGGCGCGGATCGCCGCTTCTTCCTTGCCGATATAATAGAACAGCCCGTCGAGGCCCTTGTCGACGCCATGATCGATGAGATCGTTCTTGGCGTCTTCGCCATATTGCGGGGCGAGCGGAATATTGCTGAGCCTCGCGACGAGATTGTCCCATGTGCGGATTGCGCCGGCTTTTTCGAGCGCGTTGACCATTACCGGGCGGAAAAGGCCTGTCAGGCGCGGCGTGGTGGTTCGCTGGAGATATTGCGTCGCGGCGTTCGAAGGCCCGCGCACAATGCCGATGGCGTCCTGAATGGTCAGGCCGCGGATCGCGTCGAGAAAAATACCTTTGGCCACCGGCGCGGCGGCCTCGGCGCCGCGATTGAGCTGGGTTTCGAGCTCGTCGAGCATTCCTGACATGCCGATTTTCGACAGCGTCGACTGCGTGCGCTGCAAAAAGCCGGGCAGGGGGATGCGAATAATTGAATCGTTGAGATAACCGCCGCGGCGTCCGACGGTGGAGACGGCGCTCGTGATGCCGTTACTCAGCGCGGCGCGAATGCCCGCCGCCGCGTCCGCTTCGGTAAGTCCGGCGCCGCCCGCGCCGCCGCCCTGACTGAGCACGGCGTCGAGAATGTCGCGTTGCTGCTGTGTTGTCTGGCAACCTGTTGCGGCAGCCGCTGCGCCGGCGATAACGAACATGCGTCGATTGAATGGCTTTTTGGTCATTCGCCCCTCCCGGTAAGGCATAGAGTATCGCAGCTAGACTTGCGCTCTGTCAAAAGCTCATGGCCATTTGGCTTCAGGGGGCAGGGACGACAGGATCGACTTCACATTGCCGCCGGTTTTGAGGCCGAATGTCGTGCCGCGATCATAAAGGAGATTGAACTCGGCGTAACGCCCGCGCTGGATGAGCTGCTTTTCGCGGTCTTCGCCGGTCCATGGCTGGTCCATGCGTTTGGCGACGAGTTTTGGATAGATGTCGCGGAAGGCGCCTCCTACCTCCTGCGTGAAGGCGAAATCCTTCTCCCAGTCGCCGGTATTGTGGCGGTCGTAGAATACGCCGCCGACGCCCCGCGGCTCGTTTCGGTGGGGCAGGAAGAAATACTCGTCGCACCACTGTTTGAACTTCGGGAAGTAGTCTGCGTCATGGGCGTCGCAGGCGGTTTTCATCGCCGCATGAAAGGCCTGCGTGTCCTCGTGCGTTTCATGGCGATAGGTCGGGTGCATAGGATTCAAATCGCCGCCCCCGCCGAACCACCATTTTGTGGTGACAATCATGCGCGTATTCATATGCGCAGCGGGCGCATGCGGGTTACGCGTATGGGCGATCAGGGAAATGCCGGAGGCCCAGAAGCGCGGGTCATCTTCCGCACCCGGAATCTGTTTGCGAAATTCTTCGGAAAACTCGCCATAGACAGTTGATGTATGAACGCCCGCCTTTTCAAAGACGCGGCCGTTGAGCATGCCCATCACGCCGCCGCCCTGGTCCTCAGTTCCGTCGCCTCGTGTCCAGGGCGTCAGTTCGAACCTGCCGGGGGCCATATCGGCGTAAAGCGGCCCTGCTTCTTCCTCGAGACGTTCAAAGGAGGCGCAGATATCATCACGCAGGTTCTCGAACCATTTGCTGGCGGTTTGTTTCTTGTCCTCAATGTCTGACATCTGCTGCTCCGCTGTCGCTGCGCCGGCGCATTATCCCAGATTGCGCCCGCGTCTTTGACCGTGGTCAAGTTTGCGCAATCCACCCCAACTGCCTTCGCGCTTCGGCGAGGGCCACCGCTGCGGCTGTCGCGACATTGAGCGAACGCGCTCCGGGCGCCAAGGGGATCATAAGGCGGGCGTCAGCGGCGTTGTGAACCTCGTCCGGCGCGCCGGCGCTTTCCCGGCCCATCAAAATCGTGTCGCCGGGCTCGAACCCGAAATCCCAGAGCGCCGTTCTCGCCTTCGTCGTCATCAGGACGAGCCGTCCTTGCGTTCCGGCTCCGATGTACGCTGTCCAGCTGCGATGGGCGACCAGCTGGCTGAGGGCGCCGTAATCCATGGCGACCCGGCGAACCTCGCGCGAATCAAGGGGAAAGCCGCAGGGCTCGATGATGTCGAGACCGGCTCCGAAGCAGGCAGCCGCGCGGATCGCCGCGCCGACATTCTGCGGGATGTCAGGCTGGTAAAGAGCAAGGCGCATGGGGCTGTTTTCGCATGGATTTTTACCCAAGTCTGCCGCCCTCTTGGGACACTAGGCCGCAGCGCCCCGCCGCCTAGACTTTGTACATAAGACATGCAAAACACCGCGGCGATTCTCTTCTCCGCGGGCGCTGAAATTTCAGGGGCGACGATACCCATGACGACGACAGACATGAAAGAGGACGGCGAACCGACCCGCCGCGACTTCATCCATATCTTCGGGGCGGCGACGGCCGTGGCAGGAGCCGGCGCGGTGCTCTGGCCGCTGGTTGACCAGATGAACCCCGACGCTTCCGTGCTGGCGCTCTCGACCAAGGAAGTCGATCTCTCGGCCGTGGCGGCGGGCCAGGCGATCAAGGTGATGTGGCAGGGCAAGCCGGTCTTCATCCGGCATCGGACCGAGGAAGAGATCCGCGAGGCCGAAGAGACGCCGCTCGCCTCTTTGAAAGACGATGACGCGCGTAACGACAATATTTCGGGCAAGGCCGATGCGAGCGATGAAAACCGCCGCATCAATCCGAATTACATGATCCTTGTCGGCGTTTGCACCCATCTTGGCTGCATTCCGCTCGGCACGACGCAGGGCGAGAACCGCGGCGAGTATAATGGCTGGTTCTGCCCGTGCCATGGCTCGCACTACGACCTCGCCGGGCGTATCCGCAAAGGACCGGCGCCGGAAAATCTCGAAGTGCCGCCTTATGAATTCGTATCAGACACCGTCGTGAAGATCGGCTAGGAGAGAGCGATCCCATGAGCCATCCGTCGACCTATAAGCCCGGCACAGGCATTGAAAAATGGCTGGACAAGCGCCTGCCGATCATCCGCATGGGCTATGACAGCTTCGTCGATTTCCCGACGCCGAAGAACCTGAACTACTGGTGGACCTTCGGCGGTATCCTTGCGGTATGTCTGGTTATCCAGATCATCACTGGCATCATTCTCGCGATGCACTACACGCCGCATACGTCGATGGCGTTCGATAGCGTCGAACACATCATGCGCGATGTGAACTACGGCTGGTTGATCCGCTATGTGCACTCGAACGGCGCTTCGATGTTCTTCCTCGCCGTCTACATCCACATGTTCCGGGGGCTTTATTACGGGTCCTATAAGGAGCCGCGGGAGATGCCGTGGATTCTCGGCGTTGTCATCTTCCTGTTGATGATGGCGACGGCGTTTTTCGGATATGTGCTTGTGTGGGGTCAAATGTCCTTCTGGGGCGCCACGGTGATCACTAATTTGTTCGGCGCAATCCCGCTGATTGGCGATGATATCCGGACGCTGCTATGGGGCGGCTTTTCGGTCGACAATCCGACTTTGAACCGCTTCTTCTCGCTGCATTACCTGCTGCCGTTTGCGATCTTCGGTGTCGTAGGCCTTCACATATGGGCCTTCCATATTCCGGGCAACAACAACCCGTCCGGCGTCGAGATCAAGGATGTCAAGAAAGACACGGTGCCGTTCCATCCCTATTACACAGTCAAGGATGGGTTTGCGATTGTCGTGTTCCTTATTCTTTTTGCTGCATTTGTCTTCTTCAATCCGAATGCGCTCGGTCACGCCGACAACTATATCGAAGCGAACCCGCTTGTGACGCCGCCGTCGATCGTGCCGGAATGGTACCTGTTGCCATTCTACGCCATGCTGCGCGCCATCACGTTCGATATTTTCTTTATTCCGGCGAAGCTCGGCGGCGTCATCACGATGTTCTCGTCGATCCTGGTGCTGTTCGTACTGCCCTGGCTCGACACCTCGAAAGTCCGCTCCATGCGCTATCGTCCTATCGCGCGCATGTGGTTCATCCTGTTTGTAATCGCCTGTATCGCGCTCGGCTATCTTGGCGGCAAACCGGCGGAAGGGAATTACGTCTTGTTCGCGCAGATCGCGACGGCCTACTATTTCGCTTTCTTCCTGATCATCCTGCCGCTGCTTGGCCTTCTCGAAACGCCGAAGCCGCTGCCGAAGTCGATCGCCGAGTCTGTGCTTAAAAACAAAGCCGATGCGTCCGCGGGCGCTCAACCGGCGCCGGCCGAGTAAGGGGACGAGACATGAAATTCATCGCCATCGCCCGCACGCTTGCTTTCGCCGCCGCCGCTTTAATCGCCGGCGCCGCCTCCGCCGAGGCTTCTGGCGGAACGGCGAAGCATCCTGAACACCAGCACTGGCATTTTTCCGGGCCGTTCGGGACCTATGACAAGGATGCGCTGCAGCGCGGTTTTCAGGTTTACGAAGCGGTTTGCGCCAACTGCCACGGGCTCGAGCTGGTGGCGTTTCGCAATCTTGGCCAGAAGGGCGGGCCTTTCTACCTGGAAAGCTGCCCGGCAGGCGTTCCTGACAATATCGATTGCTCTAACCCGAATGACAATCCGATCGTCAAGGCGATCGCTGCGAATTACAAATACAAGGTTGTCGACGGTCCCGATGATTCCGGTGACATGTTTGATCGTGAGGCGCTGCCCTCGGACCGCATTCCAGGGCCCTACGCGAACGAGCAGATGGCGCGCGCCGCGAACAACAACGCGTTGCCGCCGGATCTGTCATTGATCACCAAGGCGCGTCACGGCGGTGCGGATTACATCTATTCGTTGCTTGTGGGCTTCGAAGAAGCGCCGTCAACGATCAATATCGCGCCGACGCAACACTATAATCCTTATTTCCACGGCGATCTCTCGCAGAACCTCAAGCCGGAATTCATCGATGAGCACGGTCACCCGCGCGAAGGCATCGAAGTGCCGGTTGGGGGAGTTCTCGCCATGGCGCCGCCGCTCTCGGACGGTATGATCGAATATGGCGACGACAGCCCGCAAACGGTTGAGCAATATGCGCGCGACGTGACGGAATTCCTGATGTGGGCGGCTGAGCCCAAGATGGAAGCGCGCAAATCGCTCGGCGTCATGTCGATGATCTATCTCTTCATTCTCGCCGCTATTCTTTACTGGTCCTATCGCAAGGTCTGGTCGAAGGTCGATCACTAGGTCAGGGCTGACGTTTTGGATTTGAGCCGGCGCCGCATAAACTGTGGCGCCGGTTTTCTTTTGGCGGGTCGTTCATGACGAAGCAAAAACGCGTTCTGGTTCTTGGCGCATACGGGCTTATTGGGACTGAGGTTGCGCATGCCTTGCGCGAGCGCGGTCATGAAGTCACCGGGCTGGTCCGGTCGAAACGGAAGGCGGCGAGGCTGCTGCCGGGCGTTCCTGCAATCGAGGCGGATATCGCCCGGCTCGAGTCCGCTGACGAATGGCGCGATCTCGTCGCCGGGTTCGATGCGGTGGTGAACGCTTCCGGCGCCCTGCAGGACGGACTTCGCGACCATGTCGCCGCCGTTCAGGACACGGCCATTCGCGCTCTGATTAGCGCGTGCGAGAAGGCGGGCGTGAGCGGTTTTGTGCAAATCTCTGCGCCCGGCGCAGAGGAGGGGGCATCGACCGAGTTCATGCGCTCGAAAGCCCGCGCCGACGCCTTCCTCCGCGGCAGCGGCTTAAACTGGACGATCCTGAAGCCCGGTCTGGTTATCGTCCGTACGGCTTATGGCGGCACGGCGCTGATACGCATGTTGGCCGCGATCCCGTGGCTGCAGCCGCTGGCGCTGCCGGATGCGCGCCTGCAGGTCGTATCGGCTGTAGAGATCGGCGAGGCGGTTGCGGATTGTCTTGAAGGCGGGGCTCACGCGCGGCGCGACTACGATCTTGTCAGCGAAGAAGCCTTTCGCCTCGCCGAAATCGTAGCGCAGCACCGGCGCTGGCTCGGTTTTGCGCCGGCGCGCGCGCAGTTCACTGTTCCAGGGTTCTTCGGCTCTCTTGCGGCGCGTTTGGGCGATCTCGCAGGATGGTTCGGATGGAGGCCAGCGCTGCGCACGACGGCGCTTAAAGTTCTCGAGAAGGATGTAATCGGCGATCCGGCGCCCTGGGCCTCAGCGACCGGACGGCGGGTCAAACCTCTTGAAAGTATTCTCGCTTCCATGCCTGCTGCGTCGCAGGAGCGGCTTTATGCCCGGGTTCAACTGCTTTTGCCGGTTCTGATCCTGACCCTCAGTATCTTTTTCATTTCTTCCGGTCTGATCGGGCTCTGGCGTCTCGACGCCGCCATTGCAAATCTGTCGGCGGTTGTGGGCGATCGGCTCTCGCGTCTGATGGTGATTGGCGGGGCTGTACTCGATATGGCGCTCGGCGCCGCAATCCTGTTGCGCCCTTTGGCGAGAGGCGCGGCTTTCGGCATGGTGTTGCTGTCAGCCGCTTATCTCGTTCTGGGAACATGGCTGACGCCGTCATTGTGGGGCGATCCGCTGGGGCCGTTGGTCAAAATTCCACCTGTCATGGTCCTGGCTTTAGCCGCCGCAATGCTGTCGGGAGAGCGCTAGTGGACTGGTTGCCTTTTTTGCGCTGGCTGCACATCATCGGCGCGGCGGTATTGCTCGGGACCGGCGTCGGGATCGCTTTTTTCATGGTGATGGCCCACCGCACAAAGGACGCACGGCTTATCGCGCATACGGCGCGCGTTGTCGTCATCGCCGATTATCTCTTCACCGCCTCGGCGGTTGTCGTGCAGCCGATTACCGGCCTTCTCCTGGCGTCGTTGATCGGATGGCGGCTCAGCGAAGGGTGGCTGGTCCTGTCGCTGCTTCTCTATGTCCTGACGGGCGCATTCTGGCTGCCGGTGGTGTGGATGCAAGTGCGCATGAAAACGCTCGTCGAGGCGGCGGCGAAAGCAAACGGCCCCCTGCCTGATGAATATCACAGGCTATACCGCCTCTGGTTCGCCTTTGGGTTTCCGGCTTTCTTCGCCGTACTGGCTATATTATGGCTGATGACCAACCGGCCTGTGTTAGACCTCTGGTGAATGGAAACAGCGAGGACGGAACATGTCTCGATCAAAACGCGTTCTCGGCATCATCGGCGGGTCGGGCCTTTACGCTATGGATGCGCTCGAAGGCGCCGAACATGTCGAGGTGGAAACGCCCTGGGGGCCGCCGTCGGATGCGCTCATCTGCGGCAAGCTTGCCGGCGTTGAAGCCATTTTTCTTGCGCGGCACGGGGCGGGGCACAGGCTGCCGCCTTCACACATCAACTATCGCGCCAACATTGACGCCATGAAGCGCGTCGGGGTTACCGACATTATTTCGGTTTCCGCATGCGGATCGTTTCGCGAGGAACTGTCGCCCGGAACTTTCGTTCTGGTGGACCAGTTCATTGACCGGACAACGGCAAGAGAGAAAAGCTTCTTCGGACCCGGGTTCGTCGCGCATGTTTCAATGGCTGAGCCCGTATGTCCGACGCTCGGCGACGCGCTCGAAGCCTCATGCAAGGCGCTGAACATTCAGCATCAGCGCGGCGGCGTTTATGTCGCCATGGACGGCCCGCAATTTTCATCCCGTGCGGAATCCGAGCTTTACCAGTCGTGGGATTGCGACGTGATCGGCATGACCAACATGCCGGAAGCCAAGCTCGCCCGCGAGGCTGAACTTCCTTACGCAACCGTCGCGATGGTGACGGACTATGATTGCTGGCGTGTCGGTGAAAAACCGGTTGAGGTAGGTGACATTCTGGCGACGATGCACGCGAATACCGAGAACGCCAAACGCCTTGTCGCCGATGTCGCCGCGCGTCTCGGCGTTGAGCGGGAACCGTCGCCGTCAGGGATCGATACGGTGCTCGACATGGCGGTCATCACTGCGCCTGATGCATGCGATCCGGCGATGACAGAGAAACTCGATGCTATCGCCGGGCGGTTTCTGGCGAAACATAGAATGGACTCATGAAGCAGAAATACTGGGACGCGCTGGCGAAGAATTTTTCGACGGACGTTCTCGAAATCAGCGATTGCGACCTCGACGGCGTTATCCTGAAAACCGCGAGCCGTCTCGGCGGCAAGAAAAAGCAGGCGGTGGATTTCGGCTGCGGCGCCGGGGCGGTGACCCGAGCGGTAGCGCCGTATTTCGGAGCGGTGCTGGGGCTGGATTTCTCAAAAGACCTGCTTGCAAGGGCCCGTGACCTTACGCGCGCCGCCAACATCTCCTACGAATGGGCCGATCTCGGCGCCGCGCGTGCGAAACGCTACCCTTGCGATGTGGCCTTCTGCGCCAATGTGTTGATCGCTGATGACGCCAAACTACGTGAACGGATTGCGCGGAACGTCATTCGAAACGTAAAAAAAGGCGGCGCTGCAGTGTTCATTGCGCCGTCATTTGAATCGGCGCTTCGGGTCTATCAGGTTGCATTCAATTGCCAGATCAAGGACGGCGTTGCGCGCGATCTCGCGCTCCGAGACGTGAAAGGCTGGATCAGGGAAGAAATCGCATCCTTGCCCGAAGGCGTCGTCCGGGTCGGCGGCGTCAAGACCAAGCACTATATGGCTGACGAACTGAGCGAACTGCTCGAACGCTGCAGCCTGAGCGATATCGCGCTGTCCCGGGTCTCCTATCCCTGGAGCGAAATGCTCGACAATGCGCCCCGAAACCTCAAATCGGCGCCGCCCTGGGACTGGATGGCGGTAGGCTTCAAGCGCTAGGCATGGTCAGAGAAAACACCGGGGCGTATGCATTCCAATGACTGACGGAAATGCTTCTGAAATTGGTCCAGCCGGCTATTTCCTCGCGATTTGGATTTACTTGTTGAACCTGAAATGCATCACGTCGCCGTCGCGGACGATATAGTCGCGGCCTTCAAGGCGCATCTTGCCGGCTTCCTTTGCGCCCTGTTCGCCGTTAAGCGATACATAGTCGTCAAACGAAATCGTCTCGGCGCGGATGAAGCCGTCCTCGAAATCGGTGTGGATGACGCCAGCCGCCTGCGGCGCGGTCGCGCCGCGGCGGATCGTCCATGCGCGCGCTTCCTTCGGGCCGGCGGTGAAATAGGTTTGCAGGCCTAACAAGTCATAGCCGGTGCGGATAAGGCGATTGAGGCCCGGTTCGGCGAGCCCCAGGGTTTCGAGGTATTCAGCCTGTTCGGCGTCGTCGAGTTGCGCGAGTTCGGATTCGATCTTGGCGGATATGACGACAGCCGCCGCCGCTTCCTCGCCGGCGCGGTTTTCGACATCGCGTGAGTAGGCGTTGCCGTCTGCTGCTGCGTTCTCATCCACATTGGCGACAAACAGGACGGGCTTTGACGTCAGCAATTGCAGACCGAGCCACGCCTTCTTGTCTTCATGGTCGATCTCGACCGTCCGGGCGGGACGGCCTTCACGCAGGACCTCCAGAGCCTTGTTGACAAGGACAAGCGCCGCCTTGGCTTCCTTGTCCTGTCCCTTGGCTTTTTTCTCGAGATTCGCGCGGCGCTTTTCGAGGCTTTCCATGTCGGCGAGCATCAGCTCGGTCTCGACCACTTCGAAATCGGCGATCGGGTCGATCTTGCCTGCGACATGGGTGATGTCGTCGTCATCAAAACAGCGAAGCACATAGGCGACAGCATCGACCTCGCGGATATTGGCGAGGAACTGGTTGCCGAGGCCTTCGCCTTTCGAGGCGCCTTTGACGAGGCCGGCGATATCGACGAACTGCATGCGGGCGGGGATGATCTCTTTCGAACCGGCGATTTCGGCGAGCTTTTTAAGGCGCGGTTCCGGTACGGCGACATCGCCGACATTCGGTTCGATGGTGCAGAAGGGATAATTCGCCGCCTGCGCCGCCGCCGTCTTGGTCAGCGCGTTGAAAAGCGTCGACTTGCCGACATTCGGCAGGCCCACAATGCCGCATTTGAAGCCCATGGAATCTTCCGTCCTTGAAAATGAAGAGGCGGCCTAACCCAGAATGATCCAGCGGTAAACAGGCGATTTGAGGACGCCTCGAGCAATGTCGGGTGAGGGGCTGAGACGCCCAGTTCCGCCAATGGCGGCTCTGAGGCCAATCCCGGCGCGACAGGCCGCCCCTTTCGCCGGACCGGACGCAAGATCCTGCGCTATACGGCCCCTGTCCGTCAGGATTAAAGTGCGAACGACAATGAGAATAAAGGGGGTTGAAAGCGATAACATGATACGAATTCATAATGTGACGTATTCGATGATGCTGCGCAGTTTCGCTCTTCAATTCGCGTGCGCAGCGTTCCTGATGTTGCTCGCGTTTCCGCCATTCCTGTCAAGCGCGCAAGCGCAAACGGAGCAGGCGCTGGCGAAAGGCGAGGTGATCAGTCTTGAAATCGCGGCGCCTTCTCTCAAGGGAAACCTGCTGGAAACGCCAACCCGGCAATCCGTAACGATCTACCTGCCGCCAAGCTATAACAGTCAATCCCGGCGCAACTATCCCGTCATCTATATTCTGCATGGTATCTTTGACTCCGGGCGCTCATGGGGGATCGATTTTGTCAACGTGCCGGAAAGACTCGATGAATTGATCGCCGCGGGGGAGATTCCCGAATTGATCGCTGTGATGCCGGATGCAGGGAACATGTATGGCGGCGGGTTTTATCGAAACTCGTCCGTATCCGGCAATTGGGAAGATTACATTGTCGATGACCTGATCAAGGCCATCGACAAGCGTTATCGCACGATCGCGCGCGCCGGAGGCCGCGCCGTCATCGGTCATTCAATGGGCGGATACGGCGCCATACATCTGGCGATGGAACAGCCCGGCGTGTTCTCAGCCGCCTACGCGATTTCTCCCGCCATGCTGGATTTGAGCGAGGATATCAATTTCGGAAATGAGGTCTGGCGGCGCGTGTCGGCGTTAAAAACACAGGAACAGATTCTAGCGGCCTTGAATGACGGAGATTTCTGGGCGCCGGCGGCGTTGTCTTTCCTCACTTCGTTCAATCCGGCTCCGGATAAACCGCCGCTTTACACAAGTTTTCCGTTCTCGACCGTTCGCGGCGAGGTGGTGCTGGATCAGGAAGCCTATGCCGCGCTGAGGGAGCGGTTACCGCTGCATCGGATCAGCATGCACGGGAATGCCCTGAAGAAGTTGCGCGCGTTCGGTATTGAGTACGGCGTTTCCGATCAGTTCATGCATATTCCGGTTGCGACAGCCAAATTTTCGAACCGGCTAACGGAATATCGGATTCCGCACCGCCTGGACGTTTACCAGGGGGATCACCGTATCCACGTTCCCGATCGGATGTCAGCGATCATTCTTCCGTTTATCGCGGGAGTGCTTGACCCGCCGGAATAGTTGGCGGTTGCCGGTCGAGGCGGGCGATGTGTACCTGAAGAAGCGCAACGTTCGCGATGACTAGCGATTTACGCCCTGGAGTAAGGTTTCAAAAGGCGGCGATCAGTCGTTCTTGTTCTTGAAGAGTTTGCCGAGCGCGGCGAAGGGGCCGGTCTTGGCTCCTTCGTCTGCTGATTTTTTCGTCGAAATCGAAGGCGCGGTTTCTTCCGGCGCGGGCGCCGCTTCTTTGCGGTTGGGCGCAAGAGCCTGCGCGACATCGGTCGCAAACCGCTGGTCGTCGCTTGTCAGGAACGGCGCCGATCGGGCGATGGCGCAGAGCAGGGGATCGAGCCAGTCGTGGTCGGCCTTTGCGAAGTTGCCGAGTACATGACCCGTCACTTTCGCCTTGTCGCCGGGATGCCCGATGCCGATCCTGACGCGGCGGAAGTCGTTACCGAGATGGGCGTCGATCGAACGGATGCCGTTATGGCCCGCCGCGCCGCCGCCTGTTTTCACTCTGACCTTGCCGGGTGCGAGATCCAGCTCGTCATAGAAGACGACCACATCTTTCGGCTCCAGCTTGTAAAAATCCGCGGCGGCGCGCACCGCCTGACCGGATTCGTTCATATATGTCTGGGGTTTTAAGGTGAGCGCTTTTTCGCGCGCCCCGGGACCGTTCAGGAAGCCTTCGCGTATTTCCGCCTGAAATTTGGAGCGAGGCGGCCCGAAACCATGAGCGTCGGCGATCGCATCGACGGCCATGAAGCCGACATTGTGCCGGTGCCCCTCGTATTTCTCCCCGGGATTGCCGAGGCCGACGAGTATTATCATGACCGGCTCCGTTGGCGGTTGCCCCGGATAACGGAAAAAGGCGGCGCTTAGTCTTCCTTGCCGCCGTCTTCGTCGCCTTTGCCTTCTTCGGCCTCATCACCGGCGGCTTCAGCCGCTTCCGCGCCTTCTTCGCCCGCAGCTTCGTCTTCTTCGGAGCGTACGGCAGACGGCGCCGCAATGGTGGCGATGGTGAAGTCGCGATCGGTCGTAACCGGGGTTACGCCTTCGGGCATTTTTACAGCGGAGACGTGCAGCGCATCGCCGATATCGAGACCGGTGAGGTCGAATTCGAAGTGCTCGGGGATTGCGGTCGCCGGGGCGTAAACATCGATCGTGTGGCGCACGACGTTCAACACGCCGCCGCGCTTGAGGCCTGGCGATTCTTCGTCATTGATGAAGCGAACCGGCACCTCAACGTCGATCCGGGTCTTTTCATCGACACGCATGAAGTCGACATGGATGGGCGTGCCTTTGACCGGATGAATTTGCACGGCGCGCGGGATCACGGGCTGTTGGCCTTCCTCACCCGGCACGTCGATCTTTGCGAGCTGCGGACGCAGGCGGCCGTTGAGGTAGGCCTTCATGATCTCGTTGCTCTTGAGCTGGATGGCGACCGCCGTAAAGCACGCCAGGCACCCAGCCTTTGCGGCGATTGGCGCGGGCGCCGCCCGTACCTGTTTGTTCGCGGGGTTCGCAATGGAAAACGTCTGCTTCGGCCATGGGGCTCGCATCCTCAATGCAAAACAGCCGCAACGGCGGGCTTCAAGCCCTCGCGGCGGCCATAAATTCCAGAATGAGCGGCGGTCTATAGAGGAAAGGCCGAACCCGCGCAAGCCGGTCCGGCCGGGATTTTAAGGGTTTTCGCCTGCATGTCGCCAGCCATTCGGAGGGCCGGGACTGTCGGGATTTTTCAATCTTTCCGGACGCCCCGCTTGACGGCCACTGTGTTAATGTATTAACACGCCATAACAACAGGGACGTAGTGAAATGCGCGTCAGGCTGTGATGCAGCCTCGATAGGCAAGAGCGGAGGCGATTATGCGCGGACCCGGCCGCAGAAGTCTGGACGCCAGCCGCGTCAATGAGGAAAAGGCGTTGTTCGATGCGTTCGCCAAACTGAAATCCGGCGCCGAGGCGGCGCGGTTTCTGCGCGACCTTGCGACACCGGCCGAGCTGGAAGCCTTCGCCGAGCGTTGGCGCATCGCGCGAATGCTTGACGCCGGCGGGCGCTCTTACCGCGAGATCGCGGCCGAGACCGGCGCGTCGACCACGACGATCGGGCGCGTCGCCCGGTTTCTGCGCGAGGAGGCCCATCAGGGCTATCGCCTGGTGCTCGATCGCCTTCACGCGTGAACTCCTCCGATGACCGATGCAAAACGACATCCGGGCAAGGTTCAATTGAATGTTCCAACGTATTAATACAATGATGAAATCAGAAGCCAGAAGCGCCGGAGGGGGGGCTCAGGCCCCGGGAAACCCTGGCGCTGCTCCAGCATCAGGGAAGTCGGCGATGAGTGAAGAAAGACTGCGCATTGCGATCCAGAAATCCGGACGCCTGTCGGACGGATGCATGGAGCTTTTAAAGAATTGCGGGCTGAAAATCTCTCGCGGCAAGGACAAGCTTTACGGCCGCGTCCAGGAAATGCCGATCGATGTACTGCTTCTGCGCGATGACGATATTGCCGAGTTTGTCGCCGACGACGCTTGCGATATCGGCATTGTCGGACAGAACGTCTTCGAAGAAGACTTGATTACTCAGCCGCGAGAGGCGCCGGCGGAAGAGGTGATGACGCTGGGCTTTGCGCGTTGCCGCCTGATGCTCGCGGCGCCCAAGGACTGGGCGTTCAACGGCGCAGGGATGCTGGAAGGAAAACGGATCGCCACGTCTTATCCTGGTCTGACGAAAAAATGGCTCGAAAGAGAAGGGGTCTCGGCGCGGGTCGTCATGATGAAAGGGTCGGTGGAGGTTGCGCCCCGTCTTACGATTGCGGACGCCATCTGCGATATTGTCTCCACCGGAGCGACGCTTGACGCAAACGGCCTCAAGCCCGTCGCGACTGTCTTCGAGTCGGAAGCTGTTCTTATACGTAACGCCAACCCGTTTTCGGCGGCGCGGCAGGCTGTCTTCGATGCGCTGTTGAAGCGCATCAGGGGCGTCATGACTTCTCGCGACGCCAAATATGTCATGATGAACGCGCCGCGGAGCGCTGTTCCCGCTATTACGGAGCGGTTGCCGGGCGCTGACGCGCCGACCGTCCTCGACCTCGCCGGCGCGCCGGACAAGGTGGCGGTTCACGCCGTGTGCCGGGAGAGCGTGTTCTGGGATACGCTTGAGGATCTCAAGG
This sequence comes from uncultured Parvularculaceae bacterium, assembly GCA_913055785.1. GTDB lineage: Bacteria > Pseudomonadota > Alphaproteobacteria > Caulobacterales > Parvularculaceae > Hyphococcus. The sequence goes on along the minus strand of CAJXLJ010000001.1, from coordinate 140,640 downwards.
CGCTCGGCGCCAGCGCCATCCTCGTTTTGCCGATCGAAAAGATGATGGCGTGAGCCTGGGGGCGGCTTTATCCAGCACGGCCGGACGCTTGCAAAAGCCCGACGCCCCCGTTAGAAGCCGCTTTCTTCACGGGCCGCCGCAGTAGCTCAGTGGTAGAGCGCACCCTTGGTAAGGGTGAGGCCGAGAGTTCAATTCTCTCCTGCGGCACCACGCTCGCCTGAGGTCTCTTCAACGGTAGTTTCAGGCGCCGGCTCTTGCTGCGGCCTGTTTGGCTCACGCCTCTGGGGGGCGTTTTGGGCCGCCCTACCTAAGAAACTGTCACATTCATATGGTTAACATCCGCCGCCGCAAGCATAAGCGGCGCGCTTCGGCGACCAGTGAATAATCCTTCACATTTCAAATGTTCAGTGTTTTCAGGTTGATGTGTTATGCCGTGTGTTGGCGACAGTATTAAAAAGTCAGGAATTTGGCGTTATAATACGGGTATGGGGATACTCTTTTCCACACTGATGCAGTTATGTCTGGCCGCCTGCACCGAGGTTGGCGCCGGGGCTACGACCGTAACTGCGCCCATTTCGCCGCCGCCGTCTCCAGTTGAAACGCCCGCCCCCGCAAGTTTGCGGGCGGAGCCGAATGTCGATGACGGAAAATCGATCTGGGTCTTAAATCCCAATTTTGCAACATACTGGAGTCACGAAAACGCGTATCTTAATCGCGCCCGCTACTTCGGAGAGCCCTCGGAAGACAAATGGGCGGGTTACAAACTTGGCATCGTGCGTGGCGACGGTGATGAAAACGCAGCGTCTCATTATCATGGCCAGTGGGTGCTTAGCTGGAAAGGGACGGCGAAACTTACGCTTGGCGGCACGCATGGTCGCCTTCAAAGTGATGGGCGGAACCGCATTGTCGAAACTTTCACCGGCGATCGCCCTCTAGCTTGGGTAGAGTCACGCTCTCTCGACTATTCCGATGTCGCCTTCTACCGCCTTGAGGATGAAGCGGCGTTTCAGGCGGGAGAAAACTTTTCGCCTGATTTCGTTGATCTTGTATCGCGCTACAAGATCCTGCGCCCGCTCGACTGGAACAGGGTGAACGGCTCTCTCATCACTTCGTCGGACGAAATGATGCCCGCCGAAGCAAGTAGCTGGGAGAACGGCCCGCCCGTTGAAGCTCAGTTTGATCTGGCGGCCAAGGCCGGCGTCTCGTTGTGGCTCAATGTGCCTGCAATGATTGGTCTACCGAACGATCTCCGCGAAGCGGCGGTCGCCGCCAGCGCGCTCCCGGCGGCGGACGGCAAGCCGCAATGGAAGGTGCGTCAGGAGGCGCAGCTCGCCGTTTTCGAACAGGCGTTTGACCGGACGCTTGCCTCGACTGAATGGGATCGTCTCGCCCGCCGGCTGGTCTCTGCGCTAGAAGCGTCCAATTATCCAGAAAACCGACAGTTCTATCTTGAACTTGGCAACGAAACCTGGGGCACGCACTTCCTGAACGGGATATATTTCTGGGGCATGAAGGGCGGCTTTACGACGAAAACCGGCGTTTATCCGCCGGGCCAGCCGATGCAGGGACCCTACGGGTATTTTTCCGCGCGTCTCGCCTGCGCTTTTGGGAAGGCCCTTAAAGAGGCCGGACGGGAAGGGCAGGCCTGGACGGTGGTGATCAATTCGCAAACTGTCTGGCCGGACCAGACCAAAGGGGCGCTTGAGGGCGCAAAGACGTATCGCTGCGGCGCTGATACCCAGCCCATGAGCCGTTACGGGGTTTCTGTCACCGGCTATTGGGACGGTGGCTTCAAGTGGAACAAGAATAATCTGCTGTTCGGCGTGCGTCTCGGATACGACGCGTGGATCAAGCGCTGGCAGGATGAATTCAGGGCTGACAAAAATGCGCTCGCCCAGCGTATCGAAAACTATCTGACTGCGGACATGCCGGCGCCGATGAACAATTCCTATGTGGTTCAGCGCGCGCTTCAACATCAGGCGATCGCTGAAAGTTACGGCGCCCGTTTCATTGGTCAGTATGAAGGCGGCAGCCACGACAACATAGACGGTACGCTGAAGAAAACCGCTGGCGTGATGGATTTCGCCAGGGCGTTTATGGCCGGGGAACATACGGCCGCGATCATTCGAGATCAGGCGCAACGGATGAAGGAAGCGCTACCGGGTGCGATTAACGCCAACTATCATCATTGGGGGCCGTCCTACGATCCGTCCAAGCCATGGGATACGGCGCCGGTCTGGGACGCGTCGTCACCCGCCGCCCGGGCGATGAGCCAGCAGCTTCGGGCGCCGCAGTAAATACGTCCTGTCAGACTCCAAACGGTTTGAAAATGTCGTCGCCGACGCGGCGAGGCTTTCGCGTCTCGGCGTCAATCAGGCACCAGACCGTCAAAACTTTCGCCGCGGGTCTGGCGGCGCCGGGTTTTCTGATGTCCACGTGGCGCTCGTAACGCGCGCCGTCGGCTTCGCCGAGCCAGGTTCGGATTTCCACGGTCTCGCCTTCGCGCACCTCGTCGCGATAGTCGATTTCATGACGCAGCACGACCCAGAGATATTTTTGAAGGAGCTCAGGCCCTGCGATGCGCCGCCAATGGGCTGTGGCGACGTCCTGCGCCCAGACCAGATAAACCGCATTGTTGACATGCCCCAGCACATCAATATCGCCCGCTGCGGCGTTGCGGGTCATCATCGCCGCGCTGTCGAAATTGCGCGCGCCGGTCAGGTTTCCGCCGATGGCTTGAGGTTCGTTCATGAGGGCCTTCCTAGCAAATGCCGCGCTCAAGGAAACCGTTATTCAACACCTGCCGCCTACCGCTTGACCCTTCTGGCGGCGCGCTTATGGTCCGCCGCCATGCCTGAAGACGTCGAAGATCGCAAACCGCCGCAGGAACGCCCAGACGCCGCCGCGAAAAAGCCCGGCGGTCCGGCGAAGGCGAAGAGCGCCGAACGCGAGGCGCGCCTCGCCGAGGCGTTGCGGGAAAATCTGAGGCGGCGGAAAGCGCGAGCCGGCGACAGGAAAGAAGACTGAATGGACAAGCTAGCGATTATCGGCGGCCGGCCCCTTTACGGCGAGATCCCGATCAGCGGCGCGAAAAACTCCGCGCTCAAGGTGATGGCCGCCTCGCTGTTGACCGATGAGACGCTGACCTTAACGAATGTGCCGCGACTTGCGGATGTCGAGATGCTGATGCGCCTGCTCGACCAACACGGCGCCCGGTCGACTTTCGATGGTTCGACGCTGACTCTCCACGCGAAAGACATTGTCTCGACCGAAGCGCCTTACGATCTCGTTCGGAAAATGCGGGCGAGCTTCAATGTGCTGGGTCCGCTGCTCGCGCGCGAAGGCAAGGCCAAGGTCTCTCTTCCCGGCGGGTGCGCCATCGGCGCCCGTCCGGTGGATCTGCATTTAAAAGCGCTGTCGGCGCTTGGCGCCGAGATCGACCTCGACGCAGGCTACGTCATCGCCGCTGCGCCTGACGGCCTTAAAGGAGCGAAAGTATCCCTTCCGTTTGTGTCGGTTGGCGCGACGGAACACACCATGCTCGCCGCCGCGCTCGCGAAAGGGACGACAGTCATTGAAAACGCTGCGCGCGAACCGGAGATCGTCGATCTTGCGACCTGCCTCAATGCCATGGGCGCGCAAGTTGCGGGCGCCGGCACATCGACAATCATGGTTGAAGGCGTCGAGAAGCTCCATAGCGCGGAACATCGCGTACTGCCCGACCGGATCGAGACCGGCGCCTATGTGATGGCGGTGGGCGCGACCGGCGGCGAACTGACGCTCACCGGCGCCGACGCGCACCTTCTCGGCGCGGCCCTGAAAGTCCTCGAAGAGGCGGGACTGGAGATCGAGACCAACGGCGCCGGCTTCCGCGTCCGCCATCATCAGGAACGCTGCCGCGCGGTCGACATCGTCACCCAGCCGTTTCCCGGTTTTCCGACCGATCTCCAGGCGCAATTCATGGCGCTGATGGCGACCGCTGACGGCACATCAACCATCAAGGAAACGATTTTCGAAAACCGGTTCATGCATGCGCCGGAACTAGCGCGTATGGGCGCCAAAATCTCCGTTGACGGACAGACCGCGACCGTTCGCGGCGTAAGGCGTCTCAAGGGCGCGCCGGTGATGGCGACGGATCTGCGCGCCTCGATGTCGCTGGTGATCGCCGGGCTCGCTGCGGAAGGCCAGACCATGGTCAATCGAGTCTACCATCTTGACCGGGGCTTTGAACGGCTGGAAGAAAAGCTCCAGAATTGCGGCGCGCTGATTGAGCGCGTGAAGGACTGACAGGAGACCGCCCCCGTGACGTCGCTGAGAGATTACAAGCCCCTGCGCCTGATGGCCGGCGATGCGGAGGACCTCGGCGTCATCTCGGCCTGTCTGCAGGATGCGGTCGCCAAGCTCGGCGATTTCGCCTTTATCCCTGAAGAACGCCGTTTCGCCATTGTCGCCAACCGCTTCCTGTGGGAATGCGCCGGCGAGCGCCACGCCGGGCCGTTCGCCCGGGTGCGCGCCGGGCTCCATTTCGACGATGTAAAATCCGCCCGGTTCCAGCATTTGCGCACCGACGCCAAAGATGCGGTAGTCGAACTTCTCGCCCTTCGCTTCGAGCCGGGCGACGATGGGGCGGGCGAGATTATCTTCGATTTCGCCGGGGGCGGCGTCATCCGTCTCGAAGTCGAGAGCGTCAACGCCTATATGTCGGATATATCCGAGCCTTGGCGGACCCGCGCGAAACCGAAACACGAAAAGTAACTTCAACATGGCTATACGTCTGGACACCAGCGACGCCGGCTTTGCGGCGGCGTTTGACGCGTTCGTTGCGAAAGACCGCGATGGCGGCCGCGATGTGAGCGCGTCGGTGCGTGGCGTGATCGAGGCGGTGAGGGCGGATGGGTTTGCTGCGCTTCAACGGTTCACCCGCGAGTTCGACCGATTTGAGCTGACCGGCGAAAATCTGCGCATCGGCCCGCGAGAAATCGATGAGGCGGAAGCCGCCTGCGACAAGGCCGATCTCGAAACGCTGGATTTCGCCGCTGCGCGCATCCGCGCCTATCACGAAAAGCAGACGCCGCAGGATCTGCGTTATACGGACGATCAGGGCGTGACCCTCGGCTGGCGCTGGACGCCGGTCGATGCGGCTGGTCTCTATGTGCCGGGCGGCCGCGCCGCCTATCCCTCGAGCGTCCTCATGAATGCGATCCCGGCGAAGGTCGCGGGCGTCAAGCGCCTCGCCATGACAACGCCATCACCGAATGGAGACATGAACCCGCTGGTGCTGGCGGCGGCGAGACGCGCGGGCGTTGATGAAATCTATCGCATCGGCGGGGCGCAGGCGGTGGCGGCCTTGGCGTATGGCGCCGGTCAGATCGCGCCGGTCGATGTGATCGCCGGACCGGGCAACGCCTATGTAGCGGAAGCCAAGCGCCAGGTCTTCGGGCAAGTGGGGATCGACTCGATTGCGGGGCCGTCGGAAATTCTCGTCGTCGCTGACGGAAAGAACGACCCGCAATGGATTGCTGCGGACCTGTTAAGTCAGGCCGAGCACGATCCGTCCTCGCAAAGCGTGCTCATCACCGATGACGCCGCCTTCGCGGAAAAAGTGGCTGAAGCGGTCGGCGAACAGTTGGCGGCGAACCCGCGGCGGGAGATCGCCGAAGCAGCGTGGAAAAGCAATTCGGCGATTATCATCGTCAACGCGCTCGACGAGGCGCCGGCGCTTGTCGACCGGATCGCGCCGGAACATCTGGAACTCGCCGTCGCTGATCCAGAAGTATTGCTCGCTAAGGTGCGCCACGCCGGCGCGGTTTTTCTCGGACGTTACGCACCGGAAGCTATCGGCGATTATGTGGCGGGGCCTGACCACGTTTTGCCGACCGCGCGCGCTGCGCGTTATGCTTCAGGGCTTTCGGTGCTCGACTTCATGAAGCGCACCTCGATTATAGGCTGCGATGAAAAGGGACTTCAAAGAATCGGCCCCGCCGCCGCGCGGTTGGCAGATGCGGAAGGACTGCCGAGTCACGCTATGTCGATCCGTATACGTTGCGAAAAAACTTAACCGTCTGGACAAGGTAAGCGGTGTTTTAGGATTTTGGTTTGCCAACATGCTTTGCTGAATTTTCAGCGAATTGAGCATGTCTTCCTTGAATATTGTCAAATCCGCGCCGCTCAACTATGGTCCTGATTGTTGCGTACTGATGTTCAGGGATATGTTGCGAGGAACGCATGTTCGAACAGGTGGCGCAGGGCAAAACGCTTTTCACAAGTTACTCCATTCACGCTATTACCGGTGAGGTAATGGGTGTTAAAACCCGGTCGGAGACGGAAACGTCAGGTACGATCAGCGGCGGTCATGGGATGAATGTCGGCGGGACTGGCGCATCTTCGCCCGTCAGAGGCTCCATAGAAACGAAAACCACTCGCTTTCAGAGTTTGTTTTTAAAAGACGATGCCGGAAAAGAGCATTCAATTGAGCTGGTGAATTATCTCGTTCCTTGCCGGGAAGGGCACAAGCTCACCTTGTTGAGCCTGCATACAGGGTCAAACTCTGCCGGGCGGTACATCCACGCCTATAATCACAATACTGACCAACATGTCGAAAATGACGGCGCGGCTGCGAAATCAATGTTTCCGATGCTGATGCTTTTGGCGGCGGTTGCATTGCTCGGGTTTTTTGTCTTTCGCTCCGTATCGGCTGACCCGAACAATGATGGCTTCGAGGTGCTTGCCATGACGTTTATTGCAACCGGCTTGGGCGGGCTGGCGCTTTATGCAGGCGCTCATGTCATCGCCATGATCAAAGCCGGGCATGCGCGCGGGAACAGCGCTTACAAACAGTATTTGGCGTCGTTGTCCGCGGCAGGATAAATTGCTTCGGTAGATGGTGGCTAGAGTTTGTGTTCTCCGACCTAAGACTTGCCTGCGCCAGCTAACCGAAACTCCGCTCCCGTTTCCTTCCATAGCGGATATTTCTCCATCACCGATTGAAAGAGCGGCGAGGCTGTCAGTCCTTTCAGCCAGCGCTGGACATTTGGAATTGGCGCCGCGTCGAACCAGTTTTCATCGGCGATGCGGAACTGGCGGATGAAGGGAAAGGTCGCGATGTCGGCGAGACGGCGCTGGTCCCCGCACAAATATGAACGTCCCTCAAGTCGCGCTTCGAGTTTGTTGACGAAGGCCATCGCCAATTCGCGATGTTGTACCGGATCGGTGTCTTCGTAGCGCGCCGCATATTTATAACGGTCAAGATGATGCTTGAACGGGCCGTCGCATTCTTCGATCAGGCCGCCGGCGTCATTTTCCAGCCAGCCTTCAGGGTCATTTTGTTTTAGCGCCCAGCGCATGACGGCGAGGCTTTCGTCGATCACGCTTTCGCCGTCGATTAAAACCGGCACGGTTCCTTTCGGCGAGGCGCCCAGCATTTCCTGCGGTTTGTCGCGCAGGAGTATTTCCCGCAAGGCGACTTTGACGCCGCTCGCGACAATCGCCATCCGGGCGCGCATTGCATAGGGGCACCGCCGGAAGGAATAGAGAATGGGGGTGTCTGTCACGCCTCGTTCTTCTGCTTCACGCCGATATGCCGTTCTCCCCGGGCGTCGGCGAGTTCCACCTGTTTCTGGCGTTCGGCGAAGGCGCGCTTTTGCGTCTCGGAATATTCGCCGTAGCAGGTGGGGCAGGAAACCCCTTCGACAAAATGCGGCGAGGCTTTGTCTTTTTCTGTGATCGGCCGGCGGCAGGCGCGGCACTGGTCGTAAGAACCCGGCGCAAGATCGTGACCGACAGACACGCGCTGATCGAACACGAAACATTCCCCCCGCCAGAGGCTTTCCTGCTCAGGCACCGTTTCAAGATACTTGAGGATGCCGCCTTTCAGGTGCACGACATCTTCTATGCCTTCCGCCCGCAGGAAGGCTGTCGATTTCTCACAGCGGATGCCGCCAGTGCAGTACATGGCGACTTTCTTGATGTCGTTCTCTTCTCGGAATTTGCGAAACCATTCGGGAAACTCCCGGAAGGACGCCGTGTGCGGATTGATCGCGCCCTTAAAGGCGCCGATTGAAACTTCGTAGTCGTTGCGCGTGTCGATCACGAGCGTATCGGGATCGGAAATCACCCTGTTCCAGTCATGGGGCTCTACATAGCGCTCATGACTGCGCGCGGGATCGATATTCTCGACCCCCATGGTGACGATCTCTTTCTTCAGGCGGACTTTCATCCGGTGAAAGGGGTTCTCGTCCGTATAGGATTCCTTCCAGTCGAGTTCGGCGCATCCGGGCAGGGCGCGCAAGGCGGCGAGCACCGCATCAACGCCCTCGCGCGGTCCGGCGATGGTGCCGTTCACCCCTTCGCGGGCGAGGAGGATGGTCCCGAAGACCTGAGACTTCATCGCCGTTTCAAGAATGCCCGCCCGATAACCGGCGTAATCGGGCAACGCAGTAAACTGATAAAGAGCGGCGACGACAATTTGAGACATGCCCAGCGTCTTACGACAGCAGGGCTTTGGGCTCAACGCCCGTCAGAATCCGTACACCAGTGTGGCGCGGGCGACCTCGTCAGCGTTGACGCGGCCCGCGGGCGGGTTTGTCTCGTAGCGGTATTCAAAGGAAAGCCCCATGGAGATCGAGTCCGTGAGCTGTGTGGTCACAGCGGTGATCGATTGGTAGCTGGTTGTCGGTTCGGTCCAGGTGACATTGAAATCCTGTTCGAAAGCGACGCCGTCGCGGATCGCCCAGTCGATCTCAACGGACCCGTAGGCGGCGAACTGTTTCTCGACTTCGTCGCTCATGGCGATCGGCGAGTAGCGATAACCGGGGCCGCCTTCGGCTTTGAGCGTAAAGGCTTCGGACTGGTGGAAATAATGGCCGAGACCGGCGCCCGCGAAGAGCCTGTAGTCGAAGCCGGAGAAGTCGTCATTCTCATAAGAGATGCGCCCATATGAGTAGGTGCGATCGCCGAAATTATAATCGAGCTTGTAGGCGAGCCCCCATCGGCGTTGATTAGCGTCGCCATTCGTCTCGGCTATATCGGCGAACGCCTTGAAGTTGTGCGTCCAGGGGCCGGCGATGCGCGCCGCATCGAGCTTGAGGCCGAATGAAGCATTGTCGGAATTGCCCGATGCGTATGATGCGCCCGCCTGGATTTTCCCATCCCAGGGTTTGATGGCGAAATAGCCGCCTGCCGTTTTCGGCGCGGGGGCGTCCGGCGTTTGCGGTTCTTCGGGCGCTTCAGGCGGCGTTAAGGCGGCGACATAAGCCGCCGTCGCGGCGTCTATACCCGCTGTGTAATCCGGGAAGACTGCTTTCGTTGCCCTGGCGACCGCCTCGACCTCGTTCACATCGCCGCTGTCGGCGGCCGCTTCAAGGAGGGCGCGCGCCAGATCGGGGATCGGCGCCGTCTCTTCAGCCGTCGCAGGCGCTGCGGCGGATAAGGCGATGATAGCGGCGGGGATTAAAGTCTTCATGGGCGCGCTCGCGGCTTACTGGACAACGGGCACAGTTAGACGATTCGAATGACCGCCTCAGCCCCGTGACGGCGGGAGATTGCGCGGCTACAAGAACATGTGCGATTCGGAGGCGGCATGGCCGAAAATGACGGCGAAAGCGGCGACTTCCACATCGTCAAGATCGATCTTGACGAGCGCTCGCTTGCGCCCGCAACCGCCGATATCGAGCATGAGCGCAAAGTCGCGATTTACGATCTGCTTGAGGAAAACTATTTCCGGCCGGTTGGCGCCGAAAACGGTCCGTTTGAGCTTTATCTTTCCAATGTGGAGCGCCGTCTCGTATTCGACGTGCGCCGGAAGGGCGGTGCGGCGCTGGGTCAGATGCACCTGTCGATGACGCCGTTCCGGAAAATCATCCGCGACTATTTCATGCTTTGCGAAAGTTATTACGATGCGATCCGCAACGCCGCCCCGGCTCAGATCGAAACCATCGATATGGCCCGCCGGGCGATGCACAATGAAGGCTCTGAAATCCTGCGCGAGCGATTGCAGGACAAAATCGGGCTCGACGAGAATACGGCGCGGCGGCTGTTCACCCTGATTTGCAGCTTTCACATGCGGTGAGAAAGAAACTGTTCATGACGCAATCGGTCCTCTTCGCCTGCAATATGAACTCGGTTCGCTCGCCGATGGCGGCGGCGTTGTTGCGACTTCGCGGCGGGGATATCCGCGTTGACTCCGCCGGCGTCTATGAGGGCGGGCTCGATCCGTTTGTGGAACTGGTCATGGGCGAACTCGGGGTCTCGATGGGAGGGCATGAGCCCAAAACCCTCACCGATGTCGATCTGGGCAAGGTCGATCTGCTGATTGCGCTGACTCCGGAAGCGGCGGCCGAGGCGCGGCGCTTTCTTCCCCGTGACTCGATTGAGTTCTGGGACATTGAGAACCCTTCCGAAGAGCGGGGCGACAGGGACGCGCTTCTGGAGGCCTATCGGCGCGTGCGCGACGCGCTTTCGGCCCGGCTTAAGGCCCGATTTCCGGAATTACAGGAAAAGCCTTGATTTTGAGCGCGTTCGGACCCATTTTCCCGCCGCGTCGGCGGAGGGGCCCGATTCCGGCGCAAATCGTAGATTGAGGACTTGATGGCGAAAGAAGAACTACTTGAATTCGAAGGCACGGTTGAGGAATTGCTGCCTAATGCGACGTTCCGCGTAAAGCTGGAGAACGATCACGAGATCATTGCGCACACGGCTGGCAAAATGCGCAAGAACCGCATTCGCGTGCTCGCAGGCGACAAAGTGCTTGTCGAAATGACGCCATACGACCTCACCAAGGGCCGCATCACCTATCGCTTCAAATAATCCGGGTCGCTGATGACGGCGCCGCGTCTCATTCTCGCCAGCGCCAGCCCGCGCCGCAAAGCGCTGCTCGAACAGATTGGGGTTGCGCCCGACGAGATCATTCCCGCCGACATTGACGAAACGCCATACAAGGGCGAGCTCCCGCGCGATCACGCCTTGCGGCTTGCGCGTGAAAAGGCCGGAAAAATCGCCGCGTCGCATCCGGACGCGTTCGTCCTCGGTTCGGATACCGTGGTCGGCTGCGGGCGGCGCATTTTGCCGAAAGCGGAAGACGAAGCGTCAGCCCGCGCGTGCCTTGCGCTTCTGTCCGGCCGGGCGCATCGCGTCTTTTCAGGTGTTGCGCTCGCAAAACCGGATGGGACGGTTTCCGAGCGGGTCGTCGAGACGCGCGTCAAGGTGCGCCGCCTGACCGAAAGGGATATCGAGGAATATGTCGCCAGCCGGGAATGGGACGGCAAGGCCGGCGGCTACGGCATTCAGGGCCGCTTTGAAAAGCATATTATTTCGCTTGCCGGATCCTATTCGAACGTTGTCGGCCTGCCGCTCTACGAGACCGCCAATCTTCTTGCGGGCGTGGGCCTTGTCGCCCGATGAAGAGAACGCTCATCATCGAGTGCGGCGCGGCGGCGACGAGAGCCGCGCTGACCGAAGGTGAAGAGGTTGTCCGCTTCTGGTTCGGGCCGGCCCGGGGCGATGAAGCCGACGACAACGAACCGCGTACAGGGCGGCGGTTCGCCGGAAGGGTCAAATCCATCAACAAGGGGCTTGCCGCCGCATTCGTCGACATCGGCGACGGGCGCGACGCCTACCTGGCGCTGAATAACAAGAACGAAGCGCTCGTTATTGACGGCGCGTTGATTGGCGTCGCCGTTAAATCGCCGCCGCGTCAGGGCAAGGGCGCCGCGCTGAAATTTCTCGAAGATCAAACGCTTGATTGCGAAACGCCGGGCAGGCTCGGTCCTGTCGAGGATGCTGCGATTGAAGCGGCGCGTTCAATCGGCGAAGGCGCTGATGAGATTGTCGTCGATGATGGCGCAGCCGTCTCGGCGTTGAAAGCGGCTGCAGTCACGCTGGCGATCCGTCATGAAACGAGTCCTGCGGCGCTGTTTGAAACCTATGGCGCTGAAAGCGCGCTTGACGAGGCGTTTGAACGCGTCGTCGCTTTGCCGGGAGGCGGGCGTGTGGTGATCGATGAGGCTCAGGCCTTGACCGCCATCGATGTCGATACGGGCGGCTTGAGTGCGGCTTCGCCGCAAAGGTTGCGTGAGAAAATCGCCTTTGCGGCCGCTGACGAAACCGCGCGCCAGATCCGTCTGCGGAATATCGGCGGTCAAATAGTGATCGATTTTCCCACGATCAGCGGCGATGCGGCGCGAAAGCGTTTTAACGAACAGCTGAGAAAGGCGATGGCGCGTATCGAAGGCGCCGGGGCGTTCGGATTTTCCAAGTCGGGGCTATACGCTTTCACCGCGCCTCATAACGCCCAGTCGCTGCTGGAGCGGTTTACCGAGCCCGCGCCGTTCGCTCCTGTATCGGGGCGTCGCTTCACGCTGGACTGGGCGGCGAAATCGGCAATGCGCGCCTTGGAGCACCGTTTGCGGGCGCACCCGCAAATACGTCTTCGGTTGGAGACAGGTTCTTCGCTGTACGCCTATATAAACGCGCATGGCCTGTGGACGCAGCGGCTCAACGAGCGTTACGGTGCGCGCTTCGACTGGATTGCGGATGAGGCGCTGGAGGAGAGGGGCTTTGAACTTGCCGAGCAATGACAACGCCAGGGGCGATCAGGCGGCGGCTGTCTGTCCCATATGCGAAGCGCCGCTGGTCAAAGACTACGCGCCGTTCTGCTCAAAGCGCTGCGCCGATGTCGACCTCCATCGCTGGCTTTCCGGTCGTTACGCCATCCCTGCAGGCGAGGATGACAGCGACGGCGTTGCAGAGAGCCCCGAGGAAACCTGAAATTCACTATCCCTCTTGACGCGGCTGAGACATTGAGTAATATTCAACTAAAAGGTTGAGTAAATATATGCAGCATGCGCTCGATCACACGATGACGGCGCTCGCCGATCCGACACGGCGGGCGATCCTGCAGAAGCTCGCCAAAGGCGAGGCGCGGGTGACGGCGCTCGCGGCGCCGTTCGACATGTCGCTCAACGCCGTCTCGAAGCACATCAAGATTCTTGAACGCGCCAATCTCGTGCGGCGCCGGCGAGAGGGGCGCGAGCACATCCTCTCTTACAACCCGAAACCGCTCGATGCGGCGTCGTCATGGATCGACAAGCAGCGCGCCGCCTGGAGCAGCCGTCTCGACACGCTCGAACGGCTGTTGGCCGCGGAGGACGAACAGAAGAAAGGAAAGAAGCGATGAGCGAGTATGGCGAACAGATCGATGAGAACACCGTTCGTTTCCGGCGCGTCCTGCCAGGGCCGATCGAACGTATCTGGGCCTGGATTACAGAGGAAGACAAACGCAGGCTCTGGCTCGCCGCCGGCGAAACGGAATTGCGCGAGGGCGGCAAGGCGGAACTGTTCTTTGACAATTCAACGCTGACGACGCCCGATGACGCGCCGCCTGAAAAGTACAAGGATTATTGCGGTGAAACGAAGTTCGTCGGCGAGGTGCTGGAAGCCGATCCGCCGCGCCTCATCCGGTTTACATGGCCGGAAAGTAACGGCGAAGTGAGTGAGGTGGTCTTCGAACTCGAAGAGCAGGGCGGCAAGGTTGTCTTTACCCTGACCCATAAAAAGCTGGCGACTCGCAAGGATTTGATCGGCGTTTCAGGCGGCTGGCACACCCACCTCGATATCCTGGCTGCGAAGCTTTCGCAGGCGGATCCGGGCCCGTTCTGGTCGAAAATCGTGCGCCTTGAGGCGATCTACGAGGAGCGGATCAAAGCATAAGCGCCTGCGGCGAAGCGACGACGCGCATCGATAACCCGCGATTAACGTTCATGGACATACCCTTGAAATTGTGAGACTGTAACACGACTTGCAGGGGATAAGGCAGCAGGGGATCTGATGTCATTCCGGATGGACAACTGGAGATCGCGTTTTGCGGCGGTTCTTGTCGCCGCGGCAGTTGCATTCGCCCTGTCCAACATTCTCGTCGCTGCGCACGCCGCTCAATATGGCGACGGCCCTCATGACCATAACGGCAAGGCCTGCGTGCTCTCGCTCGCAGCGCCGGGTGGACATAAGGTTATTGAGACAGCGGCGTTTGGCTTCATCGCTATTGTCGCGGTCTGGCGTGTTGGCGCACAGATCGCCCAGACGGAACGCGCTCGGCTTGTTGTTCGCGCCGCCCGTCCTCGCGGTCCTCCCTGCCTTTAATCAATCCGAACTCGAACAGTTGGTTTGATTGACGCCGAAGCGGCGCGCTTTTGCGCAATGCCGTCGGTGAAGGCAAGGGAAATGAAGAGTCATGAACAGGAAAATATGGTTATCAGGCGCTGCGGCATTGGCCGTAACGGCGCCGGGCGTCTCATTGGCGCAGGAGACAGAGGTGAAATCAGACGACGAACTCATCGTTACGGGTTCGCCGATTACACACCCCGAACATAAATCGATTATCGCCGCGTCGGTGTTGACCGAAGACGAGCTCGCCACCATGAGCGAATCTTCACTTGGCGAACTCCTTCGCCGGGAGCCGGGCATCTCGTCGACATTTTTCGGACCGGGTGCGAGCCGTCCGGTCATTCGCGGTCAGCGCGGCGATCGCATCAGCGTGCTAGACGCTGGCATCGGGGCTATCGACGCTTCTTCGGTAAGCGACGACCATGCCGTGGCGGTTGAGCCGGCGACGGCTCAACGCGTCGAAATCGTGCGCGGGCCGGCGACCCTGTTTTACGGCAGTTCCGCTGCCGGCGGCGTCGTCAACGTGTTTGACGGGCGCATACCCGACAGCGTCCCCGAAGGGGGGATCGACGGGGCCGTACGTTCGACATACGGGTCGGTTAACGATTCTATCGAAGCGGCGGGCGGTTTCGACATCGACGCCGGCAAGGTCGGCGGCGCCAATCTGGTGATTCATGGCGACGGCTTTTATCGCGACACGGCGGACTACGACATTCCGGGCTTTGCGGAATCCGAACTGTTCCGGGCGATGGAAGAAGAAGAGCACGAACATGAGGAAGACGACGAAGATCACGACGAGGATGAACACGAGCACGAGGAGGAAGAAGAGGCTTTTGGCTTCGTGCCGAATACGTCATTACAGACCAAGGGCGGCGCCGTCGGCGCCTCGCTGGTGTTTGATAACGGGTTTTTAGGCGTCTCCGGCAGCACCTTGCGTTCGCTCTACGGCGTGCCGGGGCACCATCATCATCACGAAGAGGAGGGGCACGAGGACGACGATCACGAAGATGAAGACCATGAGGAAGATCACGACCATGAAGAAGAAAGCGTTCTGATCAAGCTCAAGCAACAGCGCTTCGACCTCATGGGGGAGGTCAATCAGGACTTCTTTATTTTCAAAACCGTCAAGATGCGATTTGGTTATGCTGACTACCAGCATCAGGAGCTCGAAGGCGATGAAATCGGCACGACCTTCAATAATGAAGGTTATGAAGGCCGGCTTGAACTGGTCGAACAGGATATGGGCGACTTCCGCGGCGCTTTCGGGTTCCAGTTCAAACACCGCGATTTTGAAGCAATTGGCGAGGAAGCGTTCACACCGCCGAACGTCACCAATCAGTTCGGCGTTTTCACCGTTCGCGAATATGAAAACGGTATCTGGCACTTCCAGGCGGCGGGCAGATATGAACATTCGAGCACGAAAGCGGAATCGATCGGTCTTGAGCGAACGTTCGATAATTTCAGCGTTTCGGCAGGTATTGGCGTCGAACCAACCGAAAACCTCTTCATCGGGATTAACGCGTTGCGGACCGAGCGAGCACCGGCGGCTGAAGAGCTGTTTTCGGACGGCGCGCATCTGGCGACCAGCCAGTACGAACTCGGCGACCCAACCCTGAATGAAGAAGTCGCGCGCGGCGTCGAAGCGACATTCCACATCGACTTGGGCCGTTTTTCCGTGCATGTGGACGGTTTTTACACCGACTACAAGGATTACATCGCGCTCATTCCGAACGGAGATGAAGTCGATGAATTGCCGGTGTTTGAATTCGTCGCGCATGATGCGGTCTTCAAAGGCTTTGAAGCGGAACTAAACGCTGACCTATTCTCGGTCGGGCAGTTCGACGTAACCGGCCGCGCCCAGGTCGATTATGTGCGGGCCAACTTCAAGGACGGCGGCGGAGATGCGCCGCGCATTCCGCCGCTGCGGTCCATTCTTAGGTTGGATGCGAGATCGCCGATCGTCGATTTCATGGGCGAGGTCGAAATCGCGGCGGATCAGGACAGAACGGCCGCCTATGAGTTGCCGACTGAGGGCTACACGCTCGTCAATTTCGGCGCGACGCTCCGGCCATTTGAAGCAAATAGCGGATTGTCGGTCCAGCTCCGCGCTGACAACGTCACCAACGAAGAGGCGCGGCTCCACACATCTGCGTTGAAGGACATTGCGCCTCTGCCGGGCCGCAATTTCAAAGTAACGCTGCGCGGGGAGTTCTAAAGCTAACGGGCGGCGTCATTGGCGCCGCCCTATTGTGTTTGTGTTGATCAAGTGTTGGCTCGTCGCGGATCTGTAGGCGTTTCCGCAGTGGTCTGCTTGCGGGGGCGATCGTGGAAGCTTTAAATATTTCCGAGCCGGCGATCATCGCCAGCATTATCTCAGCCATGGTTGCGAGTGCAGGCGTGATTGCTGTTGTACTTAATGCTAGCTGGGCGGACCGGCATCGCGATGCGGTTACGTCATTCGCATCCGGCATGCTCGTGACCACAGCGATCATGCACCTCATGCCCGAGAGCCTCGGCATATCGCATTGGGGCGCGCTCTTTATCTTGGTGGGCTATCTTGCCTTGTCAGTCAGCAACTGGCTCGTAGACCGGATCGCAACCGCTGGGGGCGACAGGCGCATTGCCGCCGTCGTTCCCATCGTTGGTGTCGGGTTTCATTCTTTTGTTGATGGGCTGGAGTATACGGTTCTGTTTGCGCATGAACTTTTTACAGGCTTGATCGCAACTGGCGGTTTGATTGCTCATGAGTTTGCCGAGGGCGTTATCGTTTTCGCGATATTGCGGGCGTCAGGAAGGGGTGCGTTAATCTCTGCGATCGGAGCGTTGATGCTAGCCGCGGCAGCGACGCCAATCGGTGCTGTGGTGGCGCTCGAGTTTTTCTCTCCCATGAGTGTGAATGCGATTGGCTGGTTGATGGGTTTTGCAGCCGGCGCCTTATTATATGTCGGCGCTAATCATTTACCGCAACAGTTGCGATCGAAGGAAAGCGCGATTCATATGCCGGCATTCCTTATTGCAGTGACGATTGCGGCTGTGCTCGCACTGTTGCACGCCTCCGGCGAAGAGATGGCGCATTAAACCAATTATGCAATTCAAAGTAACCCTGCGCGGCGAGTTTTAGGGTGGGAAGATCGCGACTATTCGATCTTCCCATTCGTTAGGGCGCTGGGGGCTGATATCGCCCGCCGGGGAGCGTTAAAGCCGGCGGGCGACCTCGGAGGCGCGAGCTAGTAGACTTGCGTTTCCGAGGATTGCGGAATTACGAGCTGAGCGAATTTCTGACGCTCGACCGTGTCAAGCTTGTCGTCGTCATTGGCGTCGGCTTCATCGAAATCAGCGATGCGCGCTTCGATGAGTTCGCTCTTGGAGACCAATTCATCGCCATTGCTGATGGCGGCGAACTTTTCTTCCGCTGCGGTTTCCAGCGCCGCCCGCTCGGCTTCGCCGACGGTGCTGTTGTTAATTGATTGAGCGTCGGCGGGATTTTTCGCCGCTTGATAGGCGAGAAACTCCTCCCGATCGAGGGCGCCGTTGTCATTGAGATCGGCTTCACTGAACTCAGATTCAGCAAAACGCATTGCATCGTCCCGCGTAGTCACTTTTGCCGCGTCGGCCGCTTGAACGTCTGTCGGCGCGATGGCGTCGACGTCATGTAGCGATGAAGTTTCTTCCTGCGCGCATGCCGCGGCTGTTGCGATAATGAGCGTCGATATGCCTGTTATGACCGATTTAATCATGGATTAGCTCCTTGAGCATAATCCCCTCTGCACAAATGAGACGCAACGTGCAGGTCTTTATATAAAGGTCGAATTTGACGATGTTAGTTAAGCATTCGTCATGAACGATTCGTAATGACGGTTAACATCTCGCGTGCAGACTTTATTCGAACATCTCGCGCAGGTTCACTGAAGACCGTTCGCCGATCTTGTCGAAATTTTCCTCGAGCCATTTGTCGGCGACAGCCCGGCCCCTTTCTTTTAATTCGGCAAGAAAACGCCAGTCCGTGCGGAATTTACTGGAGACGTCGTAGTCTTTGAGCGCCTCGTCCGAGCGAATCGAATGAACCCGGATGTTGTGCAGCCGATCGCGGTGTTCTTCCTTTATCCAGCCGTCATCCAGCAGTTTATGGACGAAACTGATGGCGCGCAGCTCCCTTAAGAGCGATGAATTGAAGCTGATTTCATTGATGCGATTCATGATTTCCGCCGCCGTCGTCGGAACTTCGTCGCGTTCAATGGGATTGACGTGAACAATAACGATGTCAGAGGTCTTTGCTTCGTAAAAAAACGGAAACAGCACCGGGTTTCCCATATAGCCGCCATCCCAATAATGCTCGCCTTTCACCTCCACGGCCTTGAACAAAAAGGGCAGGCAGGTCGAAGCGCAAACGACATCGGTCGACATATCCTTGGTGTTGAAGACATGAACCTTGCCGGAACGGACATTGGTTGCGGAAATGAACACCTTTGTCGTTTTGCAGTCCCGAAGACTTTCGAAATCGATGGCGTCGTTGAGAATATCCCGCAAGGGATTGATGTCGAATGGGTTGAATTGATAGGGCGAGAGCGCCCGGGTCATGATGTCGAACATCGAATAGGAGAAGGCGTTGACGAAATCCGCAGCGCCATCGTTCAGCGGGAACGGGTTGGCTCGCACCGGGCTGTAAAGCGCGCCGGCCTCGCTGATGCGTTTCCAGAGCCGGTCAAGCGTTTCGCGAGCGCCTTCGCAGCCGCCCTTGTGAATGCCATAGGCGACCGCCGCGGCGTTGACCGCTCCGGCGCTCGATCCGGAGATCGCTTCGACGCCAAGCCGGTCGTCTTCCAGAAGCCGGTCAGCGACGCCCCAGGTGACAGCGCCGTGGGCGCCGCCGCCCTGAAAGGCGAGGTTGATCTTTTTGGGTTTGGCTTTCGCCATTATTTCGCGACCCAGCCGCCGTCGATTTGATATGCGGCGCCGGTGATAGAGGCGGCGTTGTCGGAGGCGAGGAATACGGCCAGCGCGCCGACCTGTTCGACCGTCACGAATTTTTTCGTGGGCTGGGCTTCGAGGATCACCTTCTGAACGACGTCCTCTTCGGTCATGTTGCGCGCTTTGGCGGTGTCGGGAATCTGCGCTTCAACGAGCGGCGTTTTTACATAACCGGGGCAAATCGCGTTGCAGGTGACGCCATGTTCTGCGCCCTCAAGGGCGACCGTCTTGGTGAGGCCGACAATGCCGTGCTTCGCCGCCACATAGGCCGACTTGAAGGGCGAGGCGACCAGCCCGTGCGCCGAGGCGATGTTAATGATACGCCCGTGTCCGCGCGCCTTCATGCCGCCAAACGCCGCCTTGATCGTATGGAATGAAGACGAAAGATTGATCGCAATGATTGCGTCCCACTTGCCTTCAGGAAAGTCTTCGATCGGCGACACATGCTGGATGCCCGCATTGTTCACGAGTACGTCGACCTGGCCGAACGCGGTTTGCGTTTCCGCGATCAGTTCGCGGATCTCTTCAGGCTTTGTCATGTCGGCGCCGTTATAGAGAACCTTGACGCCGTATTTGTCCTCCAGCCCGCTGCGGATCCCCTCGATTTCGCCTGCGTCGCCAAATCCGTTGAGCGTCACATTATAGCCCTCGGCGGCGAACGCGGTCGCGACGCCGAGCCCTATCCCCGAAGTGGAACCAGTAATAACGGCGTTCAACGGTTTGCTCATGGAAGCCTCCTTGAGGGCTGGGTGTAAGATGGCCGCAAGATATGTATTGCACTGCACAAGAGCAACCGCGACATGTTCGCAGTGGAACGCGCGCTTTTTTGCCATTCTTTCCCGCGCAATCGGCTGATCAGCGGTAGGCTGGGGATGCGCTTTGACTTATTGTCCACCCAACTAAACAAAACCGAGAGGACGTTTCCATGAGACTTCTCTTCCTGACAATGCTCGCCGTACTGTTCGCAGCGCCAGCCAAGGCCCAGATGTCGGTTTCAACCTTTGGCGCGACCGACGCAGTCGAGTGTTATCGGAACGCCGCAAGCGAGGTTGCGCGCGACACGGGGCCTTGTGACGCCGCGTTGCGCGACAGCGCGACCAAAAAGCGCGACCGGATCAAGACCCTCGTCAATCGCGGGATCATCCATAACCGCAACAGCGATATTGCAAAGGCGGTCGCGGATTTCGACGCCGCGCTTGCGATGGATGGCGGCCTCGCCGAAGCCTATCTCAATCGCGGCAACAGCCGGTTTCTTGCGAGCGACTATGCGTCGGCGCTTGACGATTATGAAAAAGCGCTGCGCCTCGGCGTCTCGAAACCCTGGGCGGCGTGGTACAATATCGGCCTCGTTCACGATGCGCGGAAAGAAAGCGAAAAGGCCCGCGACGCTTATGAAAAGGCGCTCGCGTTGAAGCCTGATTTCTCGCTGGCGCAGGAAAAACTGGCGAGGCTGGATTGACCTTCGTCACCCATCTTGAGTGCTCCTATACGGGCGAGCGCTACAGGGCGGGCGAGGTTCACGGGCTTTCTGCCGCCGGAAAGCCTTTGCTGGTTCACTACGATCTCGGCCGGATCGGCAAGGCGCTGACCAAGAAAGAGCTGACCGCGCGGCATGGCGGCTTCTGGCGTTACCGGGAATTCCTGCCGGTCAGCCATGAACAAAACCGTATTTCCCTTGGCGAAGTGATGACGCCGCTCATCCGCCTGAAACATACCGAAGAAAAGCTCGGCGCGCGCGGCGGGATCATCGTCAAGGATGAGGGAAGGCTTCCCACCGGTTCGTTCAAGGCGCGGGGGCTGGCGCTCGCCGTATCGATGGCGAAGGAACTCGGGCTCTCCCATCTCGCCATGCCCACCAACGGCAACGCCGGGGCGGCGATGGCCGCCTATGCGTCCGCTGCGGGAATGAAGACGACGATCTTCTGTCCCGACGACACGCCGCCGGTGAATGTGGAAGAGATCGCGCTGCAGGGCGGCGACGTCTACCTCGTGAACGGCCTCATCAATGATTGCGGCAAGATTGTCGGGGAAGGAAAGGAGAAGGCCGGCTGGTTCGACGTTTCGACCCTGAAAGAGCCCTATCGCATCGAGGGTAAGAAAACGATGGGGCTCGAACTCGCCGAACAGCTGGACTGGGAGTTGCCGGACGCGATTTTCTATCCGACCGGCGGCGGAACGGGGCTGATCGGCATGTGGAAGGCGTTCAACGAACTTGAAGCGATCGGCTGGATCGGCCGCAAGCGACCGAAAATGATCGCCGTGCAGGCGGCGGGCTGCGCCCCCATCGTCAAGGCGTTCGAGGCGGGGGAGGAACATGCGCCGCTCTGGGAAAATGCGCAGACGGCGGCGGCGGGCATTCGCGTACCGGCGGCGGTGGGCGATTTTCTGATCCTGCGCGCCGTGCGCGCCTCAGGCGGGTACGCCATGGCGGTCGCCGAAGAAGCGATCTTTGAAGCGCGTGACCGCATCGCGCGGGAGGAGGGCTTACTCTTGTGCCCGGAAGGCGCCGCGACATTCGCCGCTTACGAACAATCCCTGAAAGAGGGGCGTATCTCCACATCAGACCGCGTGGTGTTGTTTAACTGCGCGACAGGCCTCAAATACCCGATGCCGCCGGTCTCGAAGTTCATCGACCGCGCGAAGCCGGTCGACTATTCGCAATTCAAGTGAGGCGCATATGACACCCGTTCACGCAATCATGGTGCTGATTATTCGCCTTTGGGCGTCCTGGATTTTTATCCATGCGCTTCTGGCAACGCCTTTTTATTTTAGCGCTTTTCTGGATAATGATGTCGCGCCTAGCGCGGCAAGTGTTGCATGGCTGATTAATTATATCGTCGGCGTTATCATCGGCGTTGCCGGCTGGCGGCTGGCTCCAAAATTAGCACGGCTTGTTTACAAGCCGCAGGGACAATCTGATAATCAAGTTAATGTAGACGCGGAAACTCTGGTGGCCGCCGGAGGTTTTTTGATCGGCAGCTATTACCTTGTGCAATACGTTCCTCAACTGATTGGGCAAGTGGGAGCAATGATGATTGAAAATAGCAAACAGGATCCGGCGGCGCCGTATGAGCTTGGCAACCTGAGATCGCAAAGTGTCAATTTCCGGCAATTGGCTACAGATATAATGGTTATCGCCGCCGCCTCATTCATGGCGTTCAGGCCGTGTTATCTTGCACGCGTTTTCTCATGGCTGCGCTCCGCAGGACAGTATGAGGCGCAGCGGACGCCCAGGGAAGGAGAGGCGGGTTAATCGCCCGGTATGAATCGATGATCAAAACGCTCGCAACCATCACTGTACTGATCGTCGCCGCGCTTCACGCCGGCTTTCTGGCGCTCGAAATGTTTTATTGGGATCATGAAATCGGACGGAAAGTGTTCTCGATGACAGCGCAGCAGTCCGCGGACACCGCGGTCCTCGCCGCCAATCAAGGGCTTTATAACGGGTTCCTTGCGGCGGGGCTGTTGTGGGGGCTTTTCGCGGGCAAGCGCGATGTCGTGGTTTTCTTTCTGCTCTGCGTGATCGTTGCGGGCGTCTTCGGCGCTGTGACGGCGAAACCGACGATCCTATACACACAGGCCGCGCCCGCAGCACTGGCGCTGGTTCTCACCCTGATGGCGCCGGGCAAACGTCAAAAGCTCCACAAGGCGTAGGAGCCATTTCCTTCCTTATCCAAAATCTGTATGCCGCTGTGCATGAACGGTCCCGATCCTCAAACCATCCATCCCCTTGAAGGCGTTTCTCAGGTCGCATTCCTGAAACCGGTCGTCGATCATCCGATGATCGAGATTGGCGATTATACCTATTACGACGATCCGGCCGGCCCCGAGCGGTTTGTCGAAAAATGCGTGCTCTATCACTTCGAGCATATGGGCGACCGGCTTTCTATTGGCCGCTTCTGCGCCATTGCCGCGGAGGTCCGGTTCATCATGAATGGCGCCAATCACTCGATGGACGGCTTTTCGACCTATCCGTTCGCGATCTTCGGCAAGGGCTGGGAAGAGCAGGGGCTCGACTGGTCGAAGAACGGGCGCGGGGATACGGTCATCGGCAACGATGTGTGGATCGGGCGCGGCGCGACGATCATGCCCGGGGTGACGGTCGGCGACGGCGCGATTGTCGCGACCGGTGCGGTTGTCGCCGCTGACGTGCCCGCTTACGGGATCGCCGCCGGCAACCCGGCAAAGGTGGTCAAACACCGCTTTCCGCCCGACATCGTCGAGCGTCTGCTGGCCGTCGCCTGGTGGCGCTGGCCTGTGGAAAAAATTACCCGCAATCTCCCGGCGATACGCGGGGCGGACATCGAAGCGCTTGAAAAAGCAGCGTAAATTCTTCCTTTCCGAGAATCTGACAGTTACGCCAGAAAATTTTACTCGACAAAAGAACAAAAAGGGAATATGGAACATAAGACGAACAAGCGAGAGGAGATCTTATGGAAAACGAAACCTTGCGCGACGTCGTCGGACTCGGCGTACTCATGATGGTGATTGGCGCGGCGCAGCTTTGGGGCGCGCTGTTGGGGGCCTGACGCTCCCTCTTTCATTGCTGCTTTAACCCCGCCTCGCTGGGAGCCGATCCGCCATGCCGGAGACTTTCATCCATCTCCATCTTCATTCGGCCTATTCCCTGTCGGAAGGCGCGATCCCCGTCGCCCGGCTCAAGGATCTCTGCCTCAAGGCGCAGATGCCGGCGGTCGCGGTTACAGACACCAACAATCTCTTCGGCGCTCTTGAGGTCTCGACGACGCTCGCCGGCGCCGGGATCCAGCCGATCATCGGGATCGAGCAGTCTTTCGCCGCCGATGGGTTCGGCCTGCATCTGGCGCGCGGCGAACGGCATCCCTCGCTCGTCCTCCTCGCCCAGTCGGAGGCGGGCTACAAGAACCTCTTGAAGCTCACCAGCGACGCCTTTCTCAACTCGGCCGCCGAAGAAGGGGCGTGTTCGGCGCTCGACCGGCTCGAAGGAGCGAGCGACGGGCTCATTTGTCTGACCGGCGGTTATGACGGACCGATCGACCGGCTGTTACGCGGGAACCGGGAGGCGGAGGCGCGCGCCGGTCTCGAAAAGCTGAGCGCGCTTTTTCCGGGCCGGCTTTATGTGGAGCTGCAGCGGCATCAGGCGCGTGAGGCGGAGAGCGTCGAGCCGGCGCTGGTCGATCTCGCCTACGATCTCGAATTGCCGCTTGTTGCAGCCAATGAGCCGTACTTTCCGCAGCCTGACGATTATGAAGCCCATGACGCGCTGCTCTGCATCGCGGAAGGCGCTTATGTCCATCAGGACGACCGCCGGCACGCGACGCCGGACCATTACTTCAAGAGCGCCGAAGAGATGCGCGCGCTGTTCTCCGATCTTCCAGAGGCGGTCGACAATACGATCGAAATTGCGCGCCGCTGCGCGTTCCGGCCGCGCTTTCACGATCCGATTCTGCCACGCTTTGTCGAGTCGGCCGGCGCCGCCGGCAAGGACGAGGCGATCAAGGGCGAAGCGATGGAGCTTGAACGCCAGGCGCGCGAGGGGCTAAAGCGCCGCCTCGCCGCCATCGAGCGCGCCGCGCCCGAGGAAGACTATTGGGCCCGGCTCAAGCTTGAGCTCGATATTATCAATCGCATGGGCTTTCCCGGCTATTTCCTGATTGTTTCCGACTTCATCAAATGGGCGAAGGAAGAAGGCATTCCTGTCGGGCCGGGTCGTGGTTCCGGCGCGGGGTCCGTGGTCGCTTGGGCGCTCACCATCACCGATCTCGACCCCTTGCGCTTCGGTCTCCTGTTCGAGCGCTTCCTCAATCCTGAACGCGTGTCGATGCCCGACTTCGATATCGACTTCTGTCAGGACCGGCGCGACGAGGTTATCCGCTATGTGCAGGGGAAGTACGGCCGCGACCGGGTCGCCCAGATTATCACTTTCGGAAAGCTGCAGGCGCGCGCGGTGCTGCGCGATGTCGGTCGCGTTCTCAATATGCCGTTCGGTCAGGTCGACCGTATCTGCAAGCTGGTGCCCAACAACCCGGCGAATCCGGTAACGCTCAAGGAAGCGCTCGAGACCGAACCGCGCCTTAAGGAAATGCAGCGCGAGGAAGAAGCGGTTGAGGCGCTGATCGAAAAAGCGCTGAAGCTCGAAGGGCTTTACCGTCACGCATCGACCCACGCCGCCGGCGTCGTCATCGGCGACCGTCCGCTCAACGAACTGGTGCCGCTCTATCGCGATCCGCGTTCGGACATGCCGGCGACCCAGTTCAACATGAAATGGGTCGAGCCCGCAGGGCTCGTCAAATTCGACTTTCTGGGATTGAAGACGCTGACCGTCATCGCCCGCGCCGTCGGGTTCGTTAAGGGGCACGCCGGAGAAACGCTCGACATGAGCGCAATCCCGCTCGACGACAAGGCGACTTACGAGATGCTCGGCGAGGGCGCGGCGACCGGCGTGTTCCAGCTTGAAAGCACGGGCATGCGCGCGGTCCTCAGGTCGCTGAAGCCTGACACGCTCGAAGACATTATCGCCCTTGTCTCGCTTTATCGGCCGGGTCCGATGGAGAACATCCCGACCTATATCGAGCGCAAGCAGGGCGTTCAAAAGCCGGACTATCTCCATCCGATGCTCGAGGACGTGCTGAAGGAGACTTACGGCGTCATCATCTATCAGGAACAGGTGATGCAGATCGCCCAGATCCTCTCCGGCTATTCCCTCGGCGAGGCCGACCTTCTGCGCCGCGCTATGGGCAAGAAGAAAAAAGAGGAGATGGACAAGCAGAGAAAGCGGTTCATCGAGGGCGCGGCCGAAAAGGGCGTCGCCGAGGCGAAAGCCTCCTCCATTTTCGATCTCGTCCAGAAATTCGCAGGCTACGGGTTCAACAAGTCCCACGCCGCCGCCTACGCCTATATCGCCTATCAGACCGCCTGGCTTAAAGCGAACTATCCGGCGGAATTTCTCGCCGCGTCGATGTCGCTCGACCGCGCCAACACCGACAAGCTCGCCGTTTTCCTGAAAGAAGCCCGGCGCACCGGCGTCGATATCCTGCCGCCGCACATCAATCATTCGCAGGCGGATTTTTCCGTCAAGGACGGCGCCGTCGTCTATGCGCTCTCGGCGGTCAAGAATGTGGGAGAGGCGGCGATGACGCTGATCGCCGATGAGCGCGCAAAGGGCGGGCCGTTCCGCGACCTGATCGATTTCTCCGAGCGGGTCGATCTTAAAGCGGTCGGCAAGCGCTCTCTTGAAAACCTCGCCCGCGCCGGCGCCTTTGACGGGCTTTGCGCCTCGCGCGGACAGGCCTTCGCCGCCGCCGATCTCCTGATCCGGTTTTCCGCGCAGGCCGCCGAGGAGCGCGACAGCGATCAGGGCGGGCTTTTCGCTCTTGATGCAGCGCCGACCCTCGACAAGCCGAAATTACCGCTTGTCGAAGACTGGCTCGCGCAGGACCGGCTTGATGAGGAGCGTTCGGCGATCGGGTTTTATTTCAGCGGCCATCCGCTCGATGATTACGAGCGCGAACTGAAACGCCTCAATGTCGTCTCTTATGCGGAAGCGGTCGAACGCGCGAAGGGAACGCGCGCGGCGTTCCAGATGGCGGGCGTTATTCGCACCGTACGCATGCGCCGGTCGAAATCCGGCAGACCCTTCGCCTGGGTAGAACTTTCCGACGCGACCGGGGAATATGAAGTGACCGCCTTTTCGGAAACATTGGCGGCGGCGCGCGATCTGATGGAGCCAGGCGCGCTGGTGCTGGCGGCCGCCACTGCTGAGGATCGAGACGGCGACGTACGGTTCACTTGCGAAGGTCTTCGCAGCCTTGATGTTGCGGCGGCTTCCGCCGCCTCGCAGCTGCGTATTTCGATCCTGTCTGACCGGGCGCTCGAGGGCGTGAAGCGGCGGCTGGCCGCCGTGAAACCGGCAAGCGCCAAGGAGCGCGGCAAGGTGATTATCGCCATGCGGCTGACCGATTCCGGAAGGGACGTCGAAATCACGCTTCCCGAACCGGCGGCCTGCACGCCCGCCATGCGCGGGGCTTTGAAGGGCGTTGAAGGCGTCGCCGATGTAGAACTGGTTTAGGGTTGTCTCGTTGGTCGAGGCGGGGGCGTCTTTTTGTTGTTCTTACGGGATCCAAGAGCAGGTGTTTCCGCGTGCTTCATCGTTTCGCCCATGACCACTCTTCAGCCCTAAACAGGGCTTCTGAAACCGGGAATGTGAAAAAGAGGACACCGGGAAGCGCGAAAATCAGCGCTGATCAACAAATAGTGAGTAAGTAATCACTCATTGCTTGCCGCCTGCAACAGGTCGGCAGCAGGCGGGCGGAGAGCGGAGGCGCCCGATATGGCCGATCTCAGACTTCAGGCGGTACGGATGGGACCGCCCGGCGCCGGCCTTGATCCCGCCGACGCGCGCCTCCAGTTACAGATCCGAAACCGCCTTTATTGCTGCGGTTGCGTAAACGGAAAAGAGCGCGTATAGGGCGCGCCATCTCACACGCGGGAGCCATCCTCAGTGGCCGTCTGGGCGTTCAGCTTCAAGACGGTTCATCCGGCCCCGCGGCGGAAAAACTGAAGGAGTAAACCAATGGCGCTGCCAGAATTTTCCATGCGCCAGCTACTGGAAGCTGGCGTCCATTTCGGACATCAAACCCATCGCTGGGACCCGAAGATGAAATCCTACATCTTCGGCAATCGTAACGGCATTCACATCATCGATCTGTCGCAGACAGTGCCGCTTCTGCATCAGGCGCTGGTCAAGGTGCGCGACGTCGTCGCCGGCGGCGGCCGAGTTCTCTTTGTCGGCACCAAGCGTCAGGCCCAGTCGCCCGTCGCTGAAGCGGCCCAACGCTGCGCGCAGTACTTCATGAACGTGCGCTGGCTCGGCGGCACGCTCACCAACTGGGAAACGATTTCGGATTCGATCCGTCGTCTGAAAAGCCTTGAAGAGCGTCTCGGCGCTTCCGACAGCGGTTTCACCAAGAAAGAACTGCTCGACCTCAACCGGCAGCGCGACAAGCTTGAAGCCTCGCTCGGCGGCATTCGCGAAATGGGCGGCCTGCCGGACCTGATGTTCGTCATCGACGTCAAGAAAGAGGCGATCGCCATCAAGGAAGCCAAGAAGCTCGGCATTCCGGTCGTCGCCGTGGTCGACACCAATTGCAGCCCTGACGATGTCGATTACGTTATTCCCGGCAATGATGATGCCTCGCGCGCCATCGCCCTTTACTGCAATCTGGTCGCCGACGCGGTGATCGACGGCATCGGCGAAGGCCAGGCGGCGCTCGGCGTAGATCTTGGCGAAATGGAAGACGTTCCGGCCGAAGCGGCGCTCGCAGAAGCGCCGGCGGCCGAAGAACCGGTTACGGACGCGGCGGAAAGCGCCGCTCCGGCGGACGCCGGACAGCAGCAGGCGAGCGCCTGAGCGACGATCTTTTGAACCGGCGCGCCGGCTGGCGCGCCGATCGTCACGACAACGTTAAATGACAGCGCTAGTCCGTCGGACGGACGGCTGCGACATGTAAAAGAAGGAGCATCTGAAGATGGCGATCACCGCTTCTATGGTGAAGGATCTGCGCGAAACCACCGGCGCAGGCATGATGGACTGCAAGGCGGCCCTTAACGAAACCAATGGCGATATGGAAGCCGCTGTCGACTGGCTGCGCAAGAAAGGTCTTGCGAAGGCGGCGAAAAAAGCCGGCCGCACTGCGGCGCAAGGGCTTGTCGCCGTTGCGGTCGAACCGAATGCAAGCGGCGCGGTCGGCGTTCTCGTTGAGGTAAATTCCGAGACCGACTTCGTTGCACGCAACGAACTCTTCCAGAAGATGGTTGCGGACGTCGCGCAAACGGCGATCAGCGTCACAGGCGACCTTGATAAGCTCCGTACGGAAACCTTTCCGGGCGCCGGCAAATCCGTTGAGGAACATATCGCCGAAATGGTCGGCCAGATCGGTGAGAACATGGCCCTGCGCCGTTCGAGCGGGATCGATGTCGATCAGGGCGCGGTCGCGGCATACGTCCACGGCCAGGTGACGCCGGGCGCCGGCAAGATCGGCGTTCTTGTCGGTCTGAAATCGTCGGGCGACAAGGCCAAGCTTGAAGCGCTGGGCAAGCAGATCGCGATGCATATCGCGGCGGTGCGTCCCCTGGCGGCGCGCGTTGAGGAGCTCGACCCTGAAGTCGTCAACCGCGAAAAGAGCGTTCTCGCCGAACAGGCCCGCGCCTCCGGCAAGCCCGAAAACATTATCGAAAAGATGGTCGAAGGCCGGCTCCGTAAGTTCTACGAGGAAGCGGTCCTGCTCGAGCAGATTTTCGTGATCGACGGCGAAACCAAGGTCGGCAAGGTTATCGAGAACACGGCGAAGGAAATCGGCGCGCCGGTTGAACTTGTCGGCTTCGAGCGCCTTGAACTGGGCGAAGGCGTCGAGCAGAGCGAAGACGACGAGTAAGGCTCGGGACGTTGGACGTCCGGCCCCAAAACCTTGAAAAAGCGCCGCAAGGACCGGGGTCCGGCGGCGCTTTTTCATGAGCTGAAACGAGGCCCGGTGTTTCATTTTTCGCCGAACGGCTTAATCTGCGCGGCGCACATCGAAAGTCATCAAGATGAATCAGCCTTCCACAGCGCGTGCAGCGCCGGACGCCAGATACAAGCGCGTCCTTCTGAAGATCTCCGGCGAAGCATTGATGGGGCCGGGTCAGTACGGAATCGATCATGACACGGTCAGCCGCATCGCCGGCGAAGTTAAAGACGCCAAGGAACTCGGCGTGGAGCTTTGCCTGGTTATTGGCGGCGGCAATATCTTCCGGGGCGTTTCACCCGGCGCCAAGGGGATGGAACGGGCGAGCGCCGATTACATGGGCATGCTCGCCACCGTCATGAATGCGCTCGCCTTGCAGAACGCGCTGGAGAAGATCGGGCTTTACACCCGGGTTCTCTCCGCCATCGAAATGACGGCGATTTGCGAGACCTATATTCGTCGCCGCGCCTTGCGTCATATGGAAAAGGGGCGGGTTGTGATCTTCGCCGCCGGCACCGGCAATCCTTTTTTCACGACCGACACGGCGGCGGCCCTGCGCGCCGCTGAAATGGGATGCGACGCATTGCTGAAAGGAACGCAGGTCGACGGGGTCTATTCGGCCGATCCGAAAACCGACCCGGATGCCGAGCGCTTCGACCATCTGACCTATCACGAAGTGCTTTCCCGCGATCTTCGGGTCATGGACCAGGCGGCGATCTCGCTGACCCGGGAAAGCGGTATTCCCATTGTCGTCTTCCCGATCGGCGAACGCGGCGGCGTCGTTGGCGCGATCACCGGCGAGGGCGCCTCAACCACGATCTCGGACAAATAGCGATTTCGCCCGGATTTCGCCGTAAAAACAGGCTATAAGAGCAACAGGAGGCAGGGCCATGAGCAGCGGGTTTGATCTGAAGGACCTTGGCAAACGCATGGACGGCGCAGTTGCTGCGCTGAAAACCGAATTCGGAGGCTTGAGGACAGGCCGCGCCAGCGCGAGCCTGGTCGAACCGATCGACGTCGACGCCTATGGCTCGAAAATGCCCATGAATCAGGTCGGCACGGTGAGCGTACCCGAGCCGCGCATGATAACCGTTCAGGTCTGGGACAAGGGGCTTGTCGGCGCTGTCGAAAAAGCGATCCGTGAATCCGGCCTCGGCATCAATCCGGTGGTCGACGGCCAGAATGTGCGCATTCCGATCCCGCCGCTTACCGAGGAGCGCCGCGCCGAGCTTGCGAAAGTGGCGGCCAAATACGCCGAACAGGCGCGGGTCGCGATCCGCAATGTGCGCCGCGACGGTATGGAAGCTATCAAGAAAGCCGAAGGCGGTGAGGACGAGCACAAGCGTCTCCATGACGAGGTCCAGAAGCTGACAGACGAGAAAATCAAAATGGTCGACGAGGCCCTTGCGGCCAAGGAAGCCGAAATCATGCAGGTGTAATCGTTTGGCGCTAGCTTTCGTCTCTTTCCCGCAACGGGCGGTTGATGCGCGTACTGTTGCAGTAAGGGCTGCAGCTGCGCCTTTGCGGCGGGAGCGGCGGCGATGACCGCGCCGCATCCGCAAAGCGCCGATCCTGTAAAAGAAAGCGGCGGCGTTCCGGCGCCGGCGCATGTGGCGATCATCATGGACGGCAACGGCCGTTGGGCGAAGGCGAGAGGGCTGCCGCGCACGGCGGGCCACCGCGAAGGCGTTGAAGCGGCGCGCCGCGCCGTCGAGGCGGCGCGTGATCTCGGCCTCAGCTATCTGACGCTCTATTCTTTTTCGACGGAGAACTGGCGCCGGCCTGTCGGCGAGGTCCGCGATCTCATGGGGCTGTTAAAGCAGTTCATCGTCGACGATTTACCGCGCCTGAAAAAGGAAGGCGCAAATGTGCGCATTCTCGGCGACAAGCAGAACCTTTCGCCGGATATCAAGGCTCTGGTTCATCGCGCGGAATCCGAAACAGCAGGCAACTCGGCGTTTCATCTCCAGATCGCTTTCAATTACGGCGGCCGCGACGAGATTTTGCGGGCCGCGAAAGCGATCGCGGCGGCGGCGGCGGATGGCGTGTTGGGCGCGAAAGATATCGACGAGGGCGCGTTCAAGAAATTTCTCGATACAGGCGATGCGCCGGATCCTGATCTTGTCATCCGGACCAGCGGTGAGAAACGCACGTCGAACTTCCTGATCTGGCAGGCCGCCTACGCCGAATATGTCTTTACGGACGTGCTGTGGCCCGATTTTGACGAAACCGTCTTTCGAGAAGCGATTGACGAGTACTGCCGGCGGGAGCGCCGCTATGGCGGCGTCGGCGGAGGGGCCAGGTGATTGGCGTGGCTCCGGCCATAGACAAACTCGATACCCACGCGCCGTCATCCACGCGATCGCTGCTGTTGCGCATGGCGTCAGCCGTCGTGCTTGTGCCGATCGTGATCGGCGCAGTTCATATGGGCGGCCGCGCTTTCGCCGCGGTCGTGGCGTTCGCTTCTATCGTGATGATTTTCGAATGGACGCGCATGGTCGAGCGGCGCGCCTACAGCGCCAGTTTTTACGTGCTGGCGCTGTGCTCAACGCTGGCGCTTTTCTTCGCCCCCTCGGGCGGGTATCTCGCTGCATACGGCGTTTGCGCATTCGCCGGCGCCGCCGCGTTCTTTCTGGCCCGCCGCAGCGGCGGTCTCGGCTTCTGGCCGGCGCTCGCCGCGCCCTATATTCTGGCGCCGTCGATCGCCCTGATCTGGCTGCGGCTTTCGGTCGAGAACGGGCGCGCGCTGACGCTGCTATTATTCATCATTGTCTGGGCGGCCGACACTGGCGCATTCATTACCGGCAAGCTTATCGGCGGACCGAAGATCAGCCACGCGCTTTCGCCATCCAAAACCTGGGCCGGCATCGGCGGCGGCGTCGCAGCAGGCGTTATCGCCGGGGCGCTCGGCGCCGCCTATTTGATTGGGCCTCAGGCTGGCGTCGCCTTTATCCTGTTCGGCGGTCTCCTGGGCGGGGCGTCTGTGGTTGGCGATCTCGTCGAGTCGGCGTTCAAGCGCAATTTCGGGCTCAAGGATATATCCGGCTTTATCCCCGGCCATGGGGGAGCGTTAGATCGCCTGGACGGCATGATTTTCGCGACTGCAGCGATGACGAGTGCGTATTTCCTCTATATGCTGGCGGGAAACCAATGAGGGGCAGGGGTTAATCGGCGATGGGTGCGAGCCGTTCGCGTAAGATAACGATTCTCGGATCAACCGGGTCGATTGGCGTTTCGACGCTGAGCCTGCTCGAATTCGCTGCCGCGAAAGGCGAGGCTGCGTTTGAAATCGAGGCGTTGACGGCGAACAGCAATGTCGCGGATCTCGCTGAGCAGGCGCGCAAGTTCAAACCGAAATTCGTTGCGGTCGCTGATCCCAGGTACGGGGCGGCGCTGCGTGATGCAGTCGCGGGGCTCGGCATTGAAACCGGCGCCGGGCCGGAGGCCATTGAAGAAGCGGCGATGCGCGACGCTGACTGGGTGATGGCGGCGATTGTCGGGGCGGCGGGACTGCATCCGACGCTCAAGGCCGCGAAGCGCGGCGCCGACATTGCGCTTGCTAACAAGGAGTGTCTGGTCTGCGCCGGCGATGTGGTGACTGCCGCCATAGACGAAGCGGGCGGTAGACTGCTTCCGGTCGACAGCGAGCATAACGCCATCTTCCAGGTCTTCGATTTCGACCGGCCGAACCGGGTTTCCCGATTGATTCTCACTGCTTCAGGCGGTCCTTTCAGGACCTGGAGCAAAGAGGAAATGGCGACGGCGACGCCGGCGCAGGCCGTTGCGCATCCGAACTGGTCGATGGGCGCGAAGATCTCGGTCGACTCCGCGACGATGATGAACAAGGGGCTGGAGCTGATCGAGGCGTCTCACATTTTCCCGGTCCCCCATGAACAGATTGAAATCCTCGTTCATCCTCAGTCGGTGATTCATTCTATGGTTGAGTATGTGGACGGGTCGGTGCTCGCCCAGCTCGGCACCCCGGACATGAGAACCCCGATCGCCGCCTCGCTGGCATGGCCCGACCGGACGCCGAGCCCCAGCGCCAAACTGGACTTCGCAGAGGTCGCCAAATTAACCTTCGAAGCCCCTGATTTAGATAGGTTTCCTGCGCTGCGCTTAGCTCGCGAGGCAATTGCGGCCGGCGGCGTTATGCCGGCGACGCTCAACGCCGCCAATGAAGTTGCGGTGGCGGCGTTCCTTAACGGAGACGTTAAATTCCTTGATATCGCCGCGATTACCGAGCAGGTACTGTCGGATGTCGCCCGTAGCGGCGGAACCCAAACGCTGACGACGCTGGAACAGGCGGTCGCCGCGGATAAAGAAGCCCGCCGCCTGGCGGAAGAACGCGTAGCGGCGAAAGCCGCCGCTTGACGGGACGGAAACGAGTATATTTCGGCGGCTGGCATGGATCTTCTACAATCGATACTCATCTTGCCGATCACGATTGTCGCGTTCCTCGTCCTGTTGACGATTATCGTCTTTTTCCATGAATACGGACACTTTTCCGTCGCGCGCATGCTGGGCGTCAGGGTTGATGTTTTCTCGATCGGGTTTGGCAAACCGTTGCTGCGCTGGACCGACAAGAAGGGCACTGAATGGCGGATCGCATCGCTACCGCTTGGCGGTTATGTGAAGTTTTTCGGTGATTTGAACGCCGCATCGCAGGCGCCGGCTGAGGCCGCTGGCGGCGGCAAGCCAATGACGACGCAATTTCCGCGGCCCGGTCAGGAAGATGACATTGGATCCGGCATGACCGAGGAAGAGCGCAAGGTCTGCTTCCACTTCAAGCCCGTTTGGGCGCGGGCCGCAGTGGTTGCGGCGGGGCCGTTCGCGAATTTTATCCTTGCCGTTGCTATTTTTGCGGTGCTTTTCATGAGCATCGGCAGGACCATTGTGGAGCCGACCATCGGTGCGGTTTCCGAAGCGTCCGCCGCCGAAACGGCCGGTTTTGAAGTTGGCGACAAGATCGTATCGGTGGACGGGCGGCGAATCGAGCAGTTCAGCGAGCTTTATGATCTCGTTTTGCTGAGCGGCGGCGAGACGATACGCTTTGAAGTTGAGCGAAACGGTGAGATTCGCGAGATAACTGTAACGCCCCGCAGGGTCGAGGATGAAGACCGTTACGGAAACAAGATCGATCGCTGGCTGCTCGGTATCGGCCCGGACACCAGCGCCTACAGCTTCGTAAAATACGGCCCCGGCGGTGCGATACGAGAAGGGGTTGGCGAGGTCATGCGGATCCTGAGCGTAACAGTGCGGTTTCTGGGCAGGGTGATCGCCGGCCAGGAAGACGCCAGCCAGCTCGGGGGGCCAATCAAAATGGCTCAATACGCCGGGCAATCGGTGATGTCAGGCTTCGATCAGGAGAGCTACAGGGAGCCGCCGGGTTTCTGGACGATGCTCAAGGTGAGCCTTGTCGACTTTATCTCCCTCGCCGCCGTAGTTTCGGTCTCTATCGGCTTTCTTAATCTTTTGCCGGTCCCGGTTCTCGACGGCGGGCATCTGTTGTATTACGGCTATGAAGCGATTGCAGGCAAACCGTTGGGAGTACGGGCGCAGGCGGTCGGTTTTCGCGTGGGTGTCGTTCTGCTTGCGTCGCTCATGATCTTTGTAACGTGGAACGACATCAATCAATTGATTTCGTTATTCAGCTAGGGCGTCGGCATGAGTTTGACAAAGTCGGGGGGCGGCGCGCATCGCGCCTTAACAATTGCAGCGGCCGCTTTCTTCGCAATCATCAGCGGAGCCGCCGCGCAAACGCAGCCATCGCAAGCGCCATCCGAGCAAACACTGCCGCCGTCGATCTTTGATGATCAGCCGGCGCCGGTGATTCAGTCGATCGCGATTAGCGGCAATCAGCGTATCGAGCCGGAAACCGTCGCTTCCTATCTGCCGGTTCAGGCGGGTATGCCTGCAGAGCAGGAGCTTCTCGATATTTCGTTGAAAACGCTCTTCAACACGGGGCTCTTTTCCGACGTCAAGCTGGAGATGCAGGAAGACGGCACGCTCGTCATTGACGTAAAAGAAAATCCGATCGTCAACCGCGTGATCTTCGAGGGCAACAAGAAGGTCAAGGAAGACAAGATCACGGAGGAAATTCAGCTCGCGCCCCGCATCATTTACACGCGCGCCAAGGTGCAGGCTGACACCCAGAAGATTATCGAGATGTATCGCGCGAAGGGCCGTTTCGCCGCGACTGTTACGCCGAAAGTAAAGCCGCTTGAGCAGAATCGTATCGACGTCATTTTCGAAATCGATGAAGGCCCCAAGACCGGCATCGCGAAAGTCAATTTCGTCGGCAACGAAGTCTTCACCGATAATGAGCTGCGCGGCGAAATTCTGACCAAGGAGAGCCGCTGGTGGCGCTTCTTTTCCAGTAACGACAATTTCGACCCGGACAAGCTTGAGTATGAACGCGAGCTGCTTCGCCAGTTTTACGGCAGCCACGGCTATGCCGATTTTTCGGTTCTTTCCGCCGTTGCCGAGCTGACGCCGGACAGGAAAGACTTCTTCATCACCTTCACTGTGGAAGAGGGCAAGCAATATACGGTCGGGCAGGTTGAAGTGAAAACGACGCTCGCCAAGCTCGATGGGGATGTGCTGGAGCGTTACGTGCCGATGAAAGAAGGCGCGATCTACGACAGTGAAAAAATCGAAAAATCAGTCGAGGCCCTGACATTTGCAACAGGGCTTGCCGGATACGCCTTTGTCGACGTCAACCCGCAACTGGTTCGTCACGCCGAGACCAACACGATCGATATTATTTTCCAGGTCAATGAAGGGCCGCGCGTTTACATCGAGCGCATTAATATCAAGGGCAACACCCGAACGCTCGATAAGGTCATCCGGCGGGAAATCCGCGTGACGGAAGGCGACGCCTTTAACCGGGTGCTGGTTGATCGCTCGAAAGCGCGCGTGAAGTCACTCGGCTTCTTCAAGGAAGTTGAAATCGAGGAAAGGCCGGGTTCGGCGCCGGACAGAAGCGAGTTGGATGTCGTCGTTCAGGAGCAGGCCACGGGCTCGTTCAGTGTCGGTGTTGGCGTTTCCTCGACGGAGAATTTTATTCTCGACTTCTCGATTGAAGAACGAAACCTCATGGGTCGCGGCCAGATGTTGCGGTTGCAGGCGCAAGCGAGTTCCCGGACGCGTAATATCAACGTTCAGTTCACGCAGCCCTATTTCCTCGACCGCAACCTTACTGCAGGGTTTTCGGCGTTCAATCAGCGAACGAATTATGAAGAGGCGGGTTACATCCGCAACAGAATTGGTTTCGGGCTCAATACAGGCTTCCAGATTTCCGAATATGGTCGTGGGGGATTGAGTTACCTCCTGACTAGGGATCATGTTTTTCTCGATCCGAATGCTGAGATAACTATCACTGATCTGGATGGTCAGGTGACTACCGTTAAGGTCAACCGGCCGCCGCTAGATATTGGCGGTAACGAGGATCCTGCAGATTATTTTCTGCCGGGTGTAACCGATTACACGGTTACGCCGCTAGCTAATGGTGATCAGCGTTTGAACGGTTACGTTTGCGACTATGTTGCGCAAGCGCTGTCCCCGACATGCCAGTCGCAAGGCAAATATCTGACATCGTTACTTGGGGCGAGCGTCTCATTCGATACGCGGGACGATCCGATTGTCCCGCGCCGTGGTTGGCGCGCAGGATTGAGTGTTCGCTTTGCCGGTGTGGGCGGCGACGTGAATTACTATCAGGTTGAAGGCAACGCCGCCTACTACAAGCATCTCTTTGCGGGCTTTGTGGGGTCGATCAAGGGCCGCGCAGGTCTGATTGAGGGATATGGCGGAGATGATGTCCGCCTCTCGGACCGTTTCTTTGAGGGCGCGTCGTCATTCCGGGGATTTGAAATTTCCGGCGTTGGTCCCCGTTATTTGTCGAATCGGGGCTTGCCTCGTTTGGACTCAAATAATCCGGATGCCGGATATGTGGCCATTATCGACGACGCCGGCAATATTCGCAGTTCTCAAGCGATTGGCGGCAAAATGTACGCTATCGGCACGGCGGAAATCCTGCTGCCCCTTCCGCTGCCTGATGAGTATGGCATCCGTGCTTCGATCTTTAGCGATTTCGGCACCGTCGGTCTCGTTGACAGTAGCGCCAAGGCCCTTAACGACTATCCTATTTATTACTTGAATGTGCCTGCTCTTGACGAGAATGGCGCATACATCAGAGACGATACTGGCGCGGTTATTATCGACCAGGTGCTCGCACCGATCCAGGACGATATGGCTATTCGCATAACGGCGGGCGTATCGATAAACTGGAATTCGCCCTTCGGCCCGATCCGATTCGATATCGCGGAAGTGATTCGCAAAGAGATCTATGATCAGTCAGAAGGTTTCCGGTTCAGTGCGGGGACGAACTTTTAAGAAGGTATGAGGTGTAAGATGAAAAAGCAGATGATGGCGATGGCGGGAGCCTTGGCGCTTGCAGTTGGCGGTCTCGTCGCTGCGCCGGCGCTGAACAACGCTGAAGCCCAGAGCGCGCAGAAGGCGCCGGTGATCTTGATTGTGGACCGGGCGCAACTGGTTACCCAGTCCAAGGCTGGCAAGACCATTCCCGATCAGGCCCAGAAGGTTCGCGATAACATCGCCAAGGAACTGGAGGCTTTAAAAGCCGACCTTGAAAAAGATATTGCGGACTACCAGAAGAATGCGTCGCTGATGTCGGACGAGGTTCGCCAGAAGACCGAGCAGGAGCTCGCCATGCGCCAGCAATATGGTTTGCCGCAACGCGCGCAGATCATGGATCAGGCGTTCAGCGCGGTCGTTGATAATGCGAGGGCGACAATCCTCAACGAGGCGGCCCCGATTATGAAAGAGGTCATTGAAAAGCGCGGTGCGACGATCATGCTCGACCGCTCCGCCGTGTTGTACAACGCGGTTGAAACTGATGTGACTCAGGAAGTGATTGCGGCGCTCGATAAAAAGATGAGCACCGTTGAAGTCGAAAAGATCACGCTTGCTGACGTTGAGAAGAAGCTGAAAGAGATTGCGGCCAAGCAACAGGAAGCCGCCGATGCGGCTAACAAGAAAAAGAAGTAAGCTTCTTGCAAGCATTCAGTCTTGTGCGGCCGGCGTTTCTTGCGCCGGCCGTTTGTTTGCCGGGAGAAATGGGATAAAGAGCGGTTATGCCTGATCTGCGGTATTTTGCGAGCCGTTCTCCGCTCTCGCTTGAAGAAGCGGCCGATCTCGCCGGCGCTCGGGGACAAGGCTTCGGTGCGGGTGAGGTCAGTCGCGTCGCAGCGCTCGATGAGCCTGATCTTGGCGAAGCCGTTGTATATTGCAGTGACGATGAAGCGATTGCGAAACTTTCCGGGCGATCCTTCGGCCTATGCCTGACGACTGGCTCGCTGGCGCCGAAAGCGGCGGGCGGGCCGGTATTGCCGGTTGCCTCGCCCAGACTCGCTTTCGCTATTCTGGCGGGGCGGCTTCATTACTCGCTTGAAGACGAAGCGCCGGCGGAAGACGGGGATGCTTCGATTAGTCCTGATGCTGAGATACATCCAACCGTTTCCATCGGCGCCGGCGCATCGATCGGCCCCGGCGCCCGGATCGGCGCGCATTGCCGTATAGGCCGCGGCGTCGAGATTGGCGCCGGAACGCATATTGAATCGGGATCGACCGTCACTCACGCGGTGATCGGCGAAAACGCGCAATTGCTTGCGGGCGCGCGGATCGGTCAGGCGGGATTCGGGTTCGCCGAAGGGCCGGAAGGGTTGGTCCGCGTGCCGCAGCTTGGCCGCGTGCTCATCGGCGACGGGGTCGAGATCGGCGCCAATTCGACCATCGACCGTGGCGCGCTTGGCGACACGGTGATCGGAGAGGGCACGAAAATCGACAATCTTGTGCAAATTGGCCACAACGTGCGCATTGGCCGCTATTGCATTCTGGCGGCTCAGACGGGCATATCCGGCAGTTGCGTGATCGGCGACGGGGTCTTTATGGGCGGCCAGGTCGGCCTGAAGGACCATTTAACCATTGGCGACGGCGCCCAAATTGCTGCTAAAGCTGGGCTGATGCGCGATGTGCCGGCGGGTGAGCGCTGGGGCGGCATACCCGCGCGTCCCGTTAAGAACTGGCTTCGTGAGAGCGCTGCGCTTGCGAAGCTGGCGAAATCGAAGAACAGGTAAAGGCCATGACGATCGAACCCGGCAAGAGCACGCTAGAAGTACATGAACTGATGGAAATCCTGCCGCATCGGTATCCGATGCTGCTGATTGATCGTCTTATCGATATCAAACCCGGCGAAAGCGCAATTGGCGTTAAGAATGTCAGTTATGGGGACGGCTATTTTCAGGGACATTTCCCGAAAAAACCGGTCATGCCGGGGGTCCTCATCGTTGAGGCGATGGCCCAGGCGGCGGCGGCGTTTACGTCCTATACGGAAAACCTGGATGTCGAGAATAACATTGTTTTATTCATGGGGGTCGACAAGGCGCGGTTTCGCAAGCCGGTTATTCCGGGCGACCAGCTGCATATTCACGTCAGCACCGTCCAGCGTCGCCCGCCGGTCTGGCGGTTTGAGGGCAAGGCGTATGTCGGCGACGTGAAAGTCGCCGAAGCTCAATATTCCGCCATGCTGGCGCAGGCAGTCTGATTGTTCGGGGCCCTGTGAGCATTCATCCGACAGCAATCGTTGAAGAGGGCGCGCAACTCGGGAACGGGGTTGTCGTGGGCCCTTACTGTCGGGTCGGACCTGCAGTGAAGCTCGCCGAAGGCGTGGTGCTGAAAAGTCATGTGGTGATCGAGGGCGATACGGAAATCGGCTCGCGCACGATCGTTCATCCCTTCGCCGTGCTTGGCGGTCCGCCGCAGCATCTGCGGCACAAGGGAGAACCGACAAAACTGAAAATCGGCGCCGATGCGCTCATTCGCGAACATGTGACGATGCACGCCGGCACCGTCGAAGGCGGTGGCGTCACGATCGTCGGCGACAGGGTGTTTTTCATGGGCAACTCGCATGTCGCCCATGACTGCTGCATCGGTGATGACGTCATCTGCACGAATTTCGTCGCGATCGGCGGTCACGCCAATATCGGGAAGGGCGCTATTCTCGGCGCGCTCGCCGGCATTCACCAGTTTTGCCGGATCGGCAGCTACGCGTTTGTCGGCGGCTGCGCGGCTGTGACGATGGATGTCATCCCGTACGCGTCCGCATTCGGTAATCACGCCCGATTGGGCGGTCTCAATATTGTCGGCATGAAGCGGCGCGGCCTGCCGCGCGAACGCATTCATGCGCTGCGCGGCGCATATCAGATGCTGTTTGGCGAGAAGGATACGTTGAAGGAACGTGTCGAGCAGGTGCGGGCCGCTTATGCAACAGTGCCTGAAATCGTGTCGATCCTTGAGTTTATCGACGCGGACGCGCCGCGCCCGTTGATGACGCCGGCGCGCTGAATATCATGACGGGATGGCGCAAACTCGCGGTGATCGCCGGCGGCGGCGAGCTGCCGGCGCAGATCATTCGCGCTTGCCGGGAGCGATCGGCTGCGTGTCACGTCATCCGCATCGCCGGTTTCGCCGATCCTGTCCTGGGAGGCGATGAGTGCGGTTTTGGCGAGGCCGGCAAGATCCTGCGCATTTTGAAAGACCAGAACTGCGACGCGGCTGTGTTCGCCGGCGTTGTGCGGCGGCCGGATTTCGCCGCACTCAAGGCCGACTGGCGGGGCGCGGCGATGCTGCCGAAAATCCTTGCGGCGGCGGCGAAAGGCGACGGCGCGCTCTTGCAGGTCGTCGTCGATACGGTTGAATCAGAAGGCGTTAAGGTGATTGGCGCTGAAGAAGCGCTGGGAAGCCTCAAGGCGCCAGCGGGCGCGCTGGGCGCCGTCGCGCCGGATGAAAGCAATCTCCGCGATATCGCCAAGGCCGCAGCGCTGATCGATGCGCTCGGACCCTTTGATGTCGGACAGGCTGCGGTGGTCGCGCTTGGCCTGACGCTGGCCGTTGAGGCGGCTGAGGGCACCGACGCCATGCTGGAACGTTGCGCCGGTCTGCCTTTGGGCGTCCGCGGCGGCGGGAAGTCGGGCGTTCTCGTAAAGAAGCCGAAGCCGGGTCAGGAGTTGCGGATCGATCTTCCGGTGATCGGCCCCCAAACCATTCGCAATATCGCGGCCGCCGGTCTTAACGGCGTTGCATACGAGGCTGAGCGGGCGCTCATTATCGACCGTGACAGCATGGTCTGGCTCGCGGACGAAGCCGGCCTCTTTGTTTACGGGTTTACGCAGCAAGACTTGCGCGCGGCGGATGCGTTCTGATCGCCGCGCCGGAATGAGCCGATGAAAATAATGCTCTGCGCTGTCGAACCGTCGGGCGACGCCCATGGCGCCGCGCTGATGGCCAGCCTGAAGCGCCTCGCGCCGGAAGTGCAGTTCACGGGCTGCGGCGGCGCCTTGATGGCGGCTGAAGGTCTTGAGAGCTTGTTCCCGATCCATCCGTTCGCTGTGATTGGGCCGGCTGGCGCGCTGAAAGCCCTTCCGGCGGCGCTGGCGGGGGCGTCGCGTCTTGCGCAGGCTGCGGCTGCCGCAGATGTCGATGCCGCTGTGCTGATCGACGGATGGTCCTTCGCGCGCATCGCCGCCCGGAAAATCAGACGGCGTTCGCCCGGAACGAAACTCTTCAAATATGTCGCGCCCCAGGTTTGGGCCTCCCGTCCGCATCGCGCGAAGACCCTGGCAGGTCTCTTCGATGGCGTCCTGACGCTCTTCGAATTCGAGGTTCCGTATTTCGAAAAAGAGGGCGTACGGACGAAATGCGTCGGCAACGGCCTTTTTCAGGAGGCTTTGCGCAGTCGGGGCGATGCGGCGGCGTTTCGCGCCCGCCATGGACTCGATGCAGCGCCTTTGCTGGCGATCGCGCCCGGCAGCCGTTCCGGCGAGATCGCGAGACTGATGGGTCCGTTCCGGAGGACGGTGGAACTGGCCGCCGAAGGACGGCCGGAATTGCGCATCGCGGTGTCCGTCGCGCCGAGCGTCGCGCCCGCCGTGCGCGCCGCGCTCCAAGACTGGCCGGCGGATACGATAGCGGTCCCGGCGGACGAGCGTTTCGATCTTTTCGCCGCCGCCGATGTGGCGCTCGCGGCCTCGGGCACGGTCACGACCGAGCTTGCGATTCATGAAACGCCGACCGTCGTCGCCTACCGCGTTCACTGGGCGGCGGCGGCCTGGGCGCGCCGTGTTTACCTCCTGGATCACGTTTCGATGGTGAACATCGCGAGCGGACGGGCGGTCATGCCGGAGTTTCTTCAGGAAGAGTGCAGGCCCGAGCTGATGGCTGAAGCGCTTACGGCGCTGCTTGACGATCCGGCGGCGCGCGAGGCCCAGCGCGGGGCCTTTCCGGCGGCGCTTGAAAAGCTTGGCGCTGGCGGGGCCCATGCCAGCGATCTCGCCGCCCGGACCATCCTTGAGTGGATCGGGGGTTAATCGCCCCAAGCCGCTATTCAGCACTTGCATGGGGCGGGCGGGGGCCCTAATGCAGGAGGTCCGGCACAGGGGTGTAGCTCAGTTGGTAGAGCATCGGTCTCCAAAACCGAGGGCCGGGGGTTCGAGTCCCTCCGCCCCTGCCATTATTCTAGGAAAATCAATAACTTCGTGAATGGTCTGTAGTTGGCCTCGCTGCGATGGCGGCTTGCGCCAGGCCGGAATTCTTTCCCGGCGGCGCTTGACGGCGGGCGGAAATGGTTTACCTAACCGGTCATCTTCCGAAAGCCTCTGGAGATTTAAGGTCAGCGTCAAATAGGCGCGCGAGCCCTCATGTCTTCAAGACGGCCGGCGCAAGGCGAAAG
Source organism: uncultured Parvularculaceae bacterium (assembly GCA_913055785.1). GTDB lineage: Bacteria > Pseudomonadota > Alphaproteobacteria > Caulobacterales > Parvularculaceae > Hyphococcus. The sequence goes on along the minus strand of CAJXLJ010000001.1, from coordinate 97,227 downwards.
CGTAGGAACATGGCGAAGAGCAAGAAAACAGGCGGCGCAGCGCCGGTGATCGAAGGCAAGGCGGCCGAAACCAAGAAGAAGAAGCGGACGAACCCGTTCGTGTTTCTTCAGCAGGTTCGCGCTGAAGCTTCCAAAGTCTCCTGGACCACCCGGAACGAAACCATGGTTTCGACCATCATGGTGCTGATCATGGTGGCGATCATGGCGGTGTTCTTCTTCGGCGTTGATCAGCTCCTGCGCTTCGGGGTCTGCCACACGCTGCCGATCGACTGCGTCACGCCAAGCTCTAACTAACTCAATTCAAACGGACACGGGCCATGACCGCGAACTGGTATATCGTTCACGCCTATTCGAATTTCGAAAAGAAGGTCGCTGACGCGATTTTGCTTTCGGCGAAGGAAAAGGGCCTCGATGACTTCATCGAGGAAGTTTATGTGCCGACCGAAGAGGTGACGGAAGTCCGCCGCGGGCGGAAGATCAATACCGAGCGGCGCTTTTTCCCGGGCTATGTGCTGGTGCGCATGACGCTTAATGACCAGACCTACCACCTGATCAAGGATACGCCGAAAGTGACGGGCTTTCTCGGATCCGGCAACAAGCCGATGCCGGTGCCGCAAAAGGAAGTTGATCGTATTCGCGGCGTGATCGAAGAAGGCGAGGCGGCGCCGCGTCCGACCATTTCCTTCGAGATCGGCGAGACCGTGCATGTCACCGACGGGCCTTTTGCGTCCTTCTCTGGCGTTGTTGAGGATGTCGATGAAGACGCCGCCCGCCTTAAAGTGGCGGTCTCGATCTTCGGCCGGGCGACGCCGGTCGAACTCGAATTCAGCCAGGTTGAAAAAGCCAACTAGGCGCGCGCGGTCATGGCGAGCGGGTGGCGCTGGCGAAGCCAGCGCAAGGTCGCCCAGTCATAAATAAAGTTGACGGGATCGAGCCGCGGCCTCAGGGCCTCGAGCGCTTCCGGCGTATAAATGTCGTAAATATTGTCGGGCATCGCCACGACGCCCTCGCGTTTCAGAAGACGATATAGAACTTCTTTTTGGAAATACCGTTCCGAATAGCGCTTGAGGCGGCGGTGGTAGATCTTGAGATCACGCCAGGTCGCGGAAAGTGAGTCGAATTCGAATGTCGCATCCCTCGCAACGACAATCCGGTTGGCGTGGCTATCGTCGGCGCCGCCCTTCAGATCGGTCAGGAGAAGATAGGTGATCAGTCCGTCTTCGCCCTTTGCGCCGAAGGGAAGGCGTATGCGATGCGTTCGAAAACTGTCGATGGCAGAGCGGGATAACGCGTAGAGATTGCCGCTCAGATATCGGTTCAAATAAAGCCGCGTCGCCCAGGCGCGTCTGGAGCGGCCTGATGCGGGCAGGGCGGCGGCGCCAAGGGCTTCGGGTTGGCTTGCAAGCGCGCTGGCGAGGGCGTCGAAGGCGCCGGGACTTGGAGCGATATCTCCGTCAAGAAAGATATGAACCGCGGAAGCGTCGGCGATCCGGTGAACATATTCGTTCCAGGCGTTCGCCTTGTCGGCGATAGGGAGCTCATGAATGACCAGGCGAGTGTCGACGGCGGCGAGTGTTTTTGCGACCATTAACGTGTCGTCGGTTGCGCCGTTAACCAGAATATGCGCCTTGAAGCGGCCGTCGGGCGCAGCGGCGCCGAGCGCGCGAATGCATCGCGGCAGAAGACGCGCTTCATTATGCGCAAAAATGCAGACGGAAAGACTCGCCATTGATCGTTATCCGCATCAATCCTGCTTCGGATCTGCAAGAACCGGGCAATTGGCGGGGCGTCACTTCCGGTAGGGTTAATGGCTTTCTTCTTCCTGATCCGTCTCGTTTTTTTCATCTTGCGTCGCTGACGGGTCGGATCGCCTGAAAATGTCGGCGAGCCATTTTGGGCCGTTTTTCTGTAGCTTGTCGAGCCGGCGGTCGAGCCAGCGCCAGCGTTTGCGAAGCCAACGGACGAATGCGGGAGCGACGGTCGCCAGGAGGAGAAACCCCAAAATGACGATGACAAAACCAAACGGCGTCGGCGCAACCATGACCAGCGCGCCGACGACAATCAGGGCGAAGGCGAACAGGGCGAGCGCGAGGCGAAACAGGATCATCATGCGTTCAATGTTTCTCCATGTTCTTTTTTGTCACCGGCGCGCTTATCTTTTTCAGCTTCTTCGTCTTCCTTGTGTTCTTCCGGATCGGTTTCCTCAATGGTTTCCTGAAAGCGTTTCGGCGAGCTGCTGGCGATTTTGCGAACCAGAAAGTCGAACCATCGCCATTTACGGCGCATCGACCGGATCAAGGGGCGGGCCGCCGGGTTGGCGGCGGCGATCATAATCAGGCCGAGGACCACAAGCGGCACGCCGAGGGGCAATGGCGAAATCGCAGCGATAACGCCGTAGAGAATAAGGATTATGCCGACTAAGGTCGTGACGATGCGCGCAATCATGTCCCAACGCTTCCATCTCTGGCGGTCCGCTCATGCGCCCGGCGCTTGAGCGCTCCTGTCAGGGTATATAGACTTCTTTGCGGCCAATCGCATCTTCCGGGAGGAAAATATGCCTGATCACGCAGAAAGCCCGGCGCGCGCGACTTTTCGCGCCATGACCGAAGGCACGCAAGAAGACTGGATGGTCATCGCCAGTCACTTCGGACCGTTCGCCATGGAGGGCGGCAAGCGCGTGCTCGATCATTTGCGGATCCTTGACGGAGATTACGGCGGGTTTCCGGTGGACCGGCTCGAACACAGCCTGCAGACGGCGACCCGGGCGTATAAGGACGGCCGCGATGAGGAATATGTGGTCTGCGCGCTCCTCCACGACATTGGCGACACGCTTGGCGCCTTTAATCATCCTGACATCGCTGCGGCGATTCTGAAACCTTTCGTTTCGGAACAGAACCACTGGATGGTCGAGAAACACGGCGTTTTTCAGGGATATTATTTCTTCCACTATCTCGGCATGGACCGGGACATGCGCGACAATTTCCGCGATCATCCCCATTTTCAGTATACTGCCGAGTTCTGCGAGAAATACGATCAGACGGCGTTCGATCCTGATTATGAATCGATGCCGCTCGAGGCGTTCGAGCCGATGGTGATGAAACTCTTCGCCGCGCCGAAAAACTCCGTTTACGGGCCGGCGATCACCGAATAAAGGGTTAGACGGAGAGCCGCTTTTCGAAGAAAAACGCGTAATCCGACTGGCAGGCGTCAGCAATTTCCTGAAGCTCGGCCGGCAAGACGACCGCTTTTTCCTGATAAGGCTTGAAACCGGTCGAGGCGCAGACGGCGTCGTACCAGTGCGGCCCCCAGGCGCCGTCGCTGATGCGCGAACCGGCGGGCCAGGACAGCATCTTTTCTGAAAACGGTATGTCGAGGGCGACGCAGAGCGCGCGCATCATAGCGTCCGGCGCGATCAGGACATCGCGCGCGTCAACGACCGGACACGTCTTGCCGCGACTGGCGAGGGCCTCATAAATTCGCCGCTGGACTTTAAAGCTGTCGATGATCGGCGCGACATCGTCATACTTGTTTTTGTAGGACGCGACCATCGCCGCCGGATCGCGGATGAGCATCATGACGCGCGCGCTTTCAAGGAAGTTGAGCGGCGGCGCGTCGGCGAAATGAAATGCGATATGCTTTTCAAAGGCGATGGTCTCGCCGTTCGGCGGCGTCGTGTTCAGCCAGGCGCTAACGGCGTCCCAGTCCGAGGGCTGGCCGGCCAGCGTTTCTTCCCGCATTGGGTGAGGCGCGCCGCTTTCCTTCAGATACCATGCATAAAACGGTTCATCGAAAACGACCGTGTCAGGCCGGTTTTCGAAACTGCGCATCATTGTTGTGGAGATGTTCCGGGGGCCGGAAAACATCGCGATCCTGATTGGCGGAGTCATAGGCTTCAGTCGGCGTCTCCGGGATTCTTTTTCGCCTCTTCGCTTGAAACCGGCGGCGGCGCAAGAGAAATCGCGTTCGCGCTGTCTCTCATATCCATTCCGAGTTCTTCAAGCATGCGGATGACGTCTTTGGAAGAGGAGAGTATTTCCTTTCCGCCTTCGGACTTGCGGCGCGTCAGGGCAGCCTGATTTTCCAGCGCGTCAATTGCGCGGTAGGTCTGTTCGACGGCGGTGTTGAGATTCCGTAATAACTCGGGCAGGTCGGGGTCGTCGCCAGCGAGCTTGTCTTCGGCGATGGTGCGAAGGCTGATAATTTCAGCGCTGACGCCTTCTAGGCGGCGGCGCAAGCGGCGGTCGGCGAACCAGACTCCAAACGCCGCGCCAAGCGCCAGACCGACTAGCGCCGCGCCTGATCCGATAAGGACAAGAAAGGTCATCCGCATCGCCCCGTTTCTACCCCAGCAAGACCATTGTTGTGGATTTCCGGGGGCTTGGCAACCATACGAAAATTTCGCCGAGCCGTTGAAATTCGGCGCTATTTTCATTCCAGGTTCGCCGACGCGCCGCGATAGTTCCGGCGGCGTTGCGAAGTAATTGCGAGTGGTCATTCAGGCCGGTAAGATAGGCCGGTTGCAGGCTCGCAGGGCGCGAGGCTCATTACAAACCCGGGGGGTATCGTGAAAGCTCAAGTTTTCGCAGCCGCAATTGCGGCCTGTCTTTCAATTTTCACTCCAGCCAGCGCACAAAATACGCTGATGACCGCGTCGCCAAATATTCATAAGGCGATGACGGTCTCTCAAATGACAGGTTACTTTGAGCGAGTCGGATTCACGGCGCAGATTGATCCGAGTTTCCAGGGGCTTGATGTGCTGCAGGTTACGACCGACACAGGCTCGACATTCTATACGGCGTTGCGGGGCTGCGATGCAGGCGGCGCTTGCGACCTTCTGGATGTCTTCGGGTATTTCAACTCCGGTGGATTGACCCTGGATCAAGTCAATACGATTCATGGCAATGATATTCTCGGCTCCATGATCATTCTGATGCCTAATGGAATAGGCATCACCGCAAAGAAGGTGTTCCTGGAAGGCGGCGTGACGGAAAAAAACCTCGATATCCAGTTTGCGGTTTTTCTCATCGATATCGAACTTGCAGTGGGACGCGCGCAGTCTGCCGTAACGGCGTCTGTTGAAGGAAGAACCGAAAATTTTGCACCGATCCCGGCCAGTATGCCGGTTGAAGCGCTCGCCGGGCCGATGTTCAACGTAGAAAATCCTGTCGTGAACTTCGCAGCGCCGGACGGTTTCGCCGCCGGATACTTTGCGCCGCTGCTGGACACCGTCACGGCTGAACGCATCCTGAACTAGGCTAGGGGCGCTTTACCGTCCCCTGGCGGCGTCCATCTGGACGCGCGTCCGGTAGAGTTGTTGCAGCTTTTCGACCATGGGGCCGCGGCCTGCTGAGATCGCGCGCCCATCAACCTCAGTGACAGGCGCAACGCCGGCGAAGGTGCCCGTGATGAAGGCTTCATCTGCGCCGTAAACGTCGTGCAGGGAGAAATTCTTTTCACGCGCAATGACGCCGTTTTCGCGCGCCAGTTCCAGAACGACGGATCGGGTAATCCCGCCGAGGCAGTAATCGCCGGTTGACGTCCAGATTTCTCCGTCGCGGACGATGAAGAAATGCGTGGAGTTGCAGGTGGCGACGAAACCGTGGGGGTCGAGCATCAGCGCTTCATCGGCGCCGGCTTTTGTCGCCTGGATGCAGGCGGTGATGCAGTTCAGTTTGGAATGTGAGTTGAGCTTCTGGTCTTGAACGTCCGGATACCCGCGGCGGACATGAACGGTGAACAGGCGCGCGCCTCTTGCTGCAGTTTCAGGGACGGGCGTCTTGAACTCCGGAACAATGACAATTGTCGGCGGCGTAACCGTGACACGCGGATCCTGATAGGGCGTCGCCTTGACGCCGCGCGTCACCATCAGGCGAATATGCACGCCGTCATGAGCGGCATTGGCGTCGAGGCAATCGTATAGCCGCTTTGTAAGCGCCTGTTTCGTGACCGCCATTTCGAAATCGAGGGTTTTTGCGCCGTCATAGAGTCGCTTCAGATGTCGGTCGAGGAAGGCGATGACGCCTTTGCCGTCCGGGCCGGGGTGAACACGCAGGCCTTCCCATACCCCGTCGCCGAGAACGAAGCCGGAATCGAAAACCGACACCTTCGCTTCATGTCTGGGGAAGAGCTCCCCGTTGATGTCAATCAGGATGCGCTCATTGCGCGGGTCGGGCGTATAATCATGGGTCATGGCCCGCATCTGATGAAGAATCCGCCGGGGAAGTCAATCTGGCTGAGGAGACGCCAACCGGTTTTTGCCATCACTTGAAAATCAGTCTAGATTTGAAAGTGCAGGTTTACGGCCTTGTCAGGTCCAGGGGGTTCCATGAAACGCTATGCTGTAATGGCGGCAATGATGCTTGCTGCGGCGTGTTCCGGTGAGAAAAACACTGAAGAGGCCGCTTATGACGGCGACGATATCGAGTACACTGGTCAGATAGCGGCGACGCCGCCGAAGCCAGCGCCGTCCGGCGGGAACAAGACGGTCAAGGCTACGAACTTCAAGGGAGACCTGCCGCCCGGCGCGGTGCGCGTTCAGCGCGTCGAGATCATGGACCGCAATGGTTTTGAAAAACCCTTGGTTGCATCGACAATACTGATTCCGGCGGGCTGGTCTCATGAAGGCGGCATCGTCTGGGGCGCGGGCAACCCCAATTGCAACAGTTCGGGCTACAACGTCACCTTTCAGGCGTCGTCTCCGGACGGGCTTTCGGGCGTGCAGATCATTCCGCAGGAGCAGTGGCAGTGGAGCAATATGAATTCAGGGCAACAGCAGGGCTGTCCGACTCGGCAGATCACCTCCGTTCGCCAGCACATAGAATTTCTCATCGGCAATGCGCGGCAGGGCGCCCGCATCCTTGACTATCGTCCGCGTCCGGACATTGAAAAACCCTATGCGCAATTCAATCAGGTGACGCCGATGTCCGGCAGCGAGACGCGCAGCTGGGTTGAGGCTGGTGAAGCGCTGGTCGGCTACAATTACAACGGCGTCGAGATGCGCGAGACGGTTGCGATTGCTATCCTGTTCAACCAAATGCGCATGCAAGGGCTCTCCGGCATGCCCGAAATGCAATATATTAGCGGCGTAGCGCTTCCGGGGTTCGCTATGCGGGCGCCGAACGGCAAGCTCGATTTCACGTTGGCGGACATGATCCGCAAATCCGGGAGGCCGAGCCCTGAATGGTCGACGCGTATTGCGCAACACAACGCCAAGATCGCCAAGACCAATATCGAGGGCGCGCGCAAGCGCTCGCAGATTATCGCCCAGACCGGCGAAGAAATTCGGCAGATGCAAATGGACTCTTGGCGCAAGCAGAATGAATCCTCTGACTATCTGCAGCGCGAAAGAACCGAGGCGATCCGCGGCGTCGAGACCTATAACGATCCTTATTACGGCGGCACCGTGGAATTGGACAACACATACGAAAACGCCTGGCAGCTCGACGATGGCAGCTATGTCCTGAGTAACGACGCGCTGTTCGACCCAAATGTCGATCTTGGCGTTAATGCGCAAAAACTTGAGATTACGCAATGAAGGGCCTGAACATCATGATAAAACCGCTTGGCGTTTTTCTGGGGCTCGTCGCGCTCATGGCCGCGCCCGCCGCCGCACAGGACAGTTTCGGAGACGCGCCCAAACAGCAGCCGCAACAACAGACGCAACCTGCGCCCCAGACGCAGCCGAAAAACGCGCAGCCGGCGCCGAACAACGACGCCAACAGTGCTGATCCTGAGCGCCGGGATTATGGCGTTGCGCCGACAAACCAGCTTCATTCCGGCGCCATGCACGCAGCGACCCCTGCAAGCATCCCGGGTGGGCAACTCATTACCACCAAGGGACTCGCTGAACTGATGCAGGGCGGACAGACGCCTTTTCTTCTGCTCGATATTCTCGGTGGCGAGGAGGTCATTCCAGGCGCTGTTTCGGCTGTACCCGCCAGCCAGCCCGGAAGTTTCAATGATCAGACGCAAGCTGAGTTTGCTGGTTTTCTGCAGCAAATGACCGGCGGAAATAAAGAGACTCCGGTGATCGTCTATTGTCTCTCCGACCACTGCTGGATGTCTTACAACGCTGCGCTGCGCGCCATCAATATCGGGTATACGAATGTATTATGGTATCGCGGCGGCATAGAGGCATGGAAGGCCGCCGGCTACCAGACGCAGAGCGTATATATGCAAGGCGGCCAGCCCTATTAATCCGCTTCCACTCCGTGTGGGAATCGACTAGGGTCCCGTCCCAATTGCGGGGGGCGCGACTTGCTGTTCAATTCTCTGACCTTTGTGGTCTTCTTCGCTATCGTGGTTGCGTTGCACAGCGCGCCGTTGCCGTGGCGCGTCAAGAAATTCAATCTCCTGATCGCCAGCTATCTTTTCTATGCTGCGTGGAATCCGCCCTTTGTGCTGCTGCTCTGGATTTCGACCGCAGTCGACTGGAAGGCGGCGCAGTGGATTTATAATTCGGATTCCAAAGCACGCCGCCGCCTGTTCCTGACGCTTTCGCTCGCCACTAATCTCGGCATTCTGGGGTTTTTCAAATACGGCGAGTTTCTGCTGGAGAACTTCCAGACCTTGATGGCCGCCATCGGGGTCGCATACGAGCCGCCTTCATGGAGCATCATCCTGCCGGTAGGCATATCGTTCTACACGTTCCAGACCATGGCCTATTCGCTGGACGTCTATCTGAAACGCGCAAAGCCGGCGGATTCGCTGCTTGATTTTTCACTCTTCGTTACATTCTTCCCGCAGCTGGTGGCGGGGCCGATCGTCCGGCCGTCGCAATTGGTGCCCCAGTTCGCCGAGCCGAAACGCGCGACGCCGCCGCAATTCTACTGGGGCCTCGGCCTCATGACGATTGGCCTTTTCGAGAAGATCGTGCTCGCCGACTCATTCCTTGCGCCGGCAGCGGACGCCGCTTTCGGCGCCCAGAAGGCGCTTGCGCCGCTTGATGCATGGACCGGCGTGCTTGCTTTTTCAGGACAGATTTTCTTCGACTTTTCAGGCTATTCGACCATCGCCATCGGAGCGGCGCTGTGCCTCGGCTTTGCGCTGCCGAACAACTTCCGGTTTCCCTATGCGGCGATCGGGTTTTCAGATTTCTGGCGGCGCTGGCATATTTCGCTTTCAACCTGGTTGCGCGACTATCTCTACATTCCCATCGGCGGTAACAAGAAAGGCCGCATACGCACCTATATCAACCTGATGATTACGATGCTGCTTGGCGGCCTCTGGCACGGCGCTGCGTGGACATTCGTCATCTGGGGCGGGCTGCATGGGCTTTACCTCGCCGCGGAGCGCCTGCTGCGCGAGATAGTGCCCGAGCAGAAATGGTTTTCCGGTTGGCCGTTCAAGCTCGCCATGGCGCTTCTCACCTATTTTCTGGTCAACATTACCTGGGTTTTCTTCAGGGCGCAGAATTTCGGCGACGCCATGACCATGCTTGCCTCGATGTTTGCGCTCGCCAAAGCGCCTGAGAAAGTTCTCTACTGGAACGAAATTATTCCTGCTTTCCTCGTTATAACCGGCATGGTGGCGACCCACTGGGCGATGCGGTCGACGACAAAGGAAGCGGTCATCGAAAAAGCGCCGGCATGGGTGATCGCCGCCATTTGGGCGTTCATGCTGTTCATGCTGGTCATTACGCAAGGATCCGACAGTGCCTTCATCTACTTCCAGTTCTGACAACGCCTATCCGGCGGTGAAGACGACGTTCTTCGATCCGGAACATGTGGACCGGCCAATTCCGGCGCGGCCCTGGCGCGGCGTTCTTATCAGCGCATTGACCGCCGTAATTCTGTTGACCATCGGCTGGGAAATTTACTGGCGGGGCAAAGGCTATATCCCCGGCGATTACAAGAACGATTCCGGCATGTGGGCGCATGAACGGCGCAAGGCGACGGCCGACGCTACTGTGGTCATCGGATCTTCGCGCGCCTACTACGATGTCGACGTCGATCTCTGGGAAGAACTGACTGATGTGCGGCCAATCCAGCTCTCGCTGGAAGGGACAAGCGCTCGAGTGACGCTTAGTAACCTGGCCGAGGACGAATCATTTCACGGAACGCTGATCGTCGGGGTCACCGCGTTATTGTTTTTCACTCAGGAAGGCGGGAAAAGAGAAGATGTTTTGCAGTATTGGCGCGATGAAACGCCCTCCCAGCGCTTTGATCACCGGCTGTCGCACATTCTCGATCGGTATCTGGCTTTCATTGATGAACAAACCCGGCCGAAACGGCAAATGACCATCGCCATGCTGCCCCTCAGGGAAGGCATGAAACCGCGCTTCGATCCGCGGAAGCTGGAAATCGTCACGATGGATCGCAATGCGGAAGTCTGGGACCGCGTGATGACGGATGAGGTCTATCGTGAAGAAGCCAAGCAACAATGGCGGAACGCGTTTGAGCTATTTGCGCCGCCGCCGACGCCAGACGGTTCGCCCCCGCCGCCGATGCCTGACGAGGCGATTGACGCGGTTATCGCCGATGTGAATGCGGACATCGAGAAAATACGGACGCGCGGCGGCGATGTCGTTTTCATCCAGCCTCCCTATGACGGTGAATTCGCGATGATTGAAGACAATGGCTTCCCGCGCGAACGGTTCTGGGACCGGCTTTTGGAAAAGACAGACAGCGCCGGCGTTACCTTCAAGGATCACCCGGAAATGCAGACGCTTTATCTTCCCGAATGGTCGCATCTCGGTCCCCGGGACGCAGAAGCCTATACGCGTCTCCTGGCGCCGGCGCTTTACGCCGAGCTTGAAAAGAAGAAGGCGGACCGGACGGCTCGATAAAGGGCTTTGACCTATCGTTCCGGGTCAGGTTGTTCCTGTGAAGTGTCGCCGGCCGGTTGGATGTCGTTTTTCCTGTTCGTATCATCCGTGCGGGACGGAATGCTTTGAATGGTGAAATCGCCCTCGTTAATGACGCGAAGGCCGCTGTCTTCTTCAAGAAAAATGACTTTCGGCGTGTCGTCGCGAAAATGGGCGCCCGCCAGAAACGCGCCGCCTGCCGCAATCACGGCTATACCGGCGGCGACCGCCATGCGGCGATACGCGTTTCGTGAGTGGCGGGACCGCGCTTCCGGCGCGGTCTCATCCTGCGATAGAAGGCGGTAGCCGCGACCGCGGACGGTTTCAATGTAACGCGGCTTTTGCGGATCGTCGCCAAGCGCGAGACGCGTCTTTGAAATCACTTTGAGAATGGCGTCGTCGCTCACAACATCGCGATTCCAGACTTTCGCGGCGAAATCGTCCTTGGCGAGAACTTCGCCCCGGGCCTCATTCAAAGCGATAAGGGCGGCGATTACGCGCGGTTCGGCAGTGACTTCCGTATCGCCGCGGCTGAGCCGGTTCAGCGCCGGTTTGACTGTCCAGTCGCCAACGATGAAGTCCTGCATTGAACACCTCCCAAGGCTGGAAAATATAGACCTTTGGACCAGCATCCTTCCAGTTAAAAGTCAGGAAAAAGTCAACGAAAGATCAGGACGGGAAGGGCGTCAGGGCGCAAGTTTGAGTCGCTCGAACCGGTGTCAGGGAGGCATAGTATGACGGTGCAGGCGAATTTCGCGAGATTGGGCGCATTGGTCATGTTGGCGCTGGCGGCGTCATGCGCCGCCGGGCCGCATCTCCCTGGCTTTGCGGAGGAAATGCGCCCCTGCGACATACGCAGCCGGGAATTCGCAGTCGGCTCGACTGACGACGTGACGATCGCCGGCGTTCTGTCGACGCCGGGGGAGGGCCGGCGTTATCCGGCGCTGCTCCTTCTCCACGGCAACGGCCCTCATGATCGCGATCAGATGATTTCAAATTCGCCGATGTTCCGGATGATCGCCGACTATTTTCTGCGCCGCGGCGTCGCCGTTGTCCGTTATGACCGTCGCGGTTACGGCGCTTCCACAGGGACGGATTTTGAGCATCACACAACAGCGGACAGCGCCGCCGATGCTCGCGCCGTAATAGAGTGGATGCGCGCTCAGCCTGAGCTCGATCCTGACGAAATTGCGCTATTCGGTCATAGCGAGGGCGCCATGACCGGGGCGATGATTGCGGCGGCGGACATTGAAATCGCGCGCCTCATCTTTATGAGCCCGCCGGGCCTGTCAGGCGCGGAGACATGGGCGAACCAGCTTGCAGCGAATTTGCGCCGGCGCGGCGCCAGTGACGAGGTTGCGAACGCGGTTCATGCGGTATTGCTGCGATATGCGGCCTGGGTGGCGGCCGGCCCGCACCCGGAAGACGATCCGGCGTTTTACGAGATCGGTTATGACTTCCTCGCAGCTCATGACATTCCAGAAGCTGACAATACGCCGGCGTTCGCCAGGCAGTTGCTCTCGGGTTATCGCGTTCCCTGGTATCGTTTTTTCTTCGGCTATGATATCGCCGACGACCTCCGCAGAGTTCGGCGGCCGGTGATCGCCGCATTCGCGGAGTTCGACGAAAACGTCCCGCCCAAGGATCACATGGCGCCGTTTCTGGCGGCGCTGGCGGAGGGCGGTAATATCAATGTCGCGGCGAAGATTCTGCCCGATGAGGACCATTTCTTTCTACGCCACAATGACGAACGGCTTGAAAAACATGTTCCGGGCGAAATGACCGTTTCGCAAGCGCTACTGGATTATGTCGCGGCGAATTTGACCGGAGGGTTCACGCCGCGCAAGGAATGCGCCGGGTGATCAATCGCCTTTCGGAAGCGGGATCACTTCGACATCGACGACGGCGTTGCCGCTCGCCGGGTCGAGCCAGATCTTGTTATACGCCTTGCGGACGATCGCCTCGCCGATCTGCAGTTCCTGGGTGACGCCGTCGAACTGCACTTTCACTTCATTGGCGCGTTTGCCTTCCGGCGGCTGATCGAACAGGAACTTTACGGAAAACATGACGCCGCCGCCGCCCTTCTTCGATTCATAAAGAAGCCAGCGCCGGTCGACGAAAAGTTTGTCGAGTGTGAATTTCGCGTCGCTCATGGTCCCCCTCGCCATATTCGAATGCTGATGGTCAACATCCTAGCATGAATGACAGACCTCGGTGCAAGTGCGAACATGAAAAATCAAATAACGCCTTTGCGTTTTAAGGTCTTGAGGCGTGAATAATACCAGAAAACAAATATTGGCAGATAGCACATCGCAATAAAGCTTAGAGTCTTGCTTCTCGTGGGAACGAGATTGCGCTCGAGGTCGACAAGGAGATCGCAAGCCTTCCAGTTGATTGTGAAAAACGAAAGAAACAGTGGAAACACTAATAAGTCCGCGGCTTCGTTAGGTTTTTCTGTGTTCAAACCCAGCATTGTCAGTAGGATGGCAAGCGCCATGCTCGCTAAAATGACTGTGAGGGGCAACTTGTTGCCGCCGGGCCGATGACGGGAAGCGTCATGGCTGCTCGGCGCTAGGTATTCATATAACAGATACGCCCATAATACATAATATGCAGCGACCGCCAGCCCGATTGCCCCAAGGAAGTATTTTAGGAATGCGTAATCGGTAGACAAGCTTACCAGCTGCAGGACAAAAGAGAATAGAATTACGCCCCATAGACATACGGGATGAAGATACCAGGGAATGGATCTCGAAGTTCTCATTGTTGTCAAAGCAGAGGCGCCGTTTTCGTATTACAACTATTTCAGGCGCGTCTTTGGCGATTAGAAGTTCATGCTAGCGACATTGAGTACAATGTTTGCCGCAAATGCCAGTATGAAGATGCTTATCCCAAAGAACCAGTTCAATCGCGTCATTTCTTCGTGCACTACAAAGGCGCCCGTATGTTGATCCCAAGGCGTGACGCCATCTGCATTTAGCGTCGTGTAACCCATGATCAGGGTCATGAGAGAAACGACAGGTATTCCGGCGCCGATACCTGCGACCCCGCAGAAAAACGACCGTGCAAGTGAATTGATTATTTCAAGTTTTTGACCGTTCTCGTTGACAATACCCGTTCGAAAGATTGCCTTTCCCAAGGTTGTCCCGAATGCTGAAATTAGCACTGCTTCAATTATGCAGTAGCCAATCAGCACTATAGCGCTGAAGATAATCGTGCTGATTAAGCTTGTTGGCAGCAAGGGTGGGTAAACGAAGGCGAGCACCAGGCCGCCCAAAAAACCAAGCACCGTTAAGATAACAACGAGATCAATTGTTTTGGCGAAGTAACGCCGCCAAGGGTGGACATAATATTTGTCCCGTGTTTCCTGTACATTAATAGACAATTTCGCCCCCTGAATTGTTTCAGTAGAGCATAATCGAAATATATGTAAATATTGAAGGGTTTAAATCCCGAATTTTTCAAGCGCGGCCTTGGCGATGGGCGCGCCCCATTCCTGCACGAAATGCCCGGCCTCGGCGACTTCCATGGGCTCGGGGCAATTGCGGATGAACTTGCGCAGGCCGTGCATGGCCGGGGGGCCGAGCACCGGGTCGGCCATGCCGATGGCCATGAAACTCTCGCCGGCCCAGTCTTCCGACCAGAATTTGCGCGCCTTCAGGGATGTCTCGACGCCGTCTTTCGATAGCGGGGTGAGCTCGTCCGCGCCTTTTTCCTTCAGCATCACGAGTTCAGGGAAGCGCCGGACGCCGCCCTTGTAGTCTATCGACGGGAAGGGCGCCGCATAGGCCGCCGCTTCCTCGTCCGAGAGCACGGACGTTGCGCGTTGCATCAGCGCGGCGACATCGAGGTCCGGTTGCGAGCGGTTGAAGGCCCGCCACATGCCGAACCCTTCGGGCGCTTCTTCGCCGGCGGGCAGGCCGGTGTTCATGACGATGAGCCGCGTATAGCGCTGGGGCGCCGCCATCGGCAGCGTCAGGCCCAGAAGGCCGCCCCAGTCCTGCACCACGAGACAGATGTTTTTGAGATCGAGCTTCTCGACGAAGGCGAGGAGGGCGTTGCGGTGGAAATGATAGGTATACGTCTCATCGTCGGCGGGCTTGTCCGACCGCCCGAAGCCGAACATGTCGACCGCGACCGCCCGATGTCCCGCGCCGGTGAACACCGGGATCATCTTGCGGAAGAGATAGGCCCAGCTCGGCTCGCCGTGAATGCACAGAAACGTGACGTCCGCATCAGCCGGACCCTCGTCGACGTAATGCATCCGGAGGCCCTCATAGCCGGGGAGGTCTTCCACATAATGCGGCGCGTAAGGCCAGCCGGGAAGGTTTTCAAAACGCGCGTCGGGGGTCCTGAGGGCCTTGATCGTCATGGGTGTTCCTTTCTCGGGCGGGGCCGCTATAGTCGCGCGCGCGCCGCCCGGCGCCAAGGTTTTGAAGCAGTCGCCCGTCCTTCGAGACGCCTTTTCCTTCATCCTGAGGGGCGCAAAGCGCCGTCACGAAGGACGAAGGAAAAGGCTCCTCAGGATGAAGGTCTAGAGGAAAGAATATGACTGACCACAGTGTTGACCTCGTCGTAATCGGTTCGGGCCCCGGGGGCTATGTGGCGGCGATCCGCGCGGCGCAGCTCGGCATGAAGACCGCGATTGTCGAGCGCGACGCGCTGGGCGGCGTCTGCCTCAACTGGGGCTGCATCCCGACCAAGGCGCTTTTGCGCACGGCGGAAGTCTACACGCAAATGAAACACGCCGAGGAATACGGCCTCAAAGCCGAGGGCCTCTCCTTCGACATCAAGAAGGTGGTCGAGCGCTCGCGCGGCGTTTCCGGCCGCATGGAAAAGGGCGTCGGCTTCCTGATGAAGAAGAACAAGATTACCGTGATCGAGGGGACGGCGCGGCTGGAGAAGGGAACCGACGCGCCGCTCGTGAAGGTGAAGCTCAAAGCGGGCGGGGAAGACACGGTGAAGGCCAGACACGTCATCCTCGCCACCGGCGCGCGGGCGCGGACCATCCCGCAGGCGGGGCTCGAGCCCGACGGCAAGTTCGTGTGGACCGCGAAGGAAGCGATGGTTCCCGACATCATGCCGAAATCGCTGCTCGTCATCGGTTCGGGCGCCATCGGCATCGAGTTCGCGAGCTTCTATCGCGCGCTCGGCGCCGAAGTCACGGTGGTCGAGATGATGGACCGCATCCTTCCCGTCGAGGATGAAGAGGTCTCGAAATTCGCCGAGCGCCAGTTCAAGAAGCAGGGGATGAAGATCATAACGGCTGCGACGGTTGAAAAGCTCGACAAGTCGGGCGCGCTCGCCAAGGCGACGGTGAAGACCAAGGACGGCAAGACCGAGACGATTGAGGCCGAGCGCGTCGTCCTCGCCGTCGGCATTGTCGGCAATACGGAGAATCTGGGCTTGGAAAGCGTGGGCGTCAAAATCGACCGCGCCCATGTGGTCGTCAATCAGTGGCTCGAAACCGGCGTTAAAGGCCTTTACGCCATTGGCGATCTCGTCGGCGCGCCCTGGCTCGCCCACAAGGCGTCCCACGAAGGCGTCATCTGTGTCGAAAAGATCGCGGGCGTCAAAGGCGTTCACCCGCTCGATACATCGACCATTCCGGGCTGCACCTATTGCCAGCCGCAGATCGCTAGCGTCGGGATGACCGAAGCGAAAGCGAAAGAGGCGGGCTACAAGGTGAAGGTCGGCAAGTTCCCCTTCACCGGCAACGGCAAGGCGATTGCGCTCGGCGAGCCCGACGGCTTCGTCAAAACCGTGTTCGATGAAAAGACCGGGGAGCTTCTCGGCGCCCATATGATCGGCGCGGAAGTCACCGAACTCATTCAGGGCTTCGGCCTCGCCCGTTCAGCGGAACTGGTGGAAGCCGACCTCATGCACGCCGTCTTCCCGCACCCGACATTGTCAGAGATGATGCACGAGGCTGTGCTGGACGCTTATGGCCGTGTAGTGCATATTTGAGGCGTTATTAGTATTGACTTGAAATAAAAATACAAAGAGTATTGGTAACCTTTACGCGTTTTAGAGCTATTGCTCTTGTCAGGCGTTTCGCTAGACATTGTTCGATTGGTAGCTTTTATCGTCGGGGATGAAGCCGAGCTTTCATCATGCTCGGTGCTCGCATGATAAAAGCTCGGCTTCATCCCCGACTTCAAAGGTAAAGGCGCTTGATCGACCCTCAGCTTTTCTTTGAAATGTTAGATATTGAAAAGCTGAGGGTTCAACGACCTCAGAAGTTTATCTTTCTATGTGGTGGTGGTCTCGATGAGCATGCTGTTGCGCCGCCATCAGTACGTGAGGCCTTCTTGCGAAGGTTGCCTGACAGGAAGAAGTTTTTCGATCACACTATATTGTTGGCGGAAACAGTTGATGCATTTTATGTAGACTCTCCTTACAAGAACCTGATTAAATTTGAGATTGATATAGCTGAAATTTCAGATTCAGTAGTTCTGTTTTCTGAAGGTTATGGTTCTTTAGCTGAGTTAGGGGCATTTTCTCAGATAAACACCGTCGCTGATCGTATCATAATAGTAATTCAGAGTTATCACTATAATAGTAAGTCTTTTATCAAGGACGGCCCCGTGCTCGATTTAGAGCAAAGAAATGCCGAAACCATCCAAGTTTATGATTGGCATGAAGAGGATGGTTATAAAAACAAAGGTATATCGCAACCGATTTTTGACGGTAATTTTAACGACATTAAGGGCTCAATCGAGTCTCGTTTAAGAAATATTCCAAAGTCTGAGAGCTTTGACAAAAGTAATCTAGCTCACAAAATTATCTTGGTTTCCGTTGTTGTACATTTTTTGGGCGCAGCTACCCACACTGATATAGGTAAGGCTTTCCAGAATATGTCAGTAGAACTAACTGAACAGGAGTTAAGAAGGGCCATTTTTTGCAGCAGAGCGGCGAGTTGGATCCGTATGGAGAAACGGGGAAATCAGAAATATTATTTGCCATTATTTACAGAACAACCTTGTGATGTCGCATATAAAACTGCTGCAAAGAATAAAGACACAATGAGATGGAAAAGAGATATACGCGCATTTTGGAAATTAAAAGATGAAAGACGGTTCAAGTTAATTACAGAACTGATGCCAGGGGGCGCTACCTAATGGCGTTAAATCTAAAGCATAAAGCCAAAGTTTGGTCAGGGCTTTCTGAGAGCGATTTATCATATTTAGTGTTTACGGCCCCCGAAAGGTACAAAGTGTACCGCATTCGAAAGAAAACTCGAGGTTTTCGTATTATCGCGCAACCAGCCCGCGAGCTAAAAGACTTGCAGCGTTTCTTGATGACCGAACTGTTGCAGAAGTTGCCCGTGCATAATTCGGCCACGGCTTATTTAAAAGGGTGCAGCATTAGGGGAAATGCGGCACCGCATCTGAATAGCAAGGTTTTATTGAAATTAGATTTTACGAACTTTTTTGGTTCTATTACGCCAAAAGACTTTGATAGCGTTATTGATAAGCAGAATTTGCCCTTATCTAACGAAGATTTCGAATTTTGCCACCAAACTCTATTCTGGAAAAATAAATGGAGCTCGAAGATTCAATTGTCAATTGGCGCTCCATCCTCACCTATGCTTTCAAACGCAGTGATGTTTGAATTTGACAATAATATAGCGACCTATTGCAAAAATTCTGAGGTCATATTTACGCGGTATGCAGATGATATCACACTATCGGCAAATGATACGCAGATTTTACTAAAAGTAAAAAAGAAAATTGAAGAACAGTTGAGAAAATTTACATCCCCTAAGTTGAAATTAAATACCTCAAAAACGGTCATCGTAACTAAAAAAAACCGGCGGATAATTACGGGGCTAGTTCTAAGTAATCAAGGAAAGGTTTCCGTAGGTAGAGAAAAAAAAAGAACGCTTCGAGCTAAACTTCACAGATTCTCGCGTGATGAGCTTTGCGATGATGATGTAGAAAGTTTGAGAGGAGATATGGCGTTTATAAACAGTGTGGAACCAGACTTTATTTTACGTATGAAAAAAAAGTATGGTGAAGAAATTATCAAAGCTCTTTTTCGGAGAAAATTTCTCTATAAGTATGATGGCTCAGCCAGTTGAATGTTTTTGTCGATAAAGATGGTGCCTTTCGCCTGCGGCCGTAATTCACCCTACTATTCTAATGCAGCCCATCCCGACTGTCGTCGGGATGGGCTGAAAACTGTAATGATCGGAATTAGCAGCGCCTATAGCCGTCCTTCCTTGCTTTCCCGCCAGCAACTCTCATATCCCCCGGTTTAGCAAAGGGAGCGAGATGAATGCCGACAGCTCAATCTTTCTGGGACAAGGCGGCGGAGAAATACGCCGCGTCGCCGATCAAGGACATGGACGCCTATGAGGCGACGCTGGCGCGCGTCCGCGCGCATCTGAATGCGGGCGACGCCGTCCTCGAGATCGGCTGCGGCACGGGCACGACGGCTTTAAAGCTCGCCGATACCGGCGCCGACATCACCGCCACCGACATTTCCGAAAAGATGATCGCGATCGCCGAAGGCAAGCGCGCGGCGGCGGGCGTTTCCACTGTGCGGTTCCGGCAGGCGACGCTCGACAATCACGGGCTCGGCGAGCGCGCGTTCGACGTGGCGCTCTCCTTCAATCTCCTGCATCTCGTCGGCGACGTTCCCGCCGCGCTTCGGGAGATCGGCAAGCTTCTCAAACCCGGCGGGCTCTTCATCTCCAAGACCGCCTGCCTCACCGACAGCATGGGCTATCTGAAGCTGATCCTTCCGGTGATGCGCCTCTTCGGCAAGGCGCCCGACACCGTGCATTTCTTCCGGACCGAAGACCTCGACCGCATGATCGAGGCCGCCGGCTTCGAGCTGATCGAGACCGGTTATTATCCGGAGAAAACCCGCAGCCGCTTCATCGTCGCCCGCAAGCGGTAGAACAACCCGCCGGGATGAGCGGGTTTGAGGGGCTACTTAAATCCCTTCGTCGCCGCGCAGCACTGAAAAGTACGCCCACAGATCGTCTCGGCTGTCCGGCGCGACGATGATGTTCGGCATATTGCGGTGAGAGGTTTCGAGCAGCGCGTTAAGGCCGAGGCGCGTCACCGCCGGATTGTTCGCGAGGGATTCGAAAGTCGGCGCGCTTTGCAGCGGCGAGCTTGTCACGCCCGGCGCGACGCCGTGACAGGCGGCGCAATGGGCCTCCGCAAAGGCGTAGCCTCTCTCCGCGCTGGTGGACGTCGCCGGCGCGGACGCTTCGCCCGGCGCGCCTTTTCCGCCGTCCGACGCGCAGGCGGCGATAACGACCGCCGTTAGCGCCGCCGCGGCGGCTTTAAACTTCCGTTCCGCCGTCATCGGCAGGCGCGGCCTCCTCGCCGCCCGGGAAAAAGCCGCCGATCGTATCGCCGGCCTGTTCGAGCATGTTGTCGATCGAGGTCATCACGAATTCCGGCGCCCCGTATTTGGCGCCGCCATACCAGCCGGCGAGCAGGAGAATGACCGGCAGGGTCATGGTCTTCGGCGTCGCGGCGAGCAGTCTCATCAAAATGTTCATGGGTCATACCCCCGTCTCAAGTCGTCCCCGCCCCAGTCTAGCACGAATTACCGGTCATGGGAGAGCGGCGAATCCGGGGCGGGAAGGGCGCGTTCCGGCCCTTTTCCGGGGTAAGGGTTGGAGGGATCGGGGCCGGAACGCTTGGGGTTGCGCGCAAGGGGAAGCTCGCGCGCGGGGCGAAACCGCCGGGCGAGGCGCAGGAAAAGGCCGGCCCGCCAACGCCGGACCGGCCTTTCCCACGCAACGTTCCCCCAGCTGCTTAGGGTTTGGGTGTTCCCCTGTGGCCGGGTCTTTCTAGCGCGCATGGTTAATTCCGCCTGTGATGGGCGTCACAGGCGGGTGCGGGTTTCAGGGATTGAGCGGGTTAGGGCGCCGCTATTCCTTGGCGAGCGCCTTCTTGATGTCGCCGAGCCGGTCGTACATCCCGAATACGACGATGTAGATCTCGCAGATGAACCGCCAGAAGATGATGCCGATGGCCCCGCCGATCGGTGCGAGAACCAGGGTGCCGAGCCCGTTGGTGAGCCCTTGCGCAAAGCCGCTGAAGGCTCCGAGGACGACGCCGATCAGAATCAGGACGATGCCGATCCAGTAGAGCAGTTTGATGAGGCCGGTGGCGATGAGTTTGTCGAAGGTCAGAAATCTGCTGACGATGCCGTCCATGGAAGGCTCCTTCATGTTCGATTGGCAAGGAAACGCAACATCTCGAAAGAGAGCGCTGGCGAGCGCCAAACCACTATTTTCTCTTGATTCGAAGGGGCTTGCCCAAATGCCGGGGCGGGCGCTTGCCGCAGCGCGAAAGCATTGATAGGAAGCGCGGCGAAATTTACGGATTTTCCCAATAAAGAGGACCTCAGATCATGGCGCTCGAACGCACCTTTTCCATCATCAAACCCGATGCGACCCGCCGCAATATCGTCGGCAAGGTCATCGCCAAGCTCGAGGAAGGCGGCCTCCGGGTCATCGCCCAGAAGCGCATCCACATGACCCGGGAGCAGGCGGAGGGCTTTTACGCCGTCCACAGCGCGCGCCCGTTCTTCGGCGAGCTCGTTGAGTTCATGACCTCGGGTCCGGTGGTCGTGCAGGTGCTCGAAGGCGAGAACGCGATCATGAAGAACCGCGAGATCATGGGCGCCACCAACCCGGCCGAAGCCGCGCCCGGCACGATCCGCGCCGAGTTCGCCGAGTCGATCGGCGAAAACACCGTGCACGGATCGGACGGTCCGGATACGGCCGCGCAGGAGATCGAGTTCTTCTTCTCCAAGGACGAACTCGTCGGCTAGGCGCGCGCGTTGACCGGCAACACGCTTCTGGATCTGGCGATTTCGGTCGCTGGCGTTGCGCTGCTCGTCGGGCTCGCCTGGGCGATCTTCCGCGGCGGTTCACTGAAATTTGATCGCGCCGCGGCGGCGGACCGGCTCGCCTTCGATGAGCCGGATTTTGCGCCCGTTGACTGGATAATCGACGAAAACAGCCGCGTTGCGCTAGCCCGCAACGCCGCCGGCGAGCTTGCGCTGGTGGTCGCTCATGGCGACGGGCTGGTCACGAGAAGGCTTGCTCCGGGCGATGATCGCGCGAACTATGCGGACGGGTTTTTAACCATCGCGCGGGTGGATCATACGTCGAGGGCGGCGCGGTTGCCGCTCCCGGAAAATGAAGCGGCGGTCTGGCTTGAAAAGCCCTGAGTCGAGAAGGGGACTTGATTTCAGTCTTTAAAGGAGAGACCGCAAATGAGTGTCAGGAAAATGCTGCTCGCTTCGGCGATGCTGTTCAGCGCCGCCGGCGCCGTCCAGGCTCAGGATATCGCGCCGCCCGGATGCGTTTACGGCGCGCCTCATGAAAACGCGCCGCAAGAGCTTTCTCAATTCGCGTTTCTTGTAGGCGATTACAAAATCGGCCTTCACAAATGGCTCGGCGAGGCCTGGTCGCCGCCGCAACCGGGCGTCACCGCCCGCTGGAACGGCTGGTACGGCCTTGGCGGCATGGCGATCGTCGACGAGTGGTTCAGTCCTGATCCCGCCCAGAACCCGGATGCGACACGCGGCATCAACGTCCGCATGTATGACGAAGAGGCGGGCGAGTGGGACATGATGTGGGTCGCTACCGGCGCCCATCAGGTGCAGGATTTGCGGGCCAGGGTGATCGATGGGGTCCTCACCATGTGGCAGGTCTATCCAGAGCGCCCGGATTTCAAGGCGGAGTTCCTGATAGAAGATGCTGACCGCTGGTCGCGGATCACCTATGCTAAGGACGAAAACGGCGAATGGGTGAAGACGTTCATGCTCTCGGCTTCGCGCATTCCCTGTGAGGACAAGAAAGACTAAGGGCGGGAATTGGCATGGAGGAGCTTACGTTTCCGGACGTCGTCGCTTACGCGGTGCCGGCCTTTGTCGGGCTGATTGTCCTTGAGATGATTATCTCCCGCATCACAGGCCGCGGGCGTTACGAAACGAAAGACACCTTTGCGAGCCTCGCCATGGGGCTCGGCAACCGGATCGTCAGCATTATCGGCGGCGGGGCGCTGGTCTATCTCGTCCTCAACTGGGTTTATCAGTTCCGGCTGGTCGACTCGATCCCCATCGCCTGGTGGTCGGTGCTGATCTGCTTCGTGCTCGATGATCTCGCCTATTACTGGTTTCACCGCATCGCCCATGAGCGGCGGTATTTCTGGGCGAGCCACATCATTCATCACTCGTCCCAGCACTACAATTTATCAACGGCGCTGCGGCAGACCTGGACGGGAAAGATTTCCTTCTCCTTCATCTTCAGTCTGCCGCTGGCGCTGATTGGCTTTCCGCCGGAGATGCTGTTCTTCGTCGGCGGCATCAATCTCGTCTATCAGTTCTGGATCCATACGGAGCTGATAGACCGGATGGGCCCGTTCGAATGGATCTTCAATACGCCGAGCCATCATCGCGTTCACCACGCGACGAACCCGAAATATCTCGACGCCAATTACGCCGGCACGCTGATCATCTGGGACCGGATGTTCGGAACGTTTGTGCCGGAAGATCGTGAGGAAAAGCCGCGTTACGGCATCGTCAAGAACCTGACGACGTTCAATCCGTTCATGATCGCGCTTCATGAATGGATCGGCATTGCGAAAGACGTCGCCGGCGCGAAGTCGTTCGGGGAGGTCATGGGCTATGTCTTCGGCCCGCCGGGCTGGTCGCCGGACGGCAGCCGCATGACGTCGGCGAAGATCAAGGACCGCTGGGTGCGGGTGCAGGGCGATACAGTCGGTCAGGACGTGCGGGAAACGCCGGAAACCGCGGTACAGCCCGCGGAATAGCTGCAACTACCGCTTAGATTGTGCGATGCGCGCATCGCTTGCCTGATTGGGGAAATCAGGGACGCCGGGCCATATTTCCGCCTTAAGCGCCCCGAGAAAATCAAGATTTCATCGTCAATCGGGCCCGATCGACCGCCATTCTCTCATCATGGATTGATGGAGAGAGTTATGACACCGATTTTGATGAAATCCATGACCGCCCTTGCCGCCTTTGCGGGGCTGACATTCACCTCGATGGATGAAACAACATTCGGCGCCGCTTATGGCGACAATGTCGTGTCATCGCTGAGCCGCGACGAGATCGCCGATCATGCGAAGCGTGTCTTCGCCCGCGCCGACCGGAACGCGGACTCCGTTCTTGATGTGGACGAATACACGGCGCTCTCGGTCGTCACGGTGGAGCTGGCGCGGCTTAACGGGTTCATCACGATTGAAACCGGCGAAGAGCCCGGCGTTGTCGAACTGCCGGGCGCGGCGTCCGCCGCCCTGACAACAAGCGAACACACGCGGATCGCCGCCGTATCGCAGACGGCTTTTTATGTTCACGCCGGCGCGGACGGCGTCATGACGGCGGACGAATTCGTCGCGGCGCAACAAGCGTTCTTCGATGCGGCGGACCTTAACCGCAACCAGTTCCTCAAGCGGCGAGAGCTTTCGATCTTCGCCCAGCGCCAAGCGTCGATGCGGATCGACGTCTAGCGGCAACCTGATCCCTCCGCTCAAATCGGCGGATCCGGGATGTGATGCGAGCGCCCCAATCAGCAGCACGGCACCGGCTTCACCGAAATGAGCAAACTAAAAGGGCGGCGCTGCGTATAAGCGCCGCCTTTTTTATTTGGAGAGATCGTACTTGCGGATGACGCCGCGCATCTGGTCATAGGTGAGGGAAAGCGCTTCCGCCGCCCGCTTCTGGTTGCCGCCGCAACGGCTTAAGGCAGCGGTCGCCAGGCGCTTTTCTATTTCGTCGAGGCGCGCGCGAAGATCGATCCTTTCCTCAGGAGCGTCATCCGCGGCCGGTTGTGACGCTGTATCCGGCAGCGGCTGGCGTTCGGGAAGGGCGCCGCCGAACGGATCGATCGCGATGTCGCTGACCAGCCCGCCGCGATCCGCCGCCGCCCAGCGGAAGAGCGCCCGTTCGGCGACGTTTTTCAGCTCACGGACATTGCCGGGCCATGCGTGGGCGTGGAGCGCGGCGAGCGCTTCCGGCGAAAAGCCCGGAAACTGAACGCCGAGTTCAGCGGCCATGGCGCTGGCGAAATGCGCGGCGAGAAGACCGATATCTTCGCGCCGGTCACGCAAGGGCGGCGCGAGAACGACATCGAAAGCGAGCCGGTCGAGCAGGTCCGCGCGGAATTTGTTGTCGCGGGCGAGGGCGCGCAAATCGACATTTGCGGCGGCGATAATGCGAACGTCAGCACTCAGCGTTTCCTCGCCGCCGACCCGGTCATATTCGCCATATTCGATCACCCGGAGGAGTTTTTCCTGAACGCGCAGCGAAGCGGAGGAGATTTCGTCGAGAAAGAGCGTGCCGCCTTCGGCCCTTTCGAAGCGGCCCTTGTGCTTTCTGGTTGCGCCGGAAAAGGCGCCGGCTTCATGACCGAACAGCTCGCTTTCTAAAAGCTCCTCGTTCATGGCGGCGCAATTGACCTTGATCAGCGGCCCGTCCCAGCGTCCGGACAGGAAGTGGATGCGGCCCGCAAAGAGCTCCTTTCCTGATCCACGCTCGCCGGTGATCAGCACCGGCCGATTGATTTCCGCCACATGCGAGGCGTGCTCAAGGGCGTCGAGGAAAACCCGCGACTGGCCGAGAAGTTCCGGAGGTGATGGCCGCGCCTGCATAGGCTAAATATACCAATTCATTCGGCTTAATATACCGATAAATAGGTATAAAATGCCAAATAATTTACCCTGCATTTTTTGCGAAGTCGAAAAAATATCAGCAAAAACAATTGATTATAAGATTCGCATCAGTTTGGCACGGCTTTCGCAAAGGAAAGGGCAGACGGGATTAACCAAGACCAAGCTCGTGGAGAATGACATGCACCGATCAAGATACGACGACCGCTATTGGGAAAGCCGCTTCGATCGCGCCCTACGCGGGCGCGCCGGCTTCGCCTGGGGCGCGTTCTTCATTGGATTCATCCTCGGCGGGATCATCTTTTAAGGAGTAAGGCTATGGGTGTTTTTTCGAGACTAAGCGACATCGTCAATTCGAACATCAATTCGATGCTCGACAAGGCCGAAGATCCTGAAAAGATCGTTCGCCTCATCATCCAGGAAATGGAAGACACGCTCGTCGAGGTGCGCGCCAACGCCGCCCGCGCCATCGCCGACCGCAAGGAAGTGACCAGAAAGCGGGATGAATTCATCACTCGCGGCAAGGAGTGGGAATCGAAAGCCGAACTCGCCATCGCCAAGGGCCGGGACGACCTCGCCAAGGGCGCGATCGCCGCCAGGCGCAAGGCGGAGGAAATGGTCGATCTTCTCGACCAGGAACTCCACGCGATCGAGGACACGGTCGGCAAGACCAATGAGGACCTCGCCAAGCTGCAGGGCAAGCTGAAAGAGGCGCGCGCCAAGCAACGCTCGCTGGAGCTTCGCCGCAGCGCAGCATCGGACAGCGTCCGCGTCAGCCGGCAGGTCAATGACGGCCGCATCGAAGAAGCGCTCGCCCGGTTCGAGCGTTACGAGCGCCGCATCGACGAGCTTGAAGCGGAAGCGGAAAGCTGGGCGCTTGGCCGTCCGCGCACGCTGGAAGACGAATTCGCCGAACTGGAAGCCGAAGATGCGGTGAAGGCCGAGCTTGAAGCATTGAAAAAGCGGGTCGCCGATCGCACATCAGGGTCTAACTGAGAGAGGAATAGGGGCGAATTGAATGTCTGAAGGTCCACTTATTCTTGGCGTCATCGCGCTGCTGTTCATCGCGTTTCCCGCAACGATCATGCACTACGTGACCGAATGGCGGAAAACCAAATCGCTTTCGGCGGACGATGAACGCCTTGTCGACGATCTCTGGAAGACGGCCCAGCGTCTCGAACGCCGCGTCGATGCCCTGGAGACCATCCTCGACAAGGAAGCGCCGGACTGGCGCAAGGATTATCCGGAGCGTCCCCATGCGTGACCGTCACCATCATCACCACCATCATCACCATTGGCGTGATCGCGACAGCTACGCCTATCAGGCGGGATCCGAGCGGCCCGGCCCGAACCGGCATCGCCTGCGGCGCCTGCCGTCGCGCGGAAAGATCGCCGGCGTGTGCGCGGGGCTCGCCGCCTACTTTGACTGGAATCTCAAATGGGTTCGCATCGGCGCGGTTCTCTTGACGGTGTTTTTCTTTCCGGTGCCGATTTTCATCTATATCGCCGCCGCAATCATGATGAAGCCGGGCGAGTATCACGAACCCATGCGTGAGGATGAATCAGAACGCTTCTGGCGCGACTTTTCCATGCGCCCGCAAAAAACATTCTCGGAACTGAAACATCGCTTCCGGGCGCTCGACGCGCGGATCGCCGATCTTGAGACGGCGGTGGTGTCCGATGAATACGGATTGAGGAAAGCGTTCCGCGATCTTGAACGCGGCGCCTGACGAGAATTGAGAACGCGGTCGGCGGCGCGCGTGAAGCGCCAGCCCCGGCGGCGGGAGGAGAGAGATGAAAGCCGTAACGTCTGTCGTTAAAAGCCTGTTGCTTGTCGCTGGCGCGTTCATCGTGTTCGTGATGATGGCGGCGTTCCTTGGCGGTGAGTCGATCGCCGCCGCCGCCAATATCTGCCGCGCTCCTGCCGGTGCCGCCTGTCTTTTTTCCATCTTCTAAAACGCCCGACTGTAATCGGCGCAGGCCTGAGCCTTGCCCATCCCAAACCTGCTGACTAAGCTGATCCCCGTATCCGGGCCGGAAGACGGCCCAAGCGAGGACGCAAAAAGTGGACGAAGGGGAGAGCGGCGCAAACGCGCGTTCGCGTAAAAAACCGACAACCGAAAAGAAACAAAACGGGCGAAAATCCGCTTCCGTTCCCGGCAAACCGCGCGAGCGATACGCGGCGCTCGATCTCGGCACCAATAATTGCCGTTTATTAATCGCTGCGCCGAACGGCAAGGAGTTGCGTATCGTCGATGCGTTCTCCCGGATTGTACGGCTCGGGGAGGGGGTTTCGACCTCGGGCGTCCTTTCAGAACCGGCCATGCAACGAACGCTTGATGCGCTGAAGGTGTGCGCGGAAAAAATCTCGCGGCGCGGGGTTACGCATATGCGCTGCATCGCGACGCAAGCCTGCCGTGGCGCAGAAAACGGCGCAGCGTTTCTCGGCATGATACGGGAGCAAACCGGGCTCACGCTGGAAATTATTTCTACGGAAGAGGAAGCCAGGCTCGCCGCCGCCGGCTGTATGGACCTGATTGACGAAGCCGCGCCGGCGGCGCTGATCTTCGATATTGGCGGCGGCTCGACCGAGCTTTCATGGATTGTCCGCGACGGCGAGGCTGCTGCCTTAAGCGTCGCCGCGTGGACCTCGCTGCCCTTCGGCGTTGTCAGTCTCGCCGAGCGCTGGGGCGGGCGCGATCTTGACGCGGAAACCTATGAGAAGATGGTGGAGGAAGTGCGCGCGGGCGTCGCCGCATTCGGCGATCCCGCTCGCCTCAGGCCGCATTTTGAAAAAGATGCGGCGCATTTGCTCGGCACGTCCGGCACGGTGACGTCGATCGCCGGCGTACATCTTGAACTTGACCGCTATCGCCGGGAGCTGGTCGACGGCCTGTGGCTGACATTGCCGCGAACGAGAGAAGTGACGGAAAAGCTCCGCGCCATGAGTTTCGATGATCGCGCCAGCGAGCCCTGTATCGGTGTTGAACGCGCGGACCTCGTCGTTTGCGGCTGCGCTATACTTGAAGCGCTCGCACGCGAATGGCCGGCGACTCGCATTCGCGTCGCCGACAGGGGGCTGCGCGAGGGCATACTCGCTGACCTTGCGGCTGAAGCGCGCCAGAAACGCAAGCAGCGCCGTCGCCGGAGAAGACGGCGCAGGCCCAGAAAAACGAAGGATTAGTATTTGGGTGCGGGGACAGGATTTGAACCTGTGACCTTCAGGTTATGAGCCTGACGAGCTACCGGACTGCTCCACCCCGCGCCAACTACACCGTCCGAAGCCTTGCGGCCCGGGCGGAACGCCGCTGTTCGCATTAGAAATATGCGGGAAGCGAGCGGCGGATATAGCGAAGCCCTACGGGCGATGCAAGGCCCCCTAAAATATTAATTTCAGCGCCTATCTAAGGGGCTTCGGGCAGATCGGCGGCGGTTTCGGCGACCAGCATGTCGACGACTGCGCGAAACGCCTCCGGCTCGTCGGCGCCGGCCTGTTTCGCTTTTGCAAAGACTTCGAGCTGTTTGCACGCGCTGGTGCCGCGTTTGAGGATCGTGCGCGCGTGGTGGACTTCCTTGAGGCAGCCGAGCGCCGTTGCGTCTTCGGTAATGATCTCGATGATCTCTTCGATGAGCGAGCCGAAGGGCAGGCATTCGCCGCGGCCGAGATCGATCATGGAATTCGTGCAGCCGTAACGCTGCGCGCGCCAGCGGTTTTCTTCCAGCATGATGCGCGGATAAATGCGCCAGCGCATGTTGCGATTGCGGATCCGAGACAGCATGCGAAGGATCGACTGATAGATGGCGGCGACGCACAGAGCGTCTTCAAGCCGCGTACATACATCGGTGATCCGCATCTCGACCGTCGGAAAGCGGCAGCTTGGGCGCATGTCCCACCAGATTTTGGTTGCGTCTTCCATCACGCCGGCGCGCACCAGCCGCTCGATCATTCTTTGATATTCGGACCAGCTTTCGTAACGGTCGGGAATGCCGGTGCGCGGCATCGAATCGAAGACGCCGAGCCTTGAACAGCGCATCTGCATGTCGTGTCCGCCCCAGAACGGCGAAGACGTGGAAAGCGCCAGTAGATGCGGGAGGAAGTACCGCGTCTGGTTCATGAGGTCGATGCGCAGTTCCTCGTCCTCGATACCGGCGTGGACATGCATGCCGCAGATCAGCATACGGCGGATCGCGCCGCCCATATCCTTGTCGAGCAGGTCATAGCGCGGCGCGGCGGTGTGTTTCTGGCGGCCCCATTGCGCGAAAGGGTGCGTCGAAGCGGCCATCAGCTTCATGCCGTGCTTGTCGGCGGTGTTGATGATGACGGAGCGCAACGCAGTCAAATGATGGCGCGCTTCGGTGATGTCTGCGCAGACAGGCGTGCCGATTTCGACCTGGCATTTCAGAAATTCAGGCGTCACCCGCTCGCCGAGCCGGTCCTTGCAGTCTTTCATGAAGTCCGGGGAGGGCTCTTCGACAAGATCGCGCGTTTCGGGATCGACCAGAAGATATTCTTCTTCAACCCCCAGGGTCAGCGTCGGCATCATGGCGCTGCTCTCCTCTCGCCAGGGCGGGAACTACCCGCCAGCAACCTCGCGGATTCCCCCCGCAAGTAATTCAGCAGTCTGAATTATATCATCGCCGCTCGCAATAACATCCTGCCGGACCTCGAAAGTCAGATGCGGCAGGCCGCGCGCGCTCACATGGCGGTCGATAGAGTAATTGAACACCCTCGCGTCATAGGGCTCGTTATCGCCGATCGCCCAGCCGGTTTTGTTCCGCAGATACCGAATCATCGCCTGTGCGTTGGCTTCATCTTCACGCCAGAGCATGCCGATTCGCCAGGGCCGGTCCTCCGCCGCGCCCATCAGCCTGTTGGTGAAACTGTGCACTGAAACGATGAACGGCCGTCCATGCGTCGCGACGGCTTTGTCTATCGCGGCGTTGAGGCGGTCATGATACGGAATATGAAAAGTTTCGATGCGTTGCCGGCGCGCTTCGTCGGACAACATCTGGTTTCCCGGCACCGGGATTTGATCGCTGGCCGCAGGGATAAGATCGCGCGCATCGAGTGCGCGGTTGACGTCAATGATCAGCCTTGAAAACCCGCATTCAAAGACGGAGGCCTCCAGTCGTTCGCCAAGCTTGTGGGAAAGCGCGCCTGCGCCAATGTCCCAGGCGATATGGGTGCGCAAGACGTCTTCCGGGATGCCGAGTTCTCTCAATTCCGGCGGAATCGCATTCGATGCGTGATCGCAGAATATAAAAAACGGCGCGTTCCCGTAGCGGGTTTCGGATGCGATCGTCATCGTGGTCATCGGCCAATCATAACGCCCGGGGCAGATGAGAAAAGCAAGGCGCCAGTCGCCGCAGGGGCGGTGGTCTATGGATTGGCAGGGTTCGGCAGGCTCAAGGCTTGAGCGCGAACGGATCGACGGGCGTCAGGGCGAAAGAACCGCCCGCAGCGAGATAATCGCCCGTGCGGATTTCATAATGAAGGTGCGTTGCGCCGGCTTTTCCTGTTCGGCCGATCGGCCCCAGGCGCTGGCCCTGTTTTACGCCGACGCCTTCACGAACGGCGCCGGCGAAAGAGGCGAGATGCGCATACCGCGTGTAAACGCCGTTTCCGTGGTCGATGACGATCATGTTGCCGTAATCATCCCGGTGCTTCGCTTCACGGATCACGCCGTCGGCGGCGGCGAGCACATCGCCGCCCTGATCGCTGAAATAGTCGACGCCGCGATGAGGCGCGTAACCGCGATGACCGAAGCCGGATGACAGGCATGATTTTGTGGCGGGCGTCATGAGCAGGGACACGCCGTTGATTTCGACGAGCGAGCGGTAATGCCGCACGCGGCCCGTTCTGTCCGCAGGCGGCGCGTTCGATATGTCGAGATTGCAGAGATTGAGACCGGGCCCGCCGGCTTCGGTTTCCACGGATGCGGTGTCTTGCGTTTCCGGGACTACAGCGGCCGCGGCGGTCTTGCCGCCCTGTTTGATCTGTTCCTGCTCGTCGCCGCGATTAAGCACGGAGCGGATCATGCCGGCGGCCTCGGAAAAGGCGCTGTCAGCGGCGTTCATGGCGAAGCCGGGCGCGCCCCATTTGGCGCCGCCATACCAGCCCGCAAGCACGATTATGACCGGTAAAGGCAGCCGGCCCAGCACCCCTAACAAACGCATACTTTTTACCCCCACCCCTGGGTCGAATGTGGCAATATAACAGATCAGACGTGTTGCGTCACCTTTGTGACAGTTTTTCTATCCGGTTGTATTTGCTAGGAAACGCCCATCGTCAGGGGAAGTGAGCGCATGTTTCAGCTTAAACCGCCGGGAAACGCCGATTTCAGCCCGATCCTTGTCCGGGATCCGGTCTA
Organism: uncultured Parvularculaceae bacterium; assembly: GCA_913055785.1. GTDB lineage: Bacteria > Pseudomonadota > Alphaproteobacteria > Caulobacterales > Parvularculaceae > Hyphococcus. Next base: position 65,380 of record CAJXLJ010000001.1, on the reverse strand, counting down.
TCTGCGCGCGCCGGTCATCCGCGATCATCCCCAATGGGCGGCGTTGCGCGAACAGAGCCGGGCCCACCTGACTGCCTGGGAGGATGACTGGACCCCAGAAGAGCTGGCGGGCTCGGCATTCCGCCAGCGGATTCAACTGTTTGAACGCGAGGCGCGGCGCAGCCGGGCGCTCTCGCTGTTTGTATTCCGGCGCGATGACGAAGCGCTGTTGGGCGGCGTGACGCTCACGAATATCCGCTACGGCGCGGCCAGGGCCGGCGTTCTGGGGTACTGGATCGGCGCGCCCCATATCGACCAGGGCTATGGCTCCGCCGCGGTGCGGGCGCTTGCCGGTCATGTGTTCGACGCCATCGGCCTTAACCGTATCGAAGCGGCGTGCCATCCCGATAATGCGCCGTCGCGCCGTCTGCTTCTCAAATGTGGATTTGAGAAAGAGGGGTTCGCCCGGGACTATCTCAAAATCAACGGCGAATGGCGCGATCATGAACTCTACGCCCTGACGGCGAGACGATATCGGGAATATAGCGCTCAGAATGAGACGAACCGTTCGTAAAAATTCACCGAACACCCGGCGCCGCTCTTGCGATAATGTCACACAAGCGTGATTATACGGGCCAAATCGAGTGAGTCAGTCGTGGGCTCCCGGGGCGCATCAGCGGCATGCGGATGCGTGAGGGCGGGGCTCAGCCAGGCTCTGGTTACCGTTTCCTCGGCGTCTGACGCCGAAACAAAGTGCGGGGTGGGGTGATGATCATTGGAATTCTGGCGGCCGGGTTTAGCGACGGCGTTGCAGCAGCGGCGCCGGCTGTGGAGCTGGGCCGGGGCGCGATCGCGGGCGCGTTCATCGTGGCTGCGGCGTTTCTGGCGGGTTACGCTGCAATCCGGCGCAGCGGTCTTGCTGTTTGCGCGCTGGTTATGGTGGCGGGCGCGGCGGCGCTGGAATTTTCTTGGCTTGGCTTTTTCTCCGCCATGTCGCCTGAGGTGACTGTTTTTATTCTCGGATTGTTCGCCGCTGCAGCGATCGCATTTCTGTCTTCGACGGTCGGCGCGGCGAAATACAATCCCCTGCTAGGCGGGGTGATGTTCACCGCCGCACTTATCATTGCGGGCATGGGCGTCATCAATTTTGTCGACCGCGTTGATCTTACCGCCATCATGCGCTGGTCCGTATTCGGCGTCGGCGGTTTTGCGTTGATCCTCGCCATCACCCAGGCGATCCGCGGCGACGCTGGTGCGCGTCTGATCCTGCCGGGCGTCGCCATCGCGATGGTTGCGCCCTTTATCGGTTCGTTGAGCGGCGGCGCAGCGACCATCGGCGCGCTTGCGCCGCACGCGCTGTTTACCCTTGGCGTTCTTGCCGCGAGCATCGTGTCGCTGACGGAAGCCGGCGCTGCGCCATTCAGCGCGCCTGCAAAGCAGGCGGCGGCGCCGATGCAAATCTTCGCTGCATCGGGCCATGATGAATTACATGAGGCTGCGTCGCACGCCGGCTCGAATGACGAGCGCGCGGATATCGTGCTCGACAGTTCTCTCGCGCAGGTGCTTGATTATTCGGGCGTGGCGATCTGGGACTGGAGTCCGACCTATGTCGACCAGACGGAATCGCTGCCGCAGCTTCTCGGCGCTGACTCCGCCGCGCCGTTCACGCCGGAAGCGCTGGCGAATTTTATCGACAAGAAAGACGCCCAGCGGTTTCAGGACGAAGTTGTCGCGCCAATCGACGGCCCGTTCGATGTGGCGCTGAAGCTCTATGACGGCCGCAAGGTTCGCATGCGCGGCGCGCGCGCGGCGAATGAAGACAGCGGCAAGTTGACCCGGATCGTGGCTTTCATCGAAACCGCTTCGCCGGTGTTCAAACCAACGGCCAACAACTTCGTCAACGACAAGACGCTGCGTGAAGCGACCGCTGCGGCGATCGTACCGGCCGCCGTGGGCGCGCTTGCATCGAAAGTCTCTGCAGCGCTTGCGAAAGGCGATATCGTCGCCGCATTCCAGCCGATCGTCGCCCTCGATGACCGGAAGGTCGTCGGTTATGAAGCGTTGGCGCGCTGGCGCGGCGAAGACGGCGCGGAAGGGCCGGAGACGTTCGTGCGCGCCGCCGATCAGGCGGGCAAGGGCGCCCAACTCGCCGGCGTCATGCTTGAAAACGCCGCCGCATTCCTCGCTGAAAAGCTGAAGGCGGACAAACGCAGCAAGTTATTTGTTGCGATGAATGTTTCATGGGGGCAGATGCGCGACCCCGGTTTTGTCGAAACCGTCAGCGCGGCGATCAGCAAATACGCCTTGCCGAAGGATGCGCTTGTTCTGGAGCTGACCGAAGGCGACGCTGTTTCCGACGCTGACAATGCGGGACGCGTGTTTTCAGCGCTCAAGAAGGCGGGCGCGGCGCTCGCTTTCGACGACTTTGGCGCAGGCTTTTCATGCCTCACCAATCTTCGCAAATACGATTTCGATTACCTGAAGATCGACAAGTCATTCGCTGGCGATCTTGAGACCGGCGGCGACGGTTCGAAAATCGCCGCCTCGCTTGGCGGCCTTGGCAAGCAGCTTGGGCTTAAGGTGATCGTCGAGGGGATCGAGACAAAGAACGCAGCAAAAGCGGCGGCGAAACTGGGGCTGGACCTCGCTCAGGGGTACGCGTTCGGCATGCCGGAGGAAGCGTCCCCGGTCGCCGAGCCGGCGGTTGAGATGAAAGCCGAAGAACCGACGCCGGAACCGAAAGCCGTCGAGACGTCGCTCAAGGAAGAACAGCCGGAAACGGGCGCGGTTCTTGCTGAAAAGGCGGAAGCCGCCGGCGACATCAAGCCGGACGAAGCGGCAAACAGCGATATCGAGCTGACGGCCAGCGATCTTGCGGCGGAAGAAGCTGTTGCAGCGCCCGCGAAGCAGGGCGCGAGCTGGCTTTGGCGCCGTTCGACCATTCGCTGATCAGGTTTGCGAGCGCCGCGCTTGTTTAATTGAGCGGCTGATCCTGATTACGGATGGACGCCCATTCCGGCGACAGCATTGCGCTGGTCACCCCAAGCTTGCCGAGCGCGCGATTCCACGATGCGTTTTCCGCGCCGCCAAAGATTATGGTCTCGTCTGCTTCGCAGTGGACCCAGGCGTTCATGGTGATTTCCTGTTCCAGTTGCCCGGCGCCCCAACCGGCGTGGCCGACCGCAAGCAGAAACGCGCGCGGCGCCGGCCGCCTCGGATGCTTGCCGCCAATATCGGCGAGAATGTCTTTCGTCGCGGTGAGCCCGAGATCAGGCGCAACGGCAAGCGTCTTGTCGAGACGGTAGTCGAGCGTATGTAAGACAAGGCCGCGTTCCGTTTGCACCGGCCCGCCGAAATAGACCGGCGTTTCCGAAGCTTCTTCGGAAGGCTCGATCTCGAGCTGGCGAAGCAACTCGTCAAGATCGATATCCGCGATGCGTTTGTTGACGATTACGCCCATGGCGTGATCTTCGTCATGTGCGCAAATAAAAACGACCGAATGTTCGAAACGGGGATCGCCCATATTAGGCATGGCGATCAGCAGTTGCCCGGCGAGAAAATCACGGTCGTTTGCGCTTGCGTCTTTGCGAGTTTGTCCCATGAGGCGAAATCTTATGCCTCGAAACGGGGCTGTGCAAGGATGGCGAGGACCGCAACCCCATGGACCTCGCCGCGGCGAATCGATAAAAGCGGTTGCGCAAAACGGGAGATTTCAACTCATGACCATTGCTGTCGGCGACAAGATTCCAAACCAAAAAGTGATGCTGGCGACCGAGAACGGTCCGGAACAGGCTGAGACCGCCGATATTCTCGGCAAGGGCCGCGTCGCTCTGTTTTCGGTGCCGGGCGCTTTCACGCCCACCTGTTCAGCGAAACACTTGCCGGGATTCGTCGAGCAGGCTGATGCGCTCAAAGCCAAAGGCGTCGACAAGATCGTCTGCATGTCGGTCAACGATGCATTTGTGATGGACGCCTGGGCGAAGTCCCAGAACGCCAGCGGCAAGATTGAAATGCTGGCCGACGGCAACGGCGATTTCGCTCGCGCGCTCGGGCTCACCATGGACGGCAAGGGCTTCGGCATGGGCGAGCGGTCGCAACGCTTTTCCCTGGTGATCGAGGATGGCGTTGTTAAGGAGCTGAATGTGGAAGCGCCGGGCGCGTTCGACGTTTCAAGCGCCGAACACATGCTCGGCCAGCTCTAGGCGTTACGCTTAACGCGCGGATGCTGCGCCCATACGGGCCAGTTCGTCCGCGCGTTCATTGCCGGGATGACCGGCGTGGCCCTTCACCCAATGCCATTCGACCTTGCGGTTTGAGGAAAGCTCATCGAGGGTCATCCACAAGTCCTGGTTCTTCACCGGTTTCTTCGCGGCGGTTTTCCAGCCATTGCGTTTCCAGCCGTGAATCCAGTCGTTGATGCCGTTCTTCACATATTGGCTGTCGGTATAGAGCCTTACCGGCGCGCTGGCGTCGGTGGCTTTCAACGCCTCGATCACCGCGAGCATTTCCATACGGTTGTTGGTTGTTTCAGCTTCGCCGCCGCACAGTTCAGTGCGTTCGCCGCCGACGATGATGAGCACGCCCCACCCGCCGGGGCCGGGATTGCCGGAACAGGCGCCGTCCGTGAATATTTCAATCATTTAAAACCCGTATAATGCGGGCGCATAATGGCTGCGATGGAATTCCAGGATCGCTTTGTATTCAAGCGGGTCCTTCACCGTAACCATGGCGCCCTCGACCTGATTGAGCCAGTCATAGGCGCGTGTCAGGAGAAAACGCAAGGCTGCGCCGCGCAGGAGCGTTGAAAACGCCTCCCGTTCCGCTGCCGTAAAGATGCGCTTCTCGCTATACGCCTTCATCAGCGCCGAAGCATTCTCCTTCAGGAAAACGCCATCGCCGTCAAAGCACCAGGCGTTGATGCAGACCGCCGCGTCATAGGCGAAAAAATCCGTACACGAAAAATAAAAATCGATGACGCCGGCGATCTCATCACCGTCGAACAGAACATTGTCGGGAAAGAGATCCGTATGGACGACCCCGCCGGGCAGGGCGGCGGGCCAGCATGCAGTTAAATAGTCGAGTTCTTCCTCGATAAACGCCGCGAGCCCCGGCGCGCAGCGGTCGGCGCCGCGCCCGCACGCCTCGGCGAGACGGCGCCAGCCGGAAAGCGAAAGCGGGTTATCGCGAGTGAGGGCGAAGTCCGCCACATGGGCGTGAAGATCGGCGAGGGTCGCGCCGAGCGCGCGGGCGTGCGCCGGGGCCGGCGTCATCACCGCCTCGCCAGGAAGAAACCGGATCAGCGCCGCCGGTCTTCCGGCGAGGAATTTTACGACGGCGCCGTTTCGGTCTGCGACAGGCGCCGCGACCTTCAGGCCCTTGCCCGCCAGATGGGACGTCATCGCCATGAAGAAGGGCAGGTCTTCCTCACGCACGCGCTTTTCAAAAAGCGTCAGGATGTAAGGACCGCTCCCGGCGTTGATTTTGTAGTTGGTGTTCTCAACGCCCTCGACGATCGGCGTTTTCGCGAGCAAGTCGCCGACATCGTAATCGGCGAGGAATGCAGCGAGGGCGCTGTCTGATACCTCGGTGTAAACCGCCACCGGTGATCAGCTCGCAAGGCGCAGGGGCGTATTGAAGACGACGTTCTCCGCCGCCGTCTCCACGGTCTCGATCTTCAGCGTGCGCCGACGGGCCAGTTCGGTCAGGAACGCTTCGACGAGATGTTCCGGCGCCGAGGCGCCGGCGCTGACGCCCATCAGCGATATGGCGTCGATCCGCTCATAGTCGAAAGCGGCGGCGTCTTCGATCAGCGATGCTTCGCCCGCGCCCGCGCTGAGAGCGACTTCGACGAGACGTTTCGAGTTGGATGATGTCTCCGAACCAATCACCACGAACAGATCGACGCCCGGGGCCGCCGCCTTGACGGCGTTTTGCCGGTTGGATGTCGCGTAACAGATGTCTTCCTTGCGCGGCCCGATGATATCCGGGAATTTTTGTTTCAGCGCGTCGACCATGGTCTGCGCATCGTCGACGGAAAGCGTCGTTTGCGTCACATAGGCCTTGTGGCCGGTGCGTTCGGCGAGAGCGCCGATGTCGGCGATGGTCTCAACCAGCGTAACCGCGCCGGCCGGCGCCTGGCCCATAGTGCCGATGACTTCCGGGTGACCCGCATGGCCGACGAGATAGACATGACGGCCGGCGGCGACATGGCGGCGGGTTTCCGAATGGACTTTCAGGACCAGCGGGCATGTGGCGTCAATGGCGATGAGATTGCGATCCGCGGCTTCGCGGTGGACCGATTGCGGACACCCATGGGCGGAGAAAATCACTGGCCGGTCGTCCGGGACCGCGGTCAGTTCATCGACGAAGACCGCGCCCATGGCCGCCAGCCGGTCCACAACATGCCGGTTGTGAACGATTTCATGGCGCACATAGACAGGCGCGCCATGGACGGCCAGCGTCTCCTCTACGGTGCGGATCGCCCGTTCGACCCCGGCGCAGAAGCCCCGCGGCGCCGATAGTCGGACTGTCAGCGGGCGTTGCCGTCGGCCGGTGGGGAGGGTGCGTTTAATTCTCATTTCGGCCCCTTTACTGGAGCGTTGCGCGGTCCGGTTCGAGACGCTACGAGAGACTGACACTGCATCAAGGCGACTCGGCGGCGGCGATCCGGCGGCCCGAAGGCCTTTTCATGAGCAAATATAAGGGTTCGCGAGTATGAACAAACAGTTAGCCGCGCCGCTTTTCGCCGCAGCAATCAGCATTTCATCCTGCGCCAGTTCGGACGAGGCGAGAAACACCAATCCGGCGCCGTGCCCGAATATCGTGGTTCTGGATGACGCGTCGCGGCTGATCGAGTTCGACGGCGAAGCCGAAACCGCCAGCAATATCGCCTACACCGCCGAGATCACCAATGTGGGGATCGGTTGTCGTTACGCCGAAGCCAAGCCTATCGATGCGGAAATCGCCATCGACATGGCGTTTGGCCGGGGCCCGAAAGGGGCCGCTGGCGAGAAGGTATTCAAGTACTTTGTGGCGGTGACGCGCAAGGACCTTGAAGTGATTAGTAAATCCGAGTTTCTCGTCCCGGCGAATTTCGATGGCGACCGGCGGATTGTGATTACCGAAGAAGAGATCAACAAAATCCTCATCCCCCGCGCCAGCGCCCAGATTTCGGGCACCAATTTCGAGATTATCGTCGGTTTTTCCCTCAGCCCGGAACAGGTGATCTTCAATCGTTCCGGCAAAAGCCTGAAATTCCCGAATTTGAAATGACGCTGCTTGAAGAGTTGAGCCGGATTGTCGGCGAGGCGTTCGCTTCGGCGGCGCTCGATCCGCAATTAGGGCGGGTGACAGCGGCCGACCGGCCGGATCTCGCCCAGTTTCAGTGCAACGGCGCCCTGGCGGCGGCGAAGGCGGCGAAACAGAACCCGCGCGCGCTCGCCGACAAGATCAGCGAAACCCTGCGCGCCAACCCGATCTTTCAGGAGATCGCGGTCGCCGGCCCGGGTTTTATCAATATCAAGCTGACGGACGCGTACATCGCTGAACGCGTATCGCAAGCCATAGGGGATGGCCGGTTTGGCGGCTGGCTTCATCCGTCCCCGGAAAAGATCGTCATCGATTACGGCGGGCCGAATGTCGCCAAGCCGCTCCATGTCGGCCATCTGCGCGCCGCCATAATCGGCGAATGTTTGAAGAGGCTGTTCCGCTTCACGGGCGATCAGGTTGTCGGAGACGTGCATCTCGGCGACTGGGGCTTGCAGATGGGCCAGCTGATTTCCGAGTTGCAGCTTCGCCAGCCCGATCTCGTGTATTTCGACTCTGGCGCGAAAGGCCCGTTCCCGGCGGAACCACCGATCGGCCTTACCGATCTTGAAGAGATGTATCCGGCGGCGTCGGCGGCCTGCAAGGAAGACCCGGCCCGGGCGGACCTCGCCCGCAAGGCGACCAAGGAGCTTCAGGACGGGCGGCCGGGCTACCGCGCGCTGTGGCGGCATTTCGTTGATCTCTCCGTTGCGGCGATGAAACGCGACTATGCGGACCTGCAGGTCGAGTTTGATCTCTGGAAAGGCGAGGCGGACGCCGATCCGCTTATTCCGGAACTGGCTGAGGATCTTCAAAAGCGCGGGGTTCTCGAGTTTTCCGACGGCGCGCAGATCGTTCGCGTCGAGCGGCCTGACGACAAGAAGGAAATGCCGCCGATCATCTTCCGCAATTCGGAAGGCGCGGTCGGCTATCACGCGACGGACATCGCCACCATTGTCGACCGCCAGCGGTCAGAACATCCGGACCGCATTCTTTATGTTGTCGACGCCCGCCAGCGGCTGCATTTCGAGCAGGTGTTCAGGGCCGCTGAAAAGGCAGGCTATTTTGAGGAGGCCCGCCTCGAACATCTCTGGTTCGGGACGATGAACGGCAAGGACGGCAAGCCTTTCAAGACGCGCGAGGGCGGTACGCTGAAACTGCGCCATTTCATCGACATGGTCACCGAAAAGGCCGCCGAGCGGCTCGCAGAAAGCGGATTCGCGGAAGGTTACAGCGCTGAAGAGACGGCGGGTATCGCCCGCAAGGTTGGCGTCGCCGCGCTCAAATTCGCGGATCTCTCCAATCCGAGGACCAGCGACTACATATTCGATCTGGACCGGTTCATGGCCTTCGAAGGCAAGACCGGGCCTTATCTCCTTTACGCCAGCGTTCGCGTACGCTCGGTGCTGGCCAAGGCCGAGGCCGCCGGGGCAGGCGGGCCGGGGCCTGTGCATATAACAGCGCCGGAAGAGCGCGATCTGGCGCTCAGCCTGCTCGCTTTCGGGGAGGCGGTCCGGGACGCCTATCAAAAACGCCTGCCGCATCTGTTGTGCGATCAAGCCTATGGGCTCGCCCAGGCGTTTTCAAAATTTTACGCCGCCTGCCGGATTGTTGATGAAGAAAATATGACAGCGCGAAAATCGAGGCTGAATTTGACCGCCGCTGCAGGCGGTCAACTCGACCAGATTCTCGATTTATTGGGTATTGAAGCGCCGAACCGCATGTGAACTGTGGCATCCAATCCACAATCGGCGCTTATTCCTCGGGCGGCGCCTTACATAATCTTCATTCTTTGAGCAGCGGAATGATCCGTAGGCGGCTTATCCACAAGCTAACCCGTTCTTTATCGACCGTTTTTTTTCCACATATTTCGGCAGCGCAATATGTGACAGTTTTGTGAATGCGCCAAGTCGATTTTGTAACAAAACAACGTCATTGACCTGTCACACCAAGTGCTTATTGCAAAAGCGTTTTCGGGCGGCACAGGTGCAATAAGTGCGGCTTGCTAAATCCAGTCCAAGCTTGGGGTTAAACACATGAAACTTATGAAATCGCTTTATGCGGGCGCGGCTGCTGTCGCGCTGACGACGGCCTTCGCAACGGTCGTCGCAACGCCTGCCATGGCGCAGGAAACGACCTCTGAAATTCGCGGCGTGGTGACCGACGAATCCGGCGCTCCGCTTAGCGGCGCAACGGTGACGATCGTCGACACGACGACCGGTCAATCGCGTTCGGTCAGCACTGATGGAGCGGGCCGCTTCAGCGCGCGCAACCTTAACGTCTCCGGCCGCTACACGGTCACAGCGACCGCGTCCGGCTATCAGGGCGAGTCGGTTGAGAATATCGGCCTGACGATCGGCGACTCGGCGTTCGTGACGCTCGATCTCGCTTCCGGCGGCAGCGGCGACCAGATCGTGGTTGTCGGGACGCAAACAGCAGTTGCACAGGTCGCGACCGGCCCTGCAGCGGTCTTTACGGCAGATGACCTCACCCGACTTCCTGCGCTCAACCGCGACATCAAGGACATCATCCGTCTCGATCCGCGGATCAACATCGACGAATCCTATCAGCGTGGTATTCGCTGCGTCGGCTCCAACGAGCGTTTCAACTCGCTGACCATCGACGGCATTCGTCAGAACGACATTTTCGGCCTGAACGACAACGGCTATCCGACCCAGCGTCTGCCGTTCCCGTTTGATGTCGCCGAACAGGTTGCGGTCGAAATCGCGCCTGTCGATGTTGAATATGGCGGGTTCACCGGCTGTAACATCAACGTCGTCACCAAGACGGGTTCGAACGAACTCCATGGCCGCGGCTTTATCGATTATAATTTCGCCGGCTTGCATGGCGGTACGCTCGAAGGCAATCCGGTCGCCAAACCGGATACGGATGAGAAATCCTGGGGCGGCGTTCTGACCGGCCCGATCATCAAGGACCGTCTTTTCTTCACAGCCGCCTATGAGAAGTTCTCAGGCACCGACACCTACATCACCGGCCCGTCGGGCGGCGGCTTTGTGAACGAAGTTGACGACGTCAGCGCTGCAGACGTTGCGCGCGTCCAGCAGATCATGCAGGACGTTTACGGCTTTGACGCCGGCAGCATTCTCTCCAGCACGCCGGACACGGATGAGCGCTGGTATGTCAAACTTGTCGGTTACCTCGGCGACGATCATCGCGTTGAACTGTCTTATCAGGACACCTATGGCGCTGTTGTCGTGGATCAAGGCACAAGCACCAGTGATGGCGAACTCGGCTTGTCGTCGAACTGGTATAATCGTTCGGAAGATATGGAAGTCTATTCCGGTCGTATCTTCTCGGACTGGACGGACAACTTCTCGACGGAAATCTCGGTTTCCTATCTTGACCGGATCACCGGTCAGGACTCGCTGAACGGCACCGATTTCGCCCAGTTTGAAATCACAACGACCGACGGCGGCACCATTTTCCTTGGTCCGGACCCGAACCGTCATGCTAACAAGCTTGAAGGTTCGTCGCTGAACATGAAGTTCAAGGCTCAGTATCTGACGGGCGATCACACGTTCAAGTTCGGTTACGAGCGTGAGACGTATGAATTCTTCAACCTCTATATCTTCGGGGCGGAAGGTCTTGCTGCATACGACTCAATCGACGATCTCGAGATGATGCAGCCGGCGGATATTTTCTATCAGAACGCCGGTTCCAACATGGAAGACGATGCGGGCGCCGTATTTAAACGTCACCTCAACACTGTCTATCTTCAGGATGAGTGGACGCCTTACAGCGGCGTGACGGTTACAGCCGGTCTTCGTTACGACTTCATCACGATGTCTGACATGCCGCAATTCAACCAGCTCATCGTTGATCGTTTCGGCGTGCCGAACAATGAAACGTTTGACGGCGTGTCCTTGCTTCAGCCGCGTATCGGTCTTGAGTGGGATGTCAATGACAGCCTGACGCTGTCCGCCGGCGTCGGGCGCTTCTCCGGCGGCGATCCGAGCGTCTGGCTCTCCAACAGCTTCTCGAACACCGGCTTCAATATCGGGTCTGCGTTCTCAAATAACGCAATGACTCTCGCCGGCTTCGACGGCTACAACCTTCCGGCTTCGATGCTGGCTGCCAACGCTGCTGCAGCGGCTGCCGGCGAAGGCGCGGTCAACATGATCGATCCGGACTACAAAATGTCGTCGGTGTGGCGTTTCTCCACCGGCGCCAAATTCTTCCCGGGCGGCGACTGGCTCCTCGGCGCCGACTTCCTCTACACGATCCAGCAGAACCCGAATACGTGGCAGAACCTCGACCTGGCGGTTATCGACACCGCGCCGGACGGTCGTCCGATCTACAATACGCAATTTGGCTACGGCAATGGCGGCGTATTGATGCTCACCAATTCGGACCACAGCCCGAAGACGATGGTTCTCTCCGGTTACGTCGATAAGCCTTGGGAAGCAGGGATCTTCGAAGGTCACATCAATTTCGGTTATGCTTATACCGATGCGGACGATGTGAGCCCGGCGACGAGCTCAACGGCGGCGTCAAACTATGAAAACATCGCTACGGCGGATTATAACAACCTGCCGGTTTACACGTCGAACTATGAAATCAAACACGCCTTCACGGCGCGTGCTGATTTTGCGGCTGAGTTCTTCGGCAACCTCAAGACCCGCCTGACGCTGACCGCTCGCCTTAATAGCGGTAAGCCGTACAGCTACACCTTTGATACCGATGGCGGTAGCGATGCTGTCGCCGGCGGCTTCAACCTGTTCGGCGATAGCGACGACTCAGAACGTCGTTCGCTCTTCTATGTGCCGAACGGCGTTAGCGACCCGATGATCGGTTTCGCCGATCACTACGAGTTTATCAACGGATCGCTTGTTCTCACGCAGACGGCTGCAGAAGCTGAATCGAACATGGCCGCTTTGCTCAACAACCCTGACATCGCTGCGTACCAGGGCATGATTACGCCCCGCAACGGTTTCAACTCTGACTGGTGGGGCAAAGTCGATCTGCGCTTCGAACAGGAACTGCCCGGCCTGATGGATGGCCATAGACTGCGGTTCATCATCGATATCGATAACTTCACGAACCTCCTCAACGACGACTGGGGTGTCTATCGCGAAGTTACTTTCGGTGGTTCCGGTCACAATGTGACGCTTGCTGAAGCGCAAATCGTAGGCGACCAGTATATCTACGAGAACGTCAGAAGTTCGGTCGATGATATTCAAGACATCATCTACGGTCCGTCTGTCTGGGAAATCAATTTCGGTCTTCGCTACGACTTCTAATCCGTCGTAGTTCTGAAATCGGGAAAGGGCGGCCTTCGGGCCGCCCTTTTTCTTTGTCTGGGCAATGGTTCAGGTCCGGCCTGCGGCGAGGCGAGCCTGATCTGCGACAAGCCGTCCGGCCTTGCCGGCAATCAAGACTTGCAACCAGAGCCTCGGCTCCGCACCATGGCGCCGGAGGAAGCCGATGGGCCGCGAGGCCTTTCGGACAGGGGTTTTATGCAATCAGACAAAAGGAGCCGCCGAATGCGGGTCAAACTCATCGTATCGTCGCTGGCGCTGGCCGCAGCGCTTGTCGCCTGCGGAAAACAGAACGAAGACGCAAGTCAAAAAACCGGAGCCGCTCAAGTGGAGCAGGTCGATCTCTTCGCCGGTCTCGACCCGGCTGTCGCCTCCAACGAAGCCGGTAACGTCCTGCTGGCGCCGTTCAGCGGCCCTTATGGCGGCGTGCCGCAATTCGACGATGTTGATATCGAGGGCGTAAAGCCGGCGCTCGAAGCGGCGATGACGCGAAACCTCGCCGAGATCGACGCTATCGCAAGCAACCCCGAGCCGGCGACATTCGCCAACACGATCGTCCCGCTCGAAAAGTCCGGCGAAGACATTAGCAGGGTCTTTTCCTATTGGGGCATCTGGTCGTCAAACATGTCGACGCCGGAATTCCGTGCGATCCAGCAGGAAATGGCGCCGAAACTTTCCGAATTCTTTTCGAAGATCACCCAGAACGAGAAACTCTTCGAACGGGTTCGCGCGGTCTATGAGGGCGATGAGTACAAGACCCTGCGCGCCGATCAGCAGCGCGTCGTCTGGCTCACCTATGACGGCTTCGCCTCGAATGGCGCAACGCTCGAAGGCGAGGCGAAAGAACGCTACGCGGCGATCAACCAGCGTCTGGCCGAAATCCACACCCAGTTCGCCAACAACGTCCTCGCCGATGAGGAAGGCTACGTCACCTATATCACGAAAGACCAGATCGGCGGTCTGCCGGGCTCGTTCGCGAACGCCGCAGCCGCCGCTGCTGCGGATCGCGGCCATGAGGGCGAATACGCGATCACCAACACGCGCTCTTCGATGGACCCGTTCCTGACCTATTCCGACGAGCGCGACCTGCGCGAGACCGTCTGGCGCAACTATTATAGTCGCGGCGACAATGGCGACGAGCACGACAACAACGCCATCATTGCTGAAATCCTCCAACTGCGCGACGAGCGCGTCGGACTGCTTGGTTTCGACACCTATGCCGAATGGCGCCTCCAGAACCGCATGGCCAAGAACCCTGATAACGCGCTTGCGCTGATGGAGGCGGTCTGGCCGGCCTCGGTCGCGCGGGTTCATGAGGAAGTCGCTGAAATGCAGGCGATCGTCGACGCCGAAGGCGGCGGGTTCAAGATCGCGCCCTGGGACTATCGCTATTACATGGAGAAAGTCCGCCAGGCGAAATACGACCTCAACTCCGATGAGGTGAAGCAGTATCTCCAGCTCGACAAGCTGCGCGAGGCGATGTTCTTTGTCGCGGGCGAGCTCTTCAACTTCGCATTCACCCCCGTCGAAGACGGCGTCGTGCCGGTCTGGCATGAAGACGTTCATGTCTGGGAAGTCACCGACAAGACCAGCGGCAAGCATATCGGCCTTTGGTATCTCGATCCCTTTGCGCGTCCCGGCAAGCGTTCGGGCGCATGGGCGAACAGTTTCCGCAGTCACGACACGCTCGACGGCGTCGAGAAGACGGTGCTCGCCACCAACAACTCGAACTTCATCAAGGGCGCGCCCGGCGAGCCGGTGCTGATCTCATGGGACGACGCTTCGACCTATTTCCACGAGTTCGGCCACGCGCTGCATTACCTTTCGTCGAATGTCGACTATCCGACGCTCAATGGCGGCGTGCGCGACTACACCGAGTTCCAGTCGCAGCTCCTCGAGCGCTGGCTCTCGACCGACAAGGTCATCGACACCTATCTCGTTCATTACGAGACCGGCGAGCCGATGCCGGACGAACTGGTCGCCAAGATCAAGGCGGCATCGACCTTCATGCAAGGGTTCAACACGACGGAGTATCTCGCTTCCGCCCTGATGGACATGCGCTACCATTCGGTCGATCCGACCGGCATTGATCCTGATGCGTTCGAGCGGGAAAATCTCGCCGATCTCGGCATGCCGGAAGAGTTGCCCATGCGTCATCGCAGCCCGCATTTCGGGCACATCTTTTCGGGCGAAGGCTACTCGGCCGGCTATTACGGTTACATCTGGGCGGACGTTCTGACCGCCGATGCAGCGGAAGCCTTTGCCGAAGCGCCGGGCGGTTTCTACGACAAGAAGCTCGCCAAACGCCTCGTCGACAATCTCTTCGCGCCGCGCAACGCGGTCGATCCGGCGGACGCCTATCGCGCCTTCCGGGGGCGGGACGCCGACATTTCAGCGTTGATGCGCGACCGCGGCTTCCCGGTTCCGGGAGAGGGCGGCGGCGACGGATCGGAAACGATTGAGTAGCTCCCAAGCTATTCAGCCTCATCCTGAGGCGCCCGGCTCGCATTCTTCTGAGAATGCGGCCGGGCCTCGAAGGATGTGAGCGTTGTGTTTGCGGCCATCCTTCGAGGCTCGCCCTTTCGGGCTCGCACCTCAGGATGAGGATAATTCTGATGAGCATTCCGCACACGCATCAGGCGAAACGCCGGCGCGAAAAATTCAACCCAGAGAGGGTAGTCGGGCCGCTAGCCCAGTAAATGGGGATAGTTGTCCACCCCCTGCGGCGCCGGGCGTATAGTCGAGCGTATCGGCTATTTGTGTCCGCCCCAGACCGCTTTCACGCGGCGGTCGCGGCCGCAGGTGGTCCGGTAAAAGCGGTAGCGCACCGGATTCTTCTTGTAATAGTCCTGGTGATAGTCCTCCGCGATCCAGAACCGGTCGAGCGGGACGATCTTCGTTTCGATCTTCCGGCCGAGTTCGGCTTCGGCCTTGGCGACCGCGGCTTTTGCAGCGTCGTACTGGTCGAGGCCGGCATAATAGATTGCGGTCGTATAGGCGTGGCCGCGGTCGCAGAACTGCCCGTCCGCATCGAGCGGGTCGATATGACGGAGGAAATAATCGACGAGTTCGCGATAGGAAATCACGGTCGGGTCGAACGGCGCTTCGACCACCTCACGGTGGCCGTGATGGTTTTCATAGGTCGGGTTTTCGAT
This sequence comes from uncultured Parvularculaceae bacterium, assembly GCA_913055785.1. GTDB lineage: Bacteria > Pseudomonadota > Alphaproteobacteria > Caulobacterales > Parvularculaceae > Hyphococcus. Next base: position 49,662 of record CAJXLJ010000001.1, on the reverse strand, counting down.
GTCGCCGCCCGAATAGCCAGAGACAACGTCGCCGACGCCGCCGAGTTTTTCGAGATCGGCTTCGACGCACCAGAAGCACCCGCCGGCGAACACCGCGGTTTCCGCGGCTGGGTCCTCCGGGCCGCTGGCGGCGATCAGGGCGAAGGCGGCGATCAGGCTTTTCATGGGCGCTCCCTTGGTTTCCTGTCCCATATCAACCGGAAAGAGCAGGAGGCCAGCCCTTCGGACCGCGATTCACGCGGTTTTGACGGTGCGGGCGCGTTCCGTGAAGGCGGGGCGGTGAAGGGATGCCGCCGCCTTTCTTCATTGCCGCAAACGGCGGTTTTCGGTTAGGTCGAAAGGGCAAACTGCATGAGCATCATGTCGAGGGGATTTATGGCGATCAGACGATTTTCAGCAATTGCATGCCTTGGCGCGCTGGTGCTCGCCGGCTGCGGCCAGAATGAAACCGGCGCGTCAACACAGCAGGAAGAATCCATGACCAAACAGGACCCGTTCGCCGAAGCCCGGAAAATCGAGGCGCCGGTTGTCGAAAAACGCCCGGTGGAGATCACCCAGCATGGGGTCGCGCGGGTCGATAATTACGCCTGGCTGCGCGACGAGAACTGGCAGGAAGTGCTTCGAGACCCATCGACCCTCGACGCCGACATCCGCGCGATGCTGGATGCTGAAAACGCCTATTACGAAGAAGTGACCGGCGAACTTGAAGGGCTTCGCAAGACGCTGTTTGAAGAAATGCGCGGCCGCATCAAGGAAGACGATTCCAGCGTGCCGATGAAAGACGGCGACTGGAAATACTGGGTGAGATACCGCGAAGGCGGGGAATACCCGATCTTCATGCGCGCCCCGGCGGCCGGCGGGGATGAGCAGGTTCTCCTCGACGGAGACAAGGAAGGCGAGGGAGAGAAATTCTTCAGCATCGGCGATGTCGCCCACAGTCCGGACCACAAGCTGATCGCGACGACGATCGACCGGCTTGGCTCCGAATATTATTCGATCCGGGTGCGCGATCTGGAGACCGGCGAGGAGCTGCCCGACCGGATTGAGAGCGCCGACGGATCGGGCGTCGTCTGGACCGCCGATTCCAGCGCCTTTTATTATATCGAGCGCGACGACAATCAGCGTTCGAAATGGGTGAAGATGCATGTGCTTGGGACGGACCCTTCCGAAGACTGGGTCGCCTATGAGGAAAAGGACGACGGCTTTTTCCTGAGCATTTCAAAGAGCCAGAGCGGCGAATATATTTTCGTTCATTCCGGCAGCCATACGTCCAGCGAGGCGTATTTCATTCATGCGAGCGACCTTGAGGGCGCGCTTGTGATGATAGAGCCGCGCGCGAAAGACGTTGAATATTCGGTCGAACATCACGGCGGCGATTTTTATATCCTCACGAATGCCGACGACGCGGTCGATTTCAAGATCGTCAAGGCGCCCATTCAAAACCCCGGCAGGGAAAACTGGACCGATGTCGTACCCCATGAAGCGGGGACGCAGATCACCAGTTTCGTCCCGTACAAGGACTATTTCGTTCGCCTTGAACGTGAAGACGCGCTGCCGCGCATCGTCGTGGCGGGATATGACGGCGGCGAGCATGAAGTGGCTTTCGATGAGGCCGCCTATGCGCTCGGACTGCAGTACGGTTATGAATACGACACGCAGACGACGCGGTTCAGCTATTCCTCGCCCTCAACGCCGCGGCAGACCTTCGATTACGACATGAGCACGCGCGCGCGCGCGCTCCTGAAAACGGAAGAAGTACCGAGCGGGCATGACTCCTCGCTCTATGCCGTCGAGCGGATCATGGCGACGGGCCTGGACGGCGCGAAAATTCCGGTGACCGTGCTTCGCCTCAAGTCGACGCCGACTGACGGCTCCGCCCCGGCGCTCCTTTATGGCTACGGTTCGTACGGCTATGCGTCCTCCGCCGGGTTTTCGACATCGGTGCTGCCGCTCGTCGACCGCGGGGTCGTCTACGCGATTGCCCATGTTCGCGGCGGGGCCGACAAGGGACGCCAGTGGTATCTCGACGGCAAGCGCGACAAGAAGATGAACACGTTCACCGATTTCACCGCCGCCGCTGACGCGCTGGTTGCTGAAGGCTACACTTCCGAAAAACGGATTGTGATCTATGGCGGCAGCGCCGGCGGATTGCTGGTCGGCGCCGCCCTCAATCTGCGTCCGGAGCTCTTCGCCGGGGTGATTGCGGCGGTGCCGTTCGTCGACGTCATCAACACGATCTCCGACGCCGATTTGCCGCTGACGCCGCCGGAATGGGATGAATGGGGAAATCCCATTGAAAGCGCGGAGGAATATGGCTGGATTGCGGAATATTCGCCTTACGACAATATCCGCCCGGTCGATTATCCCCCGGTCATGATGACCGGAGGGCTCACCGACTATCGCGTGACCTATTGGGAGCCGGCGAAGTGGGTGGCGCGCCTGCGCGAGGAGGCGAAGAAAGGACCGTTTGTCCTGCGCATGAATATGGGCGCGGGGCATGGCGGCTCGGCGGCGCGCTTTGAACGCCTCGATGAACGCGCCCATCTTTACGCGTTTGCGCTTAAAGCCGTCGGCAAGGAGAATGTCGAGCCCGTGAAGCACGGGAAATAACTGGAGAAACGCCTATCTCCGCTCATCCCCGCTTTCACGGGAATGAGCGGAATTAAGCGAGTTAAGGTTTGCGCCGCTTCGCGTTTGACTTGCCGCGCTTTTTCTTTTTCGGCGGTTTGTCGGTTTTCGGCCCGCGCTTCTTTTTCGAAGCCGTTTTGCGGCCGGCGGTCTTGCGCTTGCGCTTCGCCGTTCCGGGTAGAGGATCGCTCAGCATGTCGAAGCGCAGGCTGCCGGTCAGCGGGATCGCTTCGGCGAGACGCACCCGCACCGGCTGGCCGAGACGGAAGACGCCGCCGGTGGTTTCGCCGACGATGATGTGTTCGCCGTCTTCGAAACGGTAGCGTTCATCGCCGATGCTTCGCATCGGGATAAAGCCGTCGGCGCCGCTTTCGTCGAGCATGACAAAGAGGCCGAATTTCGTCACGCCGCGAATGCGCGCGTCGAACTCGAAGCCGACGCGGCTTTCGAGGAAACTCGAAAGATAGCGGTCGGCGGCTTCCCGTTCGGCGGCGATGGCGCGCCGTTCGTAATTGGAAATCTGCTCGGCGATTTCATCGAGCGCTTTGGCTTCTTCTTTCGTCTGGCCGCCTTCGCCGAGCCTGGCGGCGGAGACGAGCGCGCGGTGGACAGTGAGATCGGCGTAGCGCCGGATCGGCGAGGTGAAATGCGCGTAACGGGGCAGGTTGAGGCCGAAATGACCGCGGTTTTCCGTGTCGTAGATCGCCTGCCGCTGGGCGCGCAGGACGATTTCCGAGACCAGTTCCTTTTCATCGCGCTCACCGGCGATCTTGAGAAGCTGGTTGAAGTTCGAAGGCCGCACCGCGCCGCCTTTGGCGAGGGAATAGCCAAGGCTTTCGAGGTAGTTTCGCACTCCCTCGAGGTCGTCCTCGTCGGGCTGATCATGGACCCGGTAGATCCGCTCGACCCGGCCTCGTTCGAGGGTTTCCGCCGCCGCCACATTGGCGAGGATCATGAATTCCTCGATCACCCGGTGCGCGTCGAAACGTTCGCGCTTGACGACCTTTTCAACGTCGCCGTTCTTATCGAGAATGATCTTGCGTTCGGGCAGGTCGAGATCCAGCGGCGCCCGTTTCGTTCGCTCCGTCCAGCGCGCCCTGAACGCGCCATAGAGATGCTGCACGGCGTCCCTGATCTCTTTCGGCGCCGCGCCGCCCTCACTGATCGCCTGCGCGTCTTCGTAAGAGAGTTTCGCGGCCGAACGCATCATCGCGCGCATGAAGCGATGGCTTTTCTTGCGGCCGCCGGAGTCGAGTATCATCTCGACAGCGAGGCACGGCCGGTCTTCGTTTTCACGAAGCGAACAGAGGTTGTTCGAAAGTCTTTCCGGCAGCATCGGCACGACACGGTCGGGAAGATAGACGGAGTTGCCGCGCTTTACAGCCTCGCGATCGAGCGCGCCGCCCGGCCGCACGAACCAGCTGACATCGGCGATGGCGACGATGACGCGATGACCGCCGGGATTTTCCGGGTCGGGATCCGGTTCTGCAAAAACAGCGTCGTCGTGGTCTTTCGCATCGGCAGGGTCGATGGTGAAGAGCAGCGTGTCGCGGAGATCGGTGCGGTCTCCCAGCGGCGGCAGCTTCGCCTTGTCCGCTTCGGAAAGCGCCGCCGCGGGAAATTCGATGGGCACGCCGTGATTGGCGAGGGCGATGGTCGAGAACGCGTGACGGTCGTCAATATGGCCTTCAATCGTACGGACGCGCGCTTTTTTGGGGCCGTAGCCGCGGGCGTTCTTGGTCTCGATCCAGACGAGATCGCCATCCTTGGCGCCGCCTTCATCGCCCTTGTCGATGGTGAAGCTGTCGCGCGCCCGGCGCTCCACGGGATCGGCGACGCCGCCCCGCTGCGTTTTCCGGAACACGGCGAGGAAACGGTGCGCGCCTTTGCCGATCGCCTTGATGATCGAAGCGTCGTAACTCCCGTCGCCCGCCGGCGTGAGACGGGCGAGCAGCCGGTCGCCGATCCCGGGAGCCGGCTTTTGTTTTGCGGCGCGCCGCGCGCTGATGCGGATCATTGGCGGGCGATGATCATCGCGCCAGCCGGCCGGCTCGCATTCGAGATCGCCGTCATCATCGACCGCGATGACATCGATCGGATTGACCGGAGGCAGGCGGTCGGCGCTGATGACGCGCTTTCCCGATTGGAGATCGAGGACACCGTCGGCGTCCATTTCCTTCAGGAGCGCGCGCAAGTCAGCGCGCGCTTCTCCCTTGACGCCGAATGCGCGAGCGATCTCGCGCTTGTCCGTGCGCCCCTCATTTTGTTCGATAAAAGCGAGAATGTCTTTTCGGGAAGGTAGTGAAGATTGGTTGGGTTGTTTTTTCGTGCGCGGTTTCGCGCTTTTTCTATTCGTCAAGTTTGGTCTTTCAAATCGTTTTCGTAATGTAATGGCGCTCTTATAGCAGGTTCTTGCCTATGTGGGTAGGTGTTACTCAGTTTCCAAGAGCGATCGGGTCCTGTGGCCGGCCGTCGACGAGAATCTCGTAATGCAGATGGACCGCCGTGGCGTTGCCGCTGTCGCCGGTCATCCCGATGAGATCGCCGGCGCGCACCAGGTCGCCTGGTTTAAGGCCGCGCGCATAGGAAGAAAGATGGGCGTAGCGCGTCGCGACGCGGGCGTTATGGCGAACCAGCACAGTCCGCCCGTAGCCGCGCAGGCTTCCTGCCTGTTCGACGATCCCGTCGCCGCCGGCGATGATCGCGCGTGGCGTGCGGGTGTAGAGATCAACGCCTTCATGGAAGCCGCCTGCGCCGCCGCGTCGCGGGCCGAAACCAGAAGAGATGCAGGCGTCAACCGGGGCGCGGGCGAGGGTGACGCCGGCGACAGTCACATAGGGCTGATAACCGATGACCTGACTGTGCGCGTTCACGGCGGGCGCGTTAGAAACGTCCATGCCCGTGCAGAGGCTTAAGGCGCCGGCCCGCCGGAAAGAGGCGGGCGTTTCCTCCCTTGGCGCCGTGGCGCAGGCGCCAAGTGTTGTTATCGCGCCGATTAGCGCTGCTTTTGTTATAGAACGCATGATTTACGCAACTTCAATAATGGCGGAAGCCGCTACCTTTAGAGGTCATTTCATGCGGGAAGGTTAATATGTCTCCTGCAAATTTTCCAGACTTCAAGCGCGATTGGCCTTAACCGGTTAGCTCAGGGCGTCTTCCGAGATGAACAGCAGCTCACCGTCTTCCCGGATCTCGATATCGACTGCTACGCCATTCAGCCGGCCTTCGAACTCATAGACAAAATCGCGGCCGCCGAGGCGAACCGAGAGTTCGATATAGCTTGGCTCAAATCCGGGCGCGGCCGAATTGAGCGTGTTCATCACCGCATCCGGCACTTCGCTAAGCTCGGTTTCCATCTCGATTTCTTCAAGGGAGCCGTCCTCAAAGACATCGATTTCAACATGTCTGCCGGCGTAATCCTTGGCTTCGAATTCATAGATCGAAACGCCGTTTTCAACCTCAATACTGACCCGGTAGAAGTCGACGCCCGGGGCCGTGGCGATAGCGGTTTCCATGACGGCCGGCGGCACGTCATCGAACGATATTTCGGTTTCTTCTTCAGCGAAAACAGGGGCGGCGAAAAGGCTCGCCGCGGCGAAAAGAAAGGCGCGTTGCATCGTCAATCTCCTTTTCAGATGGCATACGAAACCGGCGGGACGGGACCGGTTCAGTCGCGCAGATAGGGAGTATTCGTGACGGTTCGACGATAGTTTCGCGAATAGAAGATGACGTTTTAGCCGGCTGAAGCGGTTCGCCGCAAAAGCCGCACGGCTCAGCTCGCCGTCTTCTTCTTCGCCGCTTTTTTCTTGGTCGTTTTCTTTGTCGCGGTTTTCTTTTTGGCGGTCTTTTTCTTGGTTGTTTTTTTCTTGGTCGTTTTTTTCTTCGCCGGTTTCTTCTCTTTCGCGGCGATCAGTTCCAGCGCCTGTTCCAGTGTAATGGATTCCGGATCGGTTCCGTTGGGCAGGGTCGCATTGGTTTTCTGGTGTTTGACGTAAGGGCCGTAGCGGCCGTCCATGACATTCACCGGATCGCCGGTTTCGGGATGGTTCCCGAGTTCTTTCAGCGCCGTCGCTGTGCGGCGGCCGCGCGGGTTGGCCTTCTTCTCGGCGATCAGCGTAACGGCGCGGTTAAGACCGACTTCGAACACTTCATCGATGCTTTGAAGGTTGGCGTAGGTCTTGCCATGTTTGACGAAGGGGCCGTAACGGCCGAGCCCCGCTTCGATCATCTCGCCGTCTTCCGGATGCGGTCCCACTTCGCGCGGCAGGGACAGCATCATCAGCGCTTTTTCGAGATCGGCGTCGTTCACGCTCCAGGTTTTCGGCAGGCTCGACCGTTTCGGTTTCTCCTTCGATCCTTTTTCCTGTTCGCCGAGTTGGAAGTAGGGACCGAACCGACCGACCTTAAGCCAGACATCAAGACCGGTTTCGGGATCGCTGCCGAGAAGCTTGTCGCCGCTATCGGCGGCGTCCTCGCCTTCGCCAAGCGCCGAGAGCTGGCGCGTGTAATTGCAGTCAGGGTAATTCGAGCAGCCGATAAATGCGCCGTATCTGCCCGTCTTCAGGGACAGTCTGCCATCTTCGCAGGAAGGGCAGCCGCGCGGATCGGAGCCGTCTTCCTTTTTCGGGAAGATCAACGGCCCGAGAGACTCGTTAAGCGCGTCCAGCACTTCGGAGATCCGAAGTTCGCCGATATCTTCGACCGCAGCGTGAAACTCCGACCAGAAGTTTCTTAAGAACGCTTTCCAGTCCGCCTCGCCGGCGGAAATCTCGTCGAGCGTTTCTTCAAGGTCGGCAGTGAAATCGTATTCGACGTATTTTTTGAAATAGTTTTCCAGAAACGCCGTTACGATCCGTCCCTTGGAATCGGGGATAAAACGATTGCGGTCCATGGTGACATAGCCGCGATCTCGCAACGTCGTGAGGATGGACGCGTAGGTTGACGGGCGACCGATGCCGAGTTCTTCAAGCTTTTTAACGAGGCTCGCTTCTGAAAACCTCGGCGGCGGCTGTGTGAAATGCTGGTCCGCCTTGACGTCCGAGACGCTCGCCTTGGCGCCGACGGCGAGTTTGGGCAGGACGCCACTGTTCTCGTCTCCGTCCGGATCGTCCCTTCCTTCTTCATAAAGCGCCAGGAAGCCGTCGAAGAGAATGACGGAACCGCTTGCGCGCAATCCAGTTTTCTTGTCGGCGGAAAGAAGATCGATGGTGGTGTTTTCAAGCCGCGCTTCATTCATCTGGCTGGCGATGGCGCGTTTCCAGATCAGTTCGTAGAGCTTGAACTCGTCCTCGCTGAGGCCGCGCACCTGATCCGGCGTGCGGGCGAACGATGTGGGACGAATACATTCGTGCGCTTCCTGCGCGTTTTTCGCCTTCGTCTTGTAGATGCGCGCCTTTTCCGGAACGTATTTGTCGCCGAACTGGGCGCCGACGGCTTTGCGCGCGTCGTTGATCGCTTCGGGCGCCATATCGACGCCATCGGTCCGCATATAGGTGATGAGGCCGGTAGTGTCGCCGCCGATATCAATCCCTTCGTAAAGACGCTGGGCGGTGCGCATGGTGCGCTGGGCGTTGAAGCCGAGTTTACGCGCGGCTTCCTGTTGCAGCGTCGACGTCGTGAAGGGCGGCGGCGGATTGCGCTTGGCCGGTTTCGCTTCGACCGCATCGACGGTGAAGACCGCGTTTTCGACTGCGCGCTTTGCGGCCATCGCCGCCGCTTCGTTGTTCAGGGAAAACTTCTTGAGTTTTTCGCCCTCATGCATAACGAGCCGCGCTTCGAAAGGCGAGGAATCGCCGGATGCGGCCTGAGCGGCGACAGTCCAGTATTCTTCCGCGACGAAGGTTTCGATTTCAAGCTCGCGGTCGCAGATGATGCGCAGCGCAACCGACTGGACCCGGCCAGCCGAGCGCGCGCCCGGCAGTTTGCGCCACAGGACAGGCGAGAGGGTGAAGCCCACGAGATAGTCAAGCGCGCGGCGCGCGAGATACGCATCGACAAGAGCGTTATCGAGCTGGCGCGGATGCGCCATCGCTTCCTGCACCGCCGCCTTGGTGATGGCGTTGAAGGCGACCCGGTCGATGCGGACGTCTTTCAGGGCCTTCTTCTGGTCGAGCGCTTCGAGGAGATGCCAGGAAATCGCTTCGCCCTCGCGATCGGGGTCGGTGGCGAGGATCAGCCGGTCTGCGCCCTTAACGGCCGTCGCGATTTCATTGACCCGCTTTCTCGAGCCGGCGTCGACCTCCCAGATCATTTTGAAATCATTGTCTGGATCGACCGAGCCGTCCTTTGAGGGCAGATCGCGGATATGGCCGTAGGAGGCGAGCACCTTGAAGCCTGAGCCGAGATATTTGTTGATGGTTTTCGCTTTCGACGGCGACTCAACAACGACAACTTGCATGAACGACGGATCCTCGGCGCTGCGGTTCAAGGGGCGGCCTTCCGGCCGTTAGGCGCGGGTAAATGCGTTGGGCCCGGGCGCCCTGTCAACTGTACCGGCGCCGGTCTCAGCAATCATAAGTAATAAATTCCTCTGGAATATATATCATAAGTTGTGTTATACACGCTCTGCACGCGGTACGATAAATGCGGCGGGGGAGCCCATAAAACCATGGAAGAACATAGGTTTATGCCCGACACAGAAGAAGCCGGCCAAGACAACCGGATACGGACGGCAGCCTATATCGCCGAATTGGCGCGCGAGCTGGAAACCCTTGCACGGCGGGAGAAGATCGAGCCCCTGAGCCGGCTTCTCCAGATCGCCCATGAGGAAGCGCGCCGTATCGCGTTCACAAACTAGCCCCTCCAACTCAGGCGCCGGCGGCGAGGGAAAACCTCCCGCCGGCGTGTTCTTCCGCTTCTCCGGCGAGCACCAGATCGAGCAGCGCATCGGCGATAAGCCCGGGGGGCGCATCGATTTCCCGCAGAATTTCATCCCGGTGGAGCGGCGTGAAGCTCAAAATCTCGAGAAGCTCCCTTCTGAGCGATTGAAGCCGAGCGGGATCGGGTTCTTCCTTCATGCCTTCCGACCAGTTGAAGAGGTCGCGCCGGCCTTCGCCCGCGCCGCGGTTCTGTTCGGCGAGTACATCGAGAATGTCGCCGGCGTTTTCGACCAGCGTCGCGCCGTCGCGGATCAGGCGGTTGGCGCCCTGGCAGCGCGGGTCGAGGGGCGAGCCGGGAACCGCGAACACCTCGCGGCCCTGTTCAAGGGCGAAGCGGGCGGTGATCAGCGTGCCGGAGCGGGCCGCCGCCTCGACGACAACGACGCCGCGCGAGAGGCCGGAGATCAGCCGGTTGCGCTTCGGAAAATCCCGCGCCGTCGGCTGATAGCCCATGGGGCATTCGGAAATGACCGCGCCTTCCTTTGCAATGCGCGCGGTTAGCTCGTCATGTTCCGGCGGATAGATAACATCGACGCCGCCGGCGACGACCGCGATGGTACCTGACGACAACGCCGCGTCATGAGCCGCGCCGTCGATCCCCCGCGCAAGACCGGAGACGACCACAACGCCGGCTTCGCCAAGATCGGCGGCGAGTTGTCTCGCGATCTTGCGTCCGACCCCGGAAGCGTTGCGCGCGCCGATGATCGCCACCGCTGGTTTGTCGAACAGCGAGGCGTGACCCTTCACGTAAATCAGCGGCGGAAAGTCGGGGATCGACGCGAGCGGCTTCGGATAGTCCGCCTCGCAGGACGCGATCAGCCGCACGCCATGACGTTCGGCGTTCGCGATCTCCGTTTCGGCTTCCCGGCGGTCCGGCGGTTTGAGAGCTCTGTTGCGGCCGGCTTTAGTCGCCAGGTCGGGCAGCGCCCGGAGCGCGTCGGCGGCGGCGCCGTAACGGGCGAGAAGGCGGTGAAAGGTGATGGGGCCGATCGATGGCGTACGGATTAGCTGCAGCCAGTCGAGGCGTTCGCTTTCGCTAAGCGCCGGCATCGGCCGTTTCTTTTTTCGCGCCGATCTTCGGTTCGGTTCCGTCGTAGAGGCGGAGGATATTCGCTCGGTGGCGGATATAGATCAGCGCCGCCATGAATAGCCCGGCGACAGCGAAAGCCGGTTTGCCCATGGCGAAGAGTACAAGCGGCGTCGCCGCGGCGGCGAGCAGCGCAGAGAGGGATGAGTAGCGCGTCACGCGTGCGCCGGCGAGCCAGATCGCGCCCGCGAAAACGCCAGACGGCCAGTAAAGCGCGAACAGCGTGCCCATAAAGGTGGCGACGCCTTTGCCCCCCTTGAAGCCGAGCCAGACCGGAAAGCAGTGGCCCAGAAATGCGGCCGCGCCGGCGATCTCCGGACGCCAGCCCGCGAGATAGGCGATGGCGACGGCGATCGCGCCCTTGCCGCCGTCAAGCAGCAGCGTCGCGAGCGCAAGGTCCTTGCGGCCCGTGCGCAAGACATTCGTCGCGCCGATATTGCCGGAACCGATCTTTCTGATGTCGCCGAGCCCCGCCGCTTTGGTGATGACAAGACCGAAGGGGATGGAACCGAGGAGATAGCCGAGGATGAGGGGGGCGACGTATTCCATTACTCCCCCTTCGTCAGCAGTGCGTCGAGGCAGGCCATGCGCATGGCGACGCCGTAAAACACCTGTCGGAGGATAATCGACCGTTCGGGATCGTCGGCGAGCGCGCCGTCGATTTCAACGCCGCGGTTCATCGGCCCCGGATGCATGATTTTCGCCGCCGGTTTCGCGAGCTTGATGGTCTCGTGGGTGAGGCCGAACTTGTCGTAGTAGCCCTTGGCCGCCTCCGCGCCGCCGTCGCCCATGCGCTCGAACTGCATGCGGAGCCCCATGACGATGTCGGCGCCGTCGAGTCCGTCGCTCAACCGGTCGCAGCGTTCCACGGCTGAAAATTCGTCCGCCGGGGGCATCAGCTCCGCCGGGCCGACAAAACGCACATGCGCGCCGAGCCGGGTAAACAGCCGCGCATCGGAGCCCGCCACGCGCGAATGCCGGATGTCGCCGCAAATCGCGATGGTCAGCCCTTCGAGCTTTTTAAATTCCGACGCGATCGCCGCCGCATCGAGGAGGGCCTGCGTCGGGTGCTCGCGCACCCCGTCGCCGGCGTTGATGACGATGCAGTTCAAAACTTCGTCCAGGGTCTCGTGAAGGCCCTTTTCGTTGGCGCGCAGCACCATCACGTCGGCGCTCATGGCGGCCAGCGTCTGGCTCGTATCGATATAGCCTTCGCCCTTGTTCACCGAGGACGCGGCGACCGGCACGACAAGAACATCCGCGCCGAGTTTCTTGCCCGCGAGTTCGAACGACATGTTGGTGCGGGTCGAGTCCTCATAGAAGAGGTTGATCTGCGTCTTGCCGGCGAGACGGCGCGGCGCCGGCGCAGCGCGGCGCAGATATCCGGCGTAATGTTCGGCGAGTTCGAGAAGAAAATGAATCTCGGCGTCGGAAAGATCGTCGACGCCGATAAGCCGGCGCGCGTTGAAGCCGCCCTTGGGCGGGGAGGGACGTGTTGCGGTTGTCATTAAAGCAAGACCTATAGCCTTCGCTGTTGTTTCGGGCAACGGGCTTTACGCCTTCTTTTTGCCTTTCGTTTTCATAAGCCACATGACGCCGGCGGCGATAATCACGATGTCGATCAGAAACATCACCGGCAGGGCGCCCGGCCCGCCATTGGCGATATAGGTCGAGCCGCCAAGACCGAGCCCCGCGCCGCAAGCGAGGATCGATGCGATGATCGCGTTGCGGCTGTGGCTTTTCGAACCGTCATTGGTGTCGGCGCGCACGAAAAAGCTGAGGCCCGTATAGATCAGGCCGAACACGGTCAGCGGAAACGCAAGACCGGAACCGGTGCTGATCAGCGCGACGGCGAGATGAAAGACGCCGGTGCCGAGCAACAGCCCCATGATCGTTATGCGAAGGGTTTTGGCGTTCATGTCAGTTTCCTAGCCCCCTGATTCTGTCGATAGCGCCCTGCAGTATAAAGGTCGCGGCCATTTCGTCGATCTTTTCGGCCCGCCTTGCGCGGCTGGTGTCGAGGGCGATCAGATCCCGCTCCATGGCGGCGGTCGAGAGCCGCTCATCCCAGAACGCGACCGGCAGCGGCAGGATGCGCGCGAGATTGCGCGCGAAGGCGCGAGCCCGCTGCGCGCTCGGGCCTTCGGTCCCGTCCATGTTGAGCGGGAGGCCCATGATCAGCCCGACGGCGTTGCGCTCTCCGGCGAGGATGGCGAGCCGCTCCGCGTCGGGCGTGAATTTCTTGCGCCTGATGGTTTCGACCGGGGTCGCCACCATGCGGTCCGGATCGCAGGTGGCGACGCCGATGGTTTTCTCGCCGAGATCGAGGCCGAGAAGCGCGCCTTTCGCGCCGAAGGCGGCGGCGGCCTGTTCGAAGGGTTCAGACAAGTTCCGTCTCTGCTTTCTTTGGTGCTTTGACTTAAGGGCCGCAGTATAAGGCGCCCCGAAAGGGTGTGGATAACTATCCCCATTTATTGGCGTTGCGGGCCGAATACCCTCTCAGGGTTGTAATTTCCAGCTTCGCCATTCAATCGGCGGGGTGGATTTACCCGCATTTATTCGCCGCTCATCCCGGCGAAAACCGGGCCCGGATTGACGGGCGTACCGTGCCTTAATTTGACTGGATTTCGGGCTCCCGCCGGAAAGATCAGAATGGGCGGGAAGATGTGTGTGAATCGCAGGCGGGCGGCGGCGAGCGCGCCTCTTGCGCCGTAGAGGCGGCGTTGATAGGGCTTCGCAAACGCAAAATATCCAGGGTTCCCGATGGCCATAGATAAAGAAACCGTCCGAAAGGTTGCGCATCTTGCGCGCATCGCCGAGCCCGAGGAGCGTCTTGAGCCGCTGGCGAAAGAACTCTCCGGCATTCTCGGCTGGATCGAGCAGCTCAATGAGGTCGACGTCGAGGGTGTTGAGGCGATGGCCTCGACCGTCGATGTGAAGCTCCCGATGCGCGAGGACGCGGTGACCGAAGGCTATACCGGCGGCGGCCAGCCGGAAAATGTCGTCGCCAACGCGCCGAAGACCGAAGATCACTTCTTCGTCGTGCCGAAGGTGGTGGAGTGATGGCCGGTCCCGCTGACATGAAACTCGCCGAGCTCCGCGATGCGTTGAAGAAGAAAGAAGTCACCTCGCTTGAGGCGACTGACGCCTATCTCGCCCGCATGGATAAGGCGAAGGCCCTTAACGCCTATGTCATCGACACCGCCGACAAGGCGCGCGACATGGCGAAGGCGTCCGATGCCAAACTGACGAAAGGCGAGGGGGGCGACCTCGAAGGCGTACCGCTCGGGATCAAGGACCTGTTCTGCACCGAGGGCGTACAGACCACCGCCGGATCGCACATGCTCGGCGGCTTCGCGCCGCGTTATGAATCGACCGTCACCGCCAATCTCTGGCGCGACGGCGCCGTCTGTCTCGGCAAGCTCAACATGGACGAGTTCGCCATGGGCTCGTCCAATGAGACCAGCTACTACGGTAATGTCATCAATCCGTGGCGCAGGAACGACGGCGGCAACGCCGATCTGACGCCTGGCGGGTCTTCCGGCGGATCGGCGGCGAGCGTTGCGGCGCGGCTTTGTGCAGCGGCGACCGCGACCGACACCGGCGGGTCGATCCGGCAGCCGGCCTCGCTCACCGGCACGGTCGGCGTCAAACCGACTTACGGGCGCTGTTCGCGCTGGGGGATCGTCGCCTTCGCGTCCTCCCTCGACCAGGCGGGGCCGATCGCGCAGGACGTGCGCGATGCGGCGATCATGCTGAAGTCGATGGCGGGACATGATCCGAAAGACTCAACCTCCATCGATTGTCCGGTTCCGGATTATGAAGCGGTTCTCGGCCAGTCGGTTAAGGGGTTGAAGATCGGCGTGCCGAAGGAATACCGCATCGACGGCATGCCCGAAGAGATCGAGAAGCTGTGGGCCGAAGGCGTTCAGTGGATGAAGGACGCCGGCTGCGAGATTGTCGACATCTCCCTGCCGCTCACCAAATACGCGCTGCCTGTCTATTACATCGTTGCTCCGGCGGAAGCCTCTTCGAACCTCGCGCGTTATGACGGCGTCAAATACGGGCTTCGCGCAAGCGAGTTCAAGGACATCACCTCGATGTATGAGAACACCCGCGCCGAAGGGTTCGGGAATGAAGTCAAGCGCCGCATCCTCATCGGCACCTATGTCTTGTCCGCGGGCTATTACGACGCCTATTACCTGCGCGCCCAGAAAGTCCGTAAGAAGATTTTCGACGAATTCACGGACGCGTTCTCGAAGGTAGATCTCATTCTGACGCCGTCGGCGCCGTCGGCGGCCTTCGGGCTCGGCGAGAAGTCGGACGATCCGGTGCAGATGTATCTCAATGACGTCTTCACCGTGACAGCGAACCTTGCGGGGCTTCCGGGCGCGTCGGTGCCAGCCGGCCTCGACAAGCAGGGCCTGCCGCTGGGGCTGCAGCTTCTCGCCAAACCGTTCGACGAAGAGACCATGTTCAAGGGCATGTACGCGCTCGAACAGGCGGCGAATTTCACCGCCCGCCCCAATGAGTGGTGGGGGTGAGTTGTCACGACGTCGTGCTTCTTCGGGCAGCCCGCTGGAGCCGGTTATCGGATTCTCGCGCGCGGCAAGAATTGGCGATGTAATCGCCGTTTCAGGTACGGCGCCGATCGGCTCTGACGGTGAAACGCTTTGCCCTGGCGATGTCGAAGGTCAGACCCGCGCCTGTTTTGAAATTGCAAAGAACGCGCTTGCTGAACTTGGAGCAGATCTCCGTAACGTCATCCGCACGCGCATTATGCTGACGGATGCTACGCGCTGGAAAGAAGCCGCAAAAGCGCATGGCGATTGTTTCGCGGACATCCAGCCCGCATGCACATTTGTCGAGGTCAAAGGTTTCATCAACTCCGAATGGCTCGTCGAAATTGAACTGGATGCGATTGTCGAGAGTCAGCCATGACCCGCGCCTATCAGGAAATCACCTACACCGCGCCGCTCAATGAGCCGCTGACAAGCGACGCCTATCTTGCGCCGGATGAAGGAAATTGGCGCGTTGTCGTGTTTCATGGAACGCCCGGCAACAAGATTCTTTATACGCGGTTTTTGAGGACCGCGCCGCGCGGTCTTGAAGTCGTTGTGTTTTCCCGGCCGGGGTTCGGGAAGGGGCATAAGGGCCCCGTTCTCGATTTCGATGAACAGGTCGCGGCGGCGAAGCCCTTCTTCAAGGACAAGAATGTGATCACCCTCGGCGTCTCCTATGGCGGCGAGCTGGCGCTGAAAGCCGCGCTCGATTATCCCGAAACCGTCAAGGGCGTCGTGACGGTGGCGGCGCTGATCGACGAGCCTCACGACTACGCGTTGCAGCTTGAAAAGATCGGCGGAACGCCGGGCGTTGAGGATTTCATGCCCGACCGCTGGAAACGGGTGCGGGCGGAAATCGCCGGGCGCCGCGATCAGATCGGCCCGCTGATGGCGAAGCTTGAAAGCCTCGCTGCGCCGGTGGAAGTCATGCATGGCGATTTCGACGCGCTGGTGCCGAAATCGAACGCCGACAAGCTGATGGCGACCCTGCCGAACGCGGCGCTCGATATCGTGCCCGGCGGTACGCACTATCTCGAACTGCAATATCCCCGGCGCGTCCACGCCGCCGTCGAGCGGGCGATCAGGCGGGCGGAGTTGCAAGAATCCGAAACAGCAGGCAAAACCGCCTGATCCAAGGTCCGAGAGAATTCAATGAGCGAGCCAAGAAAACTGTTGCAGGGGTCCACCGGGGACTGGGAAGTCGTCGTCGGGCTTGAAGTCCATGCACAGGTGACGTCGAAGTCGAAACTCTTTTCCGGCGCGTCCGCCGAATACGGCGCCGGGCCGAACGAGAACGTTTCGCTGGTCGATGCGGCGATGCCGGGCATGCTCCCGGTGATCAACAAATATTGCGTCGAACAGGCGATCCGCACCGGTCTGGGCCTTAATGCGAAGATCAATCTCTGGTCGCGCTTCGACCGCAAGAACTATTTCTATCCGGACTTGCCCCAAGGCTATCAGATCTCCCAGTACAAGGATCCGATCGTCGGCGAGGGCGAGATCGAGGTTGAACTCGACAGCGGCGAGACGATCAAGGTCGGTATTGAGCGGCTTCACCTTGAGCAGGACGCAGGCAAGTCGATCCACGATCTCGCGCCGAAAGAGTCTTATGTGGACCTCAACCGTTCCGGCGTTGCGCTGATGGAGATCGTGTCGAAGCCCGACATGCGTTCCGCGGAGGAAGGCTCGGCCTATTTTTCCAAGCTGCGGTCCATCGTTCGGTATCTCGGCACCTGCGACGGCAATATGGAAGAAGGCTCCATGCGCGCCGACGTCAACGTGTCGGTCTGCCGGGCCGGCAATTACGACAAGTTCCGCGAGACGGGCGATTTCAAATTTCTCGGCACGCGCACGGAGACGAAGAACGTCAATTCAATACGCTATGTGAAGCAGGTGATCGACTATGAAGCGCGCCGGCAGGTCGAGGTTCTGGAAAGCGGCGGAACCATCGATCAGGAAACGCGCCTCTTCGATGTGAAGTCCGGGACGACGCGGACCATGCGCTCGAAAGAAGATGCGCATGATTACCGTTATTTTCCCGATCCGGACCTTCTGCCGCTCGAACTTGATGCGGCCTGGGTCGAGGAGATCAGGGCGGGGCTCCCGGAGCTGCCCGATCAGAAGAAGCATCGCTTCATGAGCGAGTACGGACTTTCCGCCTATGACGCGCTGGTGCTCGCCGCCGACAAGGCGAACGCCGCGTATTTCGAAGAGGTCGCCAAAGGCCGCGACGGCAAGCTCGCCGCGAACTGGGTGACGGTGGAGCTCTTCGGCGCCCTCAACAAGGAGGGAAAGACGATCGCCGAAAGTCCGGTCAGCGCCGCCCGTCTCGGCGGACTTATCGACCTCATCAAGGACGGCGTGATCTCCGGCAAGATCGCCAAGGATGTCTTCGCGCTGATGTTTACCGGCGAGGAAACCGGCGATCCGGCGGACATTGTCGAAAAGCGCGGCCTAAAACAGGTGACTGATACAGGCGCCATCGAAAAGGTTGTCGATGAAATTATCGCCGCCAATCCGAAACAGGTTGAGCAGGTGAAGGAAAAGCCCAAGACCATGGGCTGGTTTGTCGGCCAGGTGATGCAGAAAACCGGCGGCAAGGCGAACCCGCAGGCGGTCAACGACATTCTCAAAAAGAAGCTCGGCGTCGAATAGTCCGATGAGCGAGAAACCGAAATACGTCCTCAAAGCCGGCGAACAGGCGGGGGCGGGATTTCGGTTCGAGCATCCGCTGGGCGAGGGCGGTTCGGAAATCGTCATGACCATGCTCAGCCGCGCGGCGGGCCTCAAGCGCGTCGGCGTCAATCTCGGGAAGGTGCCGCCGGGCAAGGAGGCCTTCGTCTATCATCGCCATCATGCAGAAGAAGAATGGGTATACATTCTTGAAGGCAAGGCGCTCTCGGATATCGAAGGAGGAACCGACGAAGTCGGTCCCGGCGATTTCGTCGCCTATCCCGCCGGCGTTGCGCATACGCTTAAAAATATCGGCGAAGGCGAGCTTGTCTATTTGATGGGCGGAGAGCAGGTGGACGTGGAAATTGCAGATTTTCCGCGTCACGGCAAACGCATCATTCGCAGCGGCGAGAAAACAGAAATTGTCGATGACGATGCGTGCGCAGTTTTTATTCCCGAGATAAAGCCTTTAAACGAAAAATAGGACTGCTGTCCGGTGTCGTGATTACTCCGGCGTTTTTACAAATATTCATTATACAGAATAAAAATCAAACCTGTTCACTATTGGTTCACACGGATGTTACCACGCTGAGCAGCGTTGCTGTTGAACCGCGCGCTCGATTGCATATGTGCTCGCCCGACGAAGCAAAAGGAGAGTTCTTTATGCTTGGATGGGCGCTTACGTTTTTCATTATTGCGATTATCGCCGCCGTTTTGGGCTTTGGCGGTATTGCGGGCGCTGCGGCGGGAGTGGCGAAACTCCTGTTTCTCGTTTTCCTCGCGCTCTTTGTGGTCGCCATAGTTGCGCGCGCAGTGCGCGGCCGTCCTCCCGTCTGAAAATTGACGGTTGGCGCTGTTGAGGCGTCCGGACGGTATGGAAAAAGAGACTGAAGGAGGTGACGACATGAAATTCATTGCTGGTGTTTTGAGCATCGCTATGCTCGGCGCGACTGCCGGCTGCGCGCTCGGGGTTGCGGCCGACGAAATCGACGAGGCGAAAGATTGCGACGACGATTTCGACCCGCTGGAGGAAGTGACGGGCTCGGAAGACGGCTGCAACTAGGCTATTCGTCCACTCGTAAAAAACGGCGCCGGAGATATCCGGCGCCGTTTTTTATTGCGAGAGAGGAAATCAGCCCGGCCTGTCAGCAGTGTGACGGCCGACACGCCTTGATCACGTAACAACGGGTAGACGAATTGGCGGCTTTGGGCATAGATACCGCTGACTGCTGGAGAAAGGGAAACGGATAGCCATGAAACACGACAGTATTCTCGGTACCGTCGGCAATACGCCGGTGATCCGCATTAACCGGCTTGCGCCGGACGGGATCAACATGTTCGTAAAGTTCGAGGCGTTCAATCCGCTCGGTTCCGTCAAGGATCGTCTGGCGCTCGGCGTCATCGAAGCAGCGGAAAAATCCGGCGATTTAAAGCCCGGACAGACCGTTATCGAAGCGACCAGCGGCAACACCGGCATTGGCCTCGCCATGGTTTGCGCGGCGAAGGGGTATCCGCTGGTGGTCACCATGGCGGAAAGCTTTTCCGTTGAACGCAGAAAGCTGATGCGCTTTCTCGGTGCGAAGGTGATTTTGACGCCGGCGCCCGCGAAAGGCACCGGCATGGTCGAAAAGGCGAAAGAACTCGCCGCCAAGCATGGATGGTTTTTGACGCGTCAGTTCGAAAATGAAGCCAATCCCGACATGCATGAGCGCACGACCGGGCGCGAAATCATGGAAGCCTTCAAGGGTGAAAAACTCGATTACTGGGTGACGGGCTTCGGCACCGGCGGCACGCTGACCGGCGTCAGCCGCGTTCTCCGGAAGGAAAGCCCGCAGACGAAGATCATCGTTTGCGAGCCGCCGGATGCAGCGATGCTGTCGAGCGGCGTCAGTCAGGAACGCAACCCGGATGGCAGCCCGGCGGCGTCTCACCCGGCCTGGACGCCGCATCCGATTCAAGGATGGAGCCCGGACTTCATCCCTGCGATCACCGCAGAGGCGGTGGAAGCCGGCGTCATCCACAAAGTCGTCAAGACGCCGCCGCCGGAGGGCATGAAATGGTCCAAGGCGCTGGCGCAAAAGGAAGGCGTCTTCACCGGCGTCTCCGGCGGATCGACGTTCGCCGGCGCGATGATGATCGCCGAGGAAGCGCCCAAGGGGTCGACTATACTCGCCATGCTGCCAGACACTGGCGAGCGTTATCTGTCGACGCCGCTCTTCGCTGATGTTGAAGCGGACATGAGCGCGGATGAACTTGAGATTACGCGTTCGACGCCGAACTATCAGCTTTGAGCGCGTGGCGGGCGCCGGTCCGGCGTCTTGGAACGCACGGGCAGACTGGTATGATGGCGGCGGGCGCCCCGTCCGGGACGGGGTTAGGGGATTGGAGGCGAATACTATGAAGAGACTTTCCATCCTGACCGCGCTTGCGGTCGCCGCCTGCGCCAGCGCCGGCGGCGCTTATCAGATGAGCGATAAAACCGCTGCGCGTCTTGCCGAGTATGAAAAGACCGGCGAGAGCGAGCGCTGTCTCTCATCGAACATGATCAGCGGTATCGAGGCGATCGACGAGCGGCATTTCCTGGTGCGGGTCGGCGCCGGGCGGTATTATCTCAATGCGCTGTCCAGCAGTTGCCACGGTGCCGGTCGCGCCGGCAACCGGTTGCAGTATGAAGTTTCTATCGGCCAGCTCTGCCGCAACCAGATCATCCACGTCGTGGACAATTCCGGCGGCTTTATCGTTGGCTCCTGCTCGCTGAATGATTTCGAAAAGCTGGAAAAAGCCCCGGCGGAATAAGTCTGGAATGACTGCTCGGTTTGGCGCCTTCCCGTCAAAAGCGGGAGGCGCTTTTTTGTCATTCCGGGTTTCGCCTTTGGCGATACCGGAATGATGTTGCCGTATTTCTATGAAAAAATAGTACGTATAAAGAGTAAGCGGAGCGTTCAGGTTAACAAAACTTCAATGCTTCGTAAACGAACCTATAACGCGCCATTAACGCGATTTTAGCTCCCGCCCTTTCATCCTCGCCATGGTTAACCCGCGCATCAGGGCGACGGGGGAGGCAAAAAGGGGTCGTTGATGACAATGACGATAGGGGCTGATGCGCTCAACTGCGCCGAGCCGGTGTTGAGCGGTGAAGAAATGTATCGACTGGGACTTGAAGCGTCGACGGGCGGCGAGGCTTGCGACTTCGATCTCATCACTGCGCATATGTGGTTTAATCTGGCCGCCATGCAGGGCAACCTTGAAGCGCGTGCTTACCGCGCGGAGCTGGCTCATGAAATGACGCCGGAAGAAGTCGCTGAGGCCCAGCGTCTGGCGCGGGAATATCTCTCAACGCATCGCGCCGCGCCGCACGCCTGAGCGATCAGATTTCCGTTTCGCCTGTGCGTATGGCTTCAGCCGGCGCTGCAGGGCCGATCAACTGCTGATAGGCGATCCGGCGAAAGGGGCTTTTCTGCTCCTCGGTGAGATGCGCGTAGAGCGGCCGTTTGACGCCACCGCGGAACGCCCGCTTCTCCGGCTCGCTTAAAGCCCGCCAGATCAGGCGGCGATAGCCGCGGAAATCCGCTTTCTCGCCCGGGGACAAGAGGCGGTAGAGCGTCGCCGTTTGCGCCTCGATCCGCGACGACTGGGCGTATCTCAAGGATCCTTCGAAAAAATCCGCCGCCAGCCGGTCCACTAGCGCGAGCTCGTCCGCCGCCAGCGCCTTGTCGGGAGCGGCGTAAGCGGCCGGGTCGGCGGCCTCGGCGTTGAGGGATCCAAAAAAAGCGAATGCAAACGAAAAAGAGGAAATGAGCGGTCTACGCAACGAACGGCCCCCGATACATGAACGGGAGCATCCTAACCGCCGGGCCTTTAAGGCGGATAAAGGCGCAAGGGGCAATTTGCGCGCTTCCGGTTAACCCTGAAATCTTCGAAAAATCCCGGGAGCCGGGCCTTGCAATGGGGTGGCTGTTGGCTTAGACGACCGTTTCCCGCGCGGCGGGGCGTCTCGCCCGGCCCGCCAAAAGACATGAATTTAGAGGTTCCGATGGCCGTTCCGAAGCGTAAAGTCACACCCGCCAAGCGCGGCATGCGGCGCAGCCACGACCGCCTTCAAGGCGCGACCTATATTGAGGACAAGGAGTCCGGCGAGCTTCGCCGTCCGCACCATATCGACCTCAAGACCGGGAAATATCGCGGCCGCCAGGTGGTCGAGCCCAAAGACGACTAGCCAACAAACTGAAATTCTTTGAAATTTTATCCACACGACGTTGTTCGGCGTCTGTGGAAAACGAGCGCTATTTTCGCCTGAACCCGGGGGACGGGTTTCTCGTTCTACCCGCAGGATGGGCGCGGCATGGCCGGCTGGCGCCTATCATCTCCAAGGACTGCGCGCGGTGAGCGGGGGTTCCCGGGACGCCGCGACTCGCCGGGCCAGGTGACCGCACCCGCCAGTCCAGGCCGGTTGTTATCGCCGTTTCCAGGGGGCGTGTCTTTTCTTGGGCAGCGCCATTTGCGGGGCGATGCGGGCGAGCTATAGAGGCCACGCAAATCCCGCTCACACTCCAAGGAGATCCCGTCCCATGACCGCCATCGTCGATATCTACGCCCGCGAAATCCTCGACAGCCGCGGCAATCCGACGATTGAGGTGGACGTTACGCTGGAAGATGGGTCAGCCGGCCGCGCGGCTGTGCCTTCGGGCGCGTCGACCGGCGCTCACGAGGCCCATGAACTCCGCGACGGCGGGCCGCGCTATGGCGGCAAGGGCGTTTTAAAAGCGGTCGATGCGGTGAACGGCGAAATCTTCGACGCGCTCTGCGGCTTTGAGGCGGAAGACCAGACCCATATCGACGAAACCCTGATCGGTCTTGACGGAACCGAGAACAAGAGCCGGCTTGGCGCCAACGCGCTGCTCGGCGTGTCGCTGGCGGTCGCCAAGGCGGCGGCGGACGCTTCCGCGCTGCCGCTCTACCGCTATGTGGGAGGCGTTTCGTCCCGGGTTCTGCCAGCGCCGATGATGAACATCGTCAATGGCGGCGCTCATGCGGACAATCCGATCGACATTCAGGAATTCATGATCATGCCGCTTGGCGCGGACACCTTCGCCGATGCGCTGCGCATGGGCGCCGAAGTTTTTCACACGCTGAAAAAGGGTCTGAAAGACGCCGGGCACAACACCAATGTCGGCGACGAGGGCGGTTTCGCGCCGAATTTGAAATCGACCGATGATGCGCTCGGTTTCATTATGTCGGCGATTGAGAAAGCCGGTTACAGGCCTGCGGAAGATGTATTCATCGCCCTCGATGCGGCGTCGACGGAGTTTTACAAGAACGGCAAATACGAACTGGCGGGGGAGGGCAAGTCGCTCGATTCCGCGGCCATGGCCGACTATCTCGCTGATTTTGTCGCGCGCTATCCGATCGTTTCGATCGAGGACGGCATGGCTGAAGACGACTGGGAGGGCTGGCGCATATTGACGGAGAAAATCGGCGACCTCTGTCAGCTTGTCGGCGACGATCTGTTTGTCACTAACGAGAAGCGCCTGCGTCAGGGGATCGAGCAAGGCTGCGCCAATTCAATCCTCATCAAGGTGAACCAGATCGGCACGCTTACTGAAACCCTCGCCGCTGTCGACACCGCCCATCGCGCGCGTTTCACGTCGGTGATGTCTCATCGTTCTGGCGAGACGGAAGACGCGACCATCGCCGATCTCGCTGTGGCGACAAATTGCGGCCAGATCAAAACCGGTTCGCTCGCCCGTTCCGACCGGCTCGCCAAGTACAACCAGCTTCTCCGGATTGAAGACGAGCTGGGCGACGCCGGGGTTTACGCCGGCCGCGCGGCGCTGGGCCGGTAAGGCCCATGCCGCCGCATATCAGACCGGCGACCAATGCGGACCAGTCAGCGGTCAAGGCGCTGATTTTCGCGATCCTCAATGAATATGATCTCGAGCCGGCGCCGAAAACGACGGACAAAGATCTCGACGATCTTGAAGGATTTTACGCCGACGGCATGTTCGACATTCTAGTGACGGAAGAGGGCGACCTGATCGGCACGGTAGGCCTCGCGCCAATGGAAGGCGGCGCGTGCGAGCTCAGGAAGATGTATCTCAAAAGCAGTTATCGCGGGCGGGGATACGGCAAGCGTCTTTTAAAACATGCCATCGCCAAGGCCCGGGAGCTCGGCTTTCGCCGCATCGAACTCCAGACTGCGCGAGTGCTCGAAGAAGCGATCAGTCTTTATACACAGCACGGCTTTCAGCCGAGCGAACAGGCCCGGCTAGAGCGGCGCTGCGATCAGGCGCTGGCTCTCGATTTATAATTGTTTTCAGCAATTGAAGCCGAAACGCTTCATAAGTTCGTCGCGCGTGGCGATTTCTCGTTCAGCGCCTGGCATGCGAACCACGCGCTCGTAAACGCCGGGCTTAATTTCGTGCCAGTAGGGTAAGTCGATAGCCCCTTGCCGTTCCAAATGCGCCAGATATTCATCCAGCGTGTAAAAGACTTTGCCGGATGCAAAGGGAAGATTTGCGACCCCATCCTTGCTTGAGCAGGAGGTTGCCGACGCCTCTGTGGCGTTAGCTGTTTCTTGCGCTGCATTCGCAGAAGATGCTTCTGAGTTCATGGTTCCGCCTGAACAACCGCTAAGGATCAAGGCAAATACGGCCGCTGTAAGTCCGCTCGAGAGTCCGAATTCTAACATAATGTTAATGTTCCAAAGATGCCGAGGGAAATAGACCTCACACGAAAATGGTGTCACCGTCTGAATGTTCAATTTAACTCATTCAACACACTCGGGGGACCCCTATGGCGAAAAAATCCAATCGTTTCGCGGACCTTGACGAAAGCCAGAGCTCGCAAACAAGCTCGCAAACAGAAGAGTTGCAAGTCGGCCTGGAACGCGGCGATCTAGGTGACGTTCTGAATAAACCGGATCCGGGCGATATCATCGTCTATCCGGAATGGGATCCGCATTTCAAAAGCGGCGGTTCGCCGATCGCTTCGCCGTCGACCTTGAGCGGCGTTGCGTCTGCGCCTACGGAGCTCAGCTCTGTTCCTTCCGAAGTCATCGTTGACGGCACAATCGGCGCGCCGGGCGAGGTTGATCTGTATTCGATCAGTCTTGCTGCCGGTCAGACTTATATATTCTCTGTCTATGGTTCGGGCGCGACGCCCATAGAAGATACGCTTCTTTATATTGGCGACGACACGCTGACTGTTGTCGCCGAGGACGATGACGGCGGTGCCGGCCGTATGTCATTAATAACGTACACGGCCGACTATTCAGGCACTCATTACTTGGCAGTAGGCGGCTGGTCGACACTGACGGGCGATTATACACTGGATGCAGTCGCTACGCCGGGCTTTGACGTCGTTGGAGACACCTTCGGCAGCGCTGAACCGCTCACGATCGGATCGATCAAATACGGCTATATCGATCCCGGTCCGGGGGTCGTCTACGGGCCGAGCTATGGTGAAGTAGATACATTCGCTTTCGCCGCCGAAGCCGGAAAGATCTATACAATCGAGGTTGCGGGCGGCGCGGATTACGCCTCCGACTGGTTTGCGCTTCCGCCGGGTGAAATTGATACTGTCGCGGCTATCTATGATCCGTCCGGCAATTTCGTCACATTCAACGACGACATCAGTTTCCCAAGCGACATCAGTTCCAGAATAACCTTCCAGGCCGCCGAAACCGGCACCTACTACCTTGATGTATTTTCATGGGCGCCATGGACAGGCGGCTTTTCGATCACGTCTCAAGAAATCGATCTGTCCGCCTTGGATCCGCTGGACTCGCTCATCTGGGAGAGCGCGAATAATGTCGCTTTCGACGAGTCGAACACGGCATACGTCTACTTCGGCGATTCGGATGAGAATTTCGATCAGACCGGCGATAACGGCGGCGCGATGGTCACCATCGACTGGAATGATTATGAAAAACAGCAAGTCATGCTGGCGCTTGAGGAATATGAGAACATCCTCGGCGTGAATTATGAAATCACGGACGATGTGGATGAAGCGACGTTCCGCCTGCTGAAGACTGAATCGCAGCAATACGGCGCCTACTTCTTCCCGCAGGATCCGAGCTACGGCGCTTCGCAGGGCGTTGGTGTTTTCAACGTTCTCAGCGGCGGCTGGAACTTTGACCAGCAGCAGAGCCTGCTTCAGGGCGGCTTTTCTTTCGGCGTCGTCTTGCATGAATTCGGTCATGCGCACGGGCTCGCCCACCCGCATGATACGGGCGGCGGCTCTGAGGTCCTGTTTGGCGTGACGGCGTCTCAGGGATCGTTCGGCGTTTATGATCTCAATCAGGGCGTCTATACGGTCATGTCCTACAATGACGCCTGGCAGCTCCATCCGGACGGCCCGTCGCCTTACACCGCGGCAGGCATCGACAACGGCTGGTCAGGCACGCTCAGCGCATTTGACATTGCGGCGCTGCAAGAACGCTACGGCGTCATCAATCCGCACAATACAGGCAATGACGTCTACGAAATCGGCAAGTTCAGCAAACCCGGAACGTATTATGAAACGATCTGGGATACCGGCGGAACGGACACGATTGTTTACGGTGGCGATACGGACGCCCAGATTGACCTTCTCGCAGCGACGATCGACTACTCGCCCACTGGCGGCGGTGCGATGTCGTACGCAAGGGGTGTTTACGGCGGCTACACGATCGCGCACGGCGTGGTTATCGAGAACGCCGTCGGCGGCAAAGGAAACGACATCATCCTCGGCAATGAGGTCGCCAATAATCTCAGCGGCGGCGGTCAGAACGGCGACGACACGTTAATGGGCCGCGAAGGCGACGATACGCTGGAAGGCGGTCGGGGAGAGGACGTTCTCCACGGCGGCGCCGACAACGACCTGTTGTTGGGAGGCAACGACGATGACGTGCTGAACGGCGGCGCCGGCGATGATACGCTGGTTGGCGGCAACGGTGATGACATCTTCGAATTCACTGAAACCGGCGGCACGGATATCATCCAGAGCTTCAAAAAGGGCCACGATGTTATCGATCTGAGCGGATTGGACGCAATCGACGGCGGCGGCCATGATGCGTTCGCTTGGATCGGGTCGAGCGCCTTCAGCAACACGGCGGGAGAATTACGCGCCTATGCCGGCCCTGGCGGTAAGAGCTTCATCGAGGGCGACACAGACGGCGATGGTAGCGCTGACTTTACAATCGTAACGAATGTGCATGTCACGGCCAGCGATTTCATTTTCTCCTGACAGATTCATTACAGATCAAGAACTGCGGCGCCCCATCAGGGGCGCCGTTTTTCATGAATTAACGATTTGTTAACCGCGCCCGATTCATCTGATTCGATTCATGGCAGGGCGAGAGTTGATGTTCAGCAGACAGTTCATTTTCGGAATCATTGCGCCGGCGCTGATGCTCTTCTGGGCGGCGGCGATGGCGTATTCGGCTTTCGCCGGTTCGTCCGGCTATGGCGCGCTCGCTGCGCTTGAAAAGGATGTCGAGGAAAAGGCCGCCGACGTGGACGCGTTGCGGGCCCACCGCCTTGAGCTCGAACAGCGCGCCGATCAGCTCAATTCGAAATCCCTCGACCCGGACCTGATCGATGAGCGGATCAGGAGCGTTCTCGGCTACAGCCGCGAGGGCGACAAGGTCGTCTCAAGGCGCGTCCTTCGCGACGCCGCCGCGCAGGCGGGGAAGTAAAACCAGCCAAAACAAGCGCTTCGGCGTTATTTGCCCGGCTTGCCCGCTGGTGGGCGTGCGCGTATGACTGGCCCGCCGAACAAGGGAGCCTGATCGCATGCCGGACGACGCCTCGAAATCCAATCTTTCCGCGACCAAGGACGAACTTCTCAAATATTACCGGGACATGCTGCTGATCCGCCGTTTTGAAGAGAAGGCGGGCCAGCTTTACGGCATGGGACATATCGGCGGCTTCTGTCACCTTTATATCGGTCAGGAAGCGGTTGTGGTCGGTATGGAGGCGGTCAAGAAGGACGGCGACCAGACCATCACGGGTTACCGGGATCACGGCCACATGCTCGCCTGCGGCATGGATGCGAAAGGCGTCATGGCGGAGCTGACCGGCCGCGAAGGGGGCTACTCCAAGGGCAAGGGCGGCTCCATGCACATGTTCTCCAAGGAGAAAGAATTCTACGGCGGTCACGGCATTGTCGGCGCGCAGATCCCGCTCGGCGCCGGTCTCGCCTTCGCCAACAAATATCGCGGCGACAACAGCGTCAGCCTGACCTATTTCGGCGACGGCGCGTCAAACCAGGGCCAGGTATTCGAAGCCATGAACATGGCGCAGCTCTGGAAGCTGCCGGTGGTTTTCATCATTGAGAACAACCAGTACGCCATGGGCACGAGCGTCACGCGTTCTCACTCCGACACGCATCTTTATCGCCGCGGCGCCGCATTCGGCATTCCCGGCATGGAGGTGGACGGCATGGACGTGCTGGCGGTGCGTGAGGCCGCCCGTCAGGCGGTCGATCATGCGCGGGCCGGCGAAGGTCCTTATGTGCTTGAAATGAAAACCTATCGCTATCGCGGCCACTCGATGTCCGACCCCGCGAAATACCGCACCCGTGAGGAAGTCGACGACGTGCGCGAACACAACGACCCGATCAGGCGCTGCGAGCGGCGCATACGCGACGCGAATTACGCTGACGAAGAAGCGCTGAAAGCAATCGACAAGGACGTCAAAGCGATCGTCAAGGATGCAGCGGACTTCGCTCTCGAAAGTCCCGAACCGGCGCCGGAAGAACTCTATACCGATATTCTCGCCGAGGCTTAACGCCGCTTCTTCACCATGATGATGACGTTCTGGGACCGGCCCCAGAGCGATTGCGTTTCTTCCTTCGCAATTTCAAAGCCGAGCTTTTTGTAAATCGCCATCGAGGCGTCGAGCCCGTCGGTCGTTTCGAGATAGACTTCGCGATAGTCTCGCTCTTCGGCGTAGTCGATGGCGGCGCGGATAAGCTTTTCGCCGAGCCCCTTGCCGCGCTCCGCCGGCGCGAGCACCACCCAGCGCAACTGGCCCTGATCGCCGCGGTCGACCATCGCGGCGCAGCCGACCGTCTCGCCGTTCCTTTCCGCCAGCCAGACCCGGCCCTTTGCGTCATTGTCGATGACGAACTCCGCGACGGTGCGCGCCACATGCGCTTCGAATTTGAGCCCGAAATGCACCGGATCGTCCCCATAGGCGGTTCCATGGAGCGCAATCAGCCGTCCTAGATCGCCCGGCGCAAGTTCGGTTCTGATAACGACGTCTTCGCTCATCGTCTTATCCTGTTACTTGATAGCCTTTGCACGCGGCGCGAACTGCGGCAAATCTCACCGCCATGATAGGCGCCCAAAACCCGGAAGCAGCGCCAATCACGATGCTGCATGTCTTTCCGTCCTTTGGCTATGGCGGCCAACAGGCGCGCTTTGCTGTGACCGCCGGCGGCATGGGCGGCGCGTTTTCTCATCATGTAACCGCGCTCGACGGCGATTTCACGGCGCGATCGCTGGTGCCTTACCATGCGCCGGTCCGATACTGGAAGTTTCCGGCGCGCAAGTCCGCCTTCATCAGCCTTGCTAACGTTATCCGCTACAGGAAGCTTTTGAAGGATACCAAGCCCGATATTTTATGCACGTATAACTGGGGCTCCATTGAAGCCTCGATCGCCAATCGTCTCGGGCCGCGTCTGCCGCACCTCCATTTCGAAGACGGCTTCGGGCCGGGAGAATCCGTGCGGGAGCAAAAAGAACGGCGCGTGATCGCGCGGCGATTGTTGCTACGAGGGGCGATGGTGGTTGTGCCTTCACACGAGTTGGAGGCCGCCGCGAAGGACATCTGGAAGCTCGACGCCTCCCGGGTGCTGCGGATCGAAAACGGCGTTGACTACGCGCGATTTCAAACGAAGTCGTCCCGGCTCGGTCATCGCATTACGATCGGCGCCGTTGGCGCGTTACGGCCGGAGAAGAATTTTACGCGGCTGGTCAACGCTTTCGTGAAGGCCGACCAGGCGCGCAAGGCGGCGCTGACGATTTACGGCGCGGGACCTGAGCGCACGCATTTACGCGATTCAATCGAAAGCAGCGGCGCCAGAGACCGTATTTCCCTGCCGGGGCCGACTCGCGCGCCGGAGGAAGCGTATAATGAATTCGACGTCTTTGCGATTTCTTCCGACACTGAACAGGCGCCGCTCGTGTTGATGGAGGCGATGGCGTCCGGTCTGCCGGTGGTCGCCACCAATGTCGGCGATATCGCGAAGATGGTCTCGGAAGAGAACCGGGCGTTCATCACGCCGCTTGGCGACGAGGATGCATTTGTGGACGCGCTGGCGCACCTTATGCAGGATCAGGACGCACGTGAGAAAATTGGCGCGGCGAACAGCCGAAAAGCCAGGGATGAATTCAACGCCGCGACCATGATCGAACGTCACCGTAAGCTTTATCTTGAACTGGCTAGGCGTCATGGCTGAGATTGTCATCGAGCCGATAGGAGACGCCGCCGCTTTTCTCGCACGCTGGCGAATGCTTTTCGCGCATGCTGATCAGAAGACTTTTTTTCAGTCCCCGTCATGGCTGGAAGCTTGGCTTGAATGCGCGCGGGCCCGCGCCCGGCTTTTCTCCATAGAAGCGCGGGAGGGAGATAAGCCTGTCATGATGGGGGTTATCGGCGGCGGTGGGCGACGGCCGGCGATAATCGGTCTTGAGGAAGCGCGGTTTTTCGAAACCGGCGACCCTTCGCTTGACGCGATTTACATGGAGTATGTCGATTTTCTGAGCCTTCCCGGCGCGGACCCATCTTTGCGCGGCGCGATGATCGCGGAAATCGCAAGCCGGTTTTGCGGCGCCGATACAATTGTCTTTCGAAATCTGCGGCCGGAAATGTCTGCGGCGGTGCGCGGCTTCGCAGAGGGCGGGCCCTGGGCGTCGAGGACGCTCCTCGAGCAGCCGGTTTATGCGATTGATCTCGCGGCGATCAGGGAGCGCGGGGGAGACTTTATCGAGAGTCTTGAAAGCGCTTCCTTGCGCAACAAGGTCCGGCGCGCGATCCGCGGATACGAAGAGCGTGGAAATTTGACCTGCCGCATCGCATCCAATGAAGACCGTCTCGATGCATGGCGCCGGCTCGGCGAATTGCATGAAGCGCGGTGGCGCGGCGTCGGGGCCTTCTCCAACCGGCTTTTCCTCGACTTCCATGAAAAGCTTCAGAGGCTGGCGCCAGACGCCTGCGAGCTGATGGAAATCACTTGCGGGGATGAGGCGATCGGCGTGCTTTACAATTTCAGTTATGAAGGCCGCGTCATGAACTATCAAAGCGGCTTCAGGGCGGAAGACGACAACCGGCTGACGCCCGGCTTTGTCTGCCATGCGCTTGCCTGCCAGCATTATCTTGAACACGGCGCCGGTGTTTACGACCTGCTCGCCGGCGAGGCCGACTACAAGCGCCGGTTCGGAGCGCCGGCGGTAACCCTCACGAGCATTGCCCTTGAGCGTTCGTCATGGCGCATCGCGATCAGGAATGCTCTGAAAGGTTCAGGGCCGCGCGCCGCGCAGGAAGGCGTCGAACATGATGACGCTCCATAATTCCTGACCGGCGTTCGCCGCGCCGCTTTGATGCGCTCTGGCGAGGCGGCGCACGGCTTTTTCGTCGATGAGCCCGCTGTCGCGCCAGACGGCGGAGTCTTCCAGCCGGTCGAGCGGATTGTTTTTCTCTGCGCGAAGCCATTGGTCGACCGGCAGGTCGAAACCCTGCTTCGGCGCATTGACGTAATCGGCGCCGAGGCGCGGCGCGAGGGCGGCTTTCAGGAGACGTTTGCGCGCGCCCTTATAAAGCTTGAAACGCGACGGCAGCCCGCCCGCCCATTCGACCATCCGGTGATCGAGGAGAGGCGGTCTTACCTCTAGAGAGTGCGCCATGGAGGCGCGGTCCACCTTGGTCAGCATGCGTCCCGGCAGCCATGTCAGGAGATCGGCATATAAAAGCCGGGACAACGGATCGTCGGTATTAGCGTCATCCATCGCAGCTTCGATCACATCATGCGGATTGTAGCCGCCGAGGGCGCGCTGCAAGTCCTTGCTCAGCAAGGATCTGGCGCGGGCCGGAAGGTTGATCGCGACAGCGGCGGCGTAGCCTTGCGCGGCGGTGAGCGCGAGCGACTGGAACGTGGTCTTGAAACGCAAGGGGCGGGGCGCCCAGTCGAGTTTCGGATAGAGCGCGCCGGCTGGACCGAAGACGGCCTTGCGGATCGGCAACGGCGCCAGACTGCGCAGCCGCTCTTCGCCAAGCGCGAATGGGTATCGGCGATAACCGGCGAAAAGCTCGTCGCCGCCGTCGCCCGAGAGCGCCACCGTTACATGCTGTCGCGCCATTTTTGACACGATGTAGCTCGACAGCGCCGACGTATCCGCGAAGGGCTCGCCGAAGGCTGCGGCGACCTCGTCGATGAGTTCGCCGGCGTCAAGGCCGGCTGCGTATACATGATGGTCGGCGCCGAACTTCTCCGCCATGAGCGAGGCGCGGCGGCGTTCATCATGGCTTTCCGCATCGAAGCCGACAGTGCAGGCGATGAGCTTGCCGCCGGCTTCATGCATGGCCGAGATCACACCCGCCGAATCGACCCCGCCGGAGAGGAACGCGCCAACCGGTACGTCAGAGACGAGCTGTGCGGCGACAGTCTCGTCGAGGCGCTCGCGCAACATCTCCGCGGCGTCGTTGAAACCGAGATTGCCGCCGGAGGCGAAGACCGGACGCCAGTACCGCTCGAGCCGGATGCGTGCGCCCGGCTCGACGATCAGAAGATGCGCAGGCGGAAGTTTGTAGATATTGCGGTAGATCGTTTTCGGATCGGGGATGTAGCCGTAAAAGAAGTAGTCCGCGACCGCTTCCGGCGACAGATCCGGATCGATCAGACCGGATGCGAGCAGCGCGCCGATTTCCGATGCGAACAGCAGAAACCCGTCCGGCGTTTCGGCGTAATATAGCGGCTTTTCGCCCAGCCGGTCGCGGGCGAGCGTCAGGCGGCGGGCGTCCGGCTCCCAGAAGGAAAACGCAAACATGCCGCGCAGTTGGTGAACGAATTCGCCGCCGCGCCGCGCCCAGCCTTCGGCGAGGGCTTCGGTGTCCGAACGGGTGCGCAAGGCCAGTCCGACGCTTTCGAGATCGCGGGCGAGGTCCCGGTAGTTATAGATTTCGCCGTTATAGGTCAGAACGCATCGGCGCGTTCCCGTCGTAAAAGGCTGGGCGCCGCCTTCGCGGTCGATGATCGCCAGACGGCGATGGCCGAAACCGGCCCCGGGTTCGATAAAAAAGCCTTCGCCGTCCGGTCCGCGATGAGCCAGCGCATCGGTCATGCGATGGAGCGCGTCCCGGTCGATTTCGCGATCGCTCTTTACATCGACAATGCCGGCGATCCCGCACATGGCTTACATGCCGTGATTGCGCTGAAGCCAACCGCCAAAAGGTTCGACATCCGAGGTGAAGGCGCGGATGGCGTGAACCGCCTCTATTGGGTCGCGCGTATATGAAGCGGCGATCATGATGACGCCGCCTGAAGGGTTGACGCCTTTGAGCCTTGCTTTCATCTGCGCCAGCTTCAGCCGGTTCGGTTCGAGATAGATTTTATCATCCAGCCAATAGGCGGTGAGAACCGCAAGCCGTCTGCGTTCCGGTCCGGCGATCAGCTCGAACGGCTGTTTCTGAGACTCGCCGAAGAGATAGACGACTTCATCCGCTCTGCCGGCAAGACGCCAGTCGCCGCCGTCATGGGCGCGGTTTTTTGCATTGACGATTTCCGCGCCTTTGCGGTCATGAGTAACATACCCGATCGCCACGTAAACTTGCGCATTGTCGTTCGCATAGGTCGCGCCGGCGGCGCGGTCCGCGAACGGCAGGCTTGCGCTCCAGTTCGCCGGCGGCGGAAGGATGCGCCATCCCGGCGCGTTGAAGAGAGACAGGCTCGCCGGGGCGTCGCGGCGGATCGGGCGGTCGATCACCGAAGCGCTGTAGATGGTCATGGCGATCAGGATAGCGAACGCCGGCGCCATCACCGTCATTTTGGCGTTCTGGAGGAGGGGTTCCGTTTGAGGCTTTTCTTCGCTGCAGTTGTCGGCGAACCGCCGGCCCATGGATATCAGCACGAAAAACATGAAGGCGTAGAGCGCCCAGCCCATGAGCTGGTGATCCGGCCCTACGGCCCATTGCTTGTCGGTGAGCGTGGCGATCAGCACCATCATGAAAGCGCGCACGCCGTTGGCGGCGATCGCCAGCGCCGCCGCAAAAAGAAGGAATAGAATGCGCTTGCGCCAGGTTGCGAACAGCATGTTCGCGCAGAACGCTGCGACCATCAAAGCGGCCAGAAGGAAGCGCAGACCTGCGCAGGCTTCGGCGATTTCAAACAGTCCGGCCGGCGTGCGGATCAGATACCCTTCAATCGCGACCGGGACGCCGACGGTTGAGAGCAGCCAGACGACGCTTTTCGCGGTGACCGTTTGCAGCGCCGGCACGATGGCGTCCCCGAACGGGACCATGAAGTACAGAAATGCGAGCGGATAGGCCCAGTGCTTGAGGGCGTGTGCGCCGAAAGCGACGCCGGCGCCGCCGATCAGCACGGTGATGAGGGCGAATTCTTCAAGGATAAGCGCGCCGGCTGCATGCCCGGCGAGCCAGAGCGCCGCTCCGGCGGCGACAAACGCGTATCCCAAGAGCGCGCCGCCGCCCAGCGTCGCGGGCGCCGGTCTGGCGGCGATCATGAACAGCACGGCCGGCGCAACCAGAAAGCCGTGATGGTAGGTGGAGGAATAGGTCCAGGCGCTGAGCATGCCTGAGACGGTTGAGTAAAATGCGGCGATGCAGGCGAGCAGAAACACGCCATACGCAATCAGCGGCGGCGTCCAGGGGCTGGATTTCGTTTCTTCGACGGCAACGGCGACCATGCACGCTCCGGCTGCAAACAAGCGGCCAGATTACGTCTTTACGATTTCGGGATTGTTAACCAACGCTCGGAGTCAACGATGTGCGCGTCTTCCGCTCATCCCGGCTTTCGTCGGCGGGATGAGCGGAAATAAACCGTTAACGATTCTTGCGCCCCTCAATCAGCGCATCGACCACGCCCGGATCGGCGAGGGTGGAGATGTCGCCAAGATTGGAAAACTCGTTTTCAGCGATCTTGCGCAGGATACGGCGCATGATCTTGCCGGAACGTGTTTTCGGCAGCGCTGGCGTAAAATGAAGATGGTCGGGCTTGGCGATCGGTCCGATCTCCTGACGCACGACATCGATAATTTCTTTTTCGATGTCCGGCGACGGCTCATCGCCTTCCATCAGCGTCACATAGGCGTAGATGCCCTGACCCTTGATATCGTGCGGGTAGCCGACCACGGCGGACTCGCAGACTTTCGGATGCTCATTGATCGCCGCCTCGACTTCGGCGGTGCCCATGCGGTGACCGGACACATTCAGCACGTCGTCGACCCGGCCAGTGATCCAGTAATACCCGTCCGCGTCGCGCTTTGCGCCGTCGCCGGTGAAATACATCCCCGGATAGGTCTTGAAATAGGTGTCGATGAAACGCTGATGATCGCCGTATACGGTTCGCATCTGGCCCGGCCACGATCCCGTCAGCACAAGATTGCCCGAGGCGGCGCCTTCGATGAACTTTCCTTCCGCATCGACGAGCGCGGGGGCGACGCCCGGCAGCGGCAGGGTCGCCGAGCCCGGCTTCAGATCCGTGGCGCCGGGCAGGGGCGAGATTAAAACGCCGCCGGTTTCGGTTTGCCACCAGGTGTCGACAACGGGACAGCGGCCGTCGCCGACAACATTGTAGTACCACAGCCAGGCTTCCGGATTGATCGGCTCGCCAACCGTCCCGAGAAGGCGGAGGGATGACCGGTCCGTGCACGTCACATGGTCGTTATGCTCGCGCATCAACGCGCGGATCGCGGTTGGCGCCGTATAGAAAATGTTGACTTTGTGCTTCTCGATCACCCGCCAGAAACGCGATGCGTCGGGATAGGTCGGCACGCCCTCGAACATCAGCGTTGTCGCGCCGTTGGCGAGGGGGCCGTAGACGATGTAGGAGTGCCCCGTCACCCATCCGACGTCCGCCGTACACCAGTAGATTTCACCGGGACGATAGTCGAAGACGAGTTCGTGCGTGTAAGCGGCGTAAGTGAGGTAGCCGCCGGTAGTGTGAAGTACGCCTTTCGGCTTGCCGGTCGAACCGGACGTGTAAAGAATAAACAGCGGGTCTTCCGCGCCCATGGTTTCGGCCGGGCAATCGGGAGAGACGTCGTCGCGCGCTTCGCCGAACCAGTAGAGATCGCGGCCCGCCTTCATGGGAACGTCTGCATTGGTGCGCTCAACCGTGAGTACGAGCCGCACATGGTCGATGTTTTCGATCGCCTTATCGACATTGGCTTTAAGCGGCACTTTCTTGCCGCCGCGCAGGCCCTCATCGGCAGTGATAACCGCGACGGCGCCGCAATCCTCGATGCGGTTCGCCAATGATTCCGGCGAGAAACCACCGAACACCACCGAATGAACCGCGCCGATGCGCGCACAGGCGAGCATGGCGTAGGCCGCTTCCGGTATCATCGGCATATAAATAACGACCCGGTCGCCGCGCTCGACCCCGCGCGCCTTGAGGAGATTGGCCATCCGGCATGTCTCCTCGAAGGCTTCCGCGAACGTGATTTTCTTGTCGGTGTCGGGATCGTCGCCCTCCCAGATGATGGCGACATCGTTTGCGCGCTGAGGCAGGTGCCGATCCAGACAGTTGACGCAGGCGTTGAGCGCGCCGTCTTCAAACCATTTGATATGGAGATCGGCGGCGTCAAACGAGACATCCTTGACCTTCGTAAACGGCTTGATCCAGTCGATGCGCTGCGCCACGTCCGACCAGAAGCCTTCCGGGTCTTCCGCCGCGCGGCCGCGCATGTCGGCGGCCTTCGCGGCGTCGGTGAGGGTGTTTTTGAGCGCTGTGTCGCTGACTTTGAAAATTTCGTTCTGGGCGGTCACTGATTGCTCCTCCGCTTTTTTCGCCAACTTACGGGAAGGCGGCGGAGAGGCAAAGGCGGATGATGCGCCGCACGCAAAGGATTGAGATCGGAGAGGTGCAAATCTGATCAACTAGGGGTTGCGTATCCCTTTGAACACACTTAGCTTTCCATCTAATTTTTACAGGCTCAGCGGCAAGGAGAGAGGCCGTTATGGGGGCGATTACAGACATTCAGCATCTGGCCCTTCTTGAAAAAGAGAAGGACATGCTGCGACGAAGCGCCAATCAGCTGGTCGTCCTGATGGGACGGGCGGAGGATTTTACACAGGTCGAATTGTTGTCACGGCAGTTGCGCGAGCTTTATGAGCGGCTCGATCTGGTGACGGTCCGGATATGTGAACTTATCAGCGAGGAACGCCGGTTCATGCTGAATGTCGCCCGTCAGGTGCGTATCCGCAAGGCGATGGCGTTACAGCCCGGGAAGGTTCCGGAAACGGTGTAAGGGAGGCGATGATACGCCCCTCAGCTTTCAGTGTTGGAAATCACGAAGCAGGAAACGCCTTTGTCCTTCAGACCGGTGCAGGCTGATGCGGCTTCGATTTCCGACAATTCAAGAAACCGCGCCCGGTAAAGAATGCTGCCGTCGTCTCGTTTGAGCGGAACGATGGCGCGTGCGCGCTTCGTCATATGCGCTTTGGCCGCTGCGGCTTCGAGTTCTTTCTGGGCCAGTTCCTTGTTGGAATAGGCGCCGATCTGAACGCCCCAGGCGAATTCGTTGAGCGCTTCACGGTCGCCTTCGCCGAGATAGCCCTCCGCTGCGTTCAGCGACGCGATGCGGGTCTGTTCAAATTCATTGAAATCGTCGGTGTCGGCGGCGGCGATCAGCGCGCCCAGCTTGTCTTCCTGATCCCCGCTCATGAACGCCGCCGCCGTCATGATTTCACCGCGCAGTTCTTCGTTCTGCGCAATGGTGGGGGCCGCCGTCCTGGCGTTGAGCGCGGCGAGAAGCGTCGGCTTCAGGCGCGGCTCGGGTTTTTTGCGGTATAGCGCGGCGACCAGCGTCGGTTTGCTTTTGATTTGCGCAAACGCCGTATCGAGAATCTGGCGCATATGCGCATCGCGGGTGCGTGAGGATCTGCCGCCCAGAACGACGCCGATCAGCTGCTGGCCGTTACGTTCCGCAGAGGTCACGAGATTAAAGCCGGAGCGGCGCGTATAGCCGGTTTTGATACCGTCCGCGCCGTCATAGGTTTTTACGAGCGCATTGTGCGTGCTGTAGGTCCGCCCGTCCCATGTAAAGCTCTTGGCCTTGAAGTAATGGAAATGCTGCGGGAAATCCTGCATCACGCGCTGACCGAGCGTCGCCATGTCGCGCGCTGTCGTCACCTGTTTCGAATTGGGAAGACCGGAAGCGTTACGGAACGTCGTGCTGCGCATCCCCAGGGCGCGCGCCTTCGCCGTCATTTTCTGGGCGAAACGCCATTCAGAACCGGATATATGTTCAGCGACAGCGGCCGCCACGTCGTTAGCGGATTTGATGACCAGGGCCTCAATCGCAGTTTCCACGGTGATGGTCGATCCGGCTTTGATCCCGAGCTTTGACGGCGGTTGTCCGGCGGACCGGGCCGAGATCGTGATTTTGTCGGTAAGCTTAATCTTGCCCGCTTCGATTTCCTCAAACAGCAGGTAGAGCGTCATCATCTTGGTTAGTGACGCGGGGTAGCGCCGGGCGGTGCTGTAACGGTCGAAGAAGACATCGCCGGAATCAGCGTGAACAACATAAGCCGCATATTTTGAATTGGCTGATGCAGGCGCGCTCGCTGCGCCCGTGAGGATGAGCGCCAACATGAACAGCGATACGCAACGAAAAACCCAGCTCATAGCGAACCCTCGCCCAATCCAGCACGCGTTTCAATATCTTGAGAGCCGCCGCCCCAAAAAATACCCGCTTCTGGCAACGTTCGACCCCGAAAAGACGATTTCACGCGCTTTTTCCGAACGCCAGCAAGGGATATGCCGCCGCCGCAACGGCAAGACTGATCTTCGCTTGCAGCGGTAAATGCATCGTTAATGAAAGCTTTACGATTGCGCCGTTTAAGGGGAATTGTGCGGCGCACAAAAACTTCTTGACTCTGTGCGCGACCGTACATATGGTGCAATGCACAATGAGTTCTTTGGCGGCAAAAGTAGTTGTATTTCAAGCCGCTAACCGAAAACAACGCTAGGGAGCCTGCCATGACAGCAGCCAAGAAAATCGACGCCACCAACGGATTTGAGGCCATGTCGGCCTTCAACCCGGACACCTTCAAGCAAGGTTATGAAAAATTCGCCGAGGGCGTTTCCACCATCGCTGACTTCCAGAAAAGCTCGCTCGAAGCCCTGATGGCGTCGGCCGGTGCTTTCGCGAAAGGCTTTGAAAAGCTGACCAGCGAGCAGACGGCGTTCGTGAAAGCGTCTTTTGAAGAAGGCGCCGCCGCGATGAAAGCCGCGTCCACTTCCAAAACGGCTCAGGAAATCGTCGATATCAACTCCGGTTTCGTACGTGAGACGATGGAGAAGAATCTCAGTCAGGTGAATAAAGTCGCCGAAATGATGATTGAGACCTCCAAAGAGACGGTTGAGCCGCTGACGGCGCGTTACAGCGAGCTGGTCGAAAAAATCCAGGCCTATCGCCCGTAACGGCAAGAATTTGAGAGTATTTTCAGTAAGTTGCGTATAGCGTTTGTTGCGTAATCAAAAGCCCGGCGGCTTGTCCGCCGGGCTTTTTGTTTTGCACTGCGACAAGCGGCGGACCGCTTTTGCGAATTTGCGTCTTTTCAACGAACTGCGGTTACCTATGTAATGGCGGCGCTGCTTTTTCGATGCGGCGCACAATGATCCGCGATAGATTTAAGAACCTGATGTCGAACGAACACGAAGATGACAATGACGGCCCCGGCTTTGGCGTAGGCGTGGTTTCGAAAACGGCGCCCAAGACAAAGCGCCCGTCGCTTTACAAAGTCATGCTCCTCAACGACGATTACACGCCGCAGGAGTTTGTCGTCTGGCTCTTGCAGGCGGTGTTCAAGAAGGATGCGGAAGAGGCGGTGCGGATCATGCTGCATGTCCATAATAACGGCGTCGGCCTTTGCGGCGTCTACACCTATGAAGTGGCCGAGACCAAGGTCGCGCAGGTGATGGAGCTGTCGCGGCGCAATCAGCATCCTTTGCAGTGCATGATGGAACGGGAGTAACGAGTGGCGTCTTTCAGCAGAAGTCTCGATGAAGCGTTGCACCGCGCGATCGCGCTTGCGACCGAGCGCGATCATGAGCTGGCGACGCTCGAACATTTATTGCTGGCGCTGACCGATGATCGCGATGCTGCGGCGGTGATGCGCGCCTGCAATGTCGATATCGAGCTTCTGCGCCGGCAGCTATACGAGTTTGTCGAGAACGAACTTTCCAATTTGAAACTGGAAGGCGACGAACAGGCGAAACCGACCGCGAGCTTCCAGCGCGTCATCCAGCGGGCGGTTATCCATGTTCAATCTTCCGGCCGCGAAGAAGTGACAGGGGCGAATGTTCTTGTGGCGCTGTTCGCCGAACGCGAATCGCACGCCGCGCATTTCCTGCAGGCGCAGGATATGACCCGTTTCGATGCGGTGAACTACATTTCTCACGGCCTCGCGAAACGTCCGGGCGAGGCGCAGCCGAAAGCGCCGCGCGGCGTCAGCGAAGACCCTGAGCAGCAGCAGAAAAACCAGAGCGCGCTTGAAGCCTACTGCGTTGATCTCAACGCCAAGGCGCGCGCCGGCAAGATCGATCCGCTCATCGGGCGCGAGGCTGAGGTCGAACGCTCGATCCAGATTCTGTGCCGCCGCCGCAAGAACAATCCGTTGCTTGTCGGCGATCCGGGCGTCGGCAAGACTGCGATCGCCGAGGGGCTCGCGCTCAAGATCGTCGATGAGGACGTGCCGGAAGTGCTCGCGCATTCAACGATTTACGCTCTCGACATGGGCGCGTTGCTGGCCGGCACCCGCTATCGCGGCGATTTCGAGGAGCGCATCAAGGCCGTTCTCAAGGAGCTCGAGGAGCACGAGGACGCGATCCTCTTCATTGACGAGATTCACACCGTGATCGGCGCTGGGGCGACCTCCGGCGGCGCCATGGACGCCTCGAACCTGTTGAAGCCGGCGCTGCAGTCGGGGGCGCTGCGCTGCATGGGCTCGACCACCTACAAGGAATTCCGCCAGCATTTCGAAAAGGACCGGGCGCTTGCCCGGCGTTTCCAGAAGATCGACGTGGTCGAACCGTCAAAGGAAGACACGATCAAGATCCTGATCGGCCTGAAGCCCTATTTCGAAGAGCATCACAAAGTCACCTATACGGAAGAGGCGGTCCGTGCGGCGGCCGAGCTTTCATCGAAATACATGACCGACCGCAAGCTCCCCGACAAGGCGATCGATGTGATCGACGAGGCGGGCGCGCGTCAGATGCTGTTCGCTGAAAACGAGCGCAAGAAGACAATCGGCGTTGAGGAAATCGAGGAAGTCGTCGCGAAGATGGCGCGCATTCCGTCGAAAACCGTGTCGAAGTCCGACACGGAACGCCTGGCCAAACTCGGCGAGGATTTGCGCCGCGTCGTTTACGGTCAGGACGAGGCGATCGATCAGCTCGCGGCGGCGATCAAGCTCTCGCGCGCGGGTCTTCGCGAACCGGAAAAGCCGATCGGCTCT
This sequence comes from uncultured Parvularculaceae bacterium, assembly GCA_913055785.1. Classification (GTDB taxonomy): domain Bacteria; phylum Pseudomonadota; class Alphaproteobacteria; order Caulobacterales; family Parvularculaceae; genus Hyphococcus. The sequence goes on along the minus strand of CAJXLJ010000001.1, from coordinate 8,153 downwards.
TATCTGTTCGCCGGGCCGACCGGCGTCGGCAAAACTGAAGTCGCCAAGCAACTGGCGCTGGTGATGGGCGTCGAACTCATCCGTTTCGACATGTCCGAATATATGGAGCGCCACACGGTTTCCCGTCTGATCGGCGCCCCGCCGGGCTATGTCGGGTTCGATCAGGGCGGGCTCCTGACCGACGCCATCGACCAGCAACCGCATTCCGTGCTTCTGCTCGATGAAATCGAGAAGGCGCATCCGGAGATATTCAATATCCTTCTGCAGGTGATGGACAGCGGCCAGCTCACCGACACCAATGGCCGAAAGGTCGATTTCCGCAATGTCATCATCATCATGACCACAAATGCGGGCGCAGCGGACGCAGCGAAATTCGCTATCGGCTTCGCCGGCGGCAAGAAATCGGATGAGACGGACGCGGCGATCAAGCGGATGTTCTCGCCGGAGTTCCGTAACCGGCTCGACGCGACGATCCACTTTGCTGGCCTTTCACCGGCGATCATCGACCGTATCGTTGAAAAGTTCGTCCTGCAGCTTGAAGTGCAGCTTGCCGACCGCGGAGTGACCTTCGAGCTTTCCGATGATGCGACGCGCTGGCTCGCCGAGCGCGGCTTTGATGAAGAGATGGGCGCCCGCCCGCTCTCTCGGGTCATTCAGGAGAACGTCAAGAAGCCGATCGCCGATGAAATCCTGTTCGGCAGCCTGAAGAACGGCGGTCTCGTGAAAGTGTTCGTCGACGCCGGAGACAAGTCGAAGCTCGCCTTCGAATATGTCCCCGATGAGGACGATCCGGCAGGGTCGAAAAAGGATAGCGGCGACGGCTCAAACGTGCCGGCGCTGGTGCAGTAGGCAGACGCAGCAATTGCCGGGCTTATTCGCCTTCGAGGGTCGTGTTGACGTTGTCGAAATTGGCGCTGGTGCTGTTGCCGATCGACGTGACGCCGGCGATGATCGCGACCGATATCAGTGCGGCGATGATTGCGTATTCCATGGCGGTTGAGCCGGCCCGGTCTTCGGCAAACTGACGGATACGGCTGATAACGCCCGAAAATTTGGTTTGATTTTTGCGCATTCTACGCCTCGGTTAGATGACAGACGGTCTTGATCGCGCGGCGTTTCGGCCGGACGCTAAGGTTTCTAACCGGGTAAGCGAAAAAATCCGTATACGGTGCTGATTGTTTTCTCTACGTCTCGTACAGAAACCGTTAACCTTGAAAGCTGCCGGAAACTAAAGCGCCGCGCGAATTTTCGCCGCGATGTTCTCAAGAGCCGCAGGGTCGGCGGGCTCCCCGGACCCGTGGCGGCCGAGCGCCTCGCCCTCATAGACCGGCATGATGTGGAAGTGGAGATGGTAGACGGTCTGTCCGGCCGGCGCGCCGTTGAACTGGATGATCCGCAATCCGTCCGGCTTTAGGCCGTCGCGCACTGCGCTCGCGACCTTTTGCACGGCGGCGATGAGCGCGGCGAGGTCGTCCGTATTGATATCGAACAAATTTGTCGCGGTCGCCGATTTATGGATGACGAGACAGTGGCCTTCGCTCTGGGGAAAGACATCCATGAAGGCCAGCGTTTTGTCGTTTTCATAGAGTTTGACCGACGGGATTTCGCCGCGGATGATCTTCGCAAAAATATTGTCTGCGTCGTAAGTCGTCTCAAGACTCATCAATCGGTCTCCCGGTCGGCTTGGTTGTCGGCGTCGGCGAGAAGTTTCAGCGCCTCTTGTTCCTGTTCTTCGGGCACTGCGATGCGTACGCTTGTCACGCTCGGCAGGACAGAATTGAAAGCGCCGTCGAGCAGTTCCGCATCGATGTCGTGTGCGTTGAGGAAACTGACGATGATTTTTGCTTCCTGCGCATTTCTGGTGCGTTTGATGACTTTCATGAGTTCTCGCGTTTACGGCTGTTTTCGAAATGGAACGTAGCCTTTTAGCGCCTCGATTTCCATGCCGGTCTGTTCCCGCTCGGCGTCGAGATAATCGGCGATCGCCTTGCGAAAACCGGGATCGGCGATGAAATGCGCGGAATAAGTCGGAACCGGCTCATAGCCGCGGGCGATCTTGTGCTGGCCTTGCGCGCCCGCTTCGACCCGCTCAAGGCCGCGCTCGATAGCGGCTTCAATCGCCTGATAATAGCAAAGTTCGAAATGCAGGAACGGCGCGTCTTCGGTGCAGCCCCAGTAACGGCCGTAGAGCGTATCTCCGCCGATGAAGTTAAGCGCGCCGGCGATGGGGGCGCCGTTCCGTTCCGCAACAATGAGCATCAGCCGGTCGGCCATCCGCTCGGCGATCAGCCGAAAGAACGTACGGGTGAGGTAAGGCTGGCCCCATTTGCGCGCGCCGGTGTCCTGATAAAAAAGCCAGAACGCGTCCCAGTGGCGCTCCTCGATCTCATCGCCAACAAGGCGGCGAATTTCGAGGCCTTCGGCCGCTTCGCGCCGTTCCCGGCGCACCGCCTTGCGCTTGCGGGAGGCGAGGGCGGCGAGAAAGTCCTCAAAAGTCGCATACCCTCGATTGAACCAGTGAAACTGCTCGCCCATGCGCGGGAGGAAACCGGCGCGGGCCAGCGGTTCCTGTTCTCCGGCATCGATAAAATTAACGTGTGCGGATGAAACGCCGAGCTTTTCGGACACCTGCCTGAGGGCGGCCGCGAGGTTGATCTGCGCGTCCCTGCTTCCGGCGAGCAGGCGGGGCCCGGGAACCGGCGTGAACGGCGCGGCGGCGACGAGCTTTGGATAATACCGTCCGCCCGCGCGCTCATAGGCGTCCGCCCAGTGATGGTCGAACACATATTCGCCCTGGCTGTGACCTTTGACATAGAGAGGGACAATCCCGGAGACGGCGCCTGTTTCCTCAAGCACAAGGTGCATCGGCGCCCATCCGGCCTCAGGGGCGACTGATTTTGAGTCTTCGAGCGCGGCAAGAAAGTCGAATGCGACGAACGGATTGAACGGCCGGTCCGGCGGGTTGGCGAGAGCGTTCCAGACGTCCGCGCCGATCTCATGGATCGAAGAAACGGTGCGCGCGAGTAATGCGTCCGAACCGTCCGCCATCAGGCGATCTCGAAAATTCCGTCGACTTCAACGGCGGCGTTCATGGGTAGCGAGGGCGCGCCGACGGCAGCCCGCGCATGTCTTCCGTTGTCGCCGAACACCGCCACCATCAGGTCCGAGGCGCCGTTGATGACTTTCGGCTGATCGGCGAAGGCGTCGGTGCAGTTGACGAAGCCGCCCAGTTTGACGACCCGCTTTACCCTGTCGAGATCGCCGCCGCAGGCCGCCTTGAGCTGGGCGATGAGATTGACGCCGCAGGCATGCGCCGCCTGAACGCCCTGGTCCAGCCCGAGTTCGCGGCCGAGCTTTCCGGAAATCAGCCCGTCCGGCGTGATCGAAACCTGGCCGGAAATGAAGACGAGATTGCCGGCGACTACGTAAGGGACGTAATTCGCCACCGGCGCGACGGGTTCGGGCAGGACGACGCCGAGTTCGGCGAGTTGGCGGTCGATGCGGGACATGGGTGTTCCTTGTTGCTTCAAGTGACAGTCTTGTCGCTCGCCCTCAGATCGTCAATCAGGCGCCGTCGATCAAGGGCGGTCAATCGCGCGCGATTAATCGCGAGGCGAGCGCAATGTGCGCCCGGCCTTCACGGCGTCGCGGCCGTACTTTTCCCGAATGGCGTCGATCGCCTTTTCCTGGGCTGCGACGCGAACGGTTTCGCCGCCGAAGAGGTCCGCCTCCTTGTGGCCGCCGGCGGTCGAGAGAGCGGAGTAGCCGACGCCGATCAGCCGGTAGGATTGCCCGTCCGCCGCCTCATGGAGCATGCGCTTGGCGGCGGCGAAGGTCGTACGGGCGAGATTGGCGGGAGCCTCCAGCGTGCGCCGGCGGGTGATGGTTTTGAACTTCGCGGTCTTGAGTTTCAGCGTCACGACGCGGCCTTCAAAATTGCTCGCTTTCATGCGAGCGGAAACTTTCTCGCAGAGTTCCCAGAGAATGTCCTCGAGCAGCCTAACATCCGAGATGTCCTTGTTGAATGTCGTTTCGGATGAAACGCTCTTGGTTTCCCGTTCCGGTTTGATGCGCCGCGCATCCTGCCCCTGTGAAAGGCGCGCGAGACGAAGGCCGAGTTCACCATAGCGCTTGCCGAGGCTTGACGCGTCCATCTTCTGCAGTTGCGCGATGGAGGTGATCCCGTCCTGTTCAAGCTTCGCCGCCATCGCCGCGCCAATGCCCCAGATCATCCGGACCGGCAGGCTGGCGAGAAATTCCAGCGTCTCGGATTTTCCGATTACGGAAAATCCTTTCGGCTTGTCGAAATCCGAGGCCATCTTGGCGAGGAACTTGTTGTGCGAAAGTCCGACAGACGCCGTAACGCCGAGCTCGTTTTCGATACGCGCCTGCAACCTTGCGAGGGTAATCGCCGGCGGCGCCCCATGCAGCCGCGCCGTGCCGGAAAGGTCCATGAACGCCTCGTCGATAGAGAGCGGCTCGACCATTGGAGTCAGGTCGAGCATCATCAGTCTGACCGCGCGGCCGACGTCGGCGTATTTCGCCATGTTCGGCTTTATGATGACAGCGTCGGGGCAGGCCTGGCGAGCCTTGAACATCGGCATCGCCGATTTGACGCCATAGGTGCGCGCCACATAGCAGGCGGTCGAAACCACCCCCCGGACGCCGCCGCCGATAATCACCGGCTTGTCCGCCAGTTCCGGATTGTCGCGCTTTTCAATGGCCGCATAAAAAGCGTCGCAGTCGAGATGGGCGATCGACAGGGCGAAAAGCTCGGGGTGGCTGATGATACGCCGCGCGCCGCAGGCCGCGCAGCGCGGCTCGGCAGGGCCGCAAACCACAAAGCAGGCGCGGCAGAAGGCGGATTCGGCGGTATCAATCATTTAACAAATGGTTACCAGAAAACCGGGAAAAAATCAGCGAGGAGCCGCGTCAGGATAAACAATCGATTAAGACCTTTGTCGCAAAACTTACTACCAGCGGCGCTGATTCGGCGCTCGCGACGGAGTACGAAGGCGAATAATGTCGGCAATGGAAAAGCTTGATATGTCGGCGCTTCCAAAGACGGTTCTGATCGTCGAGGACAACGAGCTGAACATGAAACTGTTTCATGATCTGCTCGAGGCGCATGGCTATGACACAATCGAAGCGCGAACCGGGCCGGAAGCCTTGAAACTCGCCGCCGAACACCGTCCCGACCTTATTCTCATGGACATCCAGCTGCCTGAAGTGTCCGGCCTCGAAGTCACGCAAAAACTCAAGGAAAACGCCACGCTTGCGGATATTCCGGTCATCGCGGTGACCGCATTCGCGATGAAGGGCGATGAAGAACGAATCAGACAGGGCGGATGCGAAGATTATATCGCCAAACCCATCTCGGTCGTCTCGTTTCTTGAGAAAGTGAAAAGGTATTTGGACTAAGTTAGGCCAAATTGAGATCGTTTTTCCCGCGGGGGGCCTAGCCTATGACGGCGCGCGTATTGGTCGTCGACGATTTGGAGCCGAACGTCAAACTGCTCGAAGCGAAGCTTCGCGCCGAGTATTTCGACGTGATCGGGGCTTTTTCCGGCCAGGAGGCGCTTGAACTGGCGGCTTCGGAACAGCCTGACATCATTCTGCTCGATGTGATGATGCCCGGCCTTGACGGGTTTGAGACCTGCCGGCGCCTGAAAGCGGCCCCGGAAACAATGCACATCCCGGTCGTCATGGTGACGGCGCTTGATCAGCAGGCTGATCGCGTGGCGGGCCTTGAGGCCGGCGCTGATGACTTTTTGACCAAGCCGGTTGAGGATCTCGCGCTGTTCGCGCGGGTGCGCAGTCTTACGCGCCTCAAAATGATGACCGATGAACTGCGGGCGCGCTATGCGACCGGCAAGGGGCTTGGCGTCGTCGATAATATCGATGTCGACAGCGCCAACGACGAGAGTCGGATTTTCATCATCGACGATAATGAGGAACAGACCGAACGCCTGAAAAAGGCTTTGGGCGGCGGGCATCAGATTTCGAGCGAAATCGATCCGGAAGTCGCGCTCGGCCGCGCCCGCTCCGGCGATTTCGATCTGATTGTCGTGAATATGTCGCTCGAAAGCATGGATCCGTTGCGGTTGTGCTCCTCGATCCGGTCTTTTGAGGAAACCCGGCTGACGCCCATCCTCGCCGTGGTTCGCCAGGGCGATACGCGTAAGCTCGTTCGCGCGCTCGATATCGGCGTTAACGATTATCTGACCCGGCCGATCGACAGGAATGAACTGACTGCGCGGGTCAACACCCAGTTGCGCCGCATGCGCTACGTCAACCAGTTGCGTTCGTCCTTCCAGGCGAGCCTTGAAATGGCGGTGACGGACCAGCTCACCGGCCTTTACAACCGCCGCTATCTGGCCAGCCATCTCTCGGCGATGTTCGACCGGGCGCAATGGACCGGCCGGCCGCTGGCGGTGATGATTCTCGACATCGATCATTTCAAGCAGATCAACGACACCTACGGTCACGACGCCGGCGACCGTGTTATCAAGGAATTCGCCGACGGCATCTCGCGTTCGGTGCGGGGCATCGATCTCGCCTGCCGTTATGGCGGCGAGGAATTTCTCGTGGCGATGCCGGATACGGATATGGCGTTTGCATCGGTCGTCGCCGAACGGCTCCGCCATGAGATCGCCAACCAGAAATATGTCGTCAACAGCGGCCGCGACGAGATCAATGTCACGGTCAGCATCGGACTGGCGACCACCGAGAACGGCCCGAAGGGCGACACCGCCCAGAAGCTGATCAAACGCGCCGATGAAGCCCTTTACGGGGCCAAAACCGGCGGCCGCAACCGGGTCATCAAGAGCGCGGCTTAAGATTCTTCGGGGCCCGCCGGTCCTCAGCGAAATAAAAAAGCCGCCCTCGGGGGCGGCTTTGCTGCATTCGGACCGGGGAAGGGCTTACTTGATCTTGCCTTCCTTGAATTCCACATGCTTGCGCGCGATCGGATCGTACTTTTTGAGCACCATCTTTTCCGTCATCGTCCGAGTGTTTTTCTTGGTCACATAGAAAAAACCGGTGTCGGCGGTGGAATTGAGCCGGATTTTGATCGTGGTCGGCTTGGCCATTGGAATCTCCTTGGACCGCGAGTGTCGCGGCGAGCGGCGAAACTACTCAGCAAAGTCGCCATGTCAAGGCGGAAGCGGGGCTTTTTGACCGGTTAAAAGGCCTGTTTTTCCGCCGGGTCGGCGAAGCCGTGCATTCGGTTGGCCCATTGCAGCCCTATGAGGCCGCCCTTCGAGATCGGCAGCAGCAGCATGCTCGCCGCCAGCATCAGCGGGGCCCAGAGGGCGAACTGCACCCAGATCGGCGGGTCCACGATCTCTTCCATGGCGAGCGCCAGCGGGATCGCGATATGGCCGACAAGCATGATGGTGACATAGGGCGGGGCGTCGTCGGCCTGGTGGCCGGTAAAGTCGAGCCCGCAGACATCACAGGTCTGGGCCGGTTTCGAATAGCCCTTGAACAGGGAGCCGCGCCCGCACTGGGGACAGCGCTTTTTAAGGCCGCGCGAGACGGCCTGGCGCCAGTCCCGGGGCCCATCGACCTCGCCGCCGAAATGTTGAATGTGATCGCTCATGGGGGCTCATATGAGGGGGCGGAGCGGCCGCCGCAACGCGCCCAAACAGCGCGGCGGGCGGTTGCGGTCAGCCGCCGAACACCCGCATGAAGATCGTGTCGACGTGTCTTGTGTGAAACCCAAGATCGAACAGCGCATCGAGGTCGGACGCGGGGATTTTCGCGGCGACGTCCTTGTCTGCTTTCAGGTTGTCGAGGAAAGCGCCTTCGCCGCGCCAGGCCGGCATGGCGTTGCGCTGGACGAAGGAATAGGAATCCTCGCGCGAGACGCCGGCCTGCGTGAGCGCCAGGAGCACGCGCTGGGAAAAGATCAGCCCGCCGAGCCGGTCGAGATTGTCCTTCATGCGCTCGGGGTAAACGACGAGATTTTCGACGACGCCAGCGAGGCGGTGAAGGGCGAAGTCGAGATGGATCGTCGCATCCGGCCCGATGCCGCGCTCGACCGATGAGTGCGAGATGTCGCGCTCATGCCAGAGTGCGACATTTTCCATTGCCGGCACGGCGCACATGCGCACTAGCCGGGCGAGCCCGGTGAGGTTTTCGGTGAGGAT